>NZ_JAOBTQ010000001.1:4203712-4804242 GCF_033366695.1 Streptomyces sp. SCL15-4
CTCCAGTTCCTCGACCAGCTCGGGGGCCAGGCCGTCCTCCAGCTCCTTCACGGAGCTGGCGTGGATCTCCTTCAGCCGCACCCGGCTGGCCTCGTCGAGAGGAGCCGCCCGCACCTCCTCCAGCAGCTGCTTGATCATGCTGCCGATCCGCATGACCTTGGCCGGCTGTTCCACCTGCTCCGTCACCGGGGTCTCGCGGGAGTCCTCGTCCCCGCCGCCGAGTGCCATCCCGTCCTGACCCACGACGAGGATCTGGGGATTCTCCGGCGACCGTTCGTTCCTCGGCATCTCCATGCAGCCATTCTCTCCCACGCCCCCGCCCCGGCACCGTGGCGCCCCCGTGTGGCGCCGTTCGGCCGTTTCGACCCATCGGCCCAATCCGGCATGCCCTCTCCGGGATCGGATGTGAGGCTGGTTCCGTCGGTTATCCATCGGTCACGACACCTGGGCTCCGGGAGGTCACCGACGTGACTCCACGCCTGCGACTCACGCTCCGCTGTCTGCGGCTGCCGGCCGTGCTCACGGCGGCGGCGCTGCCGTGGTACGGCATCGCCGTCGTGTACGGCAGCCCGCCCGCGCACACCGCCGAGCCGGGCCCCGCCGCCGCGTCCGCGCGCCACGGCGAGAGCCGGCCGGAAACCGCGCGGGAGGCGCCGCCGGGCCGGTCGCTGCCGGGGCACCCTGCCCCGGACCACTCGGCCGCGACCCGGTCCGCCGCGGCGGCCCGTCCGCACGCCGGACGTCCGGACGCGGAGCGCGGCGCACCGGAAGAGGAGCATCCCGGGCGGGACCATCCGGAACGGAACCACTCGGACCGCGACCATCCGGACCGCGACCATCCGGACCGCGACCGGCCGGGCCGGGGGCCTTCCCCGTCCGCCGGTCTCGCGCAGGACGGCTCGGCCGCTCCCGTCCCGCTGCCGTCCGACTCCGCGTCGGCCTCGGTCCATCCCTATCGCTCCCTCGCCTGGACCGAGCCCACCCGGGCGGGCAGCAGGGCCGGGGAGGGGCGGATGCGCCCGGGCCGGCCGGAAGGGCCGGTGGCCGAGGCGGAGGACGAGGACGGCTCCGCCGCCACCCCGGCCGTCCAGCCCGCGGAGCCGGAGACCACGGATGTGCCCGCGGCCTCCGGGGAGCCGCCCGAGGAGGCCGGTATCGGCTCCGCCACGCCCGCGCCGCGGACCGGCGCCCGGCAGGCGGCCCCGCGGAGCGAGACCGCCACGGAGCCGGTCCTGCGGATCCTGCCGCTGGGCAGCGGCCTGGTGCTGATAGGGCTGGGGCTCGGCCTGGCCCTGCTGGGACTGAGACTGCGCAGGAGCTGAGCGCGCCGCGCCGGCGCGGCGGGCCGCTACGGCGCGACCAGCAGCACCTTGCCGATGTGGCCGCTCTCCTCCACCAGCCGGTGCGCCTCGGCCGCCTCCGGCATCGGCACCTCCCGGTCCACGACCGGCCGGACGTGCCCGTCGGCGAGCAGCGGCCACACGTGCTCGCGCACGGCGGCGACGATGGCCGCCTTCTCGTCCAGCGGACGGCCGCGCAGCGAGGTCGCGCTGATGGCGCCCCGCTTGCCCAGCAGCGCGCCGATGTTCAGCTCGCCCTTCACCCCGCCCTGCATGCCGATGATGGCCAGGCGTCCGTTGACGGCGAGGGCCTGGACGTTGCGGTCCAGGTACTTGGCCCCCATGTTGTCCAGGATGACGTCGGCGCCCGCGCCGTCGGTGGCCTGCTTGATCTCGGCGACGAAGTCCTGCTCGCGGTAGTTGACGAGCACGTCCGCGCCCAGCTCGGCGCAGCGGTCCAGCTTCTCCCGCGTGCCGGCGGTCACCGCGACCCTGGCGCCGACGGCCTTGGCGAGCTGGATCGCCATGGTGCCGATGCCGCTGGAGCCGCCGTGCACCAGCAGCGTCTCGCCCGGACGCAGATGGGCGACCATGAACACGTTGGACCAGACCGTGCAGACCACCTCGGGCAGCGCCGCCGCCTGCCGCGGGGAGAGGCCCTCGGGCACCGGAAGCAGCTGTCCGGCCGGTACGGCGACCTTCTCGGCGTAGCCGCCGCCCGCGAGGAGCGCGCACACCTCGTCGCCGACGGCCCAGCCGGAGACGCCGGGGCCGAGCGCGGCGATCCTGCCGGAGCACTCCAGGCCGGGGTAGGGGGAGGCGCCGGGCGGAGGGGAGTAGGCGCCCTGGCGCTGGAGGATGTCGGCGCGGTTGACGGCGCTGGCCGCCACCTCGACCAGCACCTCGCCCTCGCCGGGCACCGGATCGGGGACCTCCGTCCACACCAGCGCCTCGGGACCACCGGGTTGGGGAATCGTGATCGCATGCATGCGGGTGACGCTACTCCCCACCGGTCCCGTCAGCCGTGCGGCAGGGGGCGGGTGTCCGGGGTGACCTGGCTGCCCGGGGTGGCCCGGACGATGGTGATGAGCCGGTCCGTCAGCTGGAGGGTGCCGAGGGACGGATCGTCGTAGCCGAGCACCCGGTGCCCGCGGACGACGCTCAGTACCAGGTCGTCCGTCTCGCGCGGCTTCTTGCCCACCTCGGCGCGCACCACCGGCCGCTCCACGATGTCCAGCCCGCTGCCCTGCTGGATGAGGTCCTCCATCACCATGCCTGCGGCCGGGCTCAGCACCGACAGGCCGAGCAGCCGGCCGGCCGCGCCGGAGCTGGTGATGACGGCGTCGGCGCCGGACTGCCGCAGCAGCGGGGCGTTCTCCTCCTCGCGGACGGCGGCCACGATCTTGGCGCCGCGGTTGAGCTGGCGGGCGGTCAGGGTGACGAGGACCGCGGTGTCGTCGCGCTGCGGGGCGACGATGATCTGCCGGGCCTTGTGCACCTCGGCCCGCTTGAGCACGTCGCTGCGGGTGGCGTCGCCTATCACTCCGGCGTAGCCCTCGGCGTTCGCCGCGTCGATCGCCTTGGAGCTGGGGTCGACCACGACCACCTGCTCCCTCTTCAGCCCGGTCGCGCAGACGGTCTGGATGGCCGACCGGCCCTTCGTGCCGAAGCCGATGACGACGGTGTGATCGCGCAAGGTGGACCTCCAGCGGTTCAGGCGCCATTCCTCACGGGTGCGTTCGGTGAGGACCTCCAGCGTGGTGCCGACCAGGATGATCAGGAACAGCACGCGCAGGGGCGTGATGAGGAAGATGTTGGCGAGCCGGGCCCCGTCGCCGACCGGGGTGATGTCGCCGTAGCCCGTGGTGGAGAGGGTCACGGTCGCGTAGTAGAACGCGTCGAGGAGGCCGACGGAGCCGTCGGCGTTGTCGTGGTAGCCGTCGCGGTCGAAGTAGACGATCAGCGCGGTGGCCACCAGCACCGCCAGGGCCATGACCAGCCGCTTGACGACCTGGCGGACCGGGCGCTCCATCACTTTTCTCGGGAGCTTCACCCGATGGGTCACCAGGTGCTCGCCCGCCTGGCGGGCGATGGCGTCGTGGCCCGGAAGTTTCACGTGAAACACACCCCGATTCCGGCGGTCGCCCATGGCAGGTCCAGCAGTTCCGCCTCCTCGCCCTGCCGGGCCCCGCCCGGCGGTACGACGGCCAGCGCGTCGGCGGCGGCGATGCCGCGGAGCATCGCGGGACCGTTGTAGCGCAGCGGCACGGCATGGTCCCCGCGCAGCACCACCGGGATGAGCCGGGTGTCGTACGGGTGTCCCTGCACCGCCTCCTTCAGGGGCAGGGCGTACGGCTCGGGGGCGGGACGGGCGGCGAGGGTCCGCAGCAGCGGCTCGGCGAGCGTGAGCAGGCCGGAGACGGCCGCGAGCGGGTTGCCGGGCAGACCGACGAGGTGCTGGCCGTCCTTGGTGCGGGCCAGCAGCATGGGGTGGCCGGGGCGCACCTTGACGCCGTCGACGAGGAGTTCGGCGCCGATGCGTTCCAGGACCGGGTGGACGTGGTCGACGGGTCCGGCGGCGGTGCCGCCCGTGGTGACGACGAGGTCGGCCCGGGAACCGGTGACCGCCTTGCGCAGCGCCCGGGCGTCGTCGCCGATCCGGCGCACGGCGATGACGTCGGCGCCGAGCGCGCGCAGCCAGGGCGGCAGCATGGGGCCGAGCGCGTCCCTGATCAGCCCGTCGTGCGGCAGGCCCTCGGTCAGCAGTTCGTCGCCGAGGATCAGGAGTTCGGCGCGGGGGCGGGGGACGGCGGTGACCGTGTCGTAGCCGGCCGCCGCGGCGAGGCCCAGGACGGCGGGGGTGACGAGGGTGCCGACGGGCAGCAACTGGTCGCCGGTACGGCACTCCTGGCCCCGGGGGCGGATGTCCTGGCCGTGGAACATCTCGCGGGTGGGGTGCAGCCGGCCCTGGGCGTCGGTCCGGCCGTGCTCGGTGCGCAGGACGGCGGTGGTGTCGGCGGGGATCCGGGCGCCGGTGGCGATGCGGACCGCCTCGCCGTCGGTGAGCGGCCCGGGCGGAGCGTGCCCGGCGAGGACGCCCTCCTCCCGTACCTGCCAGGGGCCGGGACCGGCGACCGCCCAGCCGTCCATCGCGGAGGTGTCGAAGGAGGGCAGGTCGGTGAGGGCGTCCAGGGGGGCGGCCAGGACCAGCCCGAGGGCGTCGCCGAGGGGTACGGAGACGGGGGCGCGGCGGGGTGCGGGGGCGTCCGCCGCCGGGTCGTCCCGGCCGTGGGCGCGCGCGGTGCGGGCGGCGCGGGCGGCGATCTCGCGGGCGTGGGGCCAGGCGGTGGCCGTGTGCCGCGCGCCGGGCCGCCCGTCGGCCCGGCGCGCGGCCGGTCCACCGGGCGGACCGCTTCCCGGGCCGTCGTTTCCGGGTTCCTCGCGGGGTTCCCTCACCAGTGCCAGGGCCTCCTCGACGTCGAGGTCGTCGGTGTCGGCGGCGGGCGTCCCGGCCCGGGTGCCGGGGGCGGTCATCCGGCGTCCGGGGCGCTCGGGCCCCCGCCGCTTGCGCTCTTCCCGTCCCCGTCGTTCTCCTCCTGCCAGCGCAGGGCCAGCGCGGTGGCCCTGCGGGCGGCTTCGGCGACGGCCTCGGGGCCGCCCGCGCCCCGGGCCGCGGCGTAGCCGACGAGGAAGGTGGTCAGCGGCGCGGCCGGGCGGGCCACGCCGTGGGCGGCGTCCCGGGCCAGGTCGAGCAGGACGCCGGTGTCGACGTCCAGGTCGATGCCCAGCTCGTCCTTGACTGCGGAGATCCATTCATCCAACACGTGCCCATGCTCCCTGATCCGTGCCCTGGCGTCGGCGATGTCGTCCCAGGTGTCGCAGTCGAAGGACGCGAGGGGGTCCGGGACGCGGGTGAGGTGGAGGGCGCCGGTCAGCCGGCGCAGGGGCAGCCCGGTGAGGCCGTCGTGGGCGGCGTGGAGGGCGGCCAGCTCGCGGCGCAGGGCGGCGGTGCGGTAGGCGGCCACGAGCGGCTGGTCGCGGCCGTCGGCGTCGGTGAGGAGCGCGCCGTCGGCGCCGGTGTCCCGAAGGGCCGTCAGCAGCCGCCCGATCGTGGCGGGCCGGAGGAAGGGCAGGTCGGCGGAGAGGACGGCGGTGTGCTCGGCGGCGGCGTGCCGCAGTCCGGCCGCCAGCGCGGCGAGCGGCCCGCCGCCGGGCGGGTCCTCGCGGGTCCAGCGCACCGGGCGTGCGGTGGGCCGGGGCGCGGCCACGACGACGGTCGTCCGGGCGTCGGCGCAGGCCGCGAGCACCCGGTCCAGCAGGGCCCGGCCGCCGACCCGGACACCGGGCTTGTCGGCTCCGCCGAGCCGCCGGGCGGACCCGCCGGCCAGTACGACGGCGTCGTACGGGGCGGGTGTCCCGGGAGCGGCGGGTGCGGCGTCGGTCACCCCACGAGTATGTCCCGTCGGCCCCTCCTCGCGGACCGGCCGCGGGTCACAGGATGCGCACGCTCCTCTCTCACAGGGTGCGCAGCAGCACCGCCGGCTGTTCCGCACAGTCCGCCACGTACCGCAGGAAGCCGCCCGCCGTGCCGCCGTCGCACACCCGGTGGTCGAAGGTGAGCGAGAGCTGCACGACCTGCCGGACGGCCAGCTCGCCCTCGTGCACCCACGGCTTGGGCACGATGCGGCCGACGCCGAGCATGGCCGCCTCGGGGTGGTTGACGATCGGCGTGGAGCCGTCGACGCCGAAGACGCCGTAGTTGTTCAGCGTGAAGGTGCCGCCGGTGAGTTCTCCGGGCGTCAGCGTTCCGGTGCGGGCCGCCTCGGTGAGCCGGGCGAACTCGGCGGTCAGGGACTCGGCGTCGCGCGTGTGGGCGTCCCGGACGACCGGCACGACCAGTCCGCGGTCGGTCTGCGCGGCGAACCCGAGGTGGACGCGGTCGAGCCGGACGATCTCGCGGGCCTCGGTGTCGACGTACGAGTTCAGCTCGGGGAAGCGGGCCAGCGCGGCGGTGCAGATCCGGGCGAGCAGCGCGAGCAGGGAGATCTTCGGGCCGCCGGCGGCGTTCATCGCGGTCCTGGCGCGCAGGAGTTCGGTCGCGTCGGCGTCGACCCAGCAGGTGGCGTCCGGGATCTCCCGGCGGCTGCGGGCGAGCTTGTCGGCGACGGCGCCGCGGACGCCCTTGAGCGGGATCCGCACCCCGTCCCCGGCACGAGGAGCCGCCGCGGTGACCGGTACGGCCGGTTCGCCGGCCGTCCCCGCGGAAACCGGCACCGTCCGGCCGAGGTCCGTGCCGGCGCGGCCGTCCCGGGTGCGCAGGGCGTCCTCGACGTCGGCGCGCAGGATGAGGCCGTCCGGGCCGGAGCCGGTCAGCCGCCGCAGGTCGACGCCGTTGTCCCGGGCGAGCCTGCGCACCAGCGGGGAGATCACGGGGACCGGCCCGTCGACGGGTGCGGGAGCGGCTGCCGACGAGGGCGCCGGTGCGGCCGCGGGCGCGTCGGGGACGGCTTCGGCGGTTCCCGGCCGCCGGGACCGCCCGTCGGCGGTGACCGTGCCCGTCCGGACCCGGCGGCGGCGGGCCGCCGGTGCCTGGGTGCCGTAGCCCACCAGGACGTTGCCCGAGCCCTCCGGAGCGCCTTCCGGTTCGCCGACGGCGACCGTCAGCAGCGGGGCGCCGACGGGCAGTTCGGTGCCCTCCTCGCCGAAGCGGGCGGTGACCACGCCGCCGTAGGGGCAGGGCACCTCGACCATCGCCTTGGCCGTCTCCACCTCGACCACCGGCTGGTCGACGGCGACCACGTCGCCGACCTGGACCAGCCAGCGGACGATCTCCGCCTCGGTGAGCCCTTCGCCGAGGTCGGGCAGCCTGAACTCCAGCACCTGGGCCATCAGCTCCCCGCCTCCCACTGCAGCCGGGCCACGGCGTCCAGGATGCGGTCGACGCCGGGCAGATGGTGCCGCTCCAGCATGGGCGGCGGATAGGGGATGTCGAAGCCGGCCACGCGCAGCACGGGTGCCTCCAGGTGGTGGAAGCAGCGCTCGGTGATGCGGGCCGCGATCTCGCCGCCCGGTCCGCCGAACCCGGTGGACTCGTGGACGACGACCGCGCGGCCGGTGCGCCGGACGGCCGCGCAGACCGTCTCGTCGTCGAACGGCACCAGGGAGCGCAGGTCGACCACCTCCAGGTCCCAGCCCTCGGCCCGGGCGGCCTCGGCGGCCTCCAGGCAGACCGGCAGCGAGGGGCCGTAGGTGATCAGCGTGGCACTGGTGCCGGGGCGGCGCACCACCGCGCGTCCGAGGGGCGCCACCTCCGTGGGCTGCTCGGGGTTCCAGGCGTCCTTCGACCAGTAGAGCCGCTTGGGCTCCAGGAAGACCACCGGGTCGTCGGAGGCGATGGACCGGCGCAGCAGTCCGTAGGCGTCGGCGACGGTGGCCGGGGTGACGACGTGCAGGCCCGGGGTCGCCATGTAGTACGCCTCGGACGAGTCGCTGTGGTGCTCGACGCCGCCGATGCCGCCGCCGTAGGGGATGCGGACGGTGATCGGCAGGGGCATCCGGCCGCGCGTGCGGTTGCGCATCCGGGAGACGTGGCTGACCAGTTGCTCGAACGCCGGGTAGGCGAAGGCGTCGAACTGCATCTCCACGACCGGGCGCAGGCCGTACATCGCCATGCCGACGGCGGTGCCGAGGATGCCGGCCTCGGCGAGCGGGGTGTCGGTGCAGCGGTCCTGGCCGAACTCCTTGGCGAGTCCGTCGGTGACGCGGAAGACGCCGCCGAGGGTGCCGACGTCCTCGCCCAGGACGTGCACGGCGGGGTCGTCGGCCATGGCGTCGCGCATCGCGCGGGTGAGCGCCTGGGCCAGGGTGGCGGGCTTGACGGTGACGGTGGTCATCGGGCGCCGCCTTCCCGCGCGCCGGGCTCCTCGCCGGGTCCGCCGGACGGCTCCCGCTCGGCCTCCAGCTCCGCCCGCAGCAGGGCGCGCTGCTCGCGCAGCTGGGCGGTGTTCTCGGCGTAGACGTGGTCGAAGAGGGCCATGGGGTCCGGCTCGGGGTCGCGGTTCATGCGTTCCCGCAGGGAGGCGGCCATGGTCTCGGCGTCCTTCCGGGCGGCCTCGATGCCGGCCTCGTCCAGCAGGCCGCGCGCGGTCAGTTCGCGTTCCAGCAGCTCGACCGGGTCGTGCGCGCGCCAGGCCGCGACCTCGGCGTCCTCCCGGTAGCGAGTGGCGTCGTCGGCGTTGGTGTGGGCGTCGAGGCGGTACGTCACCGCTTCCACCAGGGTGGGGCCGCCGCCCGCGCGCGCGTGCCGTACGGCCTCGCCGAGGACCTGGTGCACGGCCGCTGCGTCGTTGCCGTCCACCAGCCGGCCCGGCATGCCGTATCCGACGGCCTTGTGGGCCAGGGAGGGCGCGGCGGTCTGCTTGGCGAGCGGGACGGAGATGGCGAAGCCGTTGTTCTGGACCAGGAAGACGACCGGGGCCTGCCAGACGGCGGCGAAGTTCAGCGCCTCGTGGAAGTCGCCCTCGCTGGTGCCGCCGTCGCCGACCATGGCGAGCGCCACCACGTCGTCGCCCTTGAGGCGGGCGGCGTGGGCGAGGCCGACGGCGTGCGGCAGCTGGGTGGCCAGCGGGGTGCTGAGGGGGGCCACCCGGTGGGCGCAGGGGTCGTAGCCGCTGTGCCAGTCGCCGCGCAGCAGCGTGAGCGCCTCGACCGGGTCCACGCCGCGGGCGATGACGGCGAGCGTGTCGCGGTAGCTCGGGAAGAGCCAGTCGCGCTCCTCCAGGGCCAGGGCGGCACCGATCTGGCAGGCCTCCTGGCCGGTGCTGGACGGGTAGACGGCGAGCCGGCCCTGCTTGGTCAGGGCGGTGGCCTGCGTGTTGTAGCGGCGCCCGCGCACCAGCTGGGCGTAGAGCCGGAGCAGCAGGCCGGGGTCGGTCCCGGCGGCCGACTCGGTGCCGAGCACGCGGTAGGGCTCGGCGTCGGGCAGCAGCGGCGCGGGGTCCGTACGGGGCTGCCAGGCGGGCGGCGGCGACGGCCGGTACGCGCCCCGCTGCTCCAGAACCGTCATGACGGCACCTCCTCGTGGGAGCGGCTACGGAGACGGATCGGCTGTGACCCGTCTCACCTACCGATTGTTCGGTCGTCGGCACATTTTGGCTACAGGCACCCTCAGGCTGTGGACAAACGGTTCTCCACAGCCTGGAATGAACGCAGGACGTCCACGGCGAGGAAGCGGGGGGACATGGCGCCTGAACAAATGGCCGACGGGCCGCAGGGGGGCGGCACGCCGCCGCAGCCGCGCCCGCTGGACGCCATCGACCAGGACATCCTGAGGATCCTCCAGGCCGACGGCCGCGCCTCGATACGGTCCGTCGCCGAGCGGGTGCACGTCTCGCGCGCCAACGCCTACGCGCGGATCAACCGGCTCGTCGAGGACGGCGTGATCCGGGGTTTCAGCGCCCGCGTGGACCACGAGCGGGCCGGCCACGGCACGTCCGCCTACATCACGCTGAAGATCGTGCAGAACAGCTGGCGCACGGTCCGCGAACGGCTCCGGCAGCTGCCCGGCGCCTCCCACATCGCCCTGGTGGGCGGCGACTTCGATGTGCTGCTGCTGGTGCACACGCCCGACAACCGGGCGCTGCGCGAGCTGGTGCTGACCCGGCTCCAGGCGATCCCCGAGGTGCTCAGCAGCCGCACGCTGCTGGTGTTCGAGGAGGAGGACCTGGAGCCGGACGGCTGAGGTCAGCCCCGGCGCAGCCCCGAGAAGACCAACTGGACGACGGCGTCGGCCACGTCCCGGTCGCTGGCGCCGCGCACGTCCGGCCGGTACCACTCCACGATGGAGTTGATCATTCCGAAGACCAGCCGGGTGGCCAGCCGCACCTCCACGTCGCCGCGTATGTCGCCGTCGTCCGCCGCCGCCTTCATCAGCCCGGCCACCCGGTGGTCGAAGTCGCGGCGCCGCTCCAGCGCCCACCGCTCGGTCTCGGTGTTGCCGCGCACGCGCAGCAGCAGCGTGACGTGGGGCAGTTCGGCGGTGAGCACCTCGACCATGCGGCGCACCACGTGCTCCAGCCGGTCGGCGGCGCGCCCGGTACGCGCGTGCTCCTCGTCGAGGATCGCGAACAGGCCGTCCAGCGCGCGGCTGACGGCCCGGCGCAGCAGTTCCTCCTTGCCGCTGACGTGGTGGTAGATCGACGACTTGGAGATGCCGGCCGCCTTGGACAGGTGCTCCATGGAGGTGCCGTCGTAGCCGCGTTCGTTGAAGACCCGCACGGCGACGGAGAGCAGCGTCTCGGGGGTGTAGGTGTCGCGTCGGGCCGTGGTCATGAGGTGTTCTCCCGCCGGTCGTTGGCGTAGGCGTGCCGGTAGAGCGCGAGGGAGGGCGCGTAGCGTCCGGAAGGGTCGCGCTCGTGCATCTCGTCCAGGAGGTCGAAGGCGAAGTCGCGCCCGAGCCCGCGGTCCCACTCGAAGGGGCCGAGCGGGTAGTTGACGCCCAGGCGCATCGCGGTGTCGATGTCCTCCTCGGTGGCCACGCCCTTGGCGACGGCGTCGTGGGCGAGGTCGATGATCCGGGCGACGGTACGCGCGACGATCATGCCGGGGACGTCGCCGATGACGCTGACGTCCTTGCCGAGCGCCTGGAAGAGCCCGGTGGCCTCGGCGAGGGCGCGCGGCGAGGTGTCCGGGGAGGCGGACAGGGCGATCCGGGTGGCCTTCCGGTAGTCCAGCGCGAGGTCGAAGTAGACGACGTCGCCGAACTCGCCGGAGGTCTGGCCGTCGGCCAGCACCAGGTCACCGCCGCCGGGCAGGACCAGGCGGGTGCCCTGGTTCTCGTCCTCCTCGCGGACCTGGATGCCCGCCTCACGGATCAGCGTGAGCAGCTCGGCCGCCGGGCCCAGGCCGCCCTCGGCGACGACGTAGGCGGGCGGCTGCTCCTTGTCGGCGGTGTGCGGCTCGGGCCGCTCGGCGCCGTCGGCGTAGTCGTACCAGCCGCGTCCGCTCTTGCGGCCGAGCCGGCCGGACTCCACCAGGCGCCGCTGGGCCAGGGAGGGGGTGAAGCGCACGTCCTGGAAGAAGGACTGCCACACCGAGTGGGTGACGGACTCGTTGACGTCCTGGCCGATCAGGTCGGTCAGCTCGAACGCGCCCATCTTGAAGCCGCCCGACTCGCGCAGGACCGCGTCGATGGTCGCGGGGTCGGCGGCCTGGGACTCGTAGACGGCGAACGCCTCGGCGTAGAAGGGCCGGGCGATGCGGTTGACGATGAAACCGGGAGTGTCGGCGCAGGCCACCGGGGTCTTGCCCCAGGCGCGGGCGGTCTCGTACGCGCGCGTGGCCGACGTGAAGTCGGTGGCGAAGCCGGAGACCACCTCCACCAGCGGCAGCAGCGGCGCGGGGTTGAAGAAGTGCAGGCCGACGAAGCGGCCCGGGTGGCGCAGGGCGCCGCCGATCGCCGTCACCGACAGCGAGGAGGTGTTGGTGGCCAGCAGGCAGTCCTCGGCGACGACGTCCTCCAGCTCGCCGAAGAGCCGCTGCTTGACGTCCAGCCGCTCCAGGACCGCCTCGACGACCAGGCCGCAGTCGGCCAGCTCCGCGAGGCCGTCCACGGGCGTGAGACGGGCGCGGGCCGCGTCCCGGTCGCCGGCGGCGAGCCGGCCCTTGTCCACGAGCCGGTCGAGCCGGGCGCCGATCGCTCCGGCCGCGTCCCGGGCCCGCCCGGGCACGGCGTCGTACAGCCGTACGGGATGGCCGGCGACCAGCGCGACCTGGGCGATGCCCTGGCCCATGGTGCCGGTGCCGACGACGGCCACGGGGCTGCTGAGGTCGAGTCCTGTCATGTGCGCGATCCTCCCGCACGACGTTTTCCACAGATGCGGCGGACCCCCTTGTCCCGACCGATCGTTCGGTTACTCTAGCTCTGACGGGCAGCCCCTGCCCAGGTCACGGTCTCGACGAAGAGGTCTCCAGACGAGGAGTTGGTCCCGCATGGCCGCCGAACCGACCGCCCACGAGCTGCTCCGGAAGCACCGGCCCACGCTCGACCAGGCGCTGGAAGCGATCCGCACGCGCGCGTACTGGTCCCCGCACCCCGAGCACCCGAAGGCGTACGGCGAGGACGGCAGCCTGGACGCGGCGGCGGGCAAGGCCGCCTTCGACGCCCTGCTGGGCAACCGCCTGGACCTCGCCGACCAGCCGGGCATCGACGACTGGGTCGGCGAGGAGGTCTCCCCGTACGGCATCGAGCTGGGCGTGAGCTACCCGCACGCGGACCTCGACGTGCTGCTGCCCGCGATGCGAAATGGGCAGCGCGCCTGGCGGGACGCGGGCCCGGAGCTGCGGGCCGTGGTCTGCCTGGAGATCCTCAAGCGGATCAGCGACCGCACGCACCAGTTCGCGCACGCGGTCATGCACACCTCCGGCCAGGCGTTCATGATGGCGTTCCAGGCGGGCGGCCCGCACGCCCAGGACCGCGGCCTGGAGGCGGTGGCGTACGCGTACGCGGAGCAGATCCGCACACCGGAGCAGGCGGACTGGACCAAGCCGCAGGGCAAGCGCGACCCGCTGGTCCTCACCAAGCGGTTCACCGCGGTCCCGCGCGGCATCGGCCTGGTCATCGGCTGCAACACCTTCCCGACCTGGAACGGCTACCCGGGCCTGTTCGCCTCCCTGGCCACCGGCAACGCGGTCCTGGTCAAGCCGCACCCGCGCGCGGTGCTGCCGCTCGCGCTGACCGTCCGCGTCGCCCGGGACGTGCTCGCCGACGCGGGCTTCGACCCGAACCTGGTCGCGCTGGCCGCCGAACGGCCCGGCGAGGGCATCGCCAAGACCCTCGC
This sequence comes from Streptomyces sp. SCL15-4, assembly GCF_033366695.1. Lineage (NCBI taxonomy): Bacteria > Bacillati > Actinomycetota > Actinomycetes > Kitasatosporales > Streptomycetaceae > Streptomyces > Streptomyces sp. SCL15-4. Next base: position 4,216,890 of record NZ_JAOBTQ010000001.1, read on the forward strand.
GCTGCGCCCCGAGATCAAGCTCATCGACTACACGGGCTCGACGGCGTTCGGGGACTGGCTGGAGGCCAACGCCCGCCAGGCGCAGGTCTACACGGAGAAGGCCGGCGTCAACACGGTGATCGTGCACTCCACGGACGACTACCGGGGCATGCTGTCCAACCTGGCGTTCTCGCTGTCCCTGTACAGCGGCCAGATGTGCACCACCCCGCAGAACCTGCTCATCCCCCGCGACGGCATCGCCACCGACCAGGGACACAAGACCTTCGACGAGGTCACCGCCGATCTCGCCCGCGCGGTCGACGGCCTGCTCGGCGACGACGCCCGCGCGAACGCGCTGCTCGGCGCGATCGTCAACCCGGACGTCAAGGCCCGCCTGGAGGCCGCGGCCGGTCTCGGGGAGGTCGCCCTCGCCTCCCGCGAGATCACCAACCCGGAGTTCCCGGACGCGGTGGTCCGCACCCCGGTCGTCGTCAAGCTGGACGGCGCCAAGCCGGACGACGAGGCCGCGTACATGAGCGAGTGCTTCGGCCCGGTCTCCTTCGCGGTCGCGGTCGACTCGGCGGCGGACGCCGTGGAGCTGCTGCGCCGCACCGTCCGGGAGAAGGGCGCCATGACGGTCGGCGCGTACACCACGGACGCCGCGACCGAGCAGGCCGTCGAGGAGGCATGCCTCGAAGAGGCGGCCCAGCTCTCCCTGAACCTGACCGGCGGGGTGTACGTCAACCAGACGGCCGCCTTCTCCGACTTCCACGGTTCCGGCGGCAACCCGGCGGCCAACGCGGCCCTCACCGACAGCGCCTTCGTGGCCAACCGCTTCCGGATGGTGGAGGTGCGGCGGGAGGCCTAGGCGGCGGGCCCGCCCCCGGTCGCGCTCCAGTGGTACAGCGTCATCGCCACGCTGGTGGCGAGGTTGTAGCTGGAGACCTGGGGGCGCATCGGCAGGCGCAGCAGATGGTCGGCGCGGGCGCGCAGCTCCGCCGAGAGGCCGGTGCGTTCCGAGCCGAAGGCCAGCACGGCGTCGTCCGGCAGCCGGGTGCCGCGGATGTCCTCGCCCTCCGGGTCCAGCGCGAACAGCGGCCCGGCGGGGAGGCCGGCGAGGTCCAGGCGCTCCACGGCGGTCGCGAAGTGCAGACCCGCGCCGCCGCGCACCACGGTGGGGTGCCAGGGGTCGAGCGTGCCCGTGGTGACCACCCCCGTCGCCCCGAACCCGGCGGCCAGCCGGATCACGGCGCCGGCGTTGCCGAGGTTGCGCGGGTTGTCCAGGACCACGACGGGAGCGGTGCGGGGCGTGCGGGCGAGCGCCCGCAGATTCGCCTCCCGGGACGGCCGTACGGCCAGGGCGGCCACACCGGTCGGATGCGGACGCGGGACGAGGGAGGCGTACGCCTGCCCGGACACCTCCGTCAGCAGGGCGTCCAGGGTGCCGCGGACGTCCCCGGCCAGTTCCTCGGCGAGACCGAGCGTGGCCTCCCGGTCGGTGGTGACGGCGAGGAGCACCTCGGCGCCGAAGCGCAGCGCGTGCTTGAGGGCATGGAAGCCGTCGAGCAGGACGGCACCCTCCTCGTGCGCGCGCCAGCGGCTCAGCGGGTCGGTCATGCGGTGAACCCTACGTGGTCGGGGGTGCCCTCCTCCGCGGAGCGCGGCGCCGGCACCGCACGGCGGGCGAGCCGCCCGCGCGCGCGTGCCGCCAGGTCGCCGAGCCGGCGCAGGAAGGACGTCGGCAGGAAGACCGAGTCGGCGGCGATCATCGCCAGCGAGAAGAACGGCAGGCCGAGGACGACCGCGATCACCGCGTGCTCGGCCATCATCATCACCAGCAGGACGTTCTTGACCCGCCGGTTGAACAGGCTGAACGGGAAGGCGACCTGCACCATGACCGTCCCGTAGGCCACGATCATCATGATCGTGCCGCTGGAGGACATCAGGTCCGCCAGCGCCGGCCAGGGCGAGAAGTAGTCCAGGTGGAGCGGGTAGTAGACGGCGGTCCCGTCCTGCCAGCGCGAGCCCTGGACCTTGTACCAGCCGGCCGTGGCGTAGATCAGGCACGCCTCCGCCATGATCACGACCAGGGCGCCGTTGTGCAGGATGTTGGCCACGACGTCGAGCAGGACCCGTGGCTCCCGCGAGGCCGCCCGGCGCCCGGCGGCCCACCACAGGCCGAGTCCCGCCCAGGCCGTCCACAGCAGCACCGGGATCACCCGGCCGTTGTCGAACCGCCCGGTCAGCGTCGCCGCGCCGAGCGCCAGACCGAGCACCGCCCACAGCACCGGACCCACCCGGTCGGCGGCCACCCGCTCCCCGCGCGCGCGTGCCGCCGCCTCGCGCGCCGCTCGGCGGGCGTCGAGGGACCAGACCTGTCCGCAGCGCGTGAACACCAGGTAGATCGACATCAGGTGCAGCACGTTGTCGCCGCCGTCGCCCACGAAGACGCTGCGGTTCTGCAACGACAGCACGCCGACCATGAACAGCAGGGAGGAGGTGCGGGTGCGCCAGCCGAGCGCCAGCGAGGCGGCGGCGAGGAGGGCCAGCGCGTAGCAGACCTCGAACCACAGCCGCCCGTCGGACCACAGCAGCGCCGTGAAGGCGTGATTGTCGTCGGTCAGCTGTCTGGCGAGGTTCCAGCCCCAGGGCCCGGAGGGTCCGTACAGCTCCTGGCGGTGGGGGAACTCGCGCAGCAGGAACAGCAGCCAGGTCCCGGCGAACCCGATCCGGATCACGGCGCTCTGGTACGGGCCGAGGGCCGCGCCGGTGACCCGCGCGATACCGCGCGACAGCGTCAGTGAGAACTGGTTCACCGCACGCCTCCCGCGGCCTCGTCGGACGTCAGGGACCACCAGGGCAGCAGGCGGTAGACGGGCTTGTCGGGCACGCGTTCACGACTCCAGGCGGGCGGCTGCACATTGAGGGTGCTGGAACGGACCTGTACGCGCTGGATCACGCCGTCCCGGCTCGTCGGATCGCTCCGGTACAGGCGCATCACCACGAGCCGGCGCAGGTACTGCTCGGACAGCGAGCCGCGCAGGCCCACGGCACGGTTGTCGGTGCCGTGGGTGGCGGTGAAGAAGTCCCAGGCGCGGCGCAGTTCGTTCTGCTGCGTGTGGCTCGGCACCAGGTTGCCGTCGATGGCGGCGCCGTCCTGGGCGGACAGGTCGGTCCAGCCGGTGGTGCGCAGCCCGCCGTCCCGCGTCCGCACCTCGGCGCGGACCTGTACGGCGATGTTCTGCTGGAGCGGATTGGGGGCGAACAGCTTCCAGTTCTGCTCGAACTCGGGATACACCCATTCCTCTATCGCCTCGCCGTGCTGCTTCGTCACGGTGTTGGAGGGCGCGAGGCTGAGGAACACCATCAGCAGGTGCACACAGGCGGCCACTCCGACCACCGCGAGCGCCAGCGCGGCACCGACCTGGTAGGGAAGGGAGAGGGCGGCCACTCCGGTACGGGGACCGGGGGCGCCGGTACGGGGACCGGGCGGGGTGGGGTCGATGCGGGGCCAAGGGCCGGCGCCGGACGGCGGGGACGGCTGTGGCGGCCTTGCCTGCTGTGGCGGCTGTTCCGGGAGACGCGTCCCGGCCGGCCCGCCGGGAGCCTGCGGTTCCCGCGAGTCCTCGTCGTACGCGTCCATTCCGTCCCGTTCCCCGTCTCGGCTCGTTCTCGTTCGGCCCGGTCGTTCCGCTCGGCATCCGGCATCCGGCCCGGTGGGGCAGCCCGGCGGCGCCGGGTTCGTCACCGGCGCCGCGTGCTGCGCGAGCACCACGTCTCGGCGCCCGCACGGAACGGTACTCAGCCGGGGGCGCCGGGCGCAGCCCCGGGTACGAACCGAGCACGCGGCCCGGGCCGCGGACGGTGTCCCGAGGCGGGCCGCCCGGCCCACGACGCCTTGACCGGCAACCGGTGACGCGGCACCGGCATCCGACAGCGCCCCCGGGCCAGGTCGACATCCCGCAGCCGACCGCTCCCCACCTCCCCTTTCCCTCCGGCCCGACCAGCCCCGCGGCCCCGCGCCCCCGAGTTGTCCACAGGCGGGGGCGGGAGTTTTCCACAGCGGTTGACACCCCGTGGCGGCCCGGCACACCATGGATGCGCACGGACCGAACGATCGGTCGGGCCGGTGCAGACGGACAGTGTTCACCGCACAGCCGAGGTCAGGGGGACCGCATGGCCACAGCAGCCGCGCAGCGCACGGACCGCACCGGGGCGGACGGCGCGCCGGACACCGCCGGCACGGCGGCCTACCAGCGCGCGTTCGACGCGGCCGTGGCCGCGGACGAACGCATCGAACCGCGCGACTGGATGCCCGACGCCTACCGCGCGACCCTGGTCCGGCAGATCGCCCAGCACGCGCACTCCGAGATCATCGGAATGCAGCCGGAGGCCAACTGGATCACCCGCGCGCCCTCCCTGCGCCGCAAGGCGATCCTGATGGCCAAGGTCCAGGACGAGGCGGGCCACGGCCTGTACCTGTACGGCGCGGCGGAGACGCTCGGCACCGGCCGCGACGAGCTGCTCGACAAACTGCACGCCGGCCGCCAGAAGTACTCCTCGATCTTCAACTACCCGACCCTGACCTGGGCCGACGTCGGCGCGATCGGCTGGCTGGTGGACGGCGCCGCGATCACCAACCAGGTGCCCCTGTGCCGCTGCTCCTACGGCCCGTACGCCCGCGCGATGGTCCGGATCTGCAAGGAGGAGTCCTTCCACCAGCGCCAGGGCTACGAACTGCTGCTGGCCCTCGGCAAGGGCACACCGGAGCAGCACGCCATGGCACAGGACGCCGTGGACCGCTGGTGGTGGCCGTCGCTGATGATGTTCGGCCCGCCCGACGACGAGTCCCAGCACTCCGCGCAGTCGATGGAGTGGAAGATCAAGCGCCACTCCAACGACGAGCTGCGCCAGCGCTTCGTGGACATCTGCGTCCCGCAGGCCGAATCCCTGGGCCTCACCCTCCCCGACCCGGAGCTGCGGTGGAACGAGGAGCGGGGGCACTACGACTTCGGCCCGATCGACTGGACGGAGTTCTGGGAGGTCCTCAAGGGCAACGGCCCCTGCAACGACCAGCGCCTCACCCAGCGCAGGCGCGCCCACGACGAGGGCGCGTGGGTACGGGAAGCCGCCGCGGCCTACGCGGCCAAGCACACCGGCGACACCGGTGGGACGGGAGCGACGCGAGCATGAGCACCACCGACTGGCCCCTGTGGGAGGTCTTCGTGCGCTCCCGGCGCGGCCTGTCCCACACCCACGCCGGCAGCCTGCACGCGCCCGACGCCGAGCTGGCCCTGCGCAACGCCCGCGATCTGTACACCCGGCGCGGCGAGGGCGTGTCCATCTGGGTCGTCCCGGCCACCGCGATCACCGCCTCCTCGCCGGACGAGAAGGACCCCTTCTTCGAGCCGGCCGCCGACAAGCCCTACCGGCACCCGACCTTCTACGAGATCCCGGAAGGGGTGAAGCACCTGTGACCGCCACCGGCCCCGCCACCGTCCCGGTGACCGCCGCGCTCGCCCTCGGCGACGACGCCCTGGTGCTCTCCCACCGCCTCGGGGAGTGGGCCGGACACGCTCCCGTCCTGGAGGAGGAGGTCGCCCTCGCCAACATCGCCCTGGACCTGCTCGGCCAGGCCCGGGTGCTGCTGTCGCTGGCCGGCGACGAGGACGAACTGGCGTATCTGCGCGAGGAACGCGCCTTCCGCAACCTCCAGCTGGTCGAGCAGCCGAACGGCGACTTCGCGCACACCATCGCCCGCCAGCTGTACTTCTCCACCTACCAACATCTCCTCTACGCCGAACTGGCCGCGGGCGGCGGCCCGTTCGCGCCGCTGGCCGCGAAGGCCGTGAAGGAGGTCGCCTACCACCGCGACCACGCCGAGCAGTGGACCCTGCGGCTCGGCGACGGCACGGACACCAGCCGCGAACGGATGGCCCGCGCCTGCGCCGCGCTGTGGCGGTACACCGGGGAGATGTTCCAGCCGGTGGAGGGCCTGACCGCCGACTGGGCAGCGCTGGAGGAACGCTGGCTGGAGTCCGTCGGGGACGTGCTGACCCGTGCCACACTCACCCTGCCCGGGGGACCGCGCACCGGGGCCTGGTCGGCGGGCGCCGGCCGGCAGGGCCTGCACACCGAGCCGTTCGGCCGGATGCTGGCCGAGATGCAGCACCTGCACCGCAGCCACCCGGGGGCGTCATGGTGACCGCCACCGCCCTGGAGGCGGAGCTGCTGGAGCTGGCCGGGTCGGTGCCCGACCCCGAACTGCCCGTGCTCACGCTGCGCGAACTGGGCGTGCTCCGCGCGGTGCGCGTCCACGGCGCGGACACGGTGGAGGTCGATCTCACCCCCACCTACACCGGCTGCCCCGCCATCGAGGCGATGAGCGTCGACATAGAGCGCGTGCTGCGCGCCCACGGCATGCGCGAGGTCACCGTCCGCACGGTGCTCGCTCCCGCCTGGTCGACCGACGACATCACTCCCGAAGGGCGCGAGAAACTGCGGGAGTTCGGCATCGCCCCGCCCCGCACGCGCCGAGCCGCCGGCCCGGTGCCGCTCGCCCTGGGCCCGACCCGCACCGACACCGCGCACGCCGACGGCGGCCGGCGCCCGGAGGCCGGGACGGAACCGGTCCGCTGCCCGCACTGCGGATCGGCCGGCACCGAGCTGCTGAGCCGGTTCTCCTCGACCGCGTGCAAGGCGCTGCGCCGGTGCCTGGCCTGCCGTGAACCGTTCGACCACTTCAAGGAGTTGTGATGGCGCGCTTCCACCCGCTCCCGGTGGCCGCGGTGGACCGGCTCACGGACGACTCCGTCGCCCTCACCCTCTCCGTTCCGCCGGAGCTGCGCGAGCAGTACCGGCACGCGCCCGGCCAGCACCTCGCGCTGCGCCGCCGGGTCGACGGCACGGAGGTCCGGCGCACCTATTCGATCTGCTCTCCCGCGCCCGACCCGGCCGGCGAGGGTCCGGCCGCCCTGCGGGTGGGGGTGCGGCTGGTGGAGGACGGTGCCTTCTCGACGTACGCGCTGAAGGAGATCAACGTCGGGGACGAGCTGGACGTGATGACCCCGGCGGGCCGCTTCACGCTGGAGCCGGCCCCGGGGCTGTACGCGGCGGTGGTCGGCGGCAGCGGCATCACCCCGGTGCTGTCCATCGTCGCCACGCTGCTGGCCCGCGAACCGGCGGCCCGGTTCTGCCTGATACGCGGCGACCGGACGGCCGCCTCGACGATGTTCCTGGAGGAGGTCGCCGACCTGAAGGATCGCTATCCCGAGCGGCTTCAGCTGGTGACCGTGCTCTCCCGGGAGGAACAGCAGGCGGGTCTGCCGTCGGGCCGGCTCGACCGGGAGCGGCTCACGGGGCTGCTGCCCGCGCTGCTGCCGGTGGACGAGGTGGCGGGCTGGTTCCTGTGCGGACCGTACGGACTGGTGCGGGGCACCGAGGAGGCGCTGCGCGACCTGGGCGTGGCGCGCGACCGGATCCACCAGGAGATCTTCCACGTGGACGCGGGCTCGGCCTCGGTGGCGACGGCGGCGGCTCCCGCGCACAGCACCGTCACCGCGCGGCTGGACGGTCGCGGCGGCACCTGGCCGGTGCGGGAGGGCGAGTCGCTGCTGGAGACGGTGCTGCGCAACCGGCCCGACGCGCCCTACGCCTGCAAGGGCGGGGTGTGCGGGACGTGCCGGGCCTTCCTGGTCGCGGGCGAGGTGCGCATGGACCGCAACTTCGCGCTGGAGACGGAGGAGACGGAGGCCGGATATGTGCTGGCCTGCCAGTCGCATCCGCTGACCGAGAAGGTGGAGCTGGACTTCGACCGCTGACCCGCCGTCCGTTGCCTTCTCCGCGCTGTGCCTCGTACCGCGCGAGGCGGACACGGTGCACCGCCGCCACGCCCGGGCCGGGCACCTGGAACCGGCGCCCGGCCCGGCGGCGGGGTACGAGGAGCGGCTAGGCGACGACGCCCGGGGTGCCGTCGTCGGTGACGACCGGGCGGCCGGCCTGCTGCCAGTCCTGCATGCCGCCGTCGACGTTCACCGCGTCGATGCCCTGCTGGACCAGGTACATGGTGACCTGGGCCGAGCGGCCGCCCGAGCGGCAGATGACGTGGACGCGGCCGTCCTGCGGGGCGGCCTCGGCCAGCTCGCCGTAGCGGGCCGCGAACTCGCTGAGGGGAATGTGCAGCGCTCCCTCGGCGTGGCCCGCCCGCCACTCGTCGTCCTCGCGGACGTCCAGCAGAAACGCGCCGTCCTTGAGATCCATGACCTGGACCGTGGGCACACCAGCTCCGAAATTCATGGCTCCGACGCTACCCGACGCCCGGCTCAGCCCTGTCCCAGCAGCCCGGCCAGCTCCGCCTCCCGCTGGGCGATGTCGGCGTGCAGCCGCCCGGCGATCTCGTCGAGCAGCCCGTCGGGGTCGTCCGGGGCGAGCCGGAGCAGCCCGGCGATCGCACCCTCCTCCAGCTCCCGGGCGACCAGCGTGATCAGCTCCTTGCGCTGGTCGAGCCATTCGAGGCGGGCGTACAGCTCCTCGGCCGGGCTCGGGCGGCGCTCGGGCGGCACCGGTCCGGCGGCCCACTCGGCGGCCAGCTCCGTGAGAAGGGTCTCGTCGCCGCGGGCGTAGGCGTCGTTGACCCGGCTGAGGAACTCCTCGCGCCGCTTGCGCTCGTCCTCCTCCTGGGCCAGGTCGGGGTGGGCCTTGCGGGCGAGGTCGCGGTAGAGCTTGCGGGCCCGCTCGCCGGGCCGCACCCGCTGCGGGGGCCGTACCGCCTGGCCGGTGAGCATGGCGGTGGCCTCCGGGAACAGGCCGTCGCCGTCCATCCAGCCGTGCAGCAGCTCCTCCACGCCCGGGAGCGGCAGCACCCGGGCGCGGGCCTCGTCGGCACGGCGGATGTCCTCGGGGTCGCCGGTGCGGGCGGCCCGCGCCTCGGCGATCCGCGCGTCCAGCTCCTCGATCCGGGCGTAGAGCGGGCCGAGCCGCTGGTCGTGCAGGCGGGAGAAGTTCTCGACCTCGACGCGGAACGTCTCCACGGCGATCTCGTACTCGATCAGCGCCTGCTCGGCGGCCCGGACGGCCTGCTCCAGCCGCTCCTCGGGACGCGGCTCCTCGGACGACTGGCCGGCTTCGGGGGTGGTCACCCGCTCAGCGTAGCGGCCGCGCGGCGCCGCGCTGAGCCTGAGCGGGAGTGAGGCTCCGGTGGCCCGGCCTCCCGGCGCCCCGCGGTGCGCCGCCGCAGAGGTGCCGGTGTGCCACCGGTGCGGGCGCGTCGGGACCGGGCACACGATCTCCCGCGCCCCTGGAAAGCGCGGAGCCCGAGCTGCTGGCAGGCGCGGAGCCCGCGACCCGGAAACCGTCCCGCGTTCCGGGAAAGCGCCTCATCACACGTGCCTTATCGAAGGTGCCTCATACCCCCGTCTCCGCCGCGATCCGGCCCGCCCGGATGCCCGCGAGGAGGTCGGCGTGGTCGGATTCGGTGCGGTCGGCGTAGGTGACGGCGAACGTGGCGACGGCCTCGTCCAGCTCCTCGTTCTTGCCGCAGTACCCGGCGATCAGCCGCGGGTCGGCGCCGTGGGAGTGGGCGCGGGCCAGCAGGGCGCCGGTCATCCGGCCGTAGTCGTCGAGCTGGTCGGCGGGGAGGGCGGCCGGGTCGACGCTGCCCTTGCGGTTGCGGAACTGGCGCACCTGGAACGGGCGCCCCTCGACAGTGGTCCAGCCGAGCAGGATGTCGCTGACCACCTGCATCCGCCGCTGGCCGAGGACCACCCGGCGGCCCTCGTGCGCCACCGGCGCCGCCGGAAAACCGGCCGTGGCCAGGTGCGGGAGGAGCGCGGAGGGGCGGGCCTCCTTCACCTGGAGGATCAGCGGCTCCTCGCGGTGGTCGAGCAGCAGGACGACGTAGGAACGGGTGCCGACGCTGCCGGTGCCGACCACCCGGAAGGCCACGTCGTGCACGGCGTACCGGGCGAGCAGGGGCCGCAGGTCCTCGCCGATCGTGCCGGCGTACTCCTCCAGGGCCAGGGCGACCGCGGCGGCCTCGGCGTCCGGGAGCGGGCGCAGCACCGGCGGGGCGGGCACGAACCGGCGGCCGCCGTCCGCGACGGGCTCCGTCGACTTGGCCGCGAACCGGCCGCTGGTGTTGGACCGGGCCTTCTCCGAGACCCGCTGGAGGGTGCCGAGCAGGTCGTGGGCGTCGGTGTGGGAGACCAGTTCCTCGTCCGCGATGGCGTTCCAGGCGTCGAGCACGGGCATCCTGGCGAGCAGCCGCATGGTGCGCCGGTAGGCGCCGACCGCGTCGCGGGCCGCCGCGCGGCAGGTGTCCTCGTCGGCGCCCGTCTCCCGGCCGGCCAGCACCAGGGAGGCCGCGAGCCGCTTCAGGTCCCACTCCCAGGGGCCGTGCACGGTCTCGTCGAAGTCGTTGAGGTCGATGACGAGTTCGCCGCGGGCGTCGCCGTAGAGGCCGAAGTTGGCCGCGTGCGCGTCCCCGCAGATCTGGGTGCCGATCCCGGTCATCGGGGTGCGGGCCAGGTCGTACGCCATGAGTCCGGCCGATCCGCGCAGGAAGGCGAACGGCCCGGCCGCCATCCGGCCCACGCGCAGCGGGGTCAGCTCGGGGATGCGGCCGGCGCCGGACTCGCGCACCGCGCTCACCGCGTCCGGCCGGCCGGTGTCCGGGTCGAACGCGTGGTGGGCGGAGCGCGGCACGCTCCGCCGCAGCGCCTTGCCCTGCTTCTTCGCCGACCCCGGCGCTCCCGGCGGCCCCGCTTCGCCCGCCGGCCCCCGCGGCGGCCAGGCGGCGAATCCCCGCACCCGGGGCAGCCGGCGCGCGCTCCCGTCCGCCGCGTCCGCCGTCTGTGCACCGCTTCCGGTCACCGCGACCGCCTCCCCCGTACTGCCCGCACACCCTCGAACGAGTGTCGCTACGAACTCCAGCCCGGACAGACGGTACAACCGGTGGCCGGAACGCATCAGCCCCGTCCGGGCGGCGCACCGTACGCTGAGGCGGAAACGACCGGGATCGGAGGGCGTGTTGAGGGAGCCGGCGCAGGTCACACCGGAAGTCCGGGACCGGCTGGTGATGCGGTTCGGGCCGACGGTGCTCGCCTGGTGCGACCGGTTGCCCGCGCTCGTCGGCGAACTCGCCGCCCGCTGGGACCTGGAGGTGGCGGCGTCGGGCGGGGGAGGCACCTCACGGGTGTTCCGCTGCGTACGGCGGGACACGGGCGCTCCGGTCTGGCTGAAACTCACGCCGGACCCCACGATCGCCCGTGAGGAGGCCGAGGCGCTGCGGGCCTGGGCGGACCGGCCGTCGGTCGTCTCCCTGCTGACGGAGGACCCCGGTCTCGGGGCCCTGCTGCTGGAACACGTGGAGCCGGGTGTGCCCGTGCGGCAGCTGTCCTGGGAGCTGTCCGACGCGGCGGCGCTGCTGCGGGAGCTGCGGGCCGGCCCGCCCGCGCCGGCGGAGAACTCGGTGCTGAGGCCCCTGTCCCACCGGGTCCGCTTCCTGTTCGGCCTGGCGGACAGGACCGGTCTCCTCCCTCCGGCGGCCCTGGGCCGGGCCCGGGAGGCGGCCCTCGCGCTCGCCGCCACCGGGTCCATGGGTCTCGTCCACGGTGATCTGCACCCGGCCAACGCGCTGTCCGGGCCCGGCGCCCGCATGGTCGCCATCGATCCCCGGCCGGCCTGGGGCGACCCGGACTTCGACGCCGTGGACTGGGCTCTGGACGGGGTCGTGGACGCGGGCGCGCTGGAGGAGCGGGTCGGGAGGCTGGCGTCCCTGGTCCCCGGCCAGTCCCCCGGCCGCGTCCTCGCCTGGTGCCGGGCGCTGGCCCCTCTCCTCGCGATCCCCAGGCTCCGCGCGGGCCGCAAGGACGCGGAAACGGCGTTCCTCGTCACTCTGACCGGCGGCTGACCCGACAGCGCGGCGACCGGCTCCCGGACCGGTCCCCGGCCGTCCGCCGACCGCGGTGGAACAATGGGCGGCGGCCTCATGCGTCAGGAAGGTGTAGGCCCATGACCACCCGACCCGGTCTGCGGGAGCGGAAGAAGGCCAAGACCCGCCGCCTTCTCCGGCAGGAAGCCCTCCGCCTTTTCGTGGAGCAGGGATACGACGACACCACCGTCGAACAGATCTGCGACGCGGCCGATATCTCGCCGAGCACGTTCTTCCGTTACTTCCCGACGAAGGAGGACGTGGTCCTCACCGACGATCCCGACGACCTCGGCGACCTCGGTGACTTCGGGAACTTCGGCGACCTCGGCGGCTTCGATCCGCTCGCGGAGGAGCCGCCCGCCGCACCCGGTCCGGCCGGGCCGCCGGCGGACGACGCGGTGCGGGCGACGCTCCACGAGCTGCTCGCCCGGCGCGTCGGCCGGGACCGGGACACCGTGCTGGCCCGGCTCGCTCTGGCCGCGCGGGTCCGGCCCCTGCGCGCGCGGCTGTGGCAGCGGCAGGAGGCGCAGGTGGCGCACACGGCGGCGCTGCTCGCCCGGCGCACCGGCAGGGACGAGCACGCGTACGAGGTGAGGCTGATCGCGGCCGTCCTCACCGCGGCGGCCACCGAGACCCTCATGTACTGGGCGGAACGAAACGGCGAGCCCGGCCTCGCGGACCTCGTCACCCGGGCACTGGACCGCCTCGGCGACCTCCGCCTGTGATCCGGCCCGCCAACTCGGCCCGGCCCACCGGATCCTGAGAGCTTCCTCACAGGAACACCGAACCGGGAAAAGAGAAGTGGGCGGTCTCTGAGAGACCGCCCACTTCTGCGTTGTGCGCGAGGGGGGAGTTGAACCCCCACGCCCTTTCGGGCACTGGAACCTGAATCCAGCGCGTCTGCCTATTCCGCCACCCGCGCATTGGGTGTGTCTTCCGGTTCCTTCCCTTTCGGGCTGGCCCCTTCCGACATCGAGAACATTAGCACGACGTCCGGGGTGGATTCACATCCCTTCCCGGCGGCCCCCCAACCCGCCTTCCCGCCGGTCCCGGGCCCCGCCGGGCGGCCGGTGCGCGGGCCGCCCGTCCCCCGTCTCCCGGCGGTCCCGTCCGTCTCGGTAAGACGCGGTTCACGTATCAACCTCGTACCGGTCCCGGCCGTCTCCCCGGAAGGCGGGCCGGGCGCACAGCCGGGTGCGGGACACTGGTCTTCGCCCGCCTCTACGATCCATGGCAGCAGGACACGCGCCAGGAGTTCGAAGGGGAGCGGCTGGGGGAACCGGCTGATTGGCGGGCGCGTAGATACGATCAGTAAGCAGTACCCGGCAGTACCCCGGCAAGGCAGCGGCACACAGCAAGGCAAGACGACGGCAGGGACGGAGGAGGTGCCCATGGGAGTCCTGAAGAAGTTCGAGCAGCGTCTCGAAGGTCTGGTGAACGGCACCTTCGCCAAGGTCTTCAAGTCCGAGGTCCAGCCCGTGGAGATCGCCGGTGCGCTCCAGCGGGAGTGCGACAACAACGCCACCATCTGGAACCGCGACCGCACCGTCGTGCCCAACGACTTCATCGTGGAGCTGAGCGCGCCGGACTACGAGCGCCTCAGCCCCTACTCCGGGCAGCTCGGCGACGAGCTGGCCGGCATGGTGCGCGACTACGCCAAGCAGCAGCGCTACACCTTCATGGGCCCGATCAAGGTCAACCTGGAGAAGGCCGACGACCTGGACACCGGCCTGTACCGGGTGCGCTCGCGCACCCTCGCCTCCTCCAGCGACCAGCAGGGCCAGCAGGCCCCGCCCGCACCGGCGGCCGGCCGTCCCGCGCCCGGCGCCCCCGGCGGCTACGGCTATCCGCAGCCCGCCCCGCCCGCCGGCGCCCCGCCGATGCCTCCCACGCCGCCGCCCGGCGCCCGCCCCGGCGGGTACGGCTATCCGCAGCCCGCCACCCAGCGGCCCGCCGCGGCCCCGATGGGCGGCGCGCGCACCCGCTACTGGATCGAGATCAACGGCACCCGCCACCAGATCTCCCGCCCGACGCTGGTGCTGGGCCGCAGCACCGACGCCGACGTGCGGATCGACGACCCCGGCGTCTCCCGCCGGCACTGCGAGATCCGGACCGGAACGCCCTCGACGATCCAGGATCTCGGCTCCACCAACGGCATCGTGGTGGACGGGCAGCACACCACCCGCGCTACGCTCCGCGACGGCTCGCGGATCGTCGTGGGCAGCACCACCGTTATCTATAGGCAAGCCGAAGGGTGAAGCGGGGGCAATGTCAGAGCTGACCCTCACGGTCATGCGGCTGGGTTTCCTGGCCGTACTGTGGCTGTTCGTGATCGTGGCCGTGCAGGTCATCCGGAGCGACTTGTTCGGTACGCGCGTCACCCAGCGCGGATCGCGTAGGGAGGCGGCCCGGCCCCAGCAGGGCGGGCGGCAGCAGGCCCGGCAGCAGGCCGCGCCGCCGCCGCAGCGCGGCCAGCAGGGCGGCGGCGGCCGACGCGGTCGCAACGCCCCCACCAAGCTGGTGGTGACCGAGGGCACACTCACCGGCACCACCGTCGCGCTGCAGGGCCAGACCATCACCCTGGGCCGGGCGCACGACTCCACGATCGTGCTGGACGACGACTACGCCTCCAGCCGCCATGCCAGGATCTATCCGGACCAGAACGGCCAGTGGATCATCGAGGATCTCGGTTCCACCAACGGCACGTACCTGGACCGGACCCGGCTGACGACCCCCACACCGATCCCGCTGGGCGCGCCGATCCGCATCGGCAAGACCGCGATCGAGCTGCGGAAGTAGTGCCACGTCATGAATAAGCGCGAGCGGAGCGAGCACGCCGCGGCAGGCCGCCACCCGGTCTCCGGCGCGCTCCCGACCGGAGGGTGGGCAGTGTGGCTCGACACGACCGGCTGCATTCGGAGCCGACGGGCGAGGTGCGCATGAGTCTGTCACTGCGCTTCGCCGCCGGATCGCACGAGGGCATGATCCGCGGCCACAACGAGGACTCCGGCTACGCCGGCCCGCGCCTGCTGGCGATCGCCGACGGCATGGGCGGCCAGGCGGCCGGCGAGGTCGCCTCCTCCGAGGTGATCTCCACCATCGTCGCGCTCGACGACGACGTGCCCGGCTCCGACATCCTCACTTCCCTAGGCGTCGCCGTGCAGCGCGCCAACGACCAGCTGCGCGCCATGGTCCAGGAGGACCCGCAGCTGGAGGGCATGGGCACCACCCTGACCGCCCTGCTGTGGACCGGACAGCGGCTCGGCCTGGTCCACGTCGGCGACTCGCGCGCCTATCTGCTGCGGGACGGCGTCCTCACCCAGATCACCCAGGACCACACCTGGGTGCAGCGGCTCGTCGACGAGGGCCGCATCACCGAGGAAGAGGCCACCACCCACCCGCAGCGCTCCCTGCTGATGCGCGCCCTCGGCAGCAGCGAGCACGTCGAGCCCGACCTCTCCATCCGCGAGGTCCGCGCCGGCGACCGCTACCTGATCTGTTCCGACGGCCTGTCCGGCGTGGTCTCCCACCAGACGATGGAGGAGACCCTCGCCAGCTACCAGGGCCCGCAGGAGACCGTGCAGGAGCTGATCCAGCTCGCGCTGCGCGGCGGCGGACCCGACAACATCACCGTCATCGTCGCCGACGTGCTGGACCTGGACCAGGGCGACACCCTCGCCGGCCAGCTGTCGGACCAGCCGGTGGTGGTCGGCGCGGTCGCCGAGAACCAGCACCACCCGCAGGACAACGGCATCATGCAGACCCCGGCCGGCCGCGCCGCCCACCTGGGCCGCCAGGGACACGGCGGCGGCGAGTTCGGCCCGCCCGGCTCCGGCGACCCCGGCTACGCCCCGGCCGACGGCTTCGGCGAGTACGCCGACGACGACTTCACCAAGCCGCGCAAGCAGCGCAGATGGCTGAAGACCTCGCTCTACGGCGCCCTCGCCCTGGCCGTCGTCGGCGGCGGACTGTACGGCGGCTACCGCTGGACGCAGACGCAGTACTACGTCGGCGCCAAAGGGGAGCACGTCGCGCTCTACCGCGGGATCAGCCAGGACCTGGCCTGGGTGTCGCTGTCGAAGGTGGAGAAGGACCATCCCGAGATCGAACTCAAGTACCTGCCGCCGTACCAGCAGAAGCAGGTGAAGGCCACGATCGCCGAAGGCGGCCTCCAGTCGGCCCGGACGAAGGTCGAGGAGCTGGCCGTGCAGGCCTCCGCCTGCCGGAAGCAGGCCGAGCGCAAGGCGGCCGACGAGGCCGCGCGCAACGCCAAGAACGGCAAGGACAAGGCCGGGAGTCCGGAAGACACCGGAAACACCGGCACCACCGGTGCCACCGACGGCACCACCGGTGCCGGTACCGGTACCGGCACCACCGCGGGTACGGGCACGCAGACCGCGTTCTCCGCGGACTCCGCCGCGCCGGTCACCGCCCTCGCCGTCCAGGCCGCCCTCGTCACGAAGGCCTCCCCGGCCCCGAACCCGTCGGCCTCGAAGGCGCCCCCGGCGTCCCCTTCGAAGTCTCCGTCCACGACCCCGTCCGCGACCCCCAGCCCCGGCCCCACTCTCTCGGAGGATGAGCAGAAGGTCGTCTCGCTGTGCGGTAAGCAGTAGGCAAGCCGTGAGAGGCCCCGTCACACGATGAGCAGTTCTACGAATACGCCGACGCATCACACGTCCACGATCGGCGCCATCGGCGCGCCGAGCCGCCGCAACACCGAGCTGGCCCTGCTGGTCTTCGCCGTGGCCATCCCGGTGTTCGCCTACGCCAACGTGGGCCTGGCCATCAGCGACCAGGTCCCGTCCGGGCTGCTCAGCTACGGCCTGGGCCTCGGTCTGCTGGCCGGCGTCGCCCATCTCGTCGTACGGAAGTTCGCGCCGTACGCGGACCCGCTGCTGCTGCCGCTGGCCACCCTGCTCAACGGGCTGGGACTGGTCGTCATCTGGCGGCTGGACCAGTCCAAGCTGCTCCAGTCGCTCAGAGGCTTCTCCCCGGCCGCGCCGCGCCAGCTGCTGTACACGGCGCTGGCCATCGCCGTGTTCGCCGTCGTGCTGATCTTCCTCAAGGACCACCGGGTCCTGCAGCGCTACACCTACATCTCGATGTTCTGCGCCCTGGTGCTGCTCATCCTGCCGCTGGTGCCGGGCCTCGGGGCCAACATCTACGGCGCGAAGATCTGGATCCGGATCCCCGGACTGGGCTCCCTCCAGCCCGGCGAGTTCGCCAAGATCGTCCTCGCCGTCTTCTTCGCCGGGTACCTGATGGTGAAGCGGGACGCGCTGGCCCTGGCCAGCCGCCGGTTCATGGGCCTGTACCTGCCGCGCGGCCGCGACCTCGGCCCGATCCTGGTCGTCTGGGCGATCTCGATCCTCATCCTGGTCTTCGAGACGGACCTCGGCACCTCGCTGCTGTTCTTCGGAATGTTCGTCATCATGCTGTACGTCGCCACCGAGCGGACCAGCTGGATCGTCTTCGGTCTGCTGATGTCCGCGGCCGGCGCCGTCGGCGTGGCGAGCTTCGAGCCGCACATCCAGACGCGTGTGCGCGCCTGGCTCGACCCGATGCGCGAGTACGAGCTGAGCCGCCAGATCACCCATGACGGCATCCTCCACTCCGACCAGCTCCAGCAGTCCCTGTGGGCGTTCGGCTCCGGCGGCACCCTCGGCACCGGCTGGGGCCAGGGTCACTCGGACCTGATCAAGTTCGCCGCCAACTCCGACTTCGTCCTCGCCACGTTCGGCGAGGAACTGGGCCTGGCCGGCGTCATGGCGATCCTGCTGATCTACGGCCTGATCGTGGAGCGCGGCGTGCGCACCGCCCTCGCCGCCCGCGACCCGTTCGGCAAGCTGCTCGCCATCGGCCTGTCCGGCGCCTTCGCCCTCCAGATCTTCGTGGTGGCCGGCGGTGTCATGGGGCTCATCCCGCTGACCGGTATGACCATGCCGTTCCTGGCCTCCGGTGGTTCCTCCGTGCTGGCCAACTGGGCCCTGATCGCCATCCTGATCCGGATCAGCGACACCGCCCGCCGGCCGGCCCCGGCCCCCGCGACCAACCCCGACGCCGAGATGACCCAGGTGGTCCGCCCGTCATGAACAAGCCCCTGCGCCGGATCGCGATCTTCTGCGGCCTGCTGGTGCTGACCCTGCTGCTGCGGGACAACTGGCTCCAGTACGTCAGGGCCGACGGCCTCAAGGACGATCCGAAGAACCGCCGTGTCACGATCGCCCGCTACGCCACCCCGCGCGGCGACATCATCGTCGGCGGCGACCCGATCACCGGGTCGGCCGAGTCCAGCAAGAGCGGTCTGAACGACCTGAAGTACAAGCGGACCTACAAGAACGGGCCCATGTGGGCGCCGGTCACCGGGTACGCCTCGCAGGCCTTCGGCGCCACCCAGCTGGAGTCCCTGGAGGACGGCATCCTCACCGGCAACGACGACCGGCTGTTCTTCCGCAAGACCCTGGACATGATCACGGGCAAGGAGCAGCAGGGCGGCAACGTCGTCACCACGCTCAACGCGGGCGCGCAGAAGGCCGCGTTCGAGGGCCTGAAGAAGCAGGGCGGCAAGGGCGCGGTGGTCGCCCTGGAGCCGTCCACGGGCAAGATCCTGGCGCTGGCCTCCTACCCGTCGTACGACCCCTCGTCCTTCGCGGGCAACACCGACGACGACGCGGCGGCCTGGAAGAAGCTCCAGAAGAAATACAACCCCGCGGACCCGATGCTGAACCGGGCGCTGCGCGAGACCTATCCGCCGGGCTCGACCTTCAAGGTGGTCACGGCCGCCGCGGCGCTGGAGAACGGCAAGTACACCTCGGCCGACCAGCGGACCGAGTCGCCGCTGCCGTGGACCATGCCGGGCACCACGACCGAGCTGAAGAACGAGGGCAGCATCCCGTGCGAGAACGCGACCATGCGGGTCGCGCTCCAGTACTCCTGCAACACCGTCTTCGGCAAGATCGGCTCCGACCTCGGCAACGACAAGATGCTGGAGGAGGCGAAGAAGTTCGGGTTCGACTCCGAGCAGTTCACCCCGGTCCGCGCGACCGCCTCGGTGTTCTCCGACGACATGAACCAGTCGCAGACCGCGCTGTCCTCCATCGGCCAGTACAACACCGCCGCCACTCCGCTGCAGATGGCGATGGTGGCCTCGGCGGTCGCCAACGACGGCAAGCTGATGAAGCCGTACATGGTCGACGCCCTCCAGTCCCCCAACCTGGACCCGGTCGCCAAGACCGAGCCGGAGGAGCTGAGCCGGCCGCTGTCGCCGAAGAACGCGCAGATCCTGCAGGACATGATGCAGACGGTGGTCGAGAAGGGCACCGGCACGAACGCGAAGATCGACGGCGTCACGGTCGGCGGCAAGACCGGTACCGCCCAGCACGGCGTGGAGAACAGCGAGAACCCGTACGCGTGGTTCATCTCCTACGCCAAGCTGCCCGACGGCAGCTCGCCGGTGGCGGTGGCCGTAGTAGTCGAGGACGAGGGCGCCAACCGCGACGACATCTCCGGTGGCGGCCTGGCCGCGCCGATCGCGAGGAACGTCATGAAGGCGGTCGTCAACTCCAAGAAGTGACCGCCCGGGACCAGAGAAGTGACGCCGCTCACACCTCTTTCACATCGTCGCACGTTGCGATACCGGTCCCGTATCGGGTTACGGGCTTGGCCAGGTCACACAGAGCGAGCCGGGTACGGTAGGCCCGGACGGCAGCGCCTCCGGCCGCGCACAGGGGCGCGGCCGAGACCGACGGAGAGGGCTGGTAGGTAGCTATGGAAGAGCCGCGTCGCCTCGGCGGCCGGTACGAGCTGGGCCAGGTGCTCGGCCGCGGTGGCATGGCCGAGGTCTACCTCGCGCACGACACCCGGCTCGGCCGCACCGTGGCGGTGAAGACGCTGCGCGCGGATCTCGCGCGCGACCCGTCCTTCCAGGCCCGGTTCCGCCGGGAGGCCCAGTCGGCCGCCTCGCTCAACCATCCCGCGATCGTCGCGGTCTACGACACGGGCGAGGACTACATCGACGGGGTCTCCATCCCGTACATCGTGATGGAATACGTCGACGGCTCCACGCTGCGTGAGCTGCTGCACTCCGGCCGCAAGCTGCTGCCCGAGCGGGCGATGGAGATGACCATCGGCATCCTCCAGGGCCTGGAGTACGCGCACCGCAGCGGCATCGTCCACCGGGACATCAAGCCGGCCAACGTCATGCTGACCCGGGGCGGCCAGGTCAAGGTGATGGACTTCGGCATCGCCCGCGCCATGGGCGACGCCGGCATGACCATGACCCAGACGGCGGCGGTCATCGGCACCGCCCAGTACCTCTCCCCGGAGCAGGCCAAGGGCGAGCAGGTCGACGCCCGTTCGGACCTGTACTCGACCGGCTGCCTCCTCTACGAACTGCTGACGGTACGGCCGCCGTTCGTGGGCGACTCCCCGGTCGCCGTGGCCTACCAGCACGTCCGCGAGGAGCCCCAGCCCCCGTCGGTCTTCGACCCCGAGATCACGCCCGAGATGGACGCGATCGTCCTCAAGGCGCTGGTCAAGGACCCGAACTACCGCTACCAGTCGGCCGACGAGATGCGCGCCGACATCGAGGCGTGCCTGGACGGCCAGCCGGTCGCGGCCACGGCCGCGCTGGGCGCGGTGGGCTACGGCGGCTACCCCGACGACCAGGCGACGACCGCCCTCGGCGCGGACGCGGGCGCGACCACCGTGCTGCCGCCGATGGGCCCCGACGACGGCGGCTACGGCTACGACGACCGTCCGGACCGCCGCCGGCAGCAGAAGAAGAAGTCCAGCACCGGCACGGTGCTGCTGGTGATCGCGGGCGTGCTCGTACTGGTCGGCGCGATCCTGATCGGCAAGTGGGCGTTCGCCGGCAAGAACGACGACACCTCCCTCGCGGCGCCGAACTTCGTGGGCCGCACCTACGCCGAGGCGCAGAAGATGGCGGTGAACTCCGACCTGAAACTGGCCCCGCCGACCCGCAAGGAGTGCGAGGACCAGCCCAAGGGCAAGGTCTGCACCCAGGACCCGGCGTCCGGCACGGAGGTCGAGAAGGGCGACACGATCACCCTGGTGGTCTCCAGCGGCGCGCCCAAGGTCCAGGTGCCGGACGTGCGCGGGGCCCAGTTCGACCAGGCGGAGACCCAGCTCAAGGAGAAGGGCTTCGACGTCGAGAAGAAGCTGGAGGTCTCGGACCGCACGCCGGGCGTCGTGATCGACCAGACCCCGGAGCCCGGGCTGAACAAGGAGAAGGGCACCACGATCACCCTCACGGTCGCCAAGCCCGAGGAGAAGATCGCGGTTCCCGACGTCGCCGGCAAGTCCTGTGACGAGGCCAAGGCCGTGCTCCAGGCGCAGGGTCTGGTGCCGAGCTGCACCGACACCGCGGTCACCGACCCCGCCCAGAACGGCAAGGCGCAGAACACCAACCCGCCGGCGGGCCAGCAGGTCGTCAAGAACACCAATGTGGTGATCAACGTCGGCAAGGCCCAGCCGCAGCAGTCGGCGGTGCCGCGGGTCGTGGGCCAGCGGGTGAAGGACGCCAAGAAGCTGCTTCAGCAGGCGGGCTTCAACAACATCGGGTTCGCCGAGGGCAGTTCCGGTGACGACAACGCGTTCGTCACCCAGCAGGACCCGCAGCCGGACAGCACGGCGGATCCGAACGCGACGACGGTCACGCTGACCACGATCTCCTTCGACGGCGGTCACGGGAACGGCAACGGCGGCAACGACAACGGCGGAGAGACCAACTTCTTCGGCGGCATGGGCGGCTGACGCCCGCCGTCCTCCGCGTGGGCCCTGCCGGGATGTCCGGCAGGGCCCACGCGGCGTTTCCGGCCCGGTTCTCAGCCCCGCAGTTCCTTCGGCGGGGTGCGGTCGCCGTCGACCTTCTGCACGCGGACCAGCTCGCCCCAGACGATGTAGCGGTAGCGGGAGGTGTAGACGGGGGTGCAGGTCGTCAGGGTGATGTAGTGGCCGGGCTTGGCCTTGCCGGATTCCCCGGGGACCGGGGAGAGGACCTTGACGTTGTACTTCGAGGTCTCGGGGAGGATCGAGTAGACCTTGTAGACGTACCAGTCGTCGCGGGTCTCGAAGACGATCGGGTCGCCCTTCTCCAGCTTGTCGATGTTGTGGAACTTCGCGCCGTGGCCGTCCCGGTGGGCGGCGACGGCGAAGTTGCCGTCCTTGCCGGTGGTGGGCAGCGTGGCCCTGACCGGGTCGGTGTAGTAGCCGGCCACGCCGTCGTTGAGGATGTCGGTGCCCGTGCCCTTCTCGACCAGCACCTCGCCGTTGCGCATCGCCGGCACGTGCAGGAACCCGATGCCGTCCTTGGTGTCGAGCGCGCCGGGACCGGAGTCCTTCTGCCGCGCCCAGTGCTCGCGCACCTGGTCGGCCTTCCGGTCGGCCTTGCGGTCCGCTATGACGTTCGTCCACCACAGCGAGTAGACGACGAACAGGCCGAGCAGCACGCCCGCCGTGATGAGGAGTTCGCCGAAGACGCTGACCGCCAGCGCGATCCGGCCGGGGCGCCGGCGGCGCGGGGCCGGGTCCGGTTCGGGCGCGTCCGTGGTCTCTTCGGTCTCGTCGGCGGTCGCTGCCACAGTTCCTCTGCCCTTACTCGGTGAGCCCTACTCGATGAGCGCGTCCGGCTTGCCCTTGCTGCGCGGGCGTTCCTGGACCATCTTGCCCCAGACGATCAGCCGGTACTTGCTGGTGAACTCCGGTGTGCAGGTGGTGAGGGTGATGTAGCGGCCGGGGCCGGTGAGGCCGGAGCCCGGCGGGACGGGGTCCAGCACGCTGGTGTTGGACGGCGGGGTCACCGGGAGCGTCGAGGTGACCTTGTACACGAAGTACGTGTCCTGCGTCTCGACCACGACCGCGTCACCGGGGGTGAGGCGGTTGATGTACCGGAACGGCTCGCCGTGCGTGTTGCGGTGCGCGGCGAGACCGAAGTTGCCGGTCCTGTCCTCGGGCATCGCCGTCTTCAGCGGTGCCTCGCCGTAGTGCCCGATCATGCCCTTGTCGAGCACCTTCTTGTTGCTGACGCCCTCCGCGATGGGCGCGACGACGTCCAGCTTCGGGATGTGCAGGATGGCGAAGCCCTGTCCCGGCTCGAAGACGCCCGGGCTGCGCTTGCCGCTGGCCCAGTCGTCCTGGAGCCGGTGCGTGGCGCTGCCGGCCTGCGCGTGCGCGCGGACGTTGGTCCACCACAGCTGGTAGGTGACGAACAGCAGCATCAGCACGCCGGTGGTGATGAAGACCTCGCCGATGGCCCGGCTCGCCACGGTCGCCGCGCCGGGCTTGCGCAGCCGGGCCTGGCGCCGGGCCTCCACCCGGGTCAGGGGGCGCTGCGGGTCGCGTTCCACCGGGGGCACGCCGCCGGCCCGGCGCCCGCCGCGCCGCTTGGCGGCCTTTCTGCGGGCCGCACGTCCGCCGGTCGCGACAGGAACGGCCCCGGCCCCCGGAGAGCCCCCAGAGGCCCCCGCGAACGCACCGGGCCGCCCCTCCACCACCCGCAGAGCCATCGTCTCGTCATCACCGCCCACCCCTCGGGCAGCGGCCACCCGGGGCAACGGCGCAGCCGGAGACTCCCCGGTCACCCGTGGCAACGACGCCGGCAAGGACTCACCCGTGACCCGCGGCAGCGGCGCCGTCAGCGCATCTCCGGTCCCCCGGGGCGGACGGGCCGTCGGAGACTCCCCGGTCACCCGGGGCAGCGAGGGCGTCAACGGCTCACCCGTGACCCGCCGCAGCGGGGCCGTCAGGGGGTCCACGGGCACCCGGAGCGACCCAGCGGACGAAGACTCCCCGGCCACCCGGGGCAGCCGGGCCGCCAAAGGATCGCCCGCGACCTCGCGCGACGGACCGGACACGGACTCACCCGCCACCCGATGAGCCGACGCGCTCCCACGGCCCCCGGCCACGCCTGGCAGCGGCGCCGGCAAGGACTCACCCGTGACCCGCCGCAGCGGGGCCGTCAGGGAGTCACCGGGCACTCGGGGCGACCCAGCGGACGAAGACTCCCCGGTCACCCGGGGCAGCCGGGCCGTCAGTGGATCGCCCGACACGGACTCACCCGCCACCCGATGGGTCGGCGCGCTCCCACGGCCCCCGGTCACCGGAGACTGCGGCACACTCCAAGGCTCCCCGGGCACCCGCGACGAACGCGCAGTCGGAGGATCACCGGCCACCCGGGGCGGCGGCGCCGGCAAGGGCTCGTCCGTGACCCGCCGCAGCGGGGCCGTCAGGGGGTCCACGGGCACCCGGGGCGACCCGGCGGACGGAGACTCCCCGGGTACCCGGGACGGGCCGGCAGCCGGAGGCTCTTCAACGGGCCTGGAGGGTGGTGGGGTGTTGCGGGGTGGCCGGGGTTCGGCCGGGTGGTGGCGCGGGTGGGGCCGCGCGCCGGCGGAGGGCTCGTACGGGCTTCCGGCGCCGTACAAGTCCTCGCGCTCGGGGCGCGGCGCGGTCACGCCGTGGCCCTGCCCACCACCGGGGCGAGCCCCGCCGACCGTGCCACGGCCTCGGGGTCGCCGCACTCCTCGAGCCAGTTGGCCAGCATCCGGT
Organism: Streptomyces sp. SCL15-4; assembly: GCF_033366695.1. Taxonomy (NCBI): domain Bacteria; kingdom Bacillati; phylum Actinomycetota; class Actinomycetes; order Kitasatosporales; family Streptomycetaceae; genus Streptomyces; species Streptomyces sp. SCL15-4. The sequence goes on from NZ_JAOBTQ010000001.1 coordinate 4,241,365, forward strand.
GGCCGTGCTCGGTCAGCACCGACTCGGGATGGAACTGCACGCCCTCGACGCGGTGCTCGCGGTGCCGCAGGCCCATGATGATGCCGTCCGGGGTGCGGGCGGTCACCTCCAGCTCGGCCGGGACCGTGGCCGGTTCGGCGGCCAGGGAGTGGTAGCGGGTCGCGGTGAAGGGGGAGGGCAGGCCGGCGAAGACGCCCTTGCCCTCGTGCTCGACCAGCGAGGTCTTGCCGTGCAGCAGCTCGGGCGCCCGGTCGACCACACCGCCGTACGCCACCTGCATCGACTGCATGCCGAGGCACACCCCGAAGACCGGCACCCCGGTGGCCGCGCAGTGCCGGACCATGTCCACGCACACGCCGGCCTCCTCCGGCGTCCCGGGCCCGGGGGAGAGCAGCACGCCGTCGAAGCCGGCCTCGGCGTGCGAGGTTGTCACCTCGTCGTTGCGCAGCACCTCGCACTCCGCGCCCAGCTGGTACAGGTACTGCACGAGGTTGAAGACGAAGCTGTCGTAGTTGTCGACGACGAGAATCCGCGCACTCACTGGTTGTCCACCGTCACATCGTTGAAGGGCAGCAGTGGTTCGGCCCAGGGGAAGACGTACTGGAAGAGGACGTAGACCACGGCCAGGACCAGGACCAGCGCGATCAGTGCCTTCATCCACGCGTTGCCCGGCAGATGCCGCCAGATCCAGCCGTACATGCCGTCCCTTGCCGTCCCTTCCGTATCCCCTACGGCACCAGACCCACGCCGTACGTCACCAGACTAGCGGCGCGGGGCCTGCGGTTGGCCTGTGTCCACAGGCTCGGTGGCGTCGGGACGCGCCCGCCGGATCAGCCGGGGACGGCTATCCCACCGGCTTGGCGTAGTGCAGGTCCACCGTCCCGGAGTAGCCGGGAAGGGTCACCGTGCCGTCGTCGGTGACCTCCCAGCCGAGGCCGTAGACGTTGACGTAGACCATGTAGGTCTGGATCGCCTTGCTGTCCGCGAGGGCCTGCTTGAGCCGGTCCGGGTCGCCGACCGCGGTGATCTTGTACGGCGGCGAGTAGACGCGGCCCTGGAGGATCAGCGTGTTGCCGACGCAGCGCACCGCGCTGGTGGAGATCAGCCGCTGGTCCATGACCCTGATGCCCTTGGCACCGCCCTGCCACAGCGCGTTCACCACGGCCTGGAGGTCCTGCTGGTGGATGACCAGGTAGTCGGGCTGCGGCTCGGGATAGCCGGGGAGCTTGGCGGTGGCGTCGGGCGGGGCGTCGTTCAGGGTGACGGTGACGGCCCTGCCGGTCAGCTTGTCGGTGCCCGCGCTCCGCTCCAGCCCGCTGAGCTTCTCGTCCTCGGCCTTGGTGCTGCCGTCGTCGCTCTCGGCCAGCGACTCCACACTGTCGCGCAGGGTCGCGTTGGACTCGTCCAGCCCCTTGTTCTTGCGGCTGCGCTGCTGGATCAGGTCGGACAGCTTCAGCAGGGAGCCGTCCTGGCGGATGTCGGTGCCCTTGGCCGTGTCGAAGCTGGTGAAGAAGATCAGCCCGGCGAGGGCGAAGACGGCCGCGGTGAGAACGCGCACCGGCCGGAAGCGCGGCCGGCGGCCGGTGCCGGAGCCCGTTGCCCCCGTCCCGGGGGAGTCGGCAGAATTGCTCAACGTACCCTTATCTCCTTCGGCGCCACGGAAGCACTACGCTAACGGACGCCCGGGGGAGCACACAGAGTCGTCATGTTGGCCCCTTGTACGCTGCCCCGAGCCCGACCCAGATCCCTGCGCGGCCACGCAGCGCATCGACAGGAGAGACCCTCGTGCCGAAGTCACGTATCCGCAAGAAGGCCGACTTCACGCCGCCGCCGGCGAGGCAGGCGCAGGCCATCAGGCTGACCAACCGGGCCTGGGTCGCACCGGTCATGCTGGCCATGTTCCTGATCGGCCTGGCCTGGATCGTCGTCTTCTATGTGACGGACGGCTCGCTGCCCGTCGACAGCCTGGACAACTGGAACATCGTGGTCGGCTTCGGCTTCATCGCCGCCGGGTTCGGTGTCTCCACGCAGTGGAAGTAGCCTCGCGCACAGCTCTGCCCAGGGTTATCCACTGAGTTATCCACAGCCGTTGTCCACAGTGGGGAAAAAGAACGACGATCTGTGGATAACCTGTCGGGTGTTGACGCCGGTGTGACTGGTCCAACACTTTTCAGACACCCGTTCGCCCCCTGTCCGACCTGCGGAAACACATCCGAGCGACAGGGGGCACAGCTGTGTCCGCACCGTATGCACAAGATCGGGCGCATGCTGTGGACAACGGTTCGGGGACAGCGTGTTCCCTGGTCCCGTCAGGTGAGCTGGGCGGTTCTGATCAAGGCGAGCGCCAGGGCCAGCGCCAGGACCACGGCACAGGTGCCGTACTGCACCAGCGCCCGCCGCTCGCGCGGGGCGTGCACCATCGCATAGCCCGTGACGACGCCGGCGACGAGCCCGCCGATGTGCGCCTGCCAGGAGATGTGCATCGACGGGTTGAAGGTGAAGATCATGTTGATCACCAGCAGGGCGACGACCGGCCGCAGGTCGTAGTTGAGCCGGCGCATCAGCACGGCGGTGGCGCCGAAGAGGCCGTAGAGCGCGCCCGAGGCGCCGAGCATCGGGGCATCGGGCGGCGTGAGCAGATAGGCCAGCGCACCGCCGGACAGCCCGGAGACGAAGTACACCGCCAGGTAACGCGACCGGCCGAGGGCCGCCTCCAGCGGGCCGCCGACCCACCACAGGCTGAGCATGTTGAAGCCGATGTGCCAGTACGCCTCGTGCGCGAACATCGACGACACGAAGCGGTACCACTCGCCTCCGGCGACCCCCGAGGTCGGCGTGAACGGCTTCTCGGGCAGGCCGCCGAAGAGCACAACGTCGTACAGGAACGACGGGTTGGCCTTGATCGCGACGAACATCGCGAGGTTGATCCCGATGAGGATCTTGGTGAGCAGCCGGGGATCGGCCGTGACCGTGCCGCCGGCCAGCGTGCGCGGCCGGGAGACCCGCGGGGCGGGGCCCTCGCCGGCCGTGCCGCGGACGCAGTCCGGGCACTGGAACCCGACCGAGGCGCTGACCATGCACTCCGGGCAGACGGGCCGTTCACAGCGGGTGCAGCGCACGCCGGTCTCGCGGTCCGGGTGCCGGTAGCACACGGGCGCGCTGTGGGCGTCCCGCGCGCTCCCTGCGGACTGCTCCATCAGATCCCCTTGCTCGTCGTGTCCGTGGCTGACGTCACCATCCTGCCCCCTTCATCCTTACGGACGAGCACGGTGCCGGGTTCCCGCGCGGGAAGGCGCGGTGCGGCGGGCTCAGCTCTCGCGGGTCTCGACGAGCACCGTCTCCAGCACGACGTCGGTCAGCGGCCGGTCGTTGCGTCCCGTCGGCACGCACGCGATGGCGTCCACGACCTTGCGCCCGGCCGGGGTGCTGACCTCGCCGAAGATGGTGCGCTTGCCGTTCAGCCAGGTGCTCGGGGTGACGGTGATGAAGAACTGCGAGCCGTTGGTGCCCGGGCCGGCGCTGGCCATCGCCATCAGATACGGCGTGTCGAAGGCGAGGTCGGGGTGGCACTCGTCCTCGAAGCCGTAGCCGGGGCCGCCGAGTCCGTTGCCCAGCGGGTCGCCGCCCTGGATCATGAAGCCGCCGATCACCGAGTGGAAGACCGTGCCGTCGTAGAGCCGGTCCCTGCTGCGCACGCCGGTGCGGGGATGGACCCACTCGCGTTCGCCGCGCGCCAGTTCCACGAAGTTCCTGACCGTGACGGGCGCGTGCAGCGGGAAGAGGCGGATCTCGATGTCGCCGAGAGTGGTCTTCAAGGTGGCGTAGAGCTGCTCGGCCACGGTCCGCCTTCCGTCGTCGTTCCACCGCGGTCCTTTGATCCTTCCACGCCCCCGGCCCGCCGACGCCCGGTGGCGACCGCCCGGATCGATCCGACATCATCGGTCGGCACCCATATGCCCGCCCGCGCGTGCCGCACCGGCGCTCGGCAGGCATGATCCGTAAAAGGGTGGAAAGTCGAAATACCGTACGCCACCGAGGAGGAGGAACCCGTGACCCGCATTGACAGCGTGCGCGCCGCGACCGGCTCGGCGAAGGACAGCGTGCTGCACGCCGCGGAAGTGGTGGCGCCCTACGCCGACACCGCCAAGGAGCGTGCCGCGTACTACGCGCAGGAGGCACGCGTACGGCTGGCGCCCGTGGTGTCGCAGGCCGCGGAGCAGGCCCGCGTGCAGTACGACGCCCGGCTCGCCCCGCGCCTCGAACAGGCCCTCGCCCATGTGCCGCCGAAGGTGGACCTGGCCGCCCAGGAAGCCGCCCTTCGCACCCGCAAGGCTGCCCGGCAGGCCGCCCTGTACTCCCGTCCGAAGATCGAGCAGGCGGTGGCGGCGACCGCCCCCGTGCGCGACGAGGCCGCCGCGCGCGGCGCCGCCGCGATGGCCGCGCTGCGCGGTCAGGTCTCGGCCGAGGACGTCCAGAAGCTGGTCCGGCGCCGGCAGCGGCGGTCCCGGACCGGCCGCACCGTGAAGGTGTGCGCGGTGCTGACCGTCCTGGCGGGCGGCGCCTTCGCGGCCTGGAAGTGGTGGGACAAGCAGGCCAACCCCGACTGGCTGGTCGAGCCGCCCGCCCCGACGGAGGTCCCCGACTCGCCCCGGCTCACCTCCGTGGACGGCACCGGCCCGGCCGGACTGGACCCCGAGGTGCGGGCCAAGCAGGACGAGACGGACGCGGAGGGCACCACCGGCGAGGACGACCGGCCCTGAGCCCCCGCGGACCCGAAGGAGCCTCCGCCGCACCGGCGGAGGCTTCTCAGCTCGCGCGCGCGTAACGGCTGCCGGGGCGCGGCAGACGCAGGTGGCCCCGCAGGGTCGTCGCGTCGTAGGCCGTGCGGAACGCACCGCGCCGCTGGAGCTCCGGCACCAGGCCGCGGGTGATCCCGACGAGGTCGTGCGGCAGCGCGCCGGGACGCAGCCGGAAGCCGTCCAGGCCGGCCTCGCGCCAGTCCAGCAGCAGGTCGGCCAGTTCGCCGGGGGTGCCGGTGAACACCTCGGCGTCGGAGGCGAGCGGGGCGCCGTCCAGGTCGTCCAGGCGCGCCTTGCGGCGGGCGGCGGCGCCCGGCTCGGCGTCCAGGAAGACCAGGACCTCCGCGAACCGCAGCAGCGGCCTCGCCCTGGTGTCCCGGCCGGTGCGCCGGACGGCCGTGTCCACCTGGGCGAGGACCGCCTCCGCTCCCGCCCGGTCGTGCGGGGTGATCCACACGGCGTCGGCGGCGCGCGCCGCGAACTCGTACGGCACGCTGGCGTGCGCCAGGCTCATCACCGGCGGCTGTCCCTGGGGCGGGCGCGGGATGATCGCCGGGCCCCGGACGCTGAAGTGCTCGCCCTCGAAGTCGATGTGGTGGATCTTGTCCCGGTCGATGAAGCGGCCGGTGGCGGCGTCGCGGATCTCCGCGTCGTCCTCCCAGCTGTCCCACAGCCGCCGGACGACCTCCACCGCGTCGGCGGCCTCGTCGAACAGCGGGCTCAGGCGCCGGCCGATCCGCTCCGGGTCACGCACGTCCTCGTCGGTGAGTCGCGGGGTCGTACGGCGGCCGAAGTGATCGGCGTCGGCGGCGCGCGAGGCGATCTGCGGGCGCAGGCCGGCCCGGCCGGTGCTCGCGTAGTCCAGGGTGGCGAGGCCGGTGGAGACGTGGAACGGCTCGGTGTGGGTGAGGTTCGCGGTCGGGACCAGGCCGATGTGCGTGGTCAGCGGTGCCACGCGGGCCGCGAGCAGGACCGCGTCCAGGCTGCCGCGGACCTGGTCGACGCGGTCGTCGGGCCGGTGGAAGGCGGCCGACTGCACGCCGAGCGCGTCCTCGAAGGTGACGAAGTCCAGCAGGCCGCGCTCGGCCTCGGTGACCAGGTCCGCCCAGTACTCCGCGCGGAACAGGTCGGCGGGGCGGGCGTCCTCGGCGCGCCAGGCCGCCGGGTGCCAGCCGGCGGCGTCCAGGGCGACGGCGAGGTGCAGCGGGGGCGCGGTCACGGGGTCTCCTTCGGTACGGGGGCGGGCGCCGGTTCGTGGCGCAGGCCCAAGTGGTCGCGCAGGGTCGGGCCCGTGTAGTCGCGCCGGAAGACGCCCTTCTCCTGGAGCAGCGGCACCACCCGGTCCACGAAGTCGTCCAGCCCGCCGGGGGTCAGGTGCGGGACGAGGACGAAGCCGTCGGCGCCGCCGGTCTGCACGAAGTGGTCGATGGCGTCGGCGACGGTGCCCGGGGCGCCGACGAAGGTCTGGCCGCCCGAGACCTCGATGACCAGGTCGCGGATGCTCAGTTGGCGTTCCTCGGCGAGGGCCCGCCAGCCGCGGGCGATCTCGTCGCGGTCGCGGCGGAAGAGCGAGTGGCCCTTGAGCATCTGCGCGTCGGGCGCGGGGTCGATGTCCGGCAGCGGCCCGTCGGGGTCGTAGCCGGACAGGTCGCGGCCCCAGACGGCCTCCAGGTGCGCGATCGCGGTCTGCGGGCTCACCTGGGCGCGGGTGATCTCGTCGGCGTAGGCGGCGGCCTCGGCGTCGCTGTCGGCCACCACCACGGTGGCCGTCGGCAGGATCTTCAGCTGGTCCGGGGTGCGGCCGTACCGGGCCAGGCGGGACTTGACGTCCCGGTAGAAGGCGCGGGCCTGGTCGAGCCGGTTGTACTTGCTGAAGACGACGTCGGCCTCGGCCGCGGCGAACTCCCGGCCCGGCCCGGACTCGCCCGCCTGGATGACCACCGGGTGCCCCTGGGGCGGGCGCGGGGTGGTGAAGCGGCCGGATACGGCGAAGTGCTCACCGTGGTGGGCGAAGCGGCCGGCGCCGGGCCGGACGAACGCGCCGGCCGCCGCGTCGGCGCGCACGTCCCCCTCGGCCCAGCTGTCCCACAGCTCGCGCGCGGTGGCCAGGAACTCCGCCGCGCGCGCGTACCGGTCGGACTCGGCGAGGAAGCCGCCGCGCCGGAAGTTCTCGCCGGTGAACGCGTCGAAGCTGGTGACCACGTTCCAGGCGGCGCGCCCGCCGCTGAGGTGGTCCAGGGTGGCCAGCCGGCGCGCCACCTCGTAGGGCTCGTTGAACGTGGCGTTGACGGTGGCGGCCAGCCCCAGCCGGGTGGTGACCGCGGCCAGGGCGCTGAGCTGGGTGAGATTCTCCGGCCGGCCCACCACGTCCAGGTCGTACAGCTGCCCCTTGTGCTCGCGCAGCCTCAGTCCCTCGGCCAGGAAGAAGAAGTCGAACCGGCCGCGTTCGGCGGTCCGCGCGAGGTGGCGGAAGGACTCGAAGGCGATCTGGCTGCGCGAGCGCGGGTCGGACCAGACGGTCACGTTGTGGATGCCGGGCAGCTGGGCGGCGAGGTGTATCTGCTTGCGGCCCGTGGTCTCGGGGCCGCTCATTCGGCGGGGAGCACGGCCGCGGGGGCCGGGGAGACGTAGCGCACGGTGTTGTCGAAGGCGATGCCGTGGCTCTTGACGTCGATGGCGATGCGGTCGCCGTCGGCGATGCGGAACCCGTCGTGGAAGCTGGCCTCGTCGGCGCCCAGCAGGACGTAGTTGACCAGGCCGGGCCGCCGCACCGCCGGGAAGGAGAACAGGTGCTCGGCCATGTCCCGGATCCGGAAGTACAGCGCGTCGCCGCCGCAGTCGAAGCTTCCCTCCCAGGCCGTCGCGCCGTCCCGGACGATGGTGACGCGGCCGGTCGCCGAGCGCGGCGGCGCCCCGAGGAACAGCCAGGGCGCGAGCGCGGTGTCGCACAGCTTGCAGTACGGGTTGTAGCCGGGGTCCTTGCGGTGCAGGCCGATGTCGCACAGGTCGTTGCCGAAGGTGTAGCCGGCGTAGTGCGGGGTGCCGTCGGCGTCGTTGACGTAGACGAGCGCGATCTCCGGCTCCTCGATGAGGGCGACGGGGCGGGCGGGCACGATCAGGTCCTCGCCGGGCAGCCGGGCCCAGTCGCCGAAGCCCTTGAAGAACCACTTGGGCGGGGTGAACTCGCCGTCCTCCGGCTGGCTCTGACCGTTCCACTTCTTCTTGTGGGTGCCCATGAAGCCGCTCAGCAGCGCGGTGCCGGGCGCCTCGGGCAGCAGCGGCACCACCGGGCGCACGCCCGGGTCGCCGGCCGGGACGACGACCGTCTCGGCACCCTCGGTGACCGCGGCCCGGACGGCGTCCGCGGAACCGTCGGTGTGCAGGAACGCGGCGGCCAGGGCGCCCTCGGCCACCCGGTACAGGGTCTGCGGCTCGCCCGGCTCGGGCAGGCCGAAGGTGACGTGGCGGCGGCCTTCGTGAACCACCTCGGTGAGGACGGGCGGCAGGGACTGGGACATGAGAAGCCTCCGGGTGCGGTCAGGATCGGGGGGCGGTCAGGTCGGTCAGGGCGTCGCCGAGGTGGTCCAGGGCCTCGCGGATCCACGGCAGGGCGAGCGGGTCGGCGGCGGTCAGCGCGGTGGTGCGCCGCTCGTCGGTGTCGCCGTACAGACGGCTGGTGGCGGCCCGGATGCGCAGGGCGCCGTCCGGTTCGCCGAAGGCGCTCGCCGGCAGCACGCCGACGCCGTGCCGCTCGACGAGGAACCGGACCAGGCCGGCGCCGTCGGTGATGCCGTGCGCGGCGCCGAGGCGGGCGCGCAGCGGCTCGAAGTCCGGGTAGAGGTAGCAGGTCGCGGTGACCGGTGCGAGACGCGCGCCGGCCTCGGTGAAGCGGACGGCCGCCGCGCGGGCCACGAGGGCGTGCAGCCGGCGGCCCGCCGCGATCCGCTCGGTGATCTCCGGGGGCTCGGCGAAGGCGTAGGCCGCGGCGGACTGCACCGGGGCGGGCGGGCTGGACCAGATCTGGCTGGCCACGGAGAGCAGCGTGGTGCGCAGCTCGCGCCCGGCGGGGCTGTCGGGCAGCCGGGCCACGCCGGTGCGCCAGCCGCCGACCGCGAGGTTCTTGGTCAGGCCGGTGGTGACGACGGTGCGCTCGGGGGCGTAGGCCGCCGGGGAGACGGCGGGCCGGGCCGGGTCGTGGACCAGGTCGCCGTAGATCTCGTCGGAGATCACGAACAGGTCCAGGTCGCGGGCGACCGCGGCCAGGCGCCGTACGGTCGCGGCCGGCGCGACGGTGCCGGTCGGGTTGTCCGGCACCGTCACCACCACCGCGCGCGGGTTCCGGCCGGCGGCGCGGGCGGCGGTGACCGTCTCGCGCAGCCGGGCGGGGTCCGGGACGCCGCCCTGGCCGGGCAGGATCGGCACGGGCAGCGGCCGGCCGCCGGCGAGCCGGGCCTGCGCGGCGTAGCTGACCCAGCTCGGCACCGGCACCACCACGTCCCCGCCGACCGCCAGGAGCAGCGCGTACAGCAGCGTCTTGCTGCCCGGGCCGGCCACCACCAGCCCGGGGTCGGTGGCCAGGCCGCGGCGGCTCCAGTAGCTGGCGGCGGCCTCGCGCAGCGCGGGCCCGCCGGCCACGGGGCCGTAGGCGTTCTCCCCGGCCGCCTCGGCCAGCCGCGCCCGCAGCTCCGGCAGCACGGGCAGCCCGATCTCGCCACTGGTCATGGCCAGCACCCGCTGTCCCGCCCGCCGCCGCGCCTCCAGCGCGGCATCGGCCGCGAGCGTGGCCGACATGGGGACGGCGGCGGCCCGGCGGGGAGCGGGGGTGGTCCGCGGGTCCCGGTGCGGCCCCGGCTCCCCGGCCGACGGCACGGCCGCCGACGGGGCCTCGTGCGAGGACGCCTCGGGAGCCAGGGCCCCGGCCGGCTGCGGCGCCGGCCGCGCGGCCTCCGGAGAGGCCGGGCGCGGGGCCGCCTCGGAAGCCGAGGGCCCGGCCGCCGGTGCGGGGGTGTGCGGGGTGGTGGGCACCTCGGTCACCCCGTTCCGTAGCGGTGGCGCAGTTCGGCCTTGCGGACCTTGCCGGTCAGGGTTTTGGGGAGGGCCGGCAGCAGCTCGACGCGGTCCGGGAGGAACCGTTCGTCGTGCCCGGAGGCGCGGACCCGGTCGCGGATCTCGGCCAGGGTCGGGGCCTGGCCGTCGCGCGGGACCACGACCGCGCAGATGACCGGGTCGGCGCCGGCCGTGGCGGGCGGAAGGCCGACCAGCGCGGCCTCGACGGCCTTCGGGTGGCTGCCGACGACCGCCTCCAGCTCGGTCATGGGGGCCACCTGCCCGTCGCGCACGATGGCGTCCCGGGCCCGGCCGACGATGCGGATGCCGCCGTGCCCGTCGTCCCGGGCCAGGTCCCCGGTGTCGAACCAGCCGTCCGCGTCGAACTCGGCGGCGAAGACCTCCTCGCGCCGGTAGTAGCCGAGGGCCAGGGAGGCACCGCGCACCTTCAGCCGGCCCGTGCCGTCGGCGCCGGGCGACTCGATGCGCAAGCGCATGGCGTCGATGGGGCTGCCGTTGCTGTACGCGGCCCAGTCCTCCGGGTCGGCGGGCCGGGTCATCGTCACGGGGCCGTTCTCGGACATGCCCCACAGCGAGTACGTCCGCGCGCCCAGCGCCGCGTGCACCTCGTCGGCCAGCTCCTTCAGCACCGGCGCGGAGCCGATGACCACGTGCCGCAGGGTGCCGGTGTCGCGCTTCTCGGCCCGCTGGGACGCGGCCACGTCGGCGAGCGTGGCCGGCGGCCCGTACAGCAGCGTGGCGCCGTAGCGCTCCACGAGGTCCAGCAGCGCCTCGTTCTTGCGGACGTCCTGGAAGGCGACGGTGCCGCCGAGCAGGACGCTTCCGAGGACGCCCTGCGCGAAGCCGGAGTAGTGCACCAGCGGGGTGGACACCGCGGCCACCCAGTCCTCGCCGGAGGCGAACGCGTCGACGTAGCCGCGCACGGCCGAGTGGACGGTGTTCTGGCTGTGCAGCACGCCCTTGGACTCGCCGGTGGTACCGGAGGTGAACAGCACCACGAACGGCTCGTCGGGCCCGAGGGCCAGGCCCTCCAGCCGTCCTTCGGCGCCGGGCTCCTCCTCGCGGGGCGCGGCCACGAAGTGCTCGTGGAAGGACATGGCGCCGTCCGGCACCGGGCCGTCCACGACCGCGACGTGGGCGAGCGCGGGCAGCTCGGCCCGCAGCCCGGTGACGATCTTCGCCAGCGGGGTGCCCGACCACTCCGGGAGCGTGACCGCGACCCGGGCCTCCGTCAGCCCGAGCCGGTGCCGCAGCTCCTCCTCGGGGCAGATCGGGGAGATCGGGCAGATGACGGCGCCGACGCGCATGCACGCGAACATCAGCGGCACCATCTCCCACCGGTTGGGCAGCTGGACGGCGACGACGTCACCGCGGCGCACGCCGAGCCGGAGCAGGGCGAGCGCGAACCGGTCGGTGAGCCGGGCCAGTTCGGCGTAGTCCAGGGTGTCGGTGCGGGACTCGGCGACGCGCCGGCCGGCGACGGCCAGCCGGTGCGGGTGCTCGCGGGCCTGGCGGCGCAGGTCGTCCAGGAAGGTCTCCGTACGCCACCAGCCGCGGCGCAGGTACTCGGCGGCGTCCTCGGACGCGGCGGCCGGGCGCCGGGTCTGGACCGGGGCGGTCATCGCAGCAGCTCCTTGCGGCGGGTGGCGAGCAGTTCGGGCAGCGGGTCGCCCGCCCGGTCGGCCGCGATCTCCAGCAGGGCCCGGGTGTTCTCGCGCACCCGGTCGCCGATCCAGTCGAAGACCCACGCCTTGCGGGCGTCGGCGGCCAGCTCGAAGGGGACGACGCGGGTGACGGCCAGGGCGGCGGCGCCGGCCCCGCCGATGTTGGCGATGACCCCCGGCACCAGCGTGGCGCCGGCCGCCCGGGCCTTCTCCCGCGCCTCGGCGTCGGAGGCGAGGTTGGCGCCCTCGACGACCAGGCCGGCGCGCAGCCGGTGGACGTTGCCGGCGTTCAGCGCGTGCTTCTGCGCGGCGAGGACCAGCACGTCGGCGTCGACGTCGAGCCAGGCGTCCGGCTCGCCGGAGGTGGTGACGTGCTGCGGCAGCCGGGAGCGGTCGATCCGGCCGAACTCGTCGGTGATCGCGACCAGGTCGGCCACCGGCAGCCGGTCGGCGCTGATGGTGCCCTGGACGTCGGCGACGGCCACGACCGAGTGGCCGCGCTCCTCCAGGAACCGGGCGACCGCGCGGCCCACCGCGCCGAAGCCCTGCACCACGACCCGGGCGGCCTCGCTGCGGCCGCTCGACTCGAGCGCGGTGAGCGCGGCGACTCCGACGCCGTGCCCGGTGACGTCGATGAGCGGCTCGTAGTAGGTGCGCCAGTCGACGGGCATGTCCGGCGCGCCCAGGCGGTAGCGCGGGTCGTAGCCGGCCTCGGCGAAGAACACGGCCCGGTCGGCGGGCGTGACGCCCATGTCGATGCCGAGGTGGATGCCGCCGTGCAGCAGGGGCTTGACGGTACGGCCGAAGGTGCGGAAGGTCTGCTCGCGGTCGCCGCCGTCGGAGACGATGCCGCCCTTGGCGCCGCCGATGCGCAGGCCCGCCAGGGTGAACTTGTCGGTCATGTCACGGGCGAGGCCGCGCACTTCCTCCTCGGTGACGTGAGGGGTCATCCGTACGCCGCCCATGGCCAGGCCGTCGACCAGGCTGTCGACGACCACCCAGCCCTTGATGTCGCCTCCGGCGCCGTTCAGGTGGACGACGAACGCGGGCTCCTGGCTGTCTTCCGTGAAACTCATGGCAACTGCCAACTCCTCGGGTCGGTGGGTGGTGCGGCGGTGCTCACTGGTAGAGCTGGGTGAAGCCGCGCAGGATCTCCCGGCCGTCGCTGCGGAACTCCAGGTGAGCCTGGGAGCCGTAGACGCGTCCGTCGTCGGAGCGCAGGAACTCCACGGGCGCGTGCTCGGAGCGGCCGATGGAGCGGTAGCCGGCCGGGGCCTGCTGGAGGTAGAGCGTGTGCCGGTGGAACACCGTCACGGTCGGCTTGACATAGGTGAACAGCGGTTCTTCCTTGTCGACCTGGACCTCGTAGCCGCCGACCCGCTGCGGGCCCTCGGCCAGCTCGCCGCCGGCCGCGACGGCGAGGATCTGCATGCCGCCGCAGATGCCGAACACCGGCACGCCGGAGGTCATGACCAGGTCGATGAGCGGCTTGTAGTGCTCCTGGTCGAACGCCCGCACCTTGGTGCCGCTCAGCACGATCGCCTGGTAGCGGCCGTCGAGCCGGGCGGGGACGGACACCGCGTCGACCGCGTCGGTGGCCGAGCCCAGCTCCTCGAAGCGGCGGCGCAGCTGGGGCAGGGACAGGGTTCCGTTGTTGACGACCAGGACACGGGGCTGCGCCACGTGCGTCCTCCTCACGTTCGCGTGATGACGGTGCCGGTGCGGGCGGCGAGCAGGTCGGAGACCGGCGCGCTGCCGATGACGACCCGGTCCACCCCGCGTTCCAGGGCCTCGCCGGCCGCCCGCAGCTTCTTGCGCATGCCGCCGGTGGCGCCCTTGTCACGGAACGCGGCGGCGGCCTCGGCGCTGATCTCGCGCACCGGTTCGCCGTCGATCAGCAGATGGGTGACGTCGGTGACCAGCACCAGGTCGGGCGCGCCGACGGCTCCGGCGAGGGCGGCGGCGGCCCGGTCGGCGTCGGTGTTGACCTCGCGGCCCGCCGAGTTGCGGGCCAGCGGGGTGACGAGCCGGGCCCGGCCGGGCTCCAGGTCCTTCAGCTGGGCCGGGTCGGCGTCCGTGACCGGGCCGACCAGGTTCTCCAGCTCGACCAGCTGCTTGCCCTGCCACCACCAGCGCTCGGCCTCGCCGGCCGCGAGCAGTCCGTCGCTGCCGAGGAGGCGGTCGGCGTCCAGGCCGCGGTCGCGCAGCCGCTGGAGCACCTCCTCGCCGAGCCGGGCGCTGACGGTCTTGATGTCCTCGATGACCTCGGGCGTGGTCCAGCGGCTCTGGTTGCCGTACCGGTCGCGCAGGATCGCCGAGGGCTCGCGGTAGCGGGCGCTGAGCTTCTTCAGCGGCTTGGACCAGCCGTGCACCAGGACCAGCGGGCGCTCGCGGCCCAGCCGGGCCAGGTCGTCCCACCAGGTCCCGTCGAGGTCGTCGACGGCGCTGCCGCCGAGCTTGACGACGGCCGGGGCGTCGTGCGGGCGGGGTGCGCTGCTCATGCGGGCATCACCGGGTGCATCGTCAGGCCCGTCTCCTCGGGCAGTCCGAACCGGAGGTTGACCACCTGGACGGCCTGGCCGGCGGCGCCCTTGACCAGGTTGTCCAGCGCGGCGAGGACGACGATCCGGCCGCCCTCCTCGTCGTACATGGGCGTCACGTCGCAGTAGTTGGAGCCGAGGACGGCCTGCGGGTCGGGCACCGGGATCAGCGTCTCGGTGTTGCGCCGCACCCGCACGAACCGGTGCTCCTTGTAGAAGCGCAGGTACGCCCGTTGCAGCGTGCGCTGATCGATCTCGCCGTCGGTGAAGACGTAACTGCTGGTGAGCAGGCCGCGCACGTGCGAGACGCCGTACGCCGACATGCTCAGCGAGCCGACCGAGCCGGGCTTGCTGCGCTCCAGGAAGTCGCTGACCTCGGCCGCGTGCCGGTGGCCGGTGGGCGCGTACGGGGCGATGGCGCCGTTGCGGAAGGGGTGCAGGTCGGCGGTGCGCAGGTGCAGGCCGCCGCCGCTGGAGCCGCTCTTGCCGTCCACCACCACGGTCTTCAGGTCCAGGCCGAGGCCCAGGGTGAGCGGGGCCAGGCCCAGGGTGATGGCGGTGGCGTAGCAGCCCGGCAGCGAGATCAGCGCCGCGCCGGCCAGCTGGTCGCCGATCAGCTCCGGCACGCCGTAGACGAACCGGTCGGCCAGCTCGGTGCGGCGCTCGACCTTCGGGTACCAGCGGGCGTGCCGCTCGGGGGTGCGGATGCGGAAGGCGCCGCTGAGGTCGACGATGGCCGGGACCCGGTCGGCGAGCAGCGCGGCCAGCTCGGCGGAGACCGGGGCGGGGGTGGCCAGCAGCAGGACGTCGACCTGGCCGGCGACGTCCTCGGTGACCGGCTGCACGGTCAGGCCGGTGTCGATGCGCAGGGCCGGGTGCAGCTCCGCCGGGCGCTTGCCGATGTTGGAGGAGCCGCCGAGGAAGGTCAGCTCCAGTTCGGGGTGCTGGGTGATCAGCCGGATGAGTTCGCCGCCGGCCAGCCCGGAGGCGCCGACGACTCCTACGCGGATCATGCGAGCAGCTCCTGCACGTAGCGGGCGATGGCCGAGGGGACGTCCGCGCCGGTGGCCGTGGCCACGGCCCGGAATCCGGGGGCGTGGTTGACCTCGTTGACGACGTAGCCGTCGCCGGTGCGGAACAGGTCGATGCCGTAGATGCCGGGGCCCAGTTCCGCCGTCACCGCGTCGGTGATCTTCACGATGTCGGGGTCGTGGGCGAGGGCGCGGCTGTCGTTGCCGAGGGCGGCGTTGTTGCGCCAGTCGGTGCCGCCGCTGGCGAACTCGGCGGCGCCGACCAGCTCGCTGCCGACGACCAGGCAGCGCACCGAGGTGCCGCCGCCGATGTACGGCTCCACCAGGCACGCCTGCTCGAAGGCGTGGCCGAGGTCCTCGACGTAGTCGTAGACGGACTGGGCGGTGTCGGTGTGCCGGATCAGGGTGACCCGCTTGCCCATGCCGCCGAAGACCGGCTTGAGGACGACGGGGGTCGCGAGTTCGGCGAGGGCCTGGGTGAAGTCCTTGCGGGACAGCACCAGCCGGAAGTCCGGCACCGGCACGCCGGCGGCGCGCAGCACGGTGCGCAGCGCGGCCTTGTTCTCGCAGGCGTGGATGGCCCGGGCGGTGTTGACGGTGCGGGCCCCGGCGGCCTCGGCGAGGCTCGCGACGAGGCCGCCGCGGGTGTAGCTGCGGCTGCGGACGAGCAGCACCTCGTAGTCCCGCACCGAGGGGGCGTCCGGATCGCCGAGGCACAGCGACTCGTCGTTGACCCAGTCGACCGACAGCCCGAAGGCCTCGGCCCGCTGGATCAGCTGGCGTTCCTCCCAGGCGATCCGGTCGGCGACGACGGCGACTTTGGTGCCCATCACTGGCCCCAGTCGCGCAGCTGGACCTCGACCGTCTCCAGGGTCAGCCGCCCGTCGGAGACGTCCTCGACCCGCAGCGTCAGCATGCACTCGGGGCAGGACAGGGTCTCGCCCTGGACGACCGGCGGCACGGTCAGGTCGGTCTCGCACTCGGGGCAGGCGCCGGAGAGGGTGGCGGTGGTCATGGTCGGACTCCGTTTCCGGGAGAAGGGACTGAGCGGGAAGGGCTGGTTCAGGCGGCGGCCTGGAAGTCGACCGCGGCCTTGCGGACCGCGTCGCGGTCCAGGACGGGGCCGCCGGCGGCCACCTGGCGGTCGGTCAGCCAGGCGGTGAAGGCGTCGATGTCGACGTCGACCCCGGAGTCGGCCAGCGCCCACTTCACGAGGGCCGGGGTCAGCCGGGTGCGCACCCGCAGTTCGCGGCTGCCGCCGACGAGTTCGGCCGGCAGGGTCTCGTAGGCCTCCGGGTTGCCGAGCTGGCCGGGCAGCTCGTAGGCGAAGGCGTGCGCGGTGGTCGGACCGGACTGGAAGGCGTCGCCGAGGCCGGCGCCCTCCAGGGCGATCCGGGACAGCTCGGTGAGGTGGGTCAGGTCGAAGCGGGTGTCGCCGTGCACGACCCGCAGCGAGGTGAGCAGCTCGGCCAGCGGGGCGTTGCCGCCGCGCTCGCCGATGCCGCCGACGGTCGCGGAGATCCACCGGGCGCCGGCGCGGATGGCGGCGAGCGAGTTGGCGACCGCCATGCCCAGCATGTTGTGCGAGTGGATCTCGATCTCGGAGCCGTCGATCGCGGTGAGGTCCGCGATCTTCGCCTCCATCTGCCAGGGCGAGAGGTAGGCGACGGTCTCGGCGAGCCGGAACCGGTCCGCTCCGGCCTCGAAGCCGGCGGTGACGTACGGGACGAGCCGCTCGCGGGGGGTGCGGGCGCCGTCCTCGCCGCTGAAGGTGACGTGGAAGCCGCGCTCCTTGGCCTGCGAGATCGCCGAACGGGCCAGCGCGTGCAGGAACTTGACGCTCGGCGTGCCGAGCTTCAGGGTGGCGTGCTGCTCCGAGGTGGGGATGGAGTACATGATGTGGCGCACGCCCAGCCGTTCGGCCTCGTCCAGGGCCCGGGCCACTTGCTGGCGGTCGCGCACCACGAGCAGCGTCATGCTGCGCTCGGGGCCCACGGCGTCGTGCACGGCCTCGATCAGCGGCGCGTCCTTGGACCCGGGACCGGAGACCATGCCCACCTCGACCAGCTCGACGCCGGTGCGCACCAGCAGGCCGGCGATGGCCGCCGCGTCCTTCGGGCCGAACTCGACGCCCGCCATGTGCGCGGAGTCGCGCAGGGTGGCGTCGGATATCAGGGGTGGGTTCGGAAGTTCTTCGTGGTTTTCCGCTGCTGCCATTTCAGTTCACTCCTTGTTCCGGAAAGGGGTTTCCCGCCGCGATTCCGGACGAGTTAGGTGAACCGCAATCCGGGAACGATTGCGGCTGGCGCTGCACAACAGAATCCGGTCCGGGGCGGTGGTCTGGCAATGAAGTCCGCGTCAGAAGGCCGTGGAAAAATGTCAGGGAGTGTCAAGAACTACAGGGTCTGCAAGAAGGGTGTGGCCGTACGCAAGAGTCCGCGGAATACGGCGCCCGGGCGGGCGCGGCGCGCCTACCGTGCGGGACATGGACCTTCTCTCACTGCCCCGGCTGGGGCTCGTCGTCCCGCCGGAGAATCCGACCGCCGAACCGGAGTTCGCCACGCTGCTCGCCGGCCGGGTGAACGTGTACACGGCCCGCTTCCCGACCACGCCCGGGCTCGGCCTGAAGGACATGCTGGAGACCTACAACCGGGCCCTGCCCGACACCCTCGGCCGCTTCGGCGGCATGCGGCTGGACGGGGCCGTGGTGGCGTGCAGCGCCTCCCACTACCTGCTGGGCCCGGACGGCGACCGCGCCTTCTGCGCGGAGCTGTCCGAGCGCGCGGGCTACCCGGTGTGGTCCTCCACCCAGGCGATCCTCGCCACCTGCGCGGCCCTCGGCATACGCCGGCTGACCCTGGTCTCGCCGTACCAGCCGTGGCTGACCGACACCTCGCGCGCCTTCTGGGAGGCGGCGGGCCTCACCGTCGACGGGGTCGTGTCGGTCCCGGCGCGCGAGGCCCCCGGCGAGGAGCCGCACCACGACCCGTACCAGGTCACGACCGCGCGGATACTCGACCGCGTCGCCGCGTCCGACCTGCCCGCGGACACCGCCCTGCTGTTCACCGGGACCGGCATGGGCACGCTCGCGGCGCTCGCCGAGCTGGCCCGGCGCGAGCCCGGCCGGACGCTGTTCACGTCCAACCTGGCGTCGGTGTGGTGGGCCCTGCGCTCCCTGGCCGACGGGGACGCGGACGCGCCGCACCCCCTGCTGCGCCGGCTGCGGACGGCGACGGTGTGACGCGGACAGGGCCCCGGCGCACACCGGGGCCCTGTTCCCGTCTTTCGTCGGTGACCGTCCGTCTGCGCCGGTGACCGTCCGGCTGTCCGGGGCCTACGACGCCTCGGACAGCTCGGGCGTCCGCACCCACCCGGGCTCCTCCGGACGCTCGGCGGCGCGGTGGTCGCCGTACCCCATCCGGTAGCCCACGCCGCGGACCGTGGTGATCCATCGGCTGGAGCCGAGTTTCGAGCGCAGGCTGCTCACATGGGTGTCGATGGTGCGGCTGGTGCAGGCCCAGTTGCTGCCCCACACCTTCGCCATCAGTTCCTTCCGCGACACGACCGTCTCGGAATTCCGCGCCAGCACGTACAGCAGCTCGAATTCCTTCGAGGTGACCGGAACCACACGGTCGTGCAACCGCACTTCCCGGGTACGCGGATCGATATGCAGCGGGCGCAGGGAAATCGTCTTCTCCGGGGCCGGTGCGCGGTGCGCCCGGCGCAGCACGGCCTCTATCCGCGCGCTTATCTCCCGAAAGCCCCAGGTCTTCACCACACAGTCGTCCGCGCCGGCGCGCAGCGCGAGGACCCGCTCCAGTTCGTCGTCCTCGTCGGTCACGGCGATCAGCGGAATGTCGCCGTCACGGCGCACCGTCCGGCAGACCTCCAGACCGTCCATGTCCGACAGCTCCAGCGAGAGCAGCACCAGATCCGCGTCGTGGTACGTCCGCAGCGCCCGCGCACCGGTGTGCACGCTCCGCGTGGTGTACCCCTGTCTGCGCAGATCCCGCTCGGTCGCCTCGGCCGCGGCGGCGTCCCGTTCCACCACGAGTACGTTGGTCACCCCTGCCGTCCCCTCTTCATCGTTTGGCTCCGCTCCCTGTGGCCGTCAGCCCGCGGCCCGCTCGGCCGCGGAGGCGGCCGGCGGCGGGAGAGGTGCGTATTCCGGGACGTCGTCGAGGTACTGGTAGGCGTACGCGGCCGAGGCCATCGTCATGTGGTGGTGCCAGCCCGGGAAGGAGCGGCCCTCGAAGTCCAGCACGCCGAGACGGTTCTGCAGCACGGAGACGGCCGACAGGGCGGCGGTCCGGCCCCGCACCAGGGACAGCACCTCGTCCACCGGTCCGCCGGTGAGGCTGGTGAGCCAGTACCGGGCGGGCAGCCGGCCGTCCAGTGCGGGCCGCTCCAGGATCCGGTAGGCGCGCGAGCCGCCGTCGGTGCCGGCCGCCTGCGGCAGCCGGACGGTGCCGGTGTAGGTGTGGATCGTCACGGCCTTGGTGCGGCCGTCCGGGGCCTGCCGCATCATCACGTGCGGCTGCCGGGCGTGCCGTACGCCCATCAGTCCGCCGACCGTGCGCACGGTCGGCGCGTGCTGGCCGACGAGCACGACCTGGCCGGGATCGACCTCGGCCACCACGTCCAGCCGCTCCCGGGCCAGGCCCACGAGCACACCGGCCGCGTCGTCGCACCGGCTCAGGTCCAGGACCCAGGGCAGTCCGGCCCCGTGCGGCAACGTGACCGCGTCGGCGGCGTAGCCGAGGACGTGGCCGCCGACCGGGCGCGCCCTCTCCTCCTCCGGGATCCGGGCCCGCCGCCGGCGCTCCGGGTCGCCGTCCCAGGGGCCGCTGAGCACCAGGCTCCAGTCGACCGGGAAGGCCCCTTGGGCGCCGGCCAGGAACAGGCCCAGCGCGTGCTGGCAGTTGACGGCCTGTCCGGTCGCCGGGTCCGCCCGGCGGTGCACGCCCACCGAGTGACCGCCGTTCTTCGGGATGACCAGTTCGGCGACCGTCCAGGCGTAGGGAGCGGCCGTCGCGGCCACCCGCTGGGCGAGTCTGCGGCGCACGGGCCGCCAGTCCCAGGAGCTGGCGTTGATGAACTGGTGCAGCCCGCGCAGCGCGGCCGTGGGTAAAGAGTCCTCCCGGGCCATGCGCCGCGGTGTCTTCTTGCCGGAGCCGTGGAGCAGGGCCCACAGATAGGCCCGGGCCCAGCGGTGCTGTTCCACTCTGTGCAGTGATCGGAATATGTCCTCGACAAACGTCTGGATACGCAGATCGTCGCTCGTTGCCATGCGCGTCTCACTCGACGACATAAACGCTACGTCCCCTCGTATTTCGTAACGCTCGCTGTGAGGCCGGTGCATCGTGCATGTGCCCGAGCCACAAAATACCCTCGGATCCACAATTCTGTCCGTCGTCCGTACGGTACTTCGCTACTTCGCGGGCTGAGCTGCTCAAACGTCGTCTGGCGACGGGTATGGGGGATCGCGAGCAGGGGTCGGAAAATACCGGTTGACCCAATACTGATGCCCCCGTCCGGTCAAGATCGAGGGCTTGTCAAAATCTTATGAACAAGCCCATTGGTCACGGGCGCGCCGATGACCGCCGAAGGCCGGGGGATACCTTCGGCGGTCCGCTCGGGAGGCCGGCGTGGCGTCTGATCAGTCGCGTTGTGCCGCCAGGGTGTCGAGCCAGTTGCCGAGCAGGCCGTGCACGGTGTCCGGCTGGTCGAGATGGACGTTGTGCCCGGCACCGTCGACGACGGCGTAGGTGGCGTGCGGGTAGTGGTCCAGCAGCTCCAGCTGGTCGCGCCAGCCGGCCAGGTGGTCCTGGCGCCCCGTCACCACCAGGTGGATGCCCTCGTGCGTGCCGGAACGGGCCTCCGGGGCCTGCCGGAACGGGTACGACTTGAGCAGCTCGGCGGCGTCCTCGCGGTGGTGGGCGCGGAAGCCGGGCAGCACGTGGTCGCGGAAGGCGTTCCAGCCGGCGTCGTCCTGGTACAGCGCGACGCTCGTGAACACCTCGCGCTCGGCCGGGTCGAGCGCGGCCAGCAGGGCATCGTCGCGGGCGAGGACCTCCCGCCCGGGCAGCGTCCGTTCCCCGGCCGGCCTGACCAGCGGCGCGATCAGCGCCGCGCCCAGGACCCGCGGGCCCCGCTCGGCGATCAGATGGCGGGCGAGCTGGCCGCCGTAGGAGATGCCCACGACCGCGAACGGCTCGGTCCCGAGGACCTTGTCGACGAACCGCAGCACCGCCTCGCCCATGGCCTCCGCCGTGACCGGCCCGGTCAGCCGGGGTGAGCGGCCGGAGCCGGGCAGGTCGGCGTAGAGCCGCCGCCAGCCGCGCCGCGCGGCGAACACGGGCTCCAGCGGCAGCAGGAGCCGGTGGTCGGCGGGGTGTCCGTGCAGCAGCACCACGGGTGTGCCGGAACCGAACTCGACGTGGTGCAGCAGCCACCGCGCCGGCTTCGGCCTCCCGGCGGTCTTCGTCGGTCCAGTCTCTTCGGTCATGACTCCACAGTCCGGTGATGACGATCCGGTGTCGGCGGGATGGTGCGGACAAGGGCGGCGACACGGCGATACGGCGGGGAGGGCGATCGTCCCCGCCGCCGTACGCCGCGCCTACGCCACCGGGCGCTTGGCGGGGAAACCGTGGCCGCGGGCGAGCACGACGACGGCGATCACCGGCAGCATCAGCAGCAGTACGCTCCACGGCAGCGAGTCGCTGCCGGTCAGGTCGAGCAGCACACCGCCGATGACACCGCCGCCGGCCATGGCCACGTTCCACAGCGTCACCAGCATGGCCTGGGCCGCGTCGGCCGCCTTCTCGCCGCCCGCGTCACCGGCCGCGGTCTGCAGCAGGGTCGGCACCCCGCCCCAGCCCAGACCCCACAGCACGGCCGCGAGGTAGACGAGCGCGGTCTGGTCCGCGAACACCGCCAGCACCGCGGCGGCCACCGCGACCAGCAGCGAGCTGGCGATCGTCAGCACTCGCAGCCGGTGGTGGATCTGCGCGCCGACGATCCAGATGCTGGCCAGCGAGGCGATGCCGAACACCAGCAGCACCAGGTCGGTGTTGCCGCCCATGCCGAGGTCGTCGAGGAACGTGGCGATGTAGGCGTAGATGATGGTGTGCGCCAGGACGAAGACCAGCGTCACGAACAGCACCGGCACCACGCCGGGGACCCGCAGGGCGTGCAGCATCTTCGGCCGCTCGCCGCGCTCCTGGCCCGGGTAGTCCGGCACGGCGGCGGCGATCCACGCCAGCAGCACGACGGTGAGCGCGGTCATCGCGAGGAAGGCCACGCGCCAGTCGGTCACCTTGCCGAGGAAGGTGCCGGCGGGCACGCCGAGGGAGAGCGCGACGGGGATGCCCGCCATCGCCACCGCGATGGCCCGGCCCTGCAGCGCCACCGGGGCCAGCCGGCGCGCGTATCCGGCGAGCAGCGCCCAGGCCAGGCCCGCCGCGACACCGGCGACGAAGCGCGCCACCATCGTCAGCCCGTACACGGAGGACAGCGCGGTGACGGTGTTGGCGACGGCGAAGCCGGCCATGGAGGTCAGCAGCAGCCGCTTGCGGTGCCAGCCGGCGGTCGCCGCCGTCAGCGGGATCGCGGTCAGCGCGGTGCCGAGGGCGTAGATGGTGACCGTCTGGCCGGTCGCGGACTCGCTCACGTTCAGGTCGTCGCTCATGGACGGGAGCAGACCGGCGGGCAGGGTCTCGGTGAGGCTCGTGATGAACACGGCGGTGGCGAGGGCCAGCAGGGCGAACAGGGGCAGCTTCTGCTGCTCGCCGGCGCCCGGCCGGCCCGTCTCGGCGCCGGTCCGCACGGGCGAACCGGCCGCGGTATCGGGTGTGGTGCTCATGGGGTGTGCTCCAGGGTTTCGGGGACGGAGTGGGTGAACGCTCGGGGTGGGTCCCAGGGGCCGGGCGAACCCGGAGGGCCGGGAGGTCCGGGGCTCGTCGGCCGGGGCCGCCGTCGGGCCGGCCGCGGCTGCCGGTACGCCGGCCCGGGCCGCCGGTACGCCGTCATGACCGGCTCAGGCCGCCGTCGACCGGCAGGCGGGCCCCGGTGGTGAACGTGGCGTCGGTGGCCAGGAACAGCGCGGCCCGGGCGACCTCCTCGGCGGCGCCGAGGCGGCCCAGGGGCGGCAGCGGCACGCCGTTGCCGCCCGGCGCCTCGATACAGCCCGGCGCCACGGCGTTGACGCGGATGGCCCGGGAGACCAGTTCGCCGGCCAGCGCGTGCACGGCGGCGGGCGAGGGCGCCGGGGTCATGAGGACGACCGCGCCACCGTCCCTGAGGCGTGCCAGCAGCGGCCGCGCGGTGCCCACGACATCCGCGAACAGCCAGTCGACGACACCGCCGGGACCCAGGCAGGCGGTCACGTCGGAGGGCGCGACCACCCGGGCGGCGGAGCCCAGTTCGCCGCCCAGGCGGTCCCGCTCCTCCGTGGTGCGGGCGGTCAGCACGACCTGGGCGCCGCCCTCCACCAGACGCTTGGCCACGGCCAGCCCGATGGCGGTGGCCTCTCCGACGACTACGGCCGTCCGGCCCGCGTACTTGGTCATGCCGCTTCCTCTTCCTTCGCCGCACCTGCCACAACGGCTCGGTGGAAACGACCTTGCGCCCCGGCGCTTCGGGAAAGCTTCGGAACGGCTTACGGCCCGCTCACGGGCGCCCGGCACCGGCTGACGGACGGCTGACGCACGACCGGCAGCCGCGAGAAACCGCTGGTGGACGCCGTAGGGCCCGGGTGGATACCCGACCGGACCGGCTCCGTGACGTACAGTGACGCACATGCGGTTTGGGGTGCTCGGCCCACTGACGGTGTGGGACGACGAGGGGGTGGCCGTCAGGGTTCCCGAGGCGAAGGTCCGGGCGCTGCTCGCCGCCCTGCTCGCACACGACGGCGGACCGGTCTCCGCCGACCGGCTGATCCACGACCTCTGGGGCGACCGGCCGCCGGGCCGGCCCGCCGGCGCGCTCCAGGCGAAGGTCTCGCAACTGCGCCGGGTGCTGGGCCGGGACCGGGTGCTGCTCCAGCCGGCCGGCTACCGGCTGCGGCTGGAGGACACCGACGAGGTGGACGCCGACCGGTTCCGCGACCTGGTGGACCGGGCCCGCGCCGTCGCCGGCCCCGACGACCGGGCCGCGCTGCTCACCGAGGCCCTCGGACTGTGGCGGGGGCCCGCCTACGCCGACTTCGCCGACCACGCGTTCGTGCGCGGGGCCGCGCAGCGCCTGACCGACCAGCGGCTGTCCGTGCTGGAGGAGCAGGCCGAGGCCCGCCTCGCGGCCGGCGAACACGTGCTCCTCGCCGGGGAGCTGGCCGACCTGGTGGCCCGGCACCCGCTGCGGGAACGGTTGCGCGCGCTCCAGATACGGGCGCTGTACGCGGCGGGCCGGCAGAGCGAGGCCCTCGCGGCCTACGAGGACCTGCGCGCCCGGCTGGTGGCCGACCTCGGAGTCGAGCCGAGCCCCGAACTCGCCGCGCTGCACCAGGCGGTGCTCCGCCAGGACCCCGCGCTGACCCGCCCGCCCCGCCCCGCCGAAGCCCCGGCGCCCGCCGCACCGGCACCCGCCGCACCGGACCCGGCCCCGCCCACCGCGCCCGCCCCCTCCAACCTGCCCGCCTCCCTCACCCCTCTCATCGGCCGCCGCGACGCGCTCGACGAGGTCTCCGCACTGCTGCGCGCCACCCGGCTGGTGACCCTCACCGGCCCCGGCGGAGTGGGCAAGACCCGGCTGGCCGTGGCCGCGGCCGACGCCCTGCTCGGCGGCACGTCCGCCACCGAACTCCCCGACGGTGCCTGGTTCGTGGAGTTCTCCGGCGTCCGCGGCGGGGCCGTCGCCGACCTCGCCCAGGTCGTCGCCGCCTCCCTCGGCATCAGCGACCACGCGCCCTCCGCCGTACCCGTCTCCGGCGCCGGCACCCGCTCCCCCGCGCACCACCTCGCCGCCGTCCTGCGCGACCGCCGCACCCTGCTCGTCCTCGACAACTGCGAGCACGTCGTGGACGCCGCCGCCGAACTCACCACCCTCCTCCTGCGCACCGCGCCCGGCCTGCGCGTCCTGGCCACCAGCCAGGAACCGCTGGGCCTGCCGGGCGAGGAGGTGTTCCTGGTCGAGCCGCTGCCCACCGACGACGCGGTACGGCTGTTCACCCAGCGTGCCGCCGCCGCGGCCCCCGGCTTCTCGCTCGCGCCCGACGCCTGCGACGACTCCGACCGGGCCGCCGTCACGGAGATCTGCCGCCGCCTGGACGGCATCCCGCTCGCCCTGGAACTGGCGGCGACCCGGGTCCGCGCGCTGGGCGTGCGCGAACTGGCGGCCCGGCTCGGCGACCGGTTCCAGCTGCTGACCTCCGGACGGCGCGGCGCGCCCGAACGCCAGCAGACGCTGCGCGCGGTGATCGACTGGAGCTGGGAACTGCTCAGCGCGCCCGAGCGCATCGTGCTGCGCCGGCTGGCCGCGTTCAGCGACGGCTGCGACCTCCGGGCGGCCGAGGCGGTGTGCGCGGGCGACGGCGTGGCCTGCCCCGAGGTGCCCGACCTGGTGACCCGGCTGGTCGACCGGTCCCTGGTGGTCGTCGTGACCGGCCCGGCCGGCCCGCGCTACCGGCTGCTGGAGTCCGTCGCCGCCTACGCCACCGAGCGGCTGCACGACATGGAGGACCTCGCCGCCGTACGCGACCGGCATCTGCGCCACTACCTCGCGCTCGCCGAACGCGCCGAGCCCGAGCTGCGCGGCCCCGGGCAGCGGTCCTGGCTCGCCCGGCTCGACGCCGAGTCCGGCAATCTGCGCTCGGCCCTGGACGAGGCCGTGCGCCGGGCCGCCGCCGGGGACCCGGAGCAGGCGGTGCGGCTGGCCACCGCGCTGGCCTGGTGGTGGCTGCTGCGCGGCCGGCTCGCCCAGGCCCGTCGCAGCCTGCGCGCGGTGCTGGACACCACGACGACGGCCCCGGACCGCGACCGGTCCGAACTGACGCTGCTGTACACGGCGTTCGCCCTGCTCACCGGCGACCGCGACCCGGCCGACACCCTGCCGGACGAACCCGTCGGCGCCGACCCGGTACGGCGGGCCCGGTCGCTGTGGCTGTGCGCGTACGGCCTGTTCAGCGCGGGCGCGGTGGCCGACAGCGGGGAGCTGAACGACCGGGCGCTGTCGCTGTTCACCCGCGCCGGCGACCAGTGGGGCACCGCCGCCGCGCTCGGCCTGCGGGCCACGCTCGCGCTGATCCGCGGCGACCTCGCCGGGCTGGGCCGCGACGGCCGGCGCAGCGCAGCGCTCTTCCGCGAGCTGGGCGACCGCTGGGGCGAACTCCAGACGGTGTCACCGCTCGCGGCGCTCGCGGAGATCAAGGGCGAGTACGAGGAGGCCGTGAACCGCCAGTACGAGGGGTTGCGGATGGCCCGCGAACTGGGCCTCGCGGCCGAGGTGTCGGCCCGGCTGTCCGGCCTGGGCCGGCTCGCCCTACTCTCCCACGACTGGGACCGCGCCCGCGACCTGCACGAACAGGCGCTGCGCAGCGCCGCCGAGCAGGGCTACACGTACGGCGAGATCCACGCCGGGATGGGCCTCGCGCTCGGTGCCCGCCGCTCCGGTGACCTCGACGCCGCCGAGGCGCGGCTCCGGCATCTGCGCGAGGGGTACGCCGATGTGTCCTCGCAGGCGGGCGATCATCTGCTGCTGGCCGAGCTGGGCTTCGTCGCCGAACTGCGCGGCGACGCCGACGGGGCCGCGGCCCACCATCTGCGCGGCCTGGAGGTGGCCCGGGCGATCGGCGAGCCGCGGGCGCTCGCGCTGTCCCTGGAGGGCCTGGCCGGCGCGGCGGCCCTGCGCGGCACCGAGCCCGCCGCGACCCGCGCGGCCCTGCTGCTCGGCGCGGCCGACGCCGCCCGCCGCAGCGTGGGCGCGCCGCTGCCACCGGCCGAGCGCACCGACGTCGACCGCATCGAGCGGGCCGCCCGCGCCGTCCTGGGCGAGGCGGCCTTCACCCGGTCCTTCGGCCGCGGCGCCGGGCTGTCCCCCGAGGAGGCCCTGCGCGAGACGGCCCCGGCGGTGGACGGCGCCCGCGGGTGACCGGGCCTCAGCAGGTGGCGTCCAGGTCGCGCGCGTACTCCTCGATGGCGCGCCGGTACTGACGTATGCCGGGGTCGTCGCTGCCGGCGGCGAGCAGCGTCAGCAGGATGCGCATGGCCTCCTCGTGCCCGCCCGTGTTGTACAGGGCCATGGCGAGGAAGGTCCGCAGGGCTCCGTCGTCGGGGAACTCCGTCACGGCCCGGCGCAGCGTGGCGACCGCCTCCGGGTACCGGCCGAGGACGCGGTAGGTGCTGCCCAGGCCCAGCAGGGCGCCGCGCCGGTCCGCCGCCGGCAGCCCGGTCCCGGCGAGGGCACGCTCGTAGAAGGGCACGGCCTCGGCCTCCAGGCCGAGCACGTCGTGGGCCCAGGCGGTCTGGTAGGCCACCTCGGGGTCGTCCGGATACCGGCCGGCCAGTTCCAGCAGCCGCAGCCGGGCCTGCCCGGCCTCCCCCCGCTCGCGCAGCCGGACCGCCGTGGCCAGTTGTTCGTCCCTGCCGAGTTCGTCCATGGACCGGGGATCATAAGCCCCTCTTGACCCTCACACCGTGTCAGGCGGTCGACTCGGAGACATCATGTTCACCATCGGAGACTTCGCCCGGCACGGCCGCGTCTCGGTCCGGATGCTGCGTCACTACGACGCCACCGGCCTGCTGCGCCCGGCCCACGTCGACCCCGCCAGCGGCTACCGCCACTACACCGCCGCCCAGCTCGCCCGCCTCAACCGGATCATCGCGCTCAAGGACCTCGGATTCACGCTCCAGCAGGTCCGTGACATCGTGGACGAGAAGGTCGGCGCCGAGGAACTGCGCGGCATGCTGCGGCTCAGGCGGGCCGAACTGGAGAGCGCCATGGCCGCCACCCGGGCACGGCTGGTCCAGGTCGAGGCGCGGCTCCGAGCGATCGAGAGCG
The DNA here is from genome assembly GCF_033366695.1 of Streptomyces sp. SCL15-4. Classification (NCBI taxonomy): domain Bacteria; kingdom Bacillati; phylum Actinomycetota; class Actinomycetes; order Kitasatosporales; family Streptomycetaceae; genus Streptomyces; species Streptomyces sp. SCL15-4. Next base: position 4,269,459 of record NZ_JAOBTQ010000001.1, read on the forward strand.
AGGGGCACATGCCCACGAACGACGTCGTCCTCAAAAGCGTCCCCGCCGTCCGCGTGGCGGAGCTGACCGCCACCGCCGAGAGCTACCAGCCCGAGGACATCGGCCCGGTCATCGGCCCGCTCTACGAAGAGCTGTTCCGCCGCCTGGACAGCGCGGGCGTCACCCCCACGGGCCCCGGCATCGCCTCCTACGAGGACGCTCCGGAGGGCGGCGGCAGGATCATCGTCCACGCCGCCGTCCAGGTCTGCGCCGAGCCGCGGGACGGCTCCTTCCGCGTCCTCGACCTGCCGCCCCTGGAGCAGGCGGCGACCATCGTGCACCGCGGCCCGATGGACACCGTCCTGCCCACGGCCCAGACCCTGGCCCACTGGATCGACACCCACGGCTACCGCTCGGCCGGCTATCCGCGGGAGATCAGCCTGGAGTGCCCGGAGAACCGCGACGACTGGGTGACGGAACTCCAGGCACCGGTCCACCGCTCCTGACCGCCCGGGCGGGTCCCGGGCGAGTTCCGGGTGCCGGGCGGGCGCCGGCCGTCAAAGCCCGGCAATCGGCCCCCGTGGTGACGGAAGTCTCGTCATCATGGGGGCCGGAAGCGGGCTTTCGTCCTCGGGACGTGAGGAGTGCCGGTGGGGGAAGAAGAGGAGAGCGGGGGCGTCCGGGCGGTACGGACCTGGGCCCGTGAGGCCATCGGCCGGGCCAGGGCGTTGCTGCCGGCGCCGGGCACCGTCGTCAGGGCCTCCCGCGCCCACGATGACGCGGTCACCGAACTGGAGGCCCTCTCCCGTCTGCTGGACCACGATCCGGAGCTGCGCGGCTCGGTCACCGTATGGCTCGGCGGCGCCCTCACCCTGCGGCACGTCGCCGGAGGCGGGACGCCCGGGGACCGGGAGCGGGCGCACGGACTGCTGCGGGACGCGCGGGAGACGCAGACCGGTTCCGCGGCCTGTGCCGAGGACCGGCGGTGGGCCGCGCTGTTCCTGCTGACCCACGCGATGCCGCTGCAGGAGATGCTGGGCGGGCTGCCGCCGGAGCCGGACGCCACCGCGATGTTCGACATGATCGCGCGGGAGGGGCCGGGCGGAATGGCCGCCTTCGCGGCCGGCCTGCGGGAGCTGGTGACCGACGCGGCCGAGCTGCCGCTGCCGGAGGAGACCCTGCGGCACCTGCGGCAGGTGCGCGACCTCTACGACCGTCCCACGGCCGACGGCCTCACCGGCCTGTTCACGAGCCTCCTGCCCGACGACGGCAATCCGTTCACCGGCCGGCTGCGGCAGATGATGACGGACCTGCTGACGACGGCCACCCGGACCCCGCCCGACCCGACGCACGCACCCACCACCCCACCCGGCCCGACCCGCACACCCACCGCCCCGCCTCCCGCCGCCGGCCCCCCGCCCCCGCTCCGCACCCCCGAAGATTTCCGTCGGCTGCTCACCGCGTTGCAGGCCGTCAACACCACCTCCGTGGACTTCGTGAACGGTGCCGGCGGCGGTGATCCCGCCGCGCTGGAGCAGCAGCTCGGGCGGTTGCGCGAGGCGCTGGAAGGGCTGCCGGACGGGGTGCCGGGCCGCGACGGGATCGAAGGGCTGATGGCCGTGCTGCTCCACGTGAGCGAGGGCGCGGGCGGCACCCTCCAGGACCTGTCGGTCGGTCTCGCGCACACCGGGACGCTCGTCGACTACCTGCGGCGCGCCTCGGAGAGCCAGGTGCCCATGGCCGACGGCTTCGCGGTCATGGCGGACGTGATGGCACTGATGACCGACGTCCGTGCCGCCGGCCAGGCCGAGGACGTGCGCGGGCTCCGCGACCTGCTGCCCGAGGCCGAGGCCCTCGCCGAGCGCGTCCCCGAGGACCACGACCTCCGTTGCATGGCCCTCATCGCCCGCGCCGCGGCCCGCCTCACGCTCGGCCGGTTCACCCTGGACAGGGAGCTGATGCTGCGCGGCTTCGCGGACCTGGACGACGGCAGAGAGGCCGCGCGCAACAGCGTCCTGCCGATCAGGGACGAGGATCTCGACGCCATGGTCCCCGACCTCGCGGCCCTGCGCGCCTACCTCACCGACACCCCCGCCGACCTCCCGGACCGCGAGGTACCGCCGCCCGACGCGCCCGCCGACCGGCTGCACTCCGCCGCGAACCGCCTCGGCATGCGCTACGACCTGACCAAGGACCCGGCGGACCTGGAGGCGGCCGTCACCACGCTGGAACGGCTCCGCGAGCACATCCGGCAGGGCCGGGCCCCGCGCGTCGCCGCCGAGTCCCTGTGGACGCTCGCCGAGTCCTACCGCGCCCGCTGGCACCGCGAGCGCGACGCGTCCGACGCGGACGCCGCCACCGACGCGGCGAACGAGGCCCTGGCCACCCTCGCCGCCGACGTCCTCCTCCAGCACGGCGCCGAACACCGCCTGACGACCGCCCGCAACGGCGCCTCCCTCGGCGTACGGGCCGCCCTGTGGGCCGCCGCGCACGGCAGGGTGGAGGACGCGGTCGCCGCGCTGGAGCTGGGCCGGGCCCTGGTGCTGCACGCGGCGGCCACCTCACGGGCCGTACCGGACCTGCTCCAGGAGCGCGGCCATGCCGAACTCGCCGCCGCCTGGCGGGAGTCCGGCGCGCCGGAGACCGGGGAGCTGCCCGCCGAGCTGCCCAGCACGCTGCGCCGCAAGGCCCTGGAGGCCCTCGGCTACCGGGAGCGGGGCGGCCTGCTCGGCACTCCCACGCTGCGCGAACTGGCGGACGGTGTCGGCGAGGCGGGCGCGGACGCGCTGATCTATCTGGTCCCCGGCGACGGCGGCGAGGCCCCGGGCATGGTGCTCGCCGTGGGCCCCGTGATCGGCATCGGCTTCGGCGCCCTGCCCCTGCTCGCCGAGGCGGAGTCCGAGCCCCTGAAGCGGTACCTGGACGCGGCCGCCGCCCGCTCCGCCGGCCCGGAGCACGGCGGCGCGGCGGCGCGACGGGCCTGGGAGGAGGCCCTGGACGACCTGTGCGACTGGGCGTACGAGGTGTTCGCCCACGTCCTCGCCGGACTGGAGGAACACCTGCCGGACGGCGGGCCCGGCCGGCCTCCGCCCCGCGTCGTCCTGGTGCCCTGCGGCCGCCTCGGCGTCGTCCCCTGGCACGCCGCCCGCTTCCCCGCCGACGCTCCCTACGACTACCTCTGCCAGGCCCTGGTGATCAGTTACGCGGCGTCCGGCAGCCAGTTCCTGCGCACGATCACCCGCGCGCCCCGCGCCCCGGTCTCCGCGCCGGCCCTGGTGGCCGACCCGAGCCTGTCCCTGACGTTCGCCGAGCCGGAGGTCCTCCAGCTGCGCGAGGCCTTCTACCCGGGCGCGCGGCTGTACGGCGACTTCGCCACCCTGCCGCCCGACTCGGTGCCGGCCGGGACACCGGAGCAGCTGCTGGCCCTGCTCGCCCAGGACCACTCGATGGTCCATCTGGCCACCCACGGGGTGGCGGGCGTACGGCCGACGGAGTCGGCCCTGCACCTCGCTCCCGCCGACGGCGAGGAGAGCGGCCGGCTCACCGTGACCCGGCTCCTGGACCGGCCGCGGCCGGCCGGGCCCGCGGCGCCGGACGGGCCGCTGATCGTCCTCAGCGCCTGCGAGACCGACCTGAGCACCCGGGACCACGACGAGGCCCTGACCCTCACCACCGCGTTCGTCTCCGGCGGGGCACGCGATGTCGTGGGCTCGCGGTGGATCGCCCAGGACAGCGCGTCGGCCCTGCTGATGGCGGTCTTCCACCACCGTCTGCGGGCGGGCCTCAGCCCCGTGGACGCCCTGCGCGCCGCACAGCTGTGGATGCTCGACCCGGACCGCGAGGACCCGGGCTGCCTGACCGACGACCTGCGGCCGGACATCCGCCGGCCCGATCTGCGCCGGCCCCTGCTGTGGGCCGCGTTCATCCACCAGGGACATCCCGGCCCGGGGAAGGAGACCGCATGAGCACGGGTGAGGACGACGGGACGAGGGTGCTCGGCCTCGTCGAGGAGCACCTCGACGGCATCCGCGCCCGGCTCACCGGCGAGCAGTACCAGCTGCTGCTGACCCGCCTGCGGGCCCTCGCCGCCACCCCGCCGGACGACCCGCGGGCGGTACGCCGGGCCTTCCAGGCCGTACGGCTGTGCCTGGTGCCGCTGCCGTACGACCATCCGGTCCGCGAAGCCCTGGACTCCGCCCGGCTCGCCGGTGCGGCGACGGCCGGCCGGCCCGTCGTGCTGCGCACCCGGGACCTGCTGACCCGGCTCGCGGACGGTCCGCCGCCGTCCTCCGGCACCGCGGCCGTCATCGCCGCCGCCGAACGCAGGCTGCTGCACGCGCCCGCTCTCTCGGCCGCCGAGGCCCGCGTCCGCTGCCACGGCTCGGCGCCGCCGCCCGAGCTGATCCGGCTCGCCGACCCCGGCCGCGGCGACCGGTATCCGGAGTTCCAGTTCGAGCCCGGCGGCGGAGCACCGTACGAGATCGTGCTGCGGATCAACCGGGTGCTGCTCGCCGACGTGGACCCGTGGGGCGCCGCCGACTGGTGGCTGAGCCGCAATCTGTGGCTCGGCGGAGGGCCGCCCGCCGCCCTCCTGGGCGTCCGGCCGGACCGCGACCTGGTGGGCGCGGCCGTCGCGCTGGTGGAGGGGGACTGATGCACGAGGCAACCGTGTCGCCCTCCGGTTACCGCTTCCGGCCGCACTGGGAGCTGCTGCCCGCCGGCACCCGCCTCTGGCGGATGCACCGGTCCGGGTTCGCGCCCGTGGAGTTCAAGCCGTTCGACCCGGACGATCCCGCGCCCGGCCGCTTCCACGGCACACCGGAGGACCCGTACTCCTGCCTGTACGCGGCGACGGACCCCGAGACGGCGCTCGCCGAGACCCTGCTGCGCTCGGTCCCCTACGACGCGGAGACCGGCATGCGCCTGGTCCTGTGGCGCCAGGTGCAAGGCAGGGCGCTGAACGCGGTGCGCACACGGTGCGAACTGAAACTGGTCTCGCTGCTGTCCGGGGCGGCCCTCGCCGCCGTCTGCCAGGACAACCGCCTGCTGGAGAACGAGGGCGCGGAGCACTACGCGCACACGCGCCGGTGGGCCCGGGAGATCAGGGCCCAGGCACCCGACGCCATGGGGATGATCTGGGATTCCCGGCGCAACCCGTCACAGCGGTGCGTCGTGCTGTTCGGAGACCGCCTCGGGGACGGCCCGCTCGACGCCCTGCCGTACCGCAGCATCCCGGACCTCGGCTCCCCGGCCGGCATCGAGGAGACCAACCAACTCCTGGAACCCCTCCGCGCGGCCGTCAGACACCCTCTGCACCGCTGACGCGGCGGCATCGTCGGCCACGGCGTGTCCGCCCACACCGGCAAAAACCCCTCTGACCGGCGTTTCCGCAGGTCAGAGGGGTTTCATGAAGTGGAGCCTAGGGGAGTCGAACCCCTGACATCCGCCATGCAAAGACGGCGCTCTACCAACTGAGCTAAGGCCCCGGGAGGCAGCGACCGGCCGGATGGAACGGGTTCCGGCGGGTGCCGCAGACCAGAGTACCGGGTCACCCCCCGTATCCCGCAAAAAGATTGGGGGTCCCCGTGGATGACCACCCTCCGTAGGATGCTCGACGTGGTTCGCTACAGCGAACCGCGGTTTTCAGGGGAAGCGATGGGGAGACGCAATGGACGCCGCACAGCAGGAAGCCACCGCGAGAGCGCGGGAGCTGCAGCGGAACTGGTACGGGGAGCCGTTGGGGGCGCTCTTCCGTAAGCTCATCGACGATCTCGGGCTGAACCAGGCGCGGCTCGCGGCGGTCCTCGGCCTGTCCGCCCCGATGCTCTCCCAGCTGATGAGCGGCCAGCGCGCGAAGATCGGCAACCCCGCCGTCGTCCAGCGGGTGCAGCTGTTGCAGGAGTTGGCGTCCCAGGTCGCGGACGGCAGCGTCAGCGCGGCCGAGGCGACCGGGCGCATGGAGGAGATCAAGAAGTCGCAAGGGGGATCCGTGCTCAGCAACACCACCCAGACCACCGGAAGCTCGGGCGCGCCCACGGTCAAGCGCGTGGTCCGGGAGATCCAGTCGCTGCTGCGCTCGGTGGCCGCCGCGGGCGACATCATCGACGCCGCCGACGCGCTCGCGCCGAGCCACCCCGAACTCGCCGAGTTCCTCCGGGTCTACGGCGCCGGCCGCACCGCCGACGCCGTCGCGCACTACCAGTCCCACCAGAACTGAGCCACGGGCCGGCGCGCCGCGAGGACTGATCCGGCCGGCGCACGGGCACGGGGCACAGCGGGGGGCGCACAGGGCCAGGAGGAGGAGCGGCGGCTGCCATGGGTGAGGTCTTCGCCGGCCGGTACGAGCTGGCCGACCCGGTCGGACGCGGTGGCGTGGGCGCCGTATGGCGGGCCTGGGACCACCGCCGGCGGCGTTACGTGGCCGCCAAGGTCCTCCAGCAGAGCGACGCCCATTCCCTGCTCCGCTTCGTCCGGGAGCAGGGCCTGCGCATCGACCACCCGCACGTCCTCGCCCCGCACAGCTGGGCCGCCGACGACGACAAGGTGCTGTTCACCATGGACCTGGTCACCGGCGGCTCCCTGGTCCACCTGGTCGGCGACTACGGCCCGCTGCCGCCCGTCTTCGTGTGCACGCTGCTCGACCAGTTGCTGTCCGGGCTCGCCGCCGTCCACGCCGAGGGCGTCGTCCACCGGGACGTCAAGCCCGCCAACCTCCTCCTCGAAGCCACCGGCACCGGCCGTCCCCGGCTCCGGCTGTCCGACTTCGGCATCGCCATGCGGCTCGGCGAACCCCGGCTGACGGAGACCAACCTCGTGGTGGGCACGCCCGGTTACCTCGCTCCGGAGCAGATGCTCGGCGCCGAACCCGACTTCCCGGCCGACCTGTTCGCCGTGGGCCTGGTCGCCCTCTATCTCCTCGAAGGCGCCAAGCCGGACACCAAGGAACTCGTGCGGTACTTCCTGGAGCACGGCACGCCCGGCCCGCCCAAGGGCATCCCGGAACCGCTCTGGGGGGTCGTCTCCTCGCTGCTCCAGCCCGATCCGGCACGCCGTTTCCGGACGGCCACGGGGGCGCGCAAGGCGCTCGCCGCCGCGGCGGAACTCCTGCCGGAGCCGGGTCCGGACGACGAAATCATCGAGATATTCGACCAACTCGGGCCCCTCCCGCCCGGCTTCGGCCCCGACGGCCCGCTCCGGCGGGCGTCCGGCGTGGCCTTGGAACCGATCCCGGGCCTTCCTCCGGCAACCGCCTTTGCGAACACCCCGGAAGAGGCCCGGCACACCGGTACGGGCCCAGGCCCGGGCCCGCGTACCGGCACGAGCCCCAGCGCGTCCACGCCTCCCACCGGGACCCTGTCGGACACCGGAAGCTTCCGCCTGCCCCCGCCCCGGCAGACCCCCGTCCCGCCCGCACCCCCGGCACCGCCCCCCTTCCCGCCGCCAGGACCGCTGCCGGACTCCCCGCCGGCCCCGCCCGCCGGCCCCGCCACCGCCGCCTACACCGCCCGCGACCCCCGCCCGGCGCCCTCGCCTCCGTCCGGCCGGCGCCGCCGGGCGCGGCGCGCGCTGCGCCGTCCCGGGCCGCCGGCGAAGGCCGTGATCCCGATCCTGCTGCTGGCGCTCGTCTGCTACGCGGTGGGTTTCTGGGCGCTGACCCGCCGCTGAGCGGTCCGCCCGGCCGTCACCGGGCCCGCGCGTGCGCCCGCCGGGCCGCCACCGTCCAGCCGCCGAGGACCAGCAGCAGCGCGGTCCCGGTGCCGATCCCGCCGACGGCGACCAGCCGCATCGTCCCGCCGCCGCCTCGCCCGCCGTCTCCCGGACCCGGGTCCGCGCCCGTGGCCCCGTGCGCGAAACCTCCGGCCAGTGCGGCGGCACGGTCCTGGTCGGTGACCGTGAAGACGTCCTGCGGCACGGGACCGCCGTCGTATCCGGGAGCCGCGTGGGCCCGGCCGTCCACCCGCACCCGCAGGGTCACCTCGTACGGCCCCGGCCCGAACGGCTCGGCCAGCCGGGTGCTGAGGTGCACGACGAGGTAGTAGTCACCGGCGAACCGTACGGAGGTCACGCCGGCCGGGACGGCGTACCGGTTGGCGTACTCCACCGGCGGCAGCGGCCGCAGGGCGGTGGTCCTGGCGGTGCCGGTGTAGCCGGTGGAGGCGTCGTCGACCAGGGCGCGGACGGGGTTGTGGAGGGAGAGGGTCAGGGCGCCGCCGACATAGCCGTGGCCCCGGGCGCCGCCCAGCTCGGCGGAGGCGTGCAGCCGCCGTCCCCAGTCCATCGGGACCTTGTAGAACCGGGTCTCGCCCGGTGCGAGGGCCGTGCGCCAGACGCCTTGGCCCGTGGGGCGGGCGGTCGCGAACCCGGTGCCGCCGGAGCGCTCCAGCGGCCGGCCGGAGGGGGGTTCGGGGGTGGCGGAGTCCCAGGTGCGCGGCGGGGCCGTGGCACCGGAGCGGACCAGGCCCGGTTCCGTGACGGGCGCGATCTCCAGGTCCCAGCGCCCGTCCCGGTCCGCCGCGCCCGGGGCGCCGGCGTCGAGCCGTTCGACGAGCAGGTAGTACGTGCCCCCGCCCCGGCACAGCGCCTTGCCGGTCTCGCGCTGGCCCACGGCCGTGACCGGGCGCGGGCTGATCCCGGCGCCGAAGCGGGCGGAGGAGTAGGAGCAGGAGGTGCCGTCGGCGTCCCGCAGCGAGACCCGGATGCCGTCGGTGGCGGAGACGGCGGCGTCCGGCGGCGGTACGGCGGTGACGGGGACGTAGGCCGTGTCCGCGGCGGTGAGCCGGAGCCGGTAGTAGAGCCCGGCGTTGCGGGGCAGGGAGCTGCGGTAGGTGTGGCGGGCGTCCAGCAGGGCCGCGCCCGCGGTGCCGGGCGCGCCCGCGACGCCACGGGCGCCGGGCGTGAAGGCGTACCCGTCACCGGCCCGCGCGGCGGCCGGCCGGGCGGCCACGGTCCAGAGAACGAGCAGCGCGATCACCACGCACCGGACCGCTCCGGTCCGCCCCCAGCCCCGCACGCGCCGCACCCCCAGTCGTCCGACAACCGCACCGCGGGCTCATCCTGCCCCGGCCGGCCCCGCGCCATCCGGGCAACGCGTACACCCGTCCGGAACGCCCGGCCCGTCCGCCGCCGTCCCGGCCCGGCCTACCCCGGCCCGCGGGTCCCCGCAACACGGGACGGCCGCCGGAAACGCAGAACCCCGGCCGCTCGGGCGACCGGGGTCTGTACAGATTCGGTATCGGCTTCGGTACCGGGACTCACGAACCCGTGGGCACGGAGTCAGTCGCCTCCGTCCACAGGTCCTGTTCGGCGCGATCCGCCTGGATCTGGCGGTACACGAGGAGCCCGCCGATGGCGGCCAGTGCGACCAGGAGCAGCTTCTTCACCGCGCGACCTCGTCTTTCCTTGACGTGAGGGACCTCTGGCGCCCGACTATACACACCGACCGATATCGGTCGGTGACCTGCGTCGGCGCCCAACTCCCGCCCCCGGCGGCCCACTAGACGGGGCCGGACGCCGTCCCGGCCGGAGCGTGACCGCACCTCCACGGACGGTTACCTTTGCTCCCGCTTCGCTCGCACTCATCGGCTTTTGGGGTTTTTCTTCCCTCTTGCGTCCATACGAGTGGTGTTCATCGGAACATCGACGCGCCACGGGCGTCGGTCCACCACATCGCGACCCTCATACACATCATGAACAAAGTACGCAAATCGCCCGACCCGAAAGTGAGGGGACCATGACCCGGACCAAGGTCATGAAGCTGTGGACCGCCATCGTCACCGCCTTCCTCGCGCTGTGCACGGCGCTCGGACTCGTCTCCGCCGGCACCGCCGCCGCCGCCCCGGCCGGACCCCGGACCGAGACCACCGGAACCGGCACCGGCACCGCGCACCGCACGCCCGTGACGATCCCGGCACCGCACCACTGGGCCTGGTCCCATGCCAGGGCCCTGCCCCCCACGATGAAGCAGCGGATCCGGGCCGAGGCCCACGGAAAGTCCCCGAGCTGCCGGCACCGGCCGCTGGACGAGACCGAACAGACCGATCCGGAACTCCAGAAGCAGCCCCGGGCCCGGGCCCGCAACCAGAACGAGACACCGGCCCCCGACCACGCCCCGGCGGCGCTCGACTGCTGAGCCCCCGCCCCTCACGCAGTACCGCAACGTCTCGACAACAAGGCGACTTGCGTACGCACCAGTCGACACGGAGGACCCCCGGCCGATCCGGCCGGGGGTCTCGCGCTGTTTTCGGGGCCCTGGCGTTCCCGGACCCGGCGTAGGCCATGCTGGCAGCGACGACACGCCCCTACCCACGGAAAGGTGGTGAGCGCTGCCGTGAGCCGGCGCGTCACCGTAGTCACCGCTGTCCACGGCCCGTCCGCCCGGTTCCTGCCGGACGCGTACGCCTCCCTGTGCGCGCAGCGGCTGCCCGCGGGCTGGGAGTGGGAGTGGGCCGTGCAGGAGGACGGTACGACGGACGAGGTCCGCCCGTACGTCCCGGACGACGCGCGGGTGACGTTCCGCCAGGGCCGGCCGGGCGGTCCCGGCGTGGCCCGGACGATCGCGCTGGCCCGCGCCGAGGGCGCCTACGTCAAGGTGCTGGACGCCGACGACCGGCTGACCCCGGGCGCGCTCGCCCGCGACCTTGCCGTGCTGGAGGCGCACCCGGCCGTCGGCTGGGCCACATCCCGCGTGCTGGACCTGCTGCCCGACGGTTCCACGGCCGGCTTTCCCGGCGACCCCGACGACGGCCCGCTCGAACCCGGTACGGTCCTCGACCGCTGGGAGCGCGACGGCTTCCGCCTGCCGGTCCATCCGGCGACCCTGTGCGTCCGGCGCGAACTGCTGCTGGCGCTGGGCGGCTGGATGGCGCTGCCGGCCTCGGAGGACACCGGGCTGCTGCTGGCGCTGGACGCGGTGAGCCGCGGCTGGTTCTCGGCGCAGGCCGGGCTGCTGTACCGCAAGTGGGACGGGCAGGCCACGGGTCAGGCGGCCCATGTCGACCCCGCCGAGCGGACGGCCCGCACGGCGGTCGCGGCGGCCCGGGCCCGCGCGCTCGCCGGCCTCGGCTGGACCTGGCCGCCGGCGCCGCCCGCTACTCCCGCACCCGCGTAGCGTCCCGCTCCCCGGACACCTCGGCCCGCTCCACGGACACCTCGGCCCGCTCCACGGGCGCGATGGCCTGCGAGGGGCACGCCTCGGCCGCCGCCCGGACCGCCTCGCGTATCCGCGGATCACCGAGGGCGCCGGCGGCTGCGGGACGGACGACGCCGTAGCCGTCCTCGAACGCGAACACGGCCGGCGCCCGGTGCGCGCACTCGGCCGAGCCGTAGCACAGGGAGCGGTCGACGGAGACCTCCATGCGTCCTCCAGCCCTCGGCGGTGGCCTTCAGGACGTCACTGCCCACCGGGCGGCCCGCGCAACCCGCCCGCGGACCGAACGCCCCCGTCCGCTTCCCGCCCGCCCGGCACCGGTCCCTCCCCTCGCGGGGACCGGTGCCGAACGGTGCGGGAACGTCGACCCGCGCCATGTCGGCGCGGCGCGGATCGAAGTACGGGGACGGTTTCCGGGGCGCCCGCGGGCTCATCCGCCGGGCGCGGCTCAGGTTGGCCGAATATGACCGAGAACGTACGGCGCCATGGGCTGTCTCTCCGAGCACTGAGCCGGTGGCCTGTCCGGACGGTGTGTGACGGGTCAGCTACCGGGTTCGGATCCTGCCATTTGTCACCGCCGACGGGGAGGTTCCGGACCCTGTTCCACCCCTTAACCGCAGGTCAGACGTATAGGGTGAGTTTTCCGGTCCGGACGTCCAGCACGCGGGGGAAGTAAGGGGTGGAACCTTGAGTTCCGACTCAGGGGCACGCACAGCCTTCGCCGAGCGGCTCGCGCTGCTCTACAAGGAGGCCGGAAACCCTCCCCTCAAGAGCGTCGCCCAGGCCGTCGTACGGCTCCAGCGGATCGACGAGCGCGGGCGGCCCGTGCGGGTGTCCGCGCAGCGGATCAGCGACTGGCGGCGGGCCCGGAACGTACCGGCCCAGTTCACCGCCCTGGCGGCGGTCCTGCACATCCTGATCCCGGAGGCCCGGCGGCTGCGTCCGACGCCGGTCTCCGCCGGCCTGTACGACCTCGCCCACTGGCAGCGGCTGTGGGAGCTGGCCGTGGCCGGCCCGGCCGGCGACCGCGTCGCGCCGCCCGCGGAGGAGAACCGGCGGCCGCCCGCCCAGGCACCGCCGGTCGCCGGAGGCGTGTGCCCGTACCGGGGCCTGGCGCCGTACCGGCGCGAGGACGCCCGGTGGTTCTTCGGCCGGGAGCGCAGTACCAAGGCCCTCGTCGCCCAGCTCCGCGCGGCCGAGCGGTCCGGCGGACTGATCATGCTGGTCGGCGCCTCCGGGGCGGGAAAGTCGTCCCTGCTCAACGCCGGCCTCGTCCCGGCGCTCCGGGGCGGCGCCCTGAACGGCACCGGCACCGGCACCGGCACCGGCCCGACGACCGACGCCGGTCCCGGCCCGGCCGTCGCGTCGGCCGACGGCACGGACCCCGCCCGGCAGACCACGTCCACGCCCCTCACCGCCGTCGCCCGCACCGACGGGCCCGAAGACCCCTGCGAGTCCCCCGGCTTCCCCCGCGTCCCCCACCCAGTCCTCCCGCTCGTCCCCGGCGCCGACCCGCTGGGCGAACTGGTCCGCCGGATCCCCGAACTGGCCGCCGTCGCCACCGAGGCGCGCCGGGCCGAACGGGAGGCGGCACAAAACCCGGCGCTGCCGGGCAGCGACGCCCCGCACATCACCCGGGCCGTGCGCGCGGCCGTCACGGCCTGGGCGCGCCGCGCCTGCGCCCCGGACACCCGGCCGGTCCTCATCGTGGACCAGTTCGAGGAGGCGTTCACCCTCTGCGCCGACGAGGCGGACCGGCGCACCTTCATCCAGTTCCTGCACGCGGCCTGCACGCCGCCCGCCGGCTCCGCCGGGCCCGCGCCCGTCCGGGTCGTCCTCGGCATACGGGCCGACTTCTACGAGCAGTGCCTCGGCTATCCGGAACTGGCCGACGCGCTCCAGCACCGGCACATGGTGCTCGGCCCGCTGACCGGCACCGAGCTGCGCGAGGCGGTGACCGGCCCGGCCAAGGCGGTGGGCCTGGAGCTGGAGCCGGGGCTCGCGGAGCTGATCGTGCGCGAGGTGAGCGCCGACGGGCCGCGCGGGGCGCACGACGCGGGCGTGCTGCCACTGCTGTCGCACGCCCTGCTGGCCACCTGGCAGCGCCGCAAGGGCGGGAAGCTGACGCTGGCCGGCTACCGCGCGGCCGGCGGCATCCAGGGCGCGGTGGCGGCGACCGCCGAGCGGGCCTGGTCCGGCCTGGACCCGGCGGCCCGGGCCGCCGCCCGGCTGCTGCTGCTGCGGCTGGTCCGGCTGGGCGAGGACACCCAGGCCACCCGCAGGCGCGGCACCCGGCGCCAGCTCGCCGAGGAGTCCGCGGACCCCGGCAAGACGGAGGAGTCGCTGGAGGCGCTGGTGCGGGCCCGGCTGGTGACGCTGGACGCGGACACCGTGGAGATCACGCACGAGGCGCTGCTGCACGCCTGGCCCCGGCTGCGGCACTGGATCGACGAGGGCCGCGGCGACCACCTGCTGCGCCAGCGGCTGGAGGAGGACGGCCGGGCCTGGGAGGACTCGGGCCGGGACAGCTCGCTGCTGTACCGGGGCTCGCGGCTGGAGCAGGCCCGAAGCTGGGCCCGGTCGGCCGGGGACACGTACCTGACGCGCAGCGCGATGGAGTTCCTGGCCGCCTCGGTACGGCTGCGCAAGCGGACGGTGTTGCTGAGCCGGGCCGCGGTGGCGGCGCTGGTGGTGCTGGCCCTGCTGGCCGCCGGGTCCGCCGTGATCGCCTGGAAGCAGCGCGACGACGCCGTGTTCGCGCAGGTGCTCGCCGAGGCCGACCGGGTCCAGCACAGCGATCCGTCGCTGGCCGCCCAGCTCGACCTGGTCGCGCACCAGCTGCGCCCGGGTGACGAGGGCACCTACAGCCGGCTGCTGTCGATCGTGAACGCGCCGCTGGCCACCCCGCTGTCCGGCCACACCGGTGCCGTCTACCTCACCTCCTTCAGCCCGGACGGCCGCACCCTGGCCACGGCCGGCTACGACCGCACGGTCCGGCTGTGGAACGTGTCCGACCCGCACCGACCGGCCCCGCTCGGAAAGCCGCTGACCGGTCACTCCAGCTGGGTCAGCAGCGCCGTGTTCAGCCCGGACGGCCACACCCTGGCCTCGGCCGGCGACGACGGCACGGTCCGGCTGTGGGACGTGACCGACCCGCGCCGGCCGCGACCGCTCGGCAAGCCACTCGCCGGCCACCAGGGCACGATCTACCTGGTGGCGTTCAGCCCGGACGGCCGCACGCTGGCCACGGCCGGCGAGGACAGCACGGTCCGGCTGTGGGACCTGGCCGACCCGGGCCGGCCGCGGCCGCTCGGGACGCTGCGCGGGCACACGGCCGCGGTGCGCTGCGTCTCCTTCAGCCCGGACGGACGCACGCTCGCCACCGGCGGCGACGACAACACGATCCTGCTGTGGGACGTCGCCGACCGGCACCGGCCGCGACCGCTCACGACGCTGCGCGGACACACGGGCCTGGTGCACTCGGTGGCCTTCGGTCCCGACGGACGCACCCTGGCCAGCGGCAGCGCGGACGACACCATCCGGCTGTGGGACGTGCGCCGCCCCGGCCGCGCGGCGGCGCTCGGCTCCCCGCTGACCGGTCACACCGGGCCGATCTGGTCCGTGGCGTTCAGCCCCGACGGCGGCCGGCTGGCCGCCGCGAGCGCGGACAGCACGGCGAGCCTGTGGAACGTCGCCGACCCGGCGGCCCCGTCCCAGGTCGGCGAGCCGCTCGCGGGCAGCAGCGGGGAGATGTACGCCCTGGGGTTCCGCCCGGACGGCCGTACCCTCGCCACCGGCAGCGGGGACGGCAAGGTACGGCTGTGGTCGGTGCCGACCTCGGACATGGTCGGCCGGAGCGGGGCGTTCCGGCCGGACGGCCGGGTGCTGGCCACGGCCGCCCGGGACGGCAGGCTGCGGCTGTGGAACGTGACGCGGCCCGGCCGGCCGGTGCCGCTGGGCAAGCCGTTCATGCGGTCCGACGGCGACCAGCGCTCGCTCGTGTTCTCGCCCGACGGCCGCGTCCTGGCCGTCCTCACCGGTGCCCGCACGGTGTACCTGTGGGACGTCTCCGACCCCGCCCACCCGGTCGCCGCGGGCCCGCCGCTGACCCTGCGGACCCGCTTCATGGGCCCCGACGCGCTGGCCTACAGCCCGGACGGGCACACCCTGGCCACCGCCTACGACGACCGCACCATCCAGCTGTGGGACGTCTCCGACCCGGCCCGCGCCGTACGGCTCGGCAGGCCGCTCACCGGCCACCGGGGCTATGTCAACGCGCTGGCCTTCAGCCCGGACGGCCACACCCTGGCCGGCGGCAGCGCGGACAGCGCGATCCGCCTGTGGAACGTCACCGACCCCGCGCACGCCGCTCCGCTGGGCAAGCCGCTGACCGAGCACACGGGACCCGTGAACGCGCTGGCCTTCAGCCCGGACGGCCACACCCTGGCCAGCGGCAGCGACGACGACACGGTCCGCCTGTGGAACGTCACGGAGCCCCGGCGCGCGGAGCCGCTCGGCAGGCCGCTCACCGGCCACACCGAGGCGGTCACGTCCCTGACGTTCAGCACCGTCGGCGACACCCTGGCCAGCGGCGGCAACGACAACACGGTCCGCCTGTGGAACATCGCCGACCCGGCCAGGGCGACCCCGATCGGCCAGTCGATGAGCCCCAACGCCAAGACGGGCAACTTTCTCTCCTTCAGCCCCAACAGTCACGCCCTCGGCGTCTCCAGCGGCACCGACACGGTCCGCCTGTGGGACCTGGACGCGGATACGGCGATCCGCCACATCTGCGCGATCACCCGGGGCGTCCTGACGAAGGAGCGCTGGCACGAATACCTGTCGCGCCTCTCCTACGACCCTCCGTGCGGTCGATGATCGGCCAACCTGCCTGATTCATCCTGGACTTGGCCCCACGCAACCGACAACCTTGTTACCCTTGGCCATAGCCCGATCGCTGGTGCATCCCCCGTCGCCAGCGGTCGGGCATTCCCATGCCCCACCGCACTCGGCTGGAGTCGCGGTGCCGAAGGATCGCGGTGATCCTGTCAGTGGAGCGTTGCCGGCGTCGCACGGACCGTGTGCGTCGGTGACCGTGCTGTACAGGAGGTGGCGGCCATGGCAACGATGCCGAGCGAGACGCGGCGAGGGCACGGAGGGCCAGGCGGCAGCGAAGGGCTCGGCGGCGCGTCCCTGTTCGCCGGCGCCGTGATGCTGCTCAGCGGGCCGCTCAGCATTCTCATGGGGGCATCCGGCATCGCACGGGACAACTTGTTCGCCGCGTCCCGGTACGCCTATCGGTTCGACCTGACAGCTTGGGGCTGGCTTCACCTTGTGGTCGGACTGGCACTCGTCATCGCCGGCATAGGCGTCGTGACAAACCGCAGCTGGGGGCGTGGGGCCGGTGCAGTGGCGGCAGGCATCAGCCTGATCACCCAATTCATGTTCGTTCCGTACTACCCGCTGTGGGCCATCCCCGTGATGACACTCGACCTCTTGATCATCTTTGCCCTGACGAGGTTCCCTATCGGAACCAACGGTGGTCGGTGAATACCCGCGCGCCCGGCGGAGCGGAGCGCAGGATGGGTGGCAAAAGACCCCCGGCCCAATGGACCGGGGGTCTTCTCGCTGGTGGGGCTAACAGGATTTGAACCTGTGGCCTCATCCTTATCAGGGATGCGCTCTAACCAACTGAGCTATAGCCCCGCCGCGCTGTGCGGTGTATGTCCCGCGCGCTGACTCCTGAAGATTAGCGCACGAGACCGCCAGTCCCAAAATCGGTTGCCGGGGGACCGTCACGACACCACTGGTCGGCGCGTCACTCGTCCTCCGCGAGGGTCAGCTCGATGCCGCCCACGAAGCCCGCGGAGAGGTTGTAGATGAACGCGCCGAGCGTCGCCAGCGCGGTCGCCAGCACCACGTCGATGACCGCGATGACCGTGGTGAACGTCAGGACGTGCGGAAGGGACAGGAACGCCTGGAGGTCGAAGCCGTTGGCCTCGTTGGAGCCGGTCGCCTCCGAGATCGTGCCGCCGACCGTCGAGAACACCCCCATCGCGTCCATGACCATCCACAGCACCGCCGAGGCGACGATCGTGCAGATGCCGAACGCGATGGACAGCAGGAAGCTGACCTTCATCACCGACCACGGGTCGGCCTTGGCCACCCGCAGCCGCGCCTTGCGGGTACGCGGCGCCGTCGGCCGCATACCGGTGCGCGGCTTGCGCACCGCGCTCTGCGCCGGATAGGCCTGCGGCGGGTGGTACGGGCCGTCGGGCTGCTCCGGGTGCCGCTCGCCGGGCAGCGGCGACGCCGCCCGTGCCTCGCCGGCCGCGGCCGGGCCTCGGGTGTCCGTCACCGTTCCCCCCTGGGGTCCAGACGTACGGGAAGAGTCCGCCTCGGACGCCTTCACCGGCTTCAGGTTGGTCGTGTGCGGGTCGCTCGCACTTGCCGTACGCGCGGCGGAGCCACGGCCGCCGCCGTCCGTTTCCGTACCCGTGGAGGTACCGGCCGATCCGGCGCCCGTGGCTCCGCTCACGATGACTCACTCCTCGTGCTACTCGGCCGAGGGTGCCTCACCCTCGTCCGTGCCGGTGGTCCCGGCATCCTCGGCGGTCTCGTCCACGGCCACGTCGCCGTCGACTTCCTCCGCCTCGCGCCCGGCCTCGGCGTTACGTGCGATACCGACCACGGCATCGCGCTTGCCCAGGTTGATCAGTTGGACGCCCATCGTGTCACGGCCCGTCTCCCTGATCTCGTTGACTCGCGTACGAATCACACCGCCGGAGAGGGTGATCGCGAGGATCTCGTCGTGCTCCTCGACAATCAGCGCGCCGACGAGCGAACCACGGTCCTCCACGATCTTGGCGGCCTTGATGCCGAGGCCGCCGCGACCCTGGACGCGGTACTCGTCGACGGCGGTCCGCTTCGCGTACCCACCGTCGGTGGCAGTGAACACGAACGTACCGGGTCGGACGACATTCATCGAGAGAAGCTCGTCGCCCTCGCGGAAACTCATCCCCTTGACGCCGGAGGTGGCGCGGCCCATCGGGCGAAGGGAATCGTCCGAGGCGGTGAACCGGATCGACTGCGCCTTCTTGCTGATCAGCAGCAGATCGTCCTCGGCGGAGACCAGCTCGGCGCCGATCAGCTCGTCGTCGCCGCCGTCCTCGCGCTCGCGCAGGTTGATCGCGATGACACCGCCGGAGCGGGGCGAATCGTAATCCTTCAGTGGCGTCTTCTTGACCAGACCGGACTTGGTCGCCAGCACCAGGTACGGCGCCGCCTCGTAGTCCCGGATCGCGAGGATCTCGGCGATCGCCTCGTCCGGCTGGAAGGCCAGCAGGTTCGCCACGTGCTGGCCGCGCGCGTCCCGGCCGGCCTCGGGCAGCTCGTACGCCTTCGCCCGGTACACCCGGCCCTTGTTGGTGAAGAACAGCAGCCAGTGGTGCGTGGTGGAGACGAAGAAGTGGTCGACGATGTCGTCTTCCTTCAGCTTCGTGCCGCGCACGCCCTTGCCGCCGCGCTTCTGCGCCCGGTAGTCGTCCGTCTTCGTCCGCTTGACGTAGCCGCCGCGCGTGACGGTGACGACGATGTCCTCCTCGGCGATCAGGTCCTCGATGGACATGTCGCCCTCGTACGGGATCAGCTTGGTCTGGCGGTCGTCGCCGTACTTCTCGACGATCGCGGCCAGCTCCTCGCTGACGATCCCGCGCTGGCGGACCGGCGAGGCCAGGATCTCGTTGTACTCCCTGATCTTCGCCTGGAGCTCGTCGTGCTCCTGGACGATCTTCTGCCGCTCCAGGGCCGCCAGGCGCCGCAGCTGCATCTCCAGGATCGCGTTGGCCTGGATCTCGTCGATCTCCAGCAGGCCCATCAGGCCGCTGCGGGCGATGTCGACGGTGTCGCTGCGCCGGATCAGCGCGATGACCTCGTCGATGGCGTCCAGGGCCTTCAGCAGGCCGCGCAGGATGTGCGCCCGCTCCTCGGCCTTGCGCAGCCGGAACTTCGTCCGGCGGACGATGACCTCGATCTGGTGCGTCACCCAGTGCCGGATGAACGCGTCCAGCGAGAGGGTGCGCGGCACGCCGTCCACCAGCGCCAGCATGTTGGCGCCGAAGTTCGTCTGCAGGTCGGTGTGCTTGTACAGGTTGTTCAGCACGACCTTGGCGACCGCGTCCCGCTTCAGGACGATCACCAGGCGCTGGCCCGTACGGGACGACGTCTCGTCACGGACGTCCGCGATGCCGCCGATCTTGCCGTCCTTGACCAGGTCGGCGATCTTCTGCGCCAGGTTGTCCGGGTTCACCTGGTACGGCAGCTCGGTGACCACCAGGCACTGGCGGCCCTGGATCTCCTCGACCTCGACCACCGCGCGCATCGTGATGGAGCCGCGCCCGGTGCGGTACGCCTCCTCGATGCCCTTGCGGCCCACCACCAGCGCACCGGTGGGGAAGTCCGGGCCCTTGATGCGCTCCATGAGCGCGTCCAGCAGCTCCTCGTGGGAGACGTCCGGGTTCTCCAGGTACCACTGGGCGCCGGCCGCGACCTCGCGCAGGTTGTGCGGCGGGATGTTGGTCGCCATGCCGACCGCGATGCCGGCCGAGCCGTTGATCAGCAGGTTCGGGAAGCGGGCCGGCAGGACGGTCGGCTCCTGGGAGCGGCCGTCGTAGTTGTCCGTGAAGTCGACGGTCTCCTCGTCGATGTCGCGGACCATCTCCATCGACAGCGGCGCCATCTTGCACTCGGTGTACCGCATGGCCGCCGCCGGGTCGTTGCCCGGGGAGCCGAAGTTGCCGTTGGAGTCCACCAGCGGCATCCGCATCGACCACGGCTGGGCGAGGCGCACCAGGGCGTCGTAGATGGAGGAGTCGCCGTGCGGGTGGTAGTTGCCCATGACGTCGCCGACGACACGAGCGCACTTGTAGAAGCCGCGCTCGGGGCGGTAGCCGCCGTCGTACATCGCGTACAGCACACGGCGGTGGACGGGCTTGAGACCGTCCCGGACGTCCGGCAGCGCGCGGGAGACGATGACGGACATCGCGTAGTCGAGGTACGAGCGCTGCATCTCCGTCTCGAGCCCGACGGGCTCGACACGCATCACGATTTCGCCGCCCTCTTCCGGGGTGGCGGGGGTGTTCTCGTCGGCCATTGCTGGTGAGGATCCTTCCTGGTGCGGTCAGCTGAGACCGACTCAGATGTCGAGGAAGCGGACGTCCTTGGCGTTGCGCTGGATGAACTGGCGGCGGGCCTCCACGTCCTCGCCCATGAGGACCGAGAACAGGTCGTCGGCCTGGGCGGCGTCGTCGAGGGTGACCTGGCCGAGGACCCGGTGCTCCTGGTCCATGGTGGTCACGCGCAGCTCCTCGGCGTTCATCTCGCCGAGACCCTTGAAGCGCTGGATGGAGTCCTCGCGGACGCGCTTGCCGCGCTGGCGGCCCATCTCGATCAGGGCGTCGCGCTCACGGTCCGAGTAGGCGTACTCCACGTCGTCCCGGCCCCACTTGATCTTGTACAGCGGCGGGCGGGACAGGTACACGTGCCCGGCCTCGACCAGCGGCCGCATGAAGCGGAACAGGAAGGTCAGCAGCAGGGTGCTGATGTGCTGGCCGTCGACGTCGGCGTCCGCCATCAGGATGATCTTGTGATAGCGGAGCTTCTCGATGTCGAAGTCCTCGTGCACACCCGTGCCGAAGGCCGAGATCAGCGCCTGGATCTCCTGGTTCTGCAGGATCTTGTCGATCCGCGCCTTCTCGACGTTCAGGATCTTGCCGCGGATCGGGAGGATCGCCTGGTACTGCGGGTTCCGGCCGGACTTGGCCGAGCCGCCGGCGGAGTCGCCCTCGACGATGAAGATCTCGCACTTGGCCGGGTCGTTGGACTGGCAGTCGGCCAGCTTGCCCGGCAGCGACGCCGTCTCCAGCAGGCCCTTGCGGCGGGTCAGGTCGCGGGCCTTGCGGGCCGCCACGCGCGCGGTGGCCGCCTGGATGCCCTTGCGGATGATGTCCGCGGCCTCGACCGGGTTGCGGTCCAGCCAGTCGTTGAGGTGTTCGTAGACCGCCTTCTGCACGAAGGTCTTGGCCTCCGTGTTGCCCAGCTTCGTCTTCGTCTGGCCCTCGAACTGCGGCTCGCTCAGCTTGACCGAGATGATCGCGGTCAGACCCTCGCGGATGTCGTCACCGGTGAGATTGTCGTCCTTCTCGCGGAGCAGCTTCTTGTCGCGCGCGTACTTGTTGATCAGGCTGGTCAGGGCCGCGCGGAAGCCCTCTTCGTGGGTGCCGCCCTCGTGGGTGTGGATGATGTTCGCGAAGGAGTACACGCCCTCGCTGTAGCCGCTGTTCCACTGCATGGCGACCTCGAGGGACAGGCTCTTGTCCTTGTCCTCGGCCTCCAGCGAGACGACCGTCGGGTGCACCGCGTCTCCCTTGCGGGAGTTGAGGTACTTCACGAAGTCGACGATGCCGCCCTCGTAGTGGTACGTGACGGCCTTGACCTCGGCCTTCTCGTCGGCGCCCGCCTCGTCCGCGCCGCTGGTGGCCTTCGCCGACTCGCGCTCGTCGGTGAGCCGGATCGTCAGGCCCTTGTTGAGGAACGCCATCTCCTGGAAACGCCGGGACAGCGTCTCGAAGGAGTACTCGGTGGTCTCGAAGATCTCCGGGTCGGCCCAGAAGGTGACCGACGTGCCGGTCTCCTCGGTCGCCTCGTGCTTGACCAGCGGGGCCGTCGGCACACCCATCTTGTAGTCCTGCGTCCAGCGGTGCCCGTCGGTCTTCACCTCGACGGCGACCTTCGTGGACAGCGCGTTCACCACGGACACGCCCACACCGTGCAGACCGCCGGAGACGGCGTACCCGCCGCCGCCGAACTTGCCGCCCGCGTGCAGCACGGTCAGCACGACCTCGAGGGCCGGCTTGCCCTCGGAGGGCACGATGCCCACCGGGATGCCGCGGCCGTTGTCGACGACGCGCACGCCGCCGTCGGCGAGGATCGTGACGTCGATGGTGTCCGCGTAACCGGCCAGCGCCTCGTCGACCGAGTTGTCGACGACCTCGTACACCAGGTGGTGCAGGCCGCGCTCGCCCGTGGAGCCGATGTACATGCCGGGCCGCTTGCGGACCGCGTCCAGCCCTTCGAGCACGGTGATGGCGCTGGCGTCATAGGAGGCGGCGGCCGTGCCGGTCTCGGCGGCCTCGCCGGTCACGCCGGCATCGGTGGACGGGATGTTCTCGTTGGGGTTGCCGGAATCGGCCACGAAGCGCCCTTTCTGGCACAGCACGAGCCGGGCTCGGCGGCAGGTTGCCGGAGCGGCTGCGGCATGTTGCGTTGGTAAGCCTTGATCAGCGTTGCTCAGCTTTTCCCGGGCGGTCCCCACGTTGGGGCGGGATTGCCTTCCAGTCTACCGGTAGCACTGACATCGATGGGGGTTTGCGGGCACCTCAGCTCCCATGTGCCGCCCTGAACCGGTCTCCGCCGGGTCCCGATATACGGATGGGGGCTCCAAGGGGCTCACGGCGGCACTCAGCGCTTCGAGCCGTCAACCCTTGGCTACTGGCGGGTCAGAAGGCCATCCGGGGACGATCCGGGCGCGGTCCGCACCGGGGCATACGGGTACGGCGGCCCTCCCGCGCGGCCGTGCGGACGTGAGGTACGTCACCCGTACGTATCGCCGGGTCCGGTGCTGCCCGGCGCCCGCAGCGGGCCGTAGCGGCGGGCCGGTCCGCCCGGATTGAGCACCTTGATCATCCGTACGCTGCCGTGGCCCAGGTCCTCGTTGAGCCGGGCCACCAGCGCGGGCGCGAGATGGCGCAGCTGGGTCGCCCAGGCCGTGGAGTCGCACGCCACGACCAGCACCCGCTCGTCCTCGTCGTAGCGCTGTGGCACGCAGTGCTTGGCCAGGTCCTCGCCGACGATCTGCGGCCAGCGGCCCATCACCCCGCCGACCGCGGCGGGCGTCTCCCAGCCGCGCTCGGTGATCAGCCGGTTGATCGCCGCCCCCAGCGCCAGCGGGTCACGGCCGTCGGCACGCGCGCCCGAGCGCAGCCCGCCGCCGCGCCGGGCCTGCTTCTTCTGCCGGGCCGCGTCCCCTCGCGCGCGCGCCTGCTCCTTCGCGGCGCGCAACGCCACGCGCGCGAGGTCGACGCCGGAGGGCTCCGGGCCCTTCTGGGGAGCGGGTCCGTCGGTGCTCATACGCGTTCCACCGTCCCGCCGGCCACCGCGTACCGCGCGCCCGCCAGCACGGCGGGTACGTCGTCGTCCACGGCGGCGGTGACCAGCACCTGCTCGCCGGGCGCGACCAGTTCCGCCAGCCGTTCCCGGCGGCGGGCGTCCAGCTCGGCGAAGACGTCGTCCAGGATCAGCACCGGCTCGTTGCCCTCCGCGCGCAGCAGGTCGTAGGAGGCCAGCCGGAGGGCGAGGGCGTAGGACCAGGACTCGCCGTGCGAGGCGTAGCCCTTGGCGGGCAGCTGACCGAGTTTGAGCACCAGGTCGTCCCGGTGCGGTCCGACGAGGGTGACGCCCCGTTCGATCTCCTGCTTGCGCGCCTCGGCCAGGGCCGCCGTCAGCTGCTCGTACAGCTCCTCGCGCGTGTGGCCGTCGCCGGGCGCCGACGGCTTGTACTCCAGCCCGACCGGGCCGCCGCCGGGGGCCAGCTGTTCGTACGCCTTGTCGGCCAGCGGCCGGAGCGCGGCGACGAGGTCCAGCCGCTGGGCGAGCAGCTCGGCGCCCGCGCGCGCCAGGTGCTGGTCCCACACGTCGAGCGTGGACAGGTCCATGGAGCGCCCGCCGTGCCGGCGGGCCAGCGCGGCGGACTTCAGCAGGGTGTTGCGCTGCTTGAGCACCCGCTCGTAGTCCGAGCGCACGCCCGCCATCCGCGGGGACCGCGCGGTGACCAGTTCGTCGAGGAACCTCCGCCGCTCGCCCGGGTCGCCCTTGACGAGGGCGAGGTCCTCCGGCGCGAACAGCACGGTCCGGACGATCCCCAGCACGTCCCGCGGTCTGACCTGCGAGGACCGGTTGATGCGGGCGCGATTGGCCTTGCCCGGGTTCAGCTCCAGCTCGATCAGCTGCTGCCGTTCGCCCTGCCGGACCTGGGCGCGGACGACGGCCCGGTCGGCGCCCATGCGCACCAGCGGCGCGTCGGAGGCGACCCGGTGGCTGCCGAGCGTGGCCAGATACCCGACCGCCTCGACCAGGTTGGTCTTGCCCTGCCCGTTGGGGCCGACGAAGGCGGTGACGCCCGGGTCGAGCGGGACCTCGGCCCGGGCGTACGAGCGGAAGTCGGCCAGCGAAAGATGCGTGACGTGCATGGTCGTCCCGCCGACCTCCTTGTGCTGCGGCTTACTTCTTCTCTACGGCGTGGCCGCCGAACTGGTTGCGCAGCGCGGCGATCATCTTCATCTGCGGCGAGTCCTCCTGCCGGGAGGCGAACCGCGCGAACAGCGAGGCGGTGATCGCCGGCAGCGGCACGGCGTTGTCGATCGCGGCCTCCACCGTCCAGCGTCCCTCGCCGGAGTCCTGTGCGTAACCGCGCAGAGCCTCGAGGTGCTCGTCCTCGTCGAGGGCGTTGACCGCGAGGTCCAGCAGCCAGGAACGGATGACCGTGCCCTCCTGCCAGGAGCGGAAGACCTCGCGGACGTTCTCCACGGAGTCGACCTTCTCCAGCAGCTCCCAGCCCTCGGCGTAGGCCTGCATCATGGCGTACTCGATGCCGTTGTGGACCATCTTCGCGAAGTGGCCTGCGCCGACCTTGCCGGCGTGCACCGCGCCGAAGTCGCCCTCCGGCTTGAGCGCGTCGAAGACCGGCTGCACCTTGGCGACGTTCTCGGCGTCGCCGCCGTACATCAGCGCGTACCCGTTCTCCAGGCCCCACACGCCGCCGGAGACGCCGCAGTCGACGAAGCCTATGCCCTTGGCGGCCAGCTCCTCGGCGTGCCGCTCGTCGTCGGTCCACCGGGAGTTGCCGCCGTCCACGACCACGTCGCCGGGTTCCAGCAGCTCGGCGAGCCGGTCGACGGTCGACTGGGTGGGCTCGCCCGCCGGGACCATCACCCAGACCACGCGCGGGCCGCTGAGCTTGCCCACAAGCTCTTCCAGGCTGTGGACGTCCGCGACGTCCGCGTTGCGGTCGTATCCGATGACGGTGTGGCCCGCGCGGCGGATCCGCTCGCGCATGTTGCCGCCCATCTTGCCGAGGCCGACGAGACCGAGCTCCATCAGTTGTGTTCCTTAGGTCGCTGTGTGGCGTGAGAGGCACCGGGGTGCCGAGCCGAGCCTAAACCCGGACGCTCACGCACAGCTGTGGGCATACGCGCTCATGCGAGGACCCTGCTGACCTGCGGAAACGCAACCGCGGCCCGACGTGCGCCACCCGGCGATCCCGCCCCGGCCCGGCCACGGCCCCGGGCACCCACAGGGACGCCCGGCGCTGTGCACACCTGTGGAAGACGTCAGCCGCTGAGGCGGACCGGCATGATCAGGTACTTGTACGCGTCGTCGGCCTCCGCGTCCAGTGCCGGCTTGCCGCTGAGCAGCGCCGGCTTCGTGGACGTGGTGAACGACAGCTGCGCCACCGGCGAGTCGATCGCGCTCAGGCCGTCCAGCAGGAAGGTCGGGTTGAAGGCGATCGAGATGTCGTCGCCCTCCAGCTGCGCGTCGACCCTTTCCACAGCCTGTGCGTCGTCGCTGGACCCGGCCTCCAGGATCAGCACGCCCTGCTCGAAGCTCAGCCGCACCGGGGTGTTCCGCTCGGCGACCAGGGCCACGCGCTTGACCGCCTCCACGAACGGCGCGGTCTCGATCACGGCGACGGAGTTGAACTCGGTCGGGAACAGCGTCCGGTACTTGGGCAGGTCGCCCTCGAGCAGCCGCGTGGTCGTGCGCCGCCCGGCGCCCTCGAAACCGATCAGGCCCTCACCGGCGCCGGCACCGGCCAGCGCCAGCGTGACGCTGTCCCCGGCGCCCAGCGACTTCGCGGTGTCCAGCAGCGTCTTGGCCGGGACCAGGGCGACGGCGGAGGCGTCCGGGTTCTCCGGCTTCCACAGGAACTCGCGGACCGCGAAGCGGTAGCGGTCGGTGGAGGCCAGGGTGACCGTGTCGCCCTCGATCTCGATGCGCACACCGGTCAGCACCGGCAGCGTGTCGTCACGGCCGGCGGCGATGGCCACCTGCGAGACGGCCGCGGCGAAGACCTCGCCGGGGACGGTGCCGGTCGCGTTCGGCATCTGGGGCAGTGCCGGGTACTCCTCCACGGGCAGGGTGTGGAGGGTGAACCGGGAGGAGCCGCAGACCACGGTCGCCCGTACACCGTCTGTGGAAATCTCCACCGGCCGGTTGGGGAGGGCACGCGAGATGTCGGCGAGCAGCCGGCCGGAGACGAGGACGGTGCCCTCCTCCTCGACCTCGGCCTCGACGTTCACCCGCGCGGAGACCTCGTAGTCGAAGCCCGACAGACTCAGCTGGCCGTCCTCGGCCTTCAGCAGCAGGCCGGCGAGGACAGGCGCCGGCGGACGGGCCGGGAGGCTGCGTGCCGCCCAGGCCACTGCCTCCGCGAGTACGTCGCGTTCCACCCGGATCTTCACCGTAAGCCGCCTCCTGCTGTTGCTACTGAGTCCTCCGACTCGGTGTCACCGCCCGCTGTGACGGGAAGGACACCGGGGACCAGTCTGACGCACGGCACTGACAGTAGGTGCCCGTCGGGGTCAAGTCGGTCCGAGCGGCAGCCGGGCGCGAGAGGGCGAGTTGTGCACAGCCCCCGCTTCAAAACGATTGCCGAACTCTCTCTAGTCGGGAGTAGTAGTAGGGCCTGTGGATACGGTGGATAACCACGTTTGCCCAGCTCAGCGCGGGTTTTTTATCCACCGGTCCTGTGGGTGGAGCCGGTGGAAAACCGGGCCTGTCTGTGGAGAACAGAAAGTTCTGCACACACCGCCCACAGGCTGAGGGCAGTTCTCCCCAGCTGTGTCCCCAGGAATACCCAGGTTTCCCACAGCCCAATCCGGCAGCTTCCTGTGACGCCTTTCACTCGACGTGGTGACCGGGAGCGTCGGGTTGCCGAACAGTGGACAGCCATGTGGAGAAGCCCGGGTTCGCTGGGGACAACCGCCCCCAGCCTGTGGGGTACCGGTGGACAACGCGAGGCCCGGCCTGGGGACGACGGAGTTATCCACAGTCTGTGGAGGACCTTCGTCCACGATTCCACAGGCCCTTGAGCTGGGCCGACGTCCAGGAGCCAGCCTGCCTGTGGACACAGTTCGGGACAACTTCGCAGTCCCCAGTCTGTGGACGGAAGAAAGTCGCCGAATCTGTGGAGGAAGGCCGTAACCAGGCAGGTAATCGAACAAGGGATGACGGTGAGGAAACGGCCCACAGCCCCGCATCCGGCGCCCCGGCCGCCCGGAAAGGCCGCCGAAGGGCCGTTTGGAGGTCGTCGGAGCGGGCCGGAGCGGGCCGGAGGAGCGGCGCGAGGCTGCCGAAGGGCCGCCCGAGGGCCGGACGTCGACGAGCCGGTGGGAGGGCGGTGGAGGGCGGCGAGTCCGGCGAAGGGGCCGTCACCGCGTCGGCCGGCGCGCGGGGACGCCGTGGCACGGAGTCGTTCCGCGGCCGTCCCCTGCCGCGGTGGCACGGACCCGGCGGGACGGGCCGGGGTCCGTGCCACCGTGCGCGCCGCCGGCTGCCTCAAGGAGCGCGCAAACGCCGGAGGGCGCCCCGGCGGCGGTGGTGTGCCCCGGAACGCCCTCCGCGCCCGCGTACGGCGCCTCAGCCGTTCTTGATGCGGTTGGTCAGCTCGGTGACCTGGTTGTAGATCGAGCGCCGCTCGGCCATCAGCGCGCGGATCTTGCGGTCGGCGTGCATCACGGTGGTGTGGTCCCGGCCGCCGAACTGCGCGCCGATCTTCGGCAGCGACAGGTCCGTCAGCTCGCGGCACAGGTACATCGCGATCTGACGCGCGGTGACCAGCGCGCGCCCGCGCGAGGTGCCGCACAGGTCCTCCACCGTCAGCCCGAAGTAGTCCGCGGTGGCCGCCATGATCGCCGGCGCGGTGATCTCCGGCGCGCTGTCCTCGCCACCGGGGATCAGGTCCTTCAGGACGATCTCGGTCAGGCCCAGGTCCACCGGCTGCCGGTTGAGCGAGGCGAACGCCGTCACCCGGATCAGCGCGCCCTCCAGCTCACGGATGTTCCGCGAGATCCGCGAGGCGATGAACTCCAGCACTTCCGGCGGCGCGTTCAGCTGCTCCTGCACCGCCTTCTTGCGCAGGATCGCGATCCGCGTCTCCAGCTCGGGCGGCTGGACGTCGGTGATCAGGCCCCACTCGAAGCGGTTGCGCAGCCGGTCCTCCAGCGTGACCAGCTGCTTGGGCGGCCGGTCGCTGGAGAGCACGATCTGCTTGTTGGCGTTGTGGAGCGTGTTGAAGGTGTGGAAGAACTCCTCCTGCGTCGACTCCTTGTCCGCCAGGAACTGGATGTCGTCGACGAGCAGGATGTCCATCTCGCGGTAGCGCTTGCGGAAGCTGTCGCCCTTGCCGTCGCGGATGGAGTTGATGAACTCGTTGGTGAACTCCTCCGAGCTGACGTACCGCACCCGTGTGCCCGGGTAGAGGCTGCGCGCGTAGTGCCCGATGGCGTGCAGCAGATGGGTCTTGCCGAGCCCGGACTCGCCGTAGATGAACAGCGGGTTGTACGCCTTGGCCGGGGCCTCGGCGACCGCGACCGCGGCCGCGTGCGCGAAGCGGTTGGACGCGCCGATGACGAAGGTGTCGAACAGGTACTTGGGATTCAGCCGCGCGGTCGGCTCGCCGGGACCGCCGGCCGGCGCCGGCTGCGCGGCCGACGGGCCGGAGGCACCCGGGGCGGGCAGGTCCGGGCGGCCGGGGCCGCCGCGGTGCGCCGCCGGGTCGGGCAGCTCCCGGCGGCCCGGCTCGCGCTGGTCGTACTCGGTCCGGGAGTCGTACTCGCCGCGCGCGGACTCGTAGTCCGGGCGCCCGGAGTCGTACTCGCCGCGCTGCCGCTCGTACGGCGGCCGGTCCATGGCCTGCGGGCGGTAGTCCTGGGACGGCGCGCCGTACGCGTCCGCGCCGGAGCCGTAGCCGTCCTGGGACGACGGCGAGGCGTACGGGTCGCGCTCGGGGAAGCCGAGCCGGGGCTGCTGCCAGCCGTAGTCGTCCTGCCCCGAGCGCGGCCAGGCGCCGGGCTCGGGACGCTGGTACTCGGACGGGTAGACCGGGCGGACGGTGGGGAGCTGGTCCGGGCGGGCGCCCGGCTGCTGCTCGGAGCGCGGTTCGCCGCCCGGGTGCTGCTCGCCGCCGCGGGTGCGGCCGTAGCCCTCGTACGGCCCCGAGGGCAGCTCCGGCTCCTCGTAGCGCGGCTTCGCCTGCTGCTGGACGGGCGGCGCCGGCGGTTCGCCCGCGGAGTCGTCCACGGTGATCGCGATCCGGATGGGACGGCCGCACTCCCGGCTCAGGGTCTCGCTGACGACGGGCGCCAGCCGGCCTTCCAGTACGCCCTTCGCGAATTCGTTCGGCACGGCGAGCAGGGCCGTGTCGGCGACCAGCGCGAGCGGCTGGCAGCGCCGGATCCAGTGCTCGTCCTTGGTCTCCACGCCCTGTCCGCGGCCCTCGCCGAGCAGCTGTTCCAGTACTCGCGGCCACACTGCGGCAAGATCGGCAGGTACGTCAGCCACAGGGACACGCTCTCTCACAGGTCCCACGAACGTGTGGTTCAGGGACGGGTCGGGATGAAAATCGGGTCGGGCGGGGATATGGGAACGAATCGGAGTCCAGCCACGGTAGTCAGCGCGGCGGGTACGGTTCAAGTTGTTGTCCCCAGCCTGTGGACAGTGTCCCCCGGCGGCCTCGGTTTGACCGAATGGCGCAGTCCCGCGTACCGTAACCAGGTCGAGTTGTCGATGGCTGCTGCCGCCTGCCTCCGATGGGCACAGGTCACGTCAGGTGATCGGGAAGCGGTGCACTCGGGCGTGACGCGAGCTACTCGTGGGCGCACGGTGACAGCCAGGACGGCACCCCGCCACTACCGATTTTCTGGAGCCCCCGAGTGAGCAAGCGCACCTTCCAGCCGAACAACCGTCGTCGCGCGAAGACCCACGGCTTCCGGCTGCGTATGCGGACCCGCGCCGGCCGCGCGATTCTCGCGTCCCGCCGTAGCAAGGGTCGCGCCCGTCTGTCCGCCTGATCCCGGTCAGGTCATGACATCGTGCTGCCCACCGAGAACCGGCTGAGGCGGCGCGAGGACTTCGCGACCGCGGTGCGACGGGGTCGCCGGGCAGGCCGCCCGACACTCGTCGTCCACCTTCGTAGCGGTGCCACGGACCCGCACGCGCCTGGGGAGAGCGCTCCCCCGACGCGTGCGGGTTTCGTCGTCAGCAAGGCCGTGGGTGGGGCGGTCGTGCGCAACAAAGTCAAGCGCAGACTGCGCCACCTGATGCGTGACCGAGTCGCCCTGTTTCCCCCCGGTAGCCTGGTAGTCGTACGAGCGCTGCCCGAAGCGGGCGACGCAGACCACGCACAGCTGGCCCGAGACCTGGACGCCGCCCTTCAGCGGCTGCTGGGAGGGGGCGCGCGATGAAGTACCCGCTGCTGGCTCTGATCAAGCTGTATCAGTGGACGATCAGTCCACTGCTGGGGCCGGTATGCAAGTACTACCCGTCGTGCTCCCACTACGGCTACACGGCCATCGACCGGCACGGTGCGGTCAAAGGGACCGCACTGACCGCCTGGCGCATCCTCCGGTGCAATCCGTGGTCGCCGGGTGGCGTGGACCATGTTCCGCCGCGTAAGCGTCCGCGGTGGCACGAAATGCTGCGCGACGCCTGGCGCGCACGCAGGGGCGGGTCCTCCGCCGCCGAAACGGCCACCGAAGCGAAGCCACCAACGGAGTCTCCTTCGAGCCCGGCCGCAGAGACCTCGTCCCATGCCCAAGGAGCATGATTAGTGGACACGATTGCCAGCCTTTTCAGTTTCATCACCTGGCCCGTCTCCTGGGTCATCGTCCAGTTCCACAAGGTGTACGGGGCGATCTTCGGACCTGACACCGGGTGGGCCTGGGGCCTGTCCATCGTGTCGCTGGTGATCCTGATCCGCATCTGCCTGATCCCGCTCTTCGTGAAGCAGATCAAGGCGACTCGCGCGATGCAGACGCTCCAGCCGGAGATGAAGAAGATCCAGGAGCGCTACAAGAACGACCGGCAGCGCCAGTCCGAAGAGATGATGAAGCTGTACAAGGAGTCGGGTACCAACCCGCTCTCCTCGTGCCTTCCCATCCTGGCGCAGTCCCCGTTCTTCTTCGCCCTGTACCACGTGCTCGCGGGCATCGCGTCGGGCAAGAAGATCGGTGTCATCAACGCCGACCTGCTCGAGAGCGCGCGGAACGCGCACATCTTCGGCGCTCCGCTGGCCGCCAAGTTCTTCAGCAGCGAGAGCCAGGTCAGCGCCCTGCACGCCTCGCTGACCGATGTCCGCATCGTGACCGCGATCATGATCGTGCTGATGTCGGCGTCGCAGTTCTACACGCAGCGCCAGCTGATGACGAAGAACGTCGACACCACCGTGAAGACGCCGTTCATGCAGCAGCAGAAGATGCTGATGTACGTCTTCCCGATCATGTTCGCCGTCCTCGGTGTGAACTTCCCGGTCGGTGTCCTCATCTACTGGCTGACCACCAACGTGTGGACCATGGGCCAGCAGATGTACGTCATCCACAACAACCCGACCCCGGGTTCCAAGGCCCAGGCCGCCTACCTGGAGCGCCTGACCAAGCACGTCACGCAGCACGGCAAGATCCGCCGGCGCAGCGAGAAGGCCATCGTGAAGGCGATCGTCGCCAAGGGCCGCGACCGCAACGAGTTCGAGCGCAAGTTCGTCAACGCGCTCAGCAAGGCGGGCCTCGCCGCCCAGGCCGACGGCACCGTGACGAAGAGCGCGGCCCAGGCGGCGGCGCAGACCGATGAAGGCGCGGCCACCGGCACGGCCACGGACACGGCCGCCGCCCGGCGTCAGCAGCCCAAGCGCCAGAGCAAGTCCCAGCGTCAGTCCGGGACCAGGGCGGGAGACTCCCCGTCGCTGGAGAAGTCCGACGAGCCGCAGGACACCAAGCCCGCGGCTGCCAAGCAGCCCCAGAAGCCCGGCTCCGGCACCCGCAGCAAGGCCCAGTCCGGCCAGCGCAAGGGTGGCCCGCAGCGGCCCAAGTCCCCGTCCAAGAAGTAAGAAGGAGCCCATCCCGTGACGGAAGGCACCACCTCCGCCGCTGCCGAGGGTGCAGACACCCTCACCCGCCTGGAGCAGGAGGGTGAGATCGCGGCGGACTACCTGGAGGGTCTGCTGGACATCGCCGACCTCGACGGCGACATCGACATGGACGTCGAGGCCGACCGCGCCTCCGTGTCGATCATCAGCGACACCGGCAGCCGTGACCTGCAGAAGCTGGTCGGCCGGGACGGCGAGGTGCTGGAGGCGCTGCAGGAGCTGACGCGGCTGGCCGTGCACCGGGAGACCGGCGACCGCAGCCGGCTCATGCTGGACATCGCGGGCTACCGCGCCAAGAAGCGCACCGAGCTGTCCGAGCTGGGTGCCAAGGCCGCGGCCGAGGTGAAGAGCACCGGCGAGCCCATGAAGCTCAAGCCGATGTCCCCGTTCGAGCGCAAGGTCGTGCACGACGCGGTCAAGGCCGCGGGGCTGCGCAGCGAGTCCGAGGGCGAGGAGCCGCAGCGGTTCGTCGTCGTGCTGCCCGCCTGATCGACCCCCGTTCCACCGGCCCCGTCTGTTGAGCAGGCGGGGCCGCGTTTTGTCAGCCTGGTAGTTCTGGTGGCCGGCGCGCGACGCGCCGGCGCTGTACGGAAGGACGGTCCCCGTGACGGAGGCAGCGGAGCTTCCCCCCGCGCCCGAGCAGGCGCGGGAAGTGTTTGGTGATCGCTTCGCCGATGCGGTCCGCTATGCGGAGCTGCTCGCCGAGGCAGGTGTGCAGCGCGGCCTGATCGGTCCGCGGGAAGTGCCCCGCCTGTGGGAGCGGCACCTGCTGAACTGTGCGGTGCTCTCCGAGGCCGTCCCCGAAGGGGTGACGGTCTGCGACGTCGGCTCCGGCGCCGGGCTGCCCGGCATCCCGCTGGCCCTGGTCCGCGACGACCTGAACATCACCCTGCTGGAGCCCCTGCTGCGGCGCACCAACTTCCTCACCGAGGTCGTCGAGCTGCTCGGCCTGGACCATGTCACCGTGGTGCGTGGCCGCGCCGAGGAAGTGATGGGCAAGCTGCCGCCGGTCCATGTGGTGACGGCGCGTGCCGTGGCCCCGCTGGACCGCCTGGCCACCTGGGGCATCCCGCTGCTGCGCCCGTACGGCGAGATGCTCGCG
Source organism: Streptomyces sp. SCL15-4 (assembly GCF_033366695.1). Lineage (NCBI taxonomy): Bacteria > Bacillati > Actinomycetota > Actinomycetes > Kitasatosporales > Streptomycetaceae > Streptomyces > Streptomyces sp. SCL15-4. The sequence continues at coordinate 4,302,939 of NZ_JAOBTQ010000001.1, forward strand.
CTCAAGGGCGACACCGCCGAGGAGGAGCTGAAGGCGGCGGCCACCGCGCTGAGTAAGCTCGGAGCGGTGCAGACGTCGATCCTGCACGTGGGTGAAGGCGTGGTGGATCCGCTGTCCACCGTGGTCCGCGTGGAGGTCGGCGAGAGCCCGGGCGGTGTGCGCTTCGCCGCGAAGCGCGCCAAGGCGGCCCGTACGGGCCGAGTCCGTCGTCGGCGGTGAACCGGAGGACGGACAGGTGTGAGCCGGCCGGCCGGAGGGCCGGCCGGCGCTGATCCGTCCTGACGACGAGACGTACTCCACACAAGGTGCCGAACCGGGACAAGCCGGAGTGTCGCGGAGGTCCGGCCGCAGCCGCTGTGCATCGTGTTTCACGTGAAACGTCGCTCACTGCTGCACGGCATCATCAGTCGTGGCCGCGCCGCGGCCGAACCGCGCGACCGCAAGCCTCTCGGCGCGCTCGGAGAGGAGCCCGTCTCCTCGGAGACCTCATCCCCTTCCGGGGGGACGGAGTTGTCCACAGAGGTGGATTTCTCCACAGATCGCCAGGCCTCACTGGTTCACCACCCCGAAGACATGGGAGGCTCTGTTCATCGCGAGCCTGAAGTCGAGGAGAGTGAATCCTTGCGGTCCGACGCCAACATCGCGGGACCGATGACCGATCCGGTCCCCGGTCCCCGTACCGAGTCGATGGGGGCGGATGTTTCACGTGAAACACCGCCTCCGATGGACGACACTCCCATCGGTCGTGCGGCCCAACTGGCGGTGGAGGCTCTGGGCCGCGCCGGCGCAGGTCTGCCACGACCGGAGCAGACCCGAATCATCGTGGTCGCCAACCAGAAGGGTGGCGTGGGCAAGACGACGACGACCGTCAACCTTGCCGCTTCGCTGGCTCTGCACGGTGCCCGGGTCCTGGTGATCGACCTCGACCCGCAGGGCAACGCGTCCACCGCCCTCGGGATCGACCACCACGCCGAAGTCCCTTCGATCTACGACGTGCTCGTGGAGAGCAGGCCGCTCTCCGAGGTCGTCCAGCCCGTCCTCGACGTCGAGGGCCTGTTCTGCGCACCGGCCACCATCGACCTCGCCGGTGCGGAGATCGAGCTGGTGTCCCTGGTGGCGCGGGAGAGCCGGCTGCAGCGGGCCATCCAGGCGTACGAGCAGCCGTTGGACTACATCCTCATCGACTGCCCGCCCTCACTGGGCCTGCTGACGGTCAACGCGCTCGTCGCGGGCGCCGAGGTACTGATCCCGATCCAGTGCGAGTACTACGCACTGGAGGGCCTCGGCCAGCTCCTGCGCAATGTCGACCTGGTGCGGGGACACCTCAACCCCACCCTGCATGTGTCGACCATCCTGCTCACCATGTACGACGGCCGGACGCGTCTCGCCTCGCAGGTCGCGGAAGAGGTGCGCAGCCACTTCGGTGACGAGGTGCTGCGGACGAGCATTCCCCGCTCGGTCCGTATCTCCGAGGCGCCGAGCTACGGGCAGACGGTGCTGACTTACGATCCAGGATCGAGCGGCGCCCTCTCGTACCTCGAGGCGGCCCGGGAAATCGCGCTGAGGGGCGTCGGCATCAGCTATGACGCGAGCCAGGCCCACATCGGCGCCCAGAAAGACCAGAGCATGGTGGAGGGGATTCAGTGAGTGAACGACGGAGGGGGCTGGGCCGTGGTCTCGGCGCGCTGATCCCCGCTGCCCCGACGGAGAGGACGCCGGCCCCGGCGGCGCTGGGAGGCGGAGGATCCACCTCCCCCGCGGCCGTGCCGGTACTGACGAGCGACCGGGGGGTGGCCGCGGCCAAGGTGGCCACACTGCCGCCCGCCGCCCAGGAGATCCAGACGGTCTCGGCGAGTCCCGCGGTCGAGATGCCCGCGCCGCCGATGGGCGCCCACTTCGCCGAGATCCCCCTCGACGCCATCACGCCGAACCCGCGCCAGCCGCGCGAGGTGTTCGACGAGGACGCGCTTCAGGAGCTGGTCACCTCCATCAAGGAGGTCGGCCTTCTGCAGCCCGTGGTGGTACGGCAGCTGGGGCCCGGCCGCTATGAGCTGATCATGGGCGAGCGCCGCTGGCGCGCGTGCCGTGAGGCCGGTCTGGAGGCCATCCCGGCCATCGTGCGGGCCACGGAGGACGAGAAGCTCCTCCTGGACGCGCTGCTGGAGAACCTGCACCGTGCGCAGCTGAACCCGATCGAGGAGGCCGCTGCCTACGACCAGCTGCTGAAGGACTTCAACTGCACGCACGACCAGCTGGCCGACCGGATCGGGCGCTCCCGCCCGCAGGTCTCCAACACGCTGCGTCTGCTGAAGCTGTCGCCGACCGTTCAGAAGCGGGTGGCCGCCGGGGTGCTCTCGGCCGGCCACGCCCGGGCGTTGCTGGCGGTGGAGGACTCCGAGGAGCAGGACCGGCTGGCGCACCGGATCGTGGCCGAGGGCCTGTCGGTGCGGTCCGTGGAAGAGATCGTGACGCTCATGGGCTCACGGCCGCAGAAGGCCTCGCGGTCCCGGGGGCCCAGGGCGGGTTCCGTGCCCTCTCCGGCGCTGAACGAGCTGGCCACGCGGCTCTCGGACCGCTTCGAGACCCGGGTGAAGGTCGAGCTGGGCCAGAAGAAGGGCAAGATCACCGTCGAGTTCGCCTCGGCTGAGGATCTCGAGAGGATCCTCAGCACCTTCGCCCCGGGCGAGAAGCTGGCTCTCCAGAAGAGCCTCCAGGACGGCGACGGCGGCGAGACGCAGGACTGATTCCCAGGCGTTCGCGCCTGCCGGGTCAGTGGAGCGGGCCGTGTCCGGTGTGTACCGGATCACGGCCCGCTCTTTGCTTTGACACGGTATCGAGTGAATCGGATCGTGGATACGATGCGATCAGTTAGGGCATATCCACCGGTCAGTAGCTGACAGCCGCTCGCGACGCGGCGGCGAAGGAAGCGAGGATCAGCCTTCATGGGGCGTCGGCTCGTGCCGCTCACTCTGGACAACCTTCAGGACCTTCCCCAACACTGTCGCTCCTGTGTCTTCTGGGAGCTGGACCCGGTCAGCGGCGAGGCGGCGGTGACGGCGGGCACCACCGCGCTGGAGAAGGAAGCCTGGATCTCCGCCGTCCTGCTGGACTGGGGATCGTGCGGGCGGGTGGTGTACGTCGATGACGTTCCGGCGGGTTTCGTGCTCTACGCCCCGCCGGCCTATGTCCCGCGCTCGACGGCCTTCCCGACGAGCCCGCTCTCGCCGGACGCCGTACAGCTGATCACAGGGTCCGTGCTGCCCGGCTATCAGGGGCAGGGCCTGGGCCGGGTGCTGGTGCAGACGGTCGCCAAGGATCTGCTGCGCCGGGGCTTCAAGGCGATCGAGGCGTTCGGCGACGCCCGCTGGCAGCAGCCCGCGTGCCTGCTGCCCGCCGACCATCTGCTGGCCGTGGGCTTCAAGACCGTCCGGCAGCATCCCGCCCATCCACGGCTGCGGCTGGAACTGCGGTCCACGCTCTCCTGGAAGGAAGACGTGGAGATGGCACTCGACCGGCTTCTGGGAGCGGTGCAGAAGGAACCCGCGCTGAGGCCGCTATAGCGAAAGGGCCGACCCGTTCGGGTCGGCCCTTTCATGTTTCACGTGAAACGTCACTTCGTGATGAACTCATCGAGGTCGCGAAGGAGCGCCGCCTTGGGCTTGGCGCCCACGATGGTCTTGGCGACGTCGCCGCCCTGGTAGACGTTCAGGGTCGGAATGGACATGACGCCGTACTTGGCGGCCGTGTCCGGGTTCTCGTCGATGTTGAGCTTGACGATCTGGATCTTGTCGCCGTGCTCCGCGGCGATCGCCTCCAGGGACGGGGCGATCATGCGGCACGGGCCGCACCACTCGGCCCAGAAGTCCACCAGAACGGGCTTGTCGCTCTTGAGGACTTCCTCCTCGAAGGTGTCGTCGGTCACGGTCTTCACGTTGCCGGCCACAGTGGGCTCCTTAGCTCGGTTACGCGGTGGGGCGGGGGAAGGGGAAGGTCAGACGGTCGTCTTCTCGGGCTCCGCCTGGTCCTCGTCCGCGAGGGCGGCGAGGAACCGCTCGGCGTCCAGAGCGGCGGAGCACCCGGTGCCGGCCGCGGTGATCGCCTGGCGGTAGGTGTGGTCGACCACGTCACCGGCGGCGAAGACACCGGTCACGTTGGTACGGGTGGACGGCGAGGCGACCTTCAGGTAGCCCTCCTCGTCCAGGTCCAGCTGGCCCTTGAACAGCTCGGTGCGCGGGTCGTGACCGATCGCGATGAACAGGCCCGTCACGGGCAGCTCGGACAGCTCGCCGGTCTTGAGGTTCCGCAGCTTCAGCCCGGAGAGCTTCTGCTCGCCCTGGATCTCGGCGACCTCGCTGTCCCAGACGAACTTGATCTTCGGGTCGGCGAAGGCACGCTCCTGCATCGCCTTGGAAGCGCGCAGGGTGTCCCGGCGGTGGACGATCGTCACCGACTTGGCGAACCGCGAGAGGAACGTGGCCTCCTCCATCGCGGTGTCGCCGCCGCCGATCACGGCGATGTCGTGGTCCTTGAAGAAGAACCCGTCACAGGTGGCGCACCAGGAGACACCGCGGCCCGAGAGCGCGTCCTCGTTCGGCAGGCCCAGCTTGCGGTGCTGGGAGCCGGTGGTGACGATGACGGCCTTCGCCCGGTGGACGGTGCCGGCGGTGTCGGTGACGGTCTTGATCTCACCGGTCAGGTCGACGGAGACGATGTCGTCCGGAACGAGTTCGGCACCGAAGCGCTCGGCCTGGGCTCGCATGTTGTCCATGAGGTCCGGCCCCATGATGCCGTCGCGGAAGCCCGGGAAGTTCTCCACCTCGGTGGTGTTCATCAGCGCACCGCCCGCGGTGACGGCGCCTTCGAACACCAAGGGCTTCAGCGACGCACGGGCGGTGTACAGCGCCGCCGTGTAGCCTGCGGGCCCGGAGCCGATGATGATCACATTACGGACATCGCTCACGGCTTGATTCCTCGTCTCTGGTCTGCGTCAGTCGACCGGGGTGGGCCCCTTTCGGGACTCACACCCCACCCAACGGATCCTACGGGGCGTGCATTCCCGGTGTGGCCGGGCACACGCCTGCCCCAGGGCGGCCGAAGGGGTGGTCCAGCGGACTCAACGACGGGCGAGGGACTGCCGTAGCAGGACGGCACCGGCAGACGCCGTCCGCCGCTGGACACAACTCGCGTCGACCACATAGGCCGTGACCCGCTCGCTGTCGTGGACATCGGTCACGACCACGAGATAGGCCGCCCTGCCCGCGTACGTCCCCATCTTGGCGCCGAGGACGTCGGTGCTCGGACGCAGGGCCTGCCGGACGCATGCGGGGACCGGGACGGCGGTCTGGAGCAGGGTGTTCGGGCCTTCGACGGATCCGGACGAGCGCGACCCGTCGCCGGGACGTTCCCGGTGCCCGTCATCGCCCTGCGGCAGTGACTTCCCGGCGGTGAGGAGGGAGCGGGCCTGGCGCTCCACGCTGTCCCCGGAGAAGGTGCCGGCCGAGGCGGTCGGTGTCCCATGGGCCGACGGGTGATCGGTGTTGTCGGAGAGGGACGCCACGATCAGGCCGCCGGCGCCCAGGACCGCGGCCGTGAGAACGGCGCCCAGGACGAACCGTCCGCGCCGCCGTCCGCGCCCGGACCCCTTGCGCCCCGGCCCGGTCGCCGCACGAGGACGGCCGGCCGGGCGGTCGGCGGCCGGATCGACAGGACGCTCGGCAGGTTGGTGCGCGGCGGGCGATGTTTCACGTGAAACATGGCTCGCGGTGTCCTCGGTGCCGACAGCCGGTGTGGTCTCGGCGACGAGGGCGGCCTCGGCGGCGAGAGCGGCGTCGAGGCGTGCGGTGACATCGTCCGGCATGCGCTGCGGCGCCGGCAGGGACCCGAGCAGGTCCCGGATCTCCTCCAGTGAGGCGTATACGTCCGCGCACGAGGCGCAGCCGTCCAGATGGCGCCGCACGTCCCTGTCCCGGTCCGGCGCGAGCAGGCCCTCGGTGAGGTCGGAGATCTCCGCGACGTCCGGGTGCCCGGCCGTCTCCGTCGTCGACGTCACGCTCGCCCACCTCCGCCCTTCACTACCGCTGAATCGCTCGGTTCCGCGCCCTCAGGGCGTTCGCTCGGTGACCCCGTCGCCGGTGGGACGGATGGCCCCTGCCCCCGGTTCCGCCCCGGATCGCTTTCCCCGCCGCTCCCGGTACCGACCCGTGGAGGACGTCCGGCGCCCTCGGGCCGCAGATGCGTGAGCAGCGGCAGCAGCCTGGCCCGGCCACGGGCGCACCGGCTCTTCACCGTGCCCGTGGGCACCTCCAGGATCCGCGCGGCTTCCGCCACGGGGTAGCCCTGCATGTCCACCAGGACGAGAGCGGCGCGCTGCTCCGGCGGAAGAGTGCCGAGTGCTTCGAGGAGCTGGCGGTGCACGTCGTTCCGCTCCGCCGGCGCCGAGGCGGACTCGTGCGGCTCCAGCAGCTGTTCCAGCCGCGCCGTGTCGTCCACCGGAGCCGTCTTCCGGGAAGCGGCCTTCCGTGCCCGGTCCAGGCAGGCGTTCACCGTGATCCGGTGCAGCCAGGTGGTGACGGCGGACTGGCCCCGGAAGGTGTGGGCGGCCCGGTAGGCGGACACCAGGGCGTCCTGGACCGCGTCCGCCGCCTCTTCGCGGTCTCTCAGGGTCCGCAGGGCCACCGCCCAGAGCCGGTCCCGGTGCCGCCGCACGATCTCGCCGAAGGCCTCGGGGTCGCCTTCCACGTGGCGGGTGAGCAGGTCCCGGTCGCCCACCGCGTCGTACCCGGCGCCCTGCGCCATCTGCCCCCTCCGGTCCGGGTGAGACGTCAGCCCGTGAACTTCACTTCACCGATGGCCTGCTTGAAGCCGGCGCTGGCGTACAGGGTGGAGTCGTAGCCCGAATTCGGCACGGCCGTCAGCCAGACGAGGACGTACTGCGTCTTGACCTGCTTGGTGGCCTTCACCGTGGCGGTGGTTCCCGTGGTCGTGGCGTCGCCGATTCTCGTCATGGACTCCAGCGAGGCCGGCGCCAGCGAGTCCGTGGCGTACAGCTCGACCGTCGTGTGGTCGCCGCCGTAGCGGAGGGCGACGGTGGCCGTGCTGATCTTCTTGGCGGAGCCGAGGTCGTACACGATGCCGACGCCCGGCTTGTACGGGGCGATCGTCGGGCCCTCGTTGAAGCTTTTGGTCTTCCAGTACGTCGACGCGTCACCGTCGTAGGTGTTGGGGACGTTGCCGGGGCTCTGGGCACCGCCCTTGGCGACGAACTCCTGACCGTTCTGGATCTTTATCGGGACCGGCTTCGGCTTCGCGGCGTTCTTGTCGCCGCCGTCCGTCGTCTGGCTCTTGTTGGTGTCGTCCGATTTGCCGCCCCGATCCATCAGGGCGTCCGCCAGCTGCCAGCTGCCCAGACCGAGGGCCGCGATGAGCAGGGCCGACACCGCCCACTTCAAGGCCTTGCCGGTGCGGCTCTGCAGCGGGGGCGGCGGCGGCACGAGGGGCTGGGTGGCGCCGGCGTGCGGTGCCGGGCGGCCGTAACTGCCCTGCTGGTAGGTCGTGTGCTGGTACTCCGGCGGCGCGGCGAACGCCGGCTCGGGCGGGCGGATGCGCGGCATCTCGCCGATCGCCTTCACCAGCTCCTCCGGCGTGGTGCACGGCGCCTCGTGCCGGGAGGCCGTGGCCCCGTCGTTGACGAGGGCACGCATGGTCAGCTCGGACAGGCCGCGGTGCACACCGGCCCGTACCTGGTCCGGGGCGATGAGACCGATGTCCTTGGGGAGGCCGGCCAGGCCGTAGGCGTCGCTCTCGTAGGGCCAGCGCTGGGTCAGCGCCGCGTACAGCAGGGCGCCGATGGCCTCGGTGTCGGTGCGCTGCGGGGTGTCGGAGCCGATGCCGCGCAGCGCCGCGTTCACGGCGAGGCCGCGGATGCGCCACTGCCCGGTGGAGGTGCGCAGGACGGCGTTCGGGTTCAGCCGCAGATGGGCGAGGCCCTCCCGGTGCGCGGCGGCCATGGCCGCGGAGACCTGACTGACCATCTGGTAGGCGTCGTGCGGCTCCAGCGGGCCGCCGGCGAGGAGAGTGGACAGCTCGGTGGCGTCGGGCAGCCACTCGTGGACGACGTAGACGAGGTCGTTCTCCTCGACGGCGTCGAGGACCTGGACGAAGCGCGGGTCGCCGAGGAGCGCGGAGGAACGGGCGGCGGCGAGGACGGAGCGGGCTCGGGCGTGGCCGGCGGGCAGGACGTGGACACCGACGGCGCGGCGGAGTTTCTCGTCGACCGCGCGCCAACTGCTGAACCCGTCCAGACGGGTGACGCACTCCTCCAGCCGGTAGCGCCTGGCGAGCTTGTGACCGCTGTGCAGCTCCGGAGAGGAGGCCTTCCGTCCGGGACCCTCGGTACCGCCGCTTCCCTGTGCCTCGTCGCTGTCCGTGTCCCGCTCCGGGTTCTTGGCCACCCCGTCGGCCGTGGACTGGTCCGCCTTGGCGGTCAGCGGTTGCTCCCCGCTGGTGTCTGCCACGTCGACGGCAGCTGTGCTCCGTTCCGCCACCGTCGTCCCTGCCTCCCCATCCGTTGCACACTGTCCGACGCCGAAACCAATTGTGCCCACAGTCGGCCGCTATGCACGACACACGGCGGCGGACGATGGTTGTGCGCCTACCCCTGCCTCACCGCCCCAGACGTCCCCGCACCATTCCGACGAGCGAGTTGAGTTCCTCGATGCGCATCCGGCGGGCGGCGACGAAGAAGACGCCGAACAGTACGGCACCGCCGGCGATCAGCGCGGCGAAGGAGCCGACGACGCCCAGGCCCAGAGTGTGCCCGACGCCGTAGCAGGCCGCGCCGCTGAGCAGGGCGGCCGGCACCGAGGCGATTCCCAGGCGCGCGTACGTGCGCAGCACCCGGGCCCCGTCCAGGTCCCCGCCCAGCCGCTTGCGCAGCCGGCGCCAGGCGACGCCCACCCCGATGGCGTAGGCGAGGCCGTAGGCGGCGGCCATGCCCGCGACCGCCCAGCGCGCCGGCAGCAGGAAGTAGCAGAGCGCTGAGGCGCCGGCGTTCACGGCGGCCACGATGACCGTGTTGTAGAAGGGGGTGCGGGTGTCCTCGTAGGCGTAGAAGGCGCGCAGGACGACGTACTGCACGGAGTACGGGATCAGGCCGAGGCCGAAGGCCATCAGCATGTACCCCATGTTGGTGGCCGCGCCGGTGCCGGCGGAGCCGAAGATCAGCGTGCACATCGGGACGCCGAGCGAGACGAATCCGAACGCGATGGGCACGATGGCGACCGCCGTGGTGCGCAGTCCCTGGGAGATGTCGTCGCGGACGGCACCCGCGTCGCCCTCGGACGCCGAGCGCGCGAGACGCGGCAGCAGCGCGGCCATCAGGGACACGGTGATGATGGCCTGCGGCAGGCCCCAGATCAGCTGGGCGTTGGCGTAGGCGGCGAAGCCGGTGCCCTTGATGTCGGAGTCGGCGCCGGCGGCGGTCGACAGCTGGGTCACCACCATGGCGCCCGCCTGGTTGGCGAGGACGAACAGGACCGTCCACTTGGCGAGCATCGCGGCCCTGCCCAGGCCGTGGCCCTTCCAGTCGAAGCGCAGCCGGATCCGGAAGCCGGTCTCCCGCAGATAGGGGATCATCGCCAGGGCCTGGACGACCAGGCCCAGCAGCACACCGACGCCGAGCAGCCGCTGGCCCTCCGGCGGGATGCTGGTGACGTCCATGTGGGAGTTGGCGGCGGTGCCGTAGACCCAGATGAACATGCCGAGCGTCACGATGATGACGATGTTGTTCAGGACCGGGGTCCACATCATCGCGCCGAACTTCCCGCGCGCGTTGAGGATCTGACCCATCACCACGTGGATGCCCATGAAGAAGATCGAGGGCAGGAAGTAGCGGGTGAAGGTGACCGCGACCTCGTTGGCCGCCGGGTTGCTGGCCACGGGGTTGGCCAGCAGCCGCACCAGCAGCGGCGCGGCGAACATCGCGAGGCCGGTCAGCGCGGCCAGCGCGACCATCACCAGGGTCAGCAGCCGGTTGGCGAAGGCCTCGCCGCCGTCCTCGTCCTCCTTCATGGAGCGCACGAGCTGCGGCACGAAGACGGAGTTCAGTCCGCCGCCGACGGTGAGGATGTAGATCATCGTCGGCAGCTGGTAGGCCACCTGGAAGGAGTCGGCGAGGAAGCCGAGGCCGAGCGCGGCGGCGATCAGCGCGGAGCGGATGAAACCGGTCAGGCGGGAGACCATCGTGCCCGCCGCCATGACGGCGCTGGACTTCAGCAGTCCGGCGGCCTTCCCGCCCTTCTTCACGGGAGCCGCGGGGGCCACGGCGGGAGCGTCTACGGCCGCGGGGACCTCCGACTGGAGGGAGCCGGGGTCCGCGGTGGCGGCCGGCGCGGGCACCGGGGGCTGCGGGTATCCGGGCGCGGAGGGTCCGGCCGGGTAGCCGCCGCCGGTGTACGCGTGGCCCTGCTGCGGGCTCTGTCCGTACTGCTGCGGGTACTGGCCGCCGGGGGCGGCCGGGGGGTCCATCGGCGCGTGTCCGCCGCCGTGCTGCTGGTCCTTGAAGAGATGCGCGAAGGCGTCCGGCTCGTGGTACTCCTCGCCGGAGTGCGTGACCAGGTCGTCGACGCCCACGAACTGCGTCGTGCGCGGGTCCTCGCCGTACGGCAGGTACTGGGTGGCGGCGCCCGGCTCCGGCGCGGGCGGCTGCGCCCACACGCGCGGGTCGGGTGCGTAGGGCGACTGGGCGGGCGGAGCGTACGGCTGCTGCTGCGGGTCGTAGGTGCCCGGAGGTGGCGGCGGGTGCGCGGCGCGGTCGTAGAGCGCCTCGGCGACCGGGTCCTGGGCGGCCAGGTCGTGCGCCCGGTAGGGATCCTGCTCGTAGGCGTCCTGGAGATACATGTCCGCCGCGTGCTGCGGCGGCACCTGGCCGGGCTCGGGCGGTGGCTCGGGGTAGCCCGAGCCGGCCGCGCCCTGGCCGCGGTCACCGTCGTACGGCGCGTTCATGCTTACCCCACCTCATCGTCCCGGGCCCACCGGCCACGACATCGCTCAACGGTCCACTCTCTCACCCGTCCCGGACGGGTCGGTGCTTTCCGGTGCGGTGTCCGGCGCAGGGTCACTCGGCTGCTCCGGGTCGTCTGCCCCGAAGGAGTCGGACTCTCCCGGGAGACGGCCTCCGGGTGCCCCGGGGTTCCCGGGCTCCTCAGGGCCCTGCGGCGCCGTGCCGGGGCCGTCGTCCTCGGGCTGCCGGGCGGCGGCGCGCTTGCGCTGGGTGTACATCCGGAAGCCGGCGAGGACGAGGAGCAGGACGCCGCCGCCGATGACCAGCATCACGGTGGGCGTGACCTCGGTGACCTTCACGTCGAAGGTGACGGGGGCGCCGTAGGCCTCGCCGTCCTCGGTGTACAGCTGGGCGATGACCGTGACCCGGCCGTTGGCGTTGGCCGAGGTGGTGAACTTCACCGACTGGCTGTGCCCGCCGGAGATCTCCACGGGCTGTTCGTCGTAGGCCTTGCCGCCGATCTTCAGGCGGGTCGGCATGGTCGACTCCAGGCGCAGCACCAGATGGCCGACGGGCTGGACCAGGTTGTTCTGGACGGTCACCGGGATGGTGGCGCTGCGGCCCGAGAGCTTGGTCTCGGACTTGTCGATCAGCTTGACCTCGTCGGCCAGGCCGTCGAGCCATGTCTTCACGCCGTCGCGGTAGCTTCCCGCCGTGCTCCGGTGGCCCCGCCAGGACGTGGACATGTCCCGGTTTATGGCCCGTCCGAACGGGGTGACGACGCGGGACTGGTCGGTGAGGATCACACGGAAGTTGTCGAGCTTGCCCTGGGTGCGGGCGATCTGCTCGAAAACCGTGCGCGGCAGCTCCTGCCGGCGCAGCGAGGAAGGATAGGCGGACGTGGGCGGGACGCGGGTGGTGGCGCCCGGGTCGGGCTTGTCCTTGGAAGTGGCGGTGAGGTCCTGGGACTGGGCCCAGGTGCCGCCCTGGAGCGCCTTGACCGCTGCCGCCATCGCCTGGGCCTGGCTCGCCGTGGGCATGCGCTGCGGGGCGACGAGGATGCTGCGCTGCTTGTCGGTCTGCGTGTTCAGCTCCAGGCTCTGGGCCAGGAACCGCTGCACGGCCAGGGTGGCCGAGCCGGCCTTCGTCAGATCGTCCTCGAACGCCGTGGACAGCCGGCTGTCGGCGACCACGGCCGTGGTGCCCGAGCCGACCGGGCGGGCGGCGGACGGTGTGTACGGCAGCCCGGCGGTCTCCTGGAGGCTGTCGCTGCGGGCGATCACCCGGTCGGCGCCGGCGGACGTCGCGACCTTCATGATCGAACGGTCCACCGCGCCCTCGACCGGCCAGGCGAAGTCGGTGCTCGGTGTGACGTGCAGCACGGTCTTGACGGTGGTGGCGGCGACGTCGGTGGCGTCCTTGAGGTGGCTGAGCGAGCCGGTGACGCTGGTGCCGTTGTGGGCGAGGGAGGCCAGGTCGGGGTCGGCGAAGGGCAGCGCGACGACTTCCTTGCCGGCCACCGCCTTCTGGAGGGCGGCCAGCCACTGCTTGGCGACCGCCTGGTGCTCGCGCGGGCCTGGCGTGCTGGTGCCGTCGGCGCCCTGGAGCCGGTAATTGCCCACGGCCATCGCGTCGACCGAGGCCAGCAGGTCCGGGTCGACCACCCAGGTGACGTCGAGATCCTTACCCAGGTCCACCATCTGGGCCAGCCGGCCGCCGGGCGCCAGGTCCTCGGCCAGGTCGTCGTCGAGGAATTCCGGCGTCTGCAGGTCGCCCGCGCCCGTCTTGGCCGTCATGTGGACCGTGGAGATCAGCGGCCACAGGAACGTCGTCCTGGTCTTGGTGTCGGCGTCCGAGGGCTGCCACGGCAGGAAGGTCCGCCGGATGCCGAGCACCTGCGGCCAGGGCCGGGCGGAGGTCTCGCCGGAGAGGGCGACCCCGAACTCGTAGACCCCGTCGTCGTCGAGGCCGAGCTTGTCGACGGGGACGGAGATGCTGAAGTGCTGGGCGACGCCCGGGGCCAGCTTGTGGAACTTCTCCTCGTACTTGTCGCCGACCTCGGATCCGCTGCCGCTCTGCGGATCGTCGGAGTGGCGGGCGACGGAGTCGATGTCGGAGCGTGTGGTCAGCCGGGGGCCCACCTGGAGGCCCACATGGGCGTCGGTGACGGCCTGCTTGCCGTTGTTGGTCACCGTGCCGGACACGGTCAGTGTGTCGCCGTCCGTGGGGGCACTGGGGCTGAGGGAGTCCAGGGAGACGGACACCGTGTCGGAGGAGGCGGCCTGCGCGGGCGCGGCGGCGGGCAGCTGGAGCAGCCCGGCCAGCAGGGGCGCTCCGGTGAGCAGTGCTCCGGCGCGCCGCAGCCACCGGCGGGCAGGTGAGGCACTGGTCCCCTGGAAGTCAGCCGCCTCGGCCACGCGCTCGCCCGTCCCTCGTCGTGTCAGTGGTCGTCGGAATGTGCGTCCACGCATGGTAACGATGCGCGCTGAAGGGAAGTGCCGCGGTCTCCTTCACAAGATCGCCCAGGGGTCGTGACCCGTCCTCTATATCCAGTATCGAGGGGAGAGCGGTCGTACGCCGCAAGAGCAGCGCTTACGGCCGGTATGCCGGGAGCCGCCCCACCGGACTCGACGGGGCCCTCCGGGGGCCTGCGCGCCGGCGGCCCTTGCCGGTCACGCCGCCCCGGGGCGCGGGGCACGTACCCTCTTCTGTTGTGCCGAACCCCAACGAAGACACTCCCTCCGCCCTGAGCCAGGCGCAGCAGCGCGCGGTCGCCGAGCTGCTGCGGGTGGCCCCTGTCGCCGACGACCTCGCCCGCCGATTCCAGGAAGCCGGGTTCTCGCTCGCCCTGGTCGGCGGGTCCGTCCGTGACGCGCTGCTCGGCCGGCTCGGCAACGACCTGGACTTCACCACGGACGCCCGTCCCGAGGACGTACTGAAGATCGTCCGGCCCTGGGCGGACGCCGTCTGGGAGGTGGGAATCGCCTTCGGCACGGTCGGCGCGCACAAGGGCGGCTACCAGATCGAGATCACCACCTACCGGTCGGAGGCGTACGACCGCACCTCGCGCAAGCCGGAGGTCTCCTATGGCGACTCCATCGAGGAGGACCTGGTTCGCCGCGACTTCACGGTCAACGCGATGGCCGTGGCGCTGCCGGAGAAGACGTTCATCGATCCGCACGGCGGCCTGGAAGACCTCGCCGCGCGGGTGCTGAGGACTCCGGGCACCCCCGAGGAGTCGTTCTCGGACGATCCCCTGCGCATGATGCGGGCCGCGCGGTTCGCCGCCCAGCTGGACTTCACGGTGGCTCCCGAGGTCGTCACCGCCATGACGGAGATGGCCGGACGGATCGAGATCGTCTCGGCGGAGCGGGTCCGGGACGAGCTCAACAAGCTCCTTCTGTCCGCGCACCCGCGCAAGGGGCTGACGCTGCTCGTCGACACCGGGATCGCCGAGTACGTCCTGCCCGAGCTGCCGGCGCTGCGCCTGGAGAGCGACGAGCACCACCGGCACAAGGACGTCTACGAACACACGCTGATCGTGCTGGAGCAGGCGATGGCACTGGAGGAGGACGGTCCGGACCTCACCCTCCGGCTGGCCGCGCTGCTGCACGACATCGGCAAGCCGCGCACCCGCCGCTTCGAGAAGGACGGCCGGGTCTCCTTCCACCACCACGAGGTGGTCGGCGCGAAGATGACCAAGAAGCGCATGACCGCCTTGAAGTACTCCAACGAGCTGGTGAAGGACGTCTCGCGGCTGGTCGAACTCCATCTCCGGTTCCACGGCTACGGCACCGGGGAGTGGACGGACTCGGCGGTCCGCCGCTACGTCCGTGACGCGGGTCCGCTGCTGGACCGTCTGCACAAGCTGACCCGCTCCGACTGCACCACGCGCAACAGGCGCAAGGCGGTGGCACTGTCCCGGGCCTACGACGGCCTGGAGGAGCGGATCGACCAGCTCAAGGAGCAGGAGGAGCTGGACGCGATCCGTCCCGACCTCGACGGCAACCAGATCATGCAGATCCTGGGGGTCGGCCCGGGCCCGGCCGTCGGCCAGGCGTACAAGCACATGCTGGAGCTGCGCCTGGAGAACGGGCCGATGGAGCACGATGTCGCGGTGGCTGCACTCAAGGAGTGGTGGGCCGCGCAGAGCTGAGCCGGGTGCGGAGGGATGTTTCACGTGAAACATCCCTCCGGCAGGGCGATACGAGGGCCGGTGTTTCACGTGAAACACCGGCCCTCGGTCTGTCGTGCCCCGGCCTCGGTACCGGTCCGTCGACTCACCGGGGCCGGATGCGGGCGAGGGTCACGGCGATCAGTCCGTAGACGACGGCGACGAGCATCACCAGCGCCGTCGAGCGGCCGTCCGGCGGGAGCATCAGGGCCGCCACGCCCGCCGCACCGACGAACGCGACGTTGAAGAGGACGTCGTACACGGAGAAGACGCGGCCCCGGAACCCGTCCTCCACGCCCGCCTGGACAATCGTGTCCGTGGCGATCTTGGCTCCCTGGGTGATCAGGCCCAGGACGAAGGCGGCGGCCATGAGCGGTCCGGTGGCGAACGGAAGCCCCAGCGCGGGTTCCAGCACCATGGCCGCGGCGGAGCACCCCGCGATCCAACGGCGGGGGCCGAGCCGTCTCGCCGCCCAGGGCGTCACCACGGCCGCCGCGAAGAACCCCGCACCGGACAGCCCCAGTGCCGCCCCCAGCAGCCGCAACCCCTCCCCTGGGGTGTCGGCCAGGGCATAGCGGCAGAGCATGAGCAGCAGGACGAGGAGCGCTCCGTAGCAGAAGCGCATCAGCGTCATCGCGGCCAGGGCCCAGGCCGCCTCCCGGCGCCGGGGTGCGGCCAGGTGCCGGATGGCCGCCGCCAGCTCACGCGCCGTCCCGGCCAGCGCCGCACCGAGGCGCGGACGGACCGGGTGCCGGTCGGGGCCGAGGAGGCCGGGGGCCAGGCTCAGGGACGCGAGACTCGCGCTCAGGTACAGCAGGGCGCCGCACAGCACCACCACCGTGTCGGAGCCGGACGCCGCCATGCGTACGCCGAGGGCCAGGCCCCCTCCGGCGGTCGCGGCCAGGGTGCCGGCCGTCGGGGAGAGCGAGTTGGCGATCACCAGGCGTTCGGCGTCGACGACCCGGGGCAGGGCGGCGGAGAGCCCGGCGAGCACGAAGCGGTTGACGGCCGTGACACACAGCGCGGAGGCGTAGAACAGCCAGGCAGGTGCGTCGCCGGTGATCAGCACGGCGGTGACCGCCGCCAGCAGGGCCCGCAGCAGATTGCCGTACACGAAGACCTGCCGGCGTCGCCAGCGGTCCAGCAGGACACCGGCGAAGGGACCGACGAGGGAGTAGGGGAGCAGCAGGACCGCCATGGCCGAGGCGATGGCGGTGGCCGAGGCCTGTTTCTCCGGCGAGAAGACGACGTACGCGGCGAGCGCGACCTGGTACACCCCGTCGGCGCCCTGGGACAGGAGGCGGACGCACAGCAGGCGCCGGAAGTGCCGCAGGCTCCACAGCAGACGCAGGTCACGGACGACGGGCATGGCCGACAGCCTCACACATGCGGAAGGTCCCCGGGTCGGCGGACCCGGGGACCTTCACAGCCCTGGCAGGAGCGTTTCGTGCGAGCGGTTCTCAGCGCCTCAGCGCTCGACCTCGCCGCGGATGAACTTCTCGACGTTCTCGCGGGCCTCGTCGTCGAAGTACTGGACCGGCGGGGACTTCATGAAGTACGAGGAGGCCGACAGGATCGGGCCACCGATGCCGCGGTCCTTGGCGATCTTCGCGGCGCGCAGGGCGTCGATGATGACACCGGCGGAGTTCGGGGAGTCCCAGACCTCCAGCTTGTACTCCAGGTTCAGCGGGACGTCACCGAAGGCGCGGCCCTCCAGGCGGACGTAGGCCCACTTGCGGTCGTCCAGCCAGGCCACGTAGTCGGACGGGCCGATGTGGACGTTCTTCTCGCCGAGGTCCCGGTCGGGGATCTGGGAGGTGACGGCCTGCGTCTTGGAGATCTTCTTGGACTCCAGGCGCTCGCGCTCGAGCATGTTCTTGAAGTCCATGTTGCCGCCGACGTTCAGCTGCATCGTGCGGTCGAGGACGACACCGCGGTCCTCGAACAGCTTCGCCATGACGCGGTGCGTGATGGTGGCGCCGACCTGGGACTTGATGTCGTCACCGACGATCGGGACGCCCGCCTCGGTGAACTTGTCCGCCCACTCCTTGGTGCCGGCGATGAAGACCGGGAGGGCGTTGACGAAGGCGACCTTGGCGTCGATGGCGCACTGGGCGTAGAACTTCGCCGCGTCCTCGGAACCCACGGGCAGGTAGCAGACCAGGACGTCGACCTGCTTGTCCTTCAGGACCCGGACGATGTCGACCGGCTCCTCGGCGGACTCCTCGATGGTCTCGCGGTAGTACTTGCCGAGACCGTCGAGGGTGTGGCCGCGCTGGACCGTGACACCGGTGCTGGGCACGTCGCAGATCTTGATGGTGTTGTTCTCGGAGGCGCCGATGGCGTCCGCCAGGTCCAGACCGACCTTCTTGGCGTCGACGTCGAACGCCGCGACGAACTCGACGTCGCGCACGTGGTAGTCACCGAACTGCACGTGCATCAGGCCGGGGACCTTGGACGCCGGGTCGGCGTCCTTGTAGTACTCGACTCCCTGCACCAGCGACGCGGCACAGTTGCCCACGCCGACGATGGCTACGCGAACCGAACCCATTCCGGTTGCTCCCTGTGTGTACGAGTGAGGCCCTGACTGGGTCTCACGTGGCGGTGTCGTCGGGCGTATCCGTGCGGGGAGCCTCCCCGCGACGGGGCAGGCCGCCCGCCGATCCAGTGGTGGTGTCCTGCTGAGCGGCCCCCCCGGACGCGGAACCCCTCAGGTCCCGCCCGGCCCGCTCGCTCTCGATGAGCTCGTTCAGCCAGCGCACTTCGCGCTCCACGGACTCCATTCCGTGGCGCTGGAGCTCGAGCGTGTAGTCGTCGAGGCGCTCCCGGGTGCGCGCCAGCGAGGCGCGCATCTTCTCCAGGCGCTCCTCCAGGCGACTGCGCCGGCCCTCCAGGACGCGCATGCGCACATCGCCCGAGGTCTGCCCGAAGAAGGCGAACCGAGCGGCGAAGTGCTCGTCCTCGTAGGCATCGGGACCGGTCTGCGAGAGCAGCTCCTCGAAGTGCTCCTTGCCTTCCGCCGTCAGCCGGTAAACGATCTTGGCGCGGCGTCCGGCGAGGGGAGCGGCGAGGGCGTCGTCATGCGTGTTTCCGGGCTCCTCGGCCAGCCAGCCGTTGGCGACCAGCGCCTTGAGGCAGGGATAGAGCGTCCCATAGCTGAACGCACGGAACACACCCAGCGACGTGTTCAGCCGTTTGCGCAGCTCGTAGCCGTGCATCGGGGACTCCCGCAGCAGGCCGAGCACGGCGAACTCGAGGATGCCGGAGCGCCGGCTCATCGTCGCCTCCTCTCGGCCCCGCGGGTCGGTCCCGCAGGTCTCACAGTGCCTGTCAGCGTCTTATCTCGCGCTGATGTATCGGTTCGATACATCACGACGATAGAACGACCCGTCACATGCGACAAGGGGGAAGGCGGTGAACGGGATCACATCACCGATTCGTAGGAGGCAAGTTGCCTGTTTTGGGGTGAACTTCGGGGCCCGGTGGGTTTTGGCGGTGCGTAGTCTGTGCGCCATGGACACCACCGGGAACCGCGTGACGCCTGGGGAGCGTCCACGTCCCCGGTGCAGTACGGGTGAATGCGGAACCGACCACATCCGTACTCCGGGGGGACCGGAAACCAGCCGCCGTTCCAGGCGCGCACGGGTGCGCCTGCCCGAGGAGTAATCGTTCGATGAGCGAGCACCGTCGCAAACCGCCGCAGCCGCAGGGAGGCGGACGTGCCGCGGCCCGACGCGGCCAGTCCGGCTCGTCCTCCGGCCGCCGGGCGGCACCGCGAGGCGCCACCGGGTCTCCTGCCGACTCCTATGGGTCTCATTCCTATGAGTCGGAACCCACTGGTCCGGGAGGTGAGGAGCGCTCCTACGGCGGCCGTGCCGAGGCACGCCGCGCGGCGCAGCGAGGCGGCCGCCGCCGTGGCACCGAGAACACGGGCCCAGGAGGCCGGCGCGGCGGTCCGGGCGGGTCGGCCGGCCCCGGACGCGGCAGAGGCCGGGCGACGACGGCGCCCGGCAAGAAGCGGTTCATCGACTACCCCAGGGCCGACAAGGACGGCTGGCGGCGCTGGATGCCGTCCTGGAAGCTGGTCAGCGGGCTGTTCATCGGCTTCGTCGGCAGCGTGGTGGTGATGGTCGGCATCGGCTACGCGATGGTGTCGATCCCGAACGAGAACGACGCGGCCAAGTCGCAGAACAACGTCTACTACTGGGCCGACGGCACGCAGATGGTGGCCACGGGCACCGGCGTCAACCGGCAGAACGTCAGCATCGACCAGATTCCCGAGGCGATGCGGTACGCGGTGATCTCCGCCGAGAACAAGTCCTTCTACGAGGACTCCGGCGTCGACCCCATGGGCATCGCCCGCGCCATGGCCAACATGGCCCGGGGCGGCCAGACGCAGGGTGGCTCGACGATCACCCAGCAGTACGTGAAGAACACGTACCTGAGCCAGGAACAGACCGTCACCCGCAAGTTCAAGGAGATGTTCATCTCCATAAAGGTGGGCACGAAGCTCCAGAAGAACCAGATCCTGCAGGGCTACCTGAACACCTCGTACTTCGGGCGGGGCGCGTACGGCATCCAGGCCGCGGCGCAGACCTACTACGGCAAGAACGCCGTCGACCTGAAGCCGAGCGAGTGCGCCGTCCTCGCCGCGCTGCTCAAGGGCCCGACGTACTACGACCCCGCGGGCAACCAGGACCTCGACAAGACGGCGACCCCACAGGCCAACGAGAAGCGCTCCAAGGAACGCTGGGCCTGGATCCTCGGCGAGATGCACAAGGACAAGCACCTCACCGACGCCCAGTACCAGGAAGCCATCGCCCAGTACCCCAAGCCCGACGGCCGCAAGGCGACCAGGGGCATGACCGGCCAGGTCAGCTATCTGGTCGACACGGCGAAGAAGTACGTCATCGCCCACTCCGACATCACGGAGGCGCAGTTCGACAGGGGCGGCTACCAGATCTACACGACCTTCGAGAAGGACAAGGTCAGCGCGCTGGCCAAGGCCGTGAAGAACGTCCAGAAGGATCGCCTCGACCCCGAGCACCGGGACCTGGACAAGTACGTCCAGTTCGGTGCGGCCTCGGTGAAGCCCAAGGACGGCGCGATCGTCGCGCTGTACGGCGGTGACGGCTACGAGAACGGGCACTTCACCAACAACGCGGACACCTCCGGTGTGCCCGTGGGTTCGACCTGGAAGCCCTTCGTGCTCGCCGCCGCCATGGAATACGGCACGTACAAGTCCGGCGGGCAGGGCGTCTCCCCGCTAAGCAAGTACAACGGCAACGACCATCTCAAGGTCCGCAAGCCGGACGGGACGTACTACCTCAACAAGGACAACTCCTACTTCTACCAGAACAACGAGGGCCCGCATCCCTGGGGCTACATCACCCTGCGCAAGGCGATGGAGCAGTCCATCAACACGCCCTTCGTGCAGCTCGGTGTCGATGTCGGGATGACCAAGGTCCGGGACGTCGCCCAGCACGCCGGCATCCTCCCCCAGAGCATGTCGCAGGACCTGAACCCGTCCTTCGCCATCGGCACGTCCACGCCCAGCGCCATCCGCATGGCCGACGCCTACGCGACCTTCGCCGCGTCCGGCAAGCAGACGGAGCCGTACTCCGTGACCGCCGTCAAGCTCAACGGCACCGACGCGCCCAGCTTCGTCAAGCCGAAGCCGGCGCCCAAGGAGGTGCTGGACGCCAACATCGCCAACAACATCACGGACGTCCTGGAGAACGTCATCCAGAACGGCACCGGCAAGAACGCCAAGGCTCTCGGCCGTACGGCGGCCGGCAAGACCGGCACCACCGACAAGAACAAGTCGGCCTGGTTCGTCGGCTACACCCAGCAGCTGTCGACCTCGGTGGCGATGTTCCGCGAGAACCCCAAGGACCACAAGCTGCTGTCCATGAACGGCACGGCGAACACCGACTCCATCCACGGCGGTGACATCCCGACGTTGGTGTGGACCGAGTACATGAAGGCCGCGCTCAAGGGCAAGAGCGACCCGGGCTTCCCGAAGGCCATCGAGATCGGGACGGTCCAGGACCAGGCGGGCGCCCCCTCGCCGACACCGAGCTTCACTCCCACGCCGAGCCGGACGCCGAGCCACACGCCGACGCCGACGCCCAGCAAGACGACGACCACGCCGTCCCCCTCGGCGAGCGAGACCTGCGGCTTCGGGTGGGGCGACAACTGCGACGGCAACGGCAACGGCGGCGGCAACGGTGGCGGCGATAACGGTGGCGGCATCGGCGGCACGGACACGGGCGGCACCGACGGAGGCACCATGCCGACGCCCTCGGGTACGGAGACCACCGGGACCGGAAACACCCGTGGCAACGGCAACGGTGGCGACGGCGGAGGCTTCTTCGCAGGTCAGGAGGGTTAGACCGGTTTCGGCCGGTTGGCGCGGTTCAGCCCGCCAGGAGTGTTTCACGTGAAACGTGGGCCGTCGCACCCCGAGGTGCGGCGGCCCTTGGCGTATTCCTGGACGGGTACGGCTTCCCGGACAGGTACGGCAGGATGTGCCCCATGCCCAGTGCAGAGACGACGCCCGCGAGCCCGCACGAGCCCGAGTCCGTGCGGTCCGCCGTGGCAGAACCGGTGCAGCCGACCAGGGAGGACGAGGTCGCTGCCGCCGGCAGTGAGCTGATCGGCGGACCTCTGGGGCGGCACGCCTTGCTCGGGGCCTCCTGGTGGACCCCGGTGCGGGCCGTGGCGCTCGTGGCGATCGGTCTGTTCGCCCTCGGCCTGGTCCAGAAGGCGCCTTGCTACAACAGCGCCTGGTTCTTCGGCGCGAGCAGCCAGTACACGCACGCCTGCTACTCGGACATCCCGCACCTCTACCAGGGCCGCGGATTCGCCGACGATCTCGTGCCGTACTTCGACAAGCTCCCCGGCGACATGGACTACCTCGAATACCCGGTGCTCACCGGTCTGTTCATGGAGGTGGCTTCCTGGCTGACCCCGCACAGCGGCTCCATCCAGCACCAGGAACGCTGGTACTGGTTCGTCAACGCCGGGATGCTGATGGTGTGCACCGCCGTCATCGCCGTGTGCGTGGCCCGCACCCATCGCCGGCGCCCCTGGGACGCCCTGCTGGTCGCGCTGGCGCCCGCCTTCGCGCTGACCGCGACCATCAACTGGGACCTGCTCGCGGTGGCGCTGACGGCCGCCGCGATGCTGATGTGGTCGCGGGGCCGGGCCGTTGCCTTCGGTGTCCTCCTGGGCCTCGCCACGGCCGCCAAGCTGTATCCCTTCCTGCTGCTCGGCCCGCTGCTGGTGCTGTGCTGGCGGGCCGGGAAATGGCGCGCGTTCTTCCGGGCACTGGCCGGCGCGGTGGGCGCTTGGCTCGTGGTGAACCTGCCCGTGATGCTCACACACGACGCGACGGGCTTCCACATCCGCGAGGGGTGGGCGAAGTTCTACACCTTCAGCAAGGAACGCGGCGTCGACTTCGGCTCCTTCTGGCTGATCTGGGCGCAGAACTCCAGCGACCCGCCCACCATCGGTTTCGTCAACAACGCGGCCACCGTGCTGGTGGTGCTGTGCTTCCTCGGCATCGCCGCTCTGGCGTTCACCGCGCCGCGCCGGCCGCGCTTCGCCCAGCTCGCCTTCCTGATGGTGGCCGCCTTCGTCCTCACCAACAAGGTCTACTCACCGCAGTACGTCCTGTGGCTGGTGCCGCTGGCGGTCCTCGCCCGGCCCAAGTGGCGGGACTTTTTGATCTGGCAGGCGTGCGAGGTGGCCTACTTCCTGGGCATCTGGATGTACCTCGCCTACACGACCAGCGGAGACGCCCACAAGGGACTGCCGACTCAGGGCTACCACTGGGTGATCGTGGTGCACCTGCTGGGCACGCTGTACCTGTGTGCCGTCGTCGTACGGGACATCCTCATGCCGGAGCGGGACGTGGTGCGCGGCTCCGGGGACGACGATCCCTCGGGCGGGGTGCTCGACGGCGCGGCGGACGCGTTCGCACTCGGAGCGCCGGCCGGTCCGCCGGCGCGGGCCGCCCGGTTCGGGGCGCCGCAGGTGGACTGGGGCCGCCCCGGGACCCCGCCCGCCGACGACCGCCCGCTCTGAGACAGGCGCGCGCTCCGACGGTGTGGGCCACACGGACAGAAGGCCGTATCCGGAACCCCGGATACGGCCTTCCCGCTGTCGAGACGCGCCTCAGCGGTCCACGATGCGGTCGAACTGGGTCGTGGTGTGCCGCAGGTGGGCCACCAGCTCGTCGCCGACCTGCGGCTCGGGGGCGTCCGAGGGCACGAACAGGATCGACACCTGCATGTGCGGTGGCTCGGCGAACCAGCGCTGCTTGCCGCCCCAGACGAACGGGGAGAGGTTCCGGTTGACCGTGGCCAGTCCGGCCCGGGCGACGCCCTTGGCGCGCGGCATGACGCCGTGCAGGGCCTTCGGGGCCTCCAGGCCCACGCCGTGCGACGTACCGCCCGCCACGACCACCAGATAGCCGTCTGAGGCCGCCTTCTGCTGGCGGTAGCCGAACCGGTCGCCCTTCGCCACGCGCGTGACGTCCAGGACCGCGCCGCGGTACTCGGTGGCGTCGTGGTCGCCCAGCCACAGCCGCGTGCCGATACGGGCGCGGAACCGGGTCTGCGGGAACTGCTGCTGGAGGCGGATCAGGTCCTCCGCCTTCAGGTGGCTGACGAACATCGTGTGCAGCGGCAGCCGCGCCGCGCGCAGCCGGTCCATCCAGCCGATGACCTCCTCGACGGCGTCCGAGCCGTCGGTGCGGTCCAGCGGCAGATGGATGGCGAAGCCCTCCAGCCGGACGTTCTCTATGGCCTGGTGCAGCTGCGGCAGGTCGTGCTCGCTGACGCCGTGCCGCTTCATCGAGGACATCACCTCGATGACGACACGGGCGCCCACGAGGCCGTAGACCCCGTCGACGGACGACACCGAGCGGACGACCCGGTCGGGCAGCGGGACGGGCTCCTCGCCGCGCCGGTACGGCGTCAGCACCAGCAGGTCGCCGCCGAAGAAGTCCTTGATGCGCGCGGCCTCGTACGTCGTGCCGACCGCCAGCAGGTCGGCACCGAGCCGTGTGGCCTCCTCCGACAGCCGCTCGTGTCCGAAGCCGTAGCCGTTGCCCTTGCAGACCGGGACGAGCCCTGGGAACTGCTCCTGCACGTGCTTGTGGTGCGCACGCCAGCGCGCGGTGTCGACGTAAAGCGTGAGCGCCATGGCCGGACCCGGGACCTTTCTCGTGGCTGCGGTGGATCTGAGAGGGAAATGCTGTGAAGGCTATGGAACCAAACGCCCGCGCGGCTCAGCGGCGCGACATGTAGATGTCGAGCGCCTTGTGGAGCAGCTTGTTCAGCGGGAAGTCCCATTCGCCGAGGTACTCGGCGGCCTGACCACCGGTGCCCACCTTGAACTGGATCAGGCCGAAGAGGTGGTCCGTCTCGTCTAGCGAGTCGGAGATGCCGCGCAGGTCGTAGACGGTGGCGCCCATCGCGTAGGCGTCGCGCAGCATCCGCCACTGCATGGCGTTCGACGGCCGGACCTCGCGTCCGATGTTGTCGGAGGCGCCGTAGGAGTACCAGACGTGCCCGCCGACGATCAGCATCGTCGCCGCGGAGAGGTTCACGCCGTTGTGGCGCGCGAAGTACAGCCGCATGCGGTTGGGGTCCTCGGTGTTGAGGGCGGTCCACATGCGCTGGAAGTACGACAGCGGGCGCGGCCGGAACCGGTCGCGGACAGCCGTGATCTCGTACAGCCGCTGCCACTCGGGCAGGTCCTGGTAGCCGCCCTGGACGACCTCGACGCCGGCCTTCTCGGCCTTCTTGATGTTGCGGCGCCACAGCTGGTTGAAGTTCTTGTGGACCTCTTCCAGGGAGCGGTTGGCCAGCGGCACCTGGTAGACGTAGCGGGGCTGCACGTCGCCGAAGCCGGCGCCGCCGTCCTCGCCCTGCTGCCAGCCCATGCGACGCAGTTTGTCGGACACCTCGAAGGCGCGCGGCTCGATGTAGTCGGCCTGCAGATCGCGCAGCCGCTTGACGTCCGGGTCCTGGATGCCGCGCTTGATCGTGTCCGCGTTCCAGCGGCGGATGATCACGGGCGGGCCCATCTTCACGGAGAACGCGCCCTGCTGCTTCAGGTGCGCCAGCATCGGCTGGATCCAGTCGTCCAGGTTCGGCGCGTACCAGTTGATGACCGGGCCCTCGGGAAGGTACGCGAGGTAGCGCTTGATCTTGGGCAGCTGGCGGTAGAGGACCAGGCCCACGCCGACCAGGTGGCCGTTCTTGTCGATCCAGCCGAGGTTCTCCGAGCGCCACTCCGCCTTGACATCGGCCCATGCCGGGACCTGCATGTGGCTCGCCGCCGGCAGGCTCTGGATAAAGGCCAGATGCTGCTCGCGACTGATGGTCCTCAGGGTCAGGGTCATTCGGGGCGCTCCTCGGGCTGGTGTGTCCCCATGGGTTCAGGGGCTCCGGCTCTCGCGCCGAAGCCTACTGCGCCTCGCGAGCGCCCCGACTGGGCATACGGGCCTTCAGCCCGGGGAGTCAGCCGACGACACCGCCGAACAGACCACCGTGCGCCATGCCGATCAGGAAGCCGACCCCCGCGGCACCGAGGCCCAGGATCAGGCCGAACCGCTCCCGCGTGGTCACCGAGATCCACTGCCCGTACACGCCGGTGCACAGCGCCACCAGGCCCGCCCACGACGTCAGCAGGTGGAGGCTGTGGAAGAAGGCCGTGATGAAGGACAGCACGCCGAGGACGAGCGTCACCGCCATCAGGGCGTCCTGCAGCGGATGAGGCTTGCCGTCCGAGGCGAAAAGGGAACCGGCGGTGTTGGGTCGCAATGCCTGGGTCATGGGCACCTCCTGCGGAAGGCGGCGCATCGTAGCGCCGCACACACCCGTTGTGTACAGATTGTCCGGCCCGGCGGCCGGATTTCAACCGGAAGCGGGTGTGCGGGTAGTCTGTACCCTCTGCACCGGTGTCTGCCCAGACCTGTACAGGTCACACCGACCGGCTCCCTGAGGGAACCCCGATTGTCAGTGGCGGCCGATACCGTTGCGTACGCATCACAACCCTCCTGCCACGGAACGACCGTGGCCGCTGAGTCCAAAGGAGGTGGGTTCCACATGCGTCACTACGAGGTGATGGTCATCCTCGACCCCGATGTCGAGGAGCGTGCGGTCTCCCCGCTGATCGAAAACTTCCTGTCCGTCGTCCGTGACGGTGGCGGCAAGGTCGAGAAGGTCGACACCTGGGGCCGTCGTCGTCTCGCCTACGAGATCAAGAAGAAGCCCGAGGGCATCTACTCGGTCATCGACCTGCAGGCCGAGCCTGCGGTCGTCAAGGAGCTCGACCGCCAGATGAACCTGAACGAGTCGGTCCTCCGGACCAAGGTCCTCCGCCCCGAGACCCACTGAGCCCCGCGCTCAGCTGATCCCGGGATTCGAGTAGCAGCAACCAAGCAGCCAGAGCAGCAAACCCGCCGAGAGGTTCCCCCATGGCAGGCGAGACCGTCATCACGGTCATCGGCAATCTTGTCGACGACCCCGAGCTGCGCTTCACCCCGTCCGGTGCGGCGGTCGCGAAGTTCCGCGTCGCGTCCACTCCCCGCACTTTCGACCGTCAGACGAACGAGTGGAAGGACGGCGAAAGCCTCTTCCTGACCTGCTCGGTCTGGCGTCAGGCGGCGGAGAACGTCGCCGAGTCGCTCCAGCGAGGCATGCGCGTCATCGTGCAGGGCCGGCTGAAGCAGAGGTCCTACGAGGACCGCGAGGGCGTCAAGCGCACGGTCTACGAGCTGGACGTCGACGAGGTCGGCCCCAGCCTGCGCAACGCCACGGCCAAGGTCACCAAGACCGCCGGTGGCGGTGGCCGCGGTGGCCAGGGCGGTTACAGCGGCGGTGGCGGCCAAGGCGGCGGCCAGGGCGGCGGCTGGGGCGGTGGCCCCGGCGGCGGTCAGGGCGGCGCTCCGGCCGACGACCCGTGGGCCACCGGCGCTCCCGCCGGTGGCGGCAACCAGGGCGGCGGCGGCTGGGGCGGCGGCTCCGGCGGCGGTGGCGGCTACTCGGACGAGCCCCCCTTCTAAGCCTTCGGGCCAGGCCTTCCGGGCCGGTCCGGGCCGAGGGTGGGTCGTTCCCCAACTTCTTGATCACACAGGAGAATCACCATGGCGAAGCCGCCTGTGCGCAAGCCGAAGAAGAAGGTCTGCGCTTTCTGCAAGGACAAGGTCACGTACGTGGACTACAAGGACACGAACATGCTGCGGAAGTTCATTTCCGACCGCGGCAAGATCCGTGCCCGCCGCGTGACCGGCAACTGCACGCAGCACCAGCGTGACGTCGCCACGGCCGTCAAGAACAGCCGTGAGATGGCGCTGCTGCCCTACACCTCCACCGCGCGATAAGGGAAGGGTGACCGACTCATGAAGATCATCCTCACCCACGAGGTCTCCGGCCTCGGTGCCGCGGGCGACGTCGTCGACGTCAAGGACGGTTACGCTCGCAACTACCTGATCCCGCGGAAGTTCGCTATCCGCTGGACCAAGGGTGGCGAGAAGGACGTCGAGCAGATCCGCCGCGCCCGGAAGATCCACGAGATCCAGACCATCGAGCAGGCCAACCAGGTCAAGGCCCAGCTCGAGGGCGTCAAGGTCCGCCTGGCCGTCCGCTCCGGCGACGCCGGTCGTCTCTTCGGTTCCGTCACCCCGGCCGACATCGCGTCCGCGATCAAGGCTTCCGGTGGCCCCGAGGTCGACAAGCGCCGCATCGAGCTGGGCGCTCCGATCAAGACCCTGGGCGCCCACGAGACGTCCGTGCGTCTGCACCCCGAGGTTGCCGCCAAGGTCAACATCGAGGTCGTCGCGGCCTGACCGCCGCGTGATCGCAACGCTCGTGTGAGCTGTTGAGAGGGGCCGCATCCGTGCAGGGTGCGGCCCCTTTGGCATGACCGGACGTCCCGTGTCAGGGGCGGCCACCGCGGCATGTTTCACGTGAAACGGTCAACGGGTCACAGGGCTGGCGGAGCCGTCATCGGGGCCACGAGACCGGCGGGGCGGAAGCGGTCAGCGGGTCGCGCCTGTCACGATCCAGTGGCCTGAGCGCGTCCGCAGCCACAGGGTCAGCATGCGGACCGTCATCATCAGCGTCATCGCCGCCCACACCGCGGTGAGGCCGCCACCGAGCGTGGGCACCAGCAGGGCCACCGGGGCGAAGACCGTCAAGGTGCCGACCATGGCCCAGGCCAGGTAACGCCCGTCCCCCGCGCCCATCAGCACCCCGTCCAGAACGAAGACGATCCCGCAGACGGGCTGCGCGAGCGCCACGAGCAGCAGGGCCGGCAGTGCGGCGCCCTTCACTCCGGAGTCACCGGTGAACAGCGGCAGGAAGAGCGGCCGGGCCACCACGACCAGCACGCCCAGCACGACACCGGTCGCGATACCCCACTGGACCATCCGGCGACAGGCCTGGCGCGCCCCCTGGGCATCGTCCGCGCCGAGGTAGCGGCCGATGATGGCCTGTCCCGCGATCGCTATCGCGTCGAGCGCGAAGGACAGCAGGTTCCACAGCGAGAGGATGATCTGGTGCGCGGCGATGTCGGCGTCTCCGAGGCGGGCCGCGACCGCCGTGGCGATCATGATCATCGCCCGCAGGGAGAGCGTACGGACCAGGAGGGAGACGCCGGCCTGTGCCGAGGCCCGGATGCCGGCGGCATCGGGCCGGAGGGAGGCGCCGTGCCGGCGGGCTCCCCGGACCACCGTCGTCAGGTAGACGGCGGCCATGCCGCACTGCGCGATGACCGTGCCCCAGGCCGAACCGGCGATGCCGAGCCCGGCGCCGTAGACGAGCCCGACGTTGAGGGCGGCGTTGACGACGAAGCCGGCGACGGCGACGTAGAGCGGGGTCCTGGTGTCCTGCAGACCGCGCAGCACTCCGGTCGCGGCCAGGACGATGAGCATCGCGGGAATGCCCAGCGCGGAGATGCGCAGATAGCTGGTGGCGTAGGGAGCCGCGGTGGACGAGGCGCCGAAGAGGTCCACGATGCCGGGGGCCAGCGGGAGGACGACGGCGATGACGGCGAGGCCGAGCAGCAGCGCCAGCCAGATGCCGTCCATGCCCTGTCGGATCGCCGCCGGGAGATCACCGGCGCCGACGCGGCGGGCCACGGCGGCGGTGGTGGCGTAGGCGAGGAAGACGAAGACGCTCACGGCGGTCGTCAGGAGCGCCGAGGCGATGCCGAGACCGGCGAGCTGGGCGGTCCCGAGGTGACCGACGATCGCACTGTCGGCCATGACGAAGAGTGGCTCGGCGACCAGGGCACCGAAGGCCGGAACGGCCAGCGCGACGATCTCTCGGTCGTGCCGCCGCCGGGTGGCCTGGGGGATCACTGGAGCCTGTGTCATGCGCATCAATCTAATCGTCCACAGGTAAGAGATGCAACCGTATAGTGATCCTTACTTCTTGTCTCGGGGTGTGTCCTTTCGCGCACCGTTCGAAGCGATCTTGGCCCGACTGGGAAAGTTTTTCTTCTGCACAGCCGGTGGATCACAAAAACGCAGGTCAGAGGTGTGGTGTCAGGAAGATCGAGGGCTTGTTCACAGGGCTGTCCACCGGGTCGTGCACAGGTTTCGGCGAGTTCTCCACAGCATCGGGCCGGTCGTCCACATGGCCTGTGGATAACCAGATTGGCTGACGGTGCCGACGGGCCTACCGTGGTGCGGCGCCCACTCCTTTCCACGGCCCGGCGAGTGACCCTCTTCCGGCTCGGGAACCGCCACAAATCCGACGCGCGAGAACCGGAGCAGGGCTTCTCGATTTGTCAGTGTCGTGCCGTACAAAAGAGGCCACGGCGAGGTCCGCCGTGCGGACGGGAGGAGGTGGCTCGGTGAGCATTTCCGAGCCCTTGGACGATCCGTGGGCCGACAGCGGTCCCAGTGATCGTCTGCCGGCCTCCCGTCGGCGGGGTGACGGCGGCCGGGGGCGGGACGAGCAGCACGACCGGGGCCGGGAGAGCGGTGCCTGGGACGGCGGCGCCTCCGCCTTCGAGCGCGTTCCGCCGCAGGACCTGGACGCCGAGCAGTCCGTGCTGGGCGGCATGCTGCTGTCCAAGGACGCCATCGCCGACGTCGTGGAGATCCTCAAGGGCCACGACTTCTACAAGCCCGCGCACGAGACGATCTACCAGGCCATCCTGGACGTCTACGCCAAGGGCGAGCCCGCGGACCCGATCACCATCGCCGCCGAGCTGACCAAGCGCGGCGAGATCAACAAGGTCGGCGGCGCCGCGTATCTGCACAGCCTCGTCCAGACCGTCCCCACGGCGGCCAACGCCGAGTACTACGCGGAGATCGTTCACGAGCGGGCCGTCCTGCGCCGCCTGGTCGAGGCCGGTACGCGCATCACACAGATGGGTTACGCGGCCGACGGCGACGTGGACGAGATCGTCAACCGCGCCCAGGCCGAGATCTACGCCGTCACCGAGCAGCGCACCAGCGAGGACTACCTCCCGCTCGGCGACATCATGGAGGGCGCCCTCGACGAGATCGAGGCGATCGGCTCGCGCAGCGGCGAGATGACGGGCGTGCCCACCGGGTTCACCGACTTCGACTCCCTCACGAACGGCCTCCACCCCGGTCAGATGATCGTCATCGCGGCCCGTCCCGCCATGGGTAAGTCGACCCTCGCGCTGGACTTCGCGCGAGCCGCGTCGATCAAGCACAACCTGCCGAGCGTGATCTTCTCGCTCGAAATGGGGCGCAACGAGATCGCGATGCGTCTGCTGTCCGCCGAGGCCCGCGTCGCCCTGCACCACATGCGCTCCGGCACGATGACCGACGAGGACTGGACGCGCCTGGCCCGCCGGATGCCGGACGTCTCTGCCGCGCCGCTCTACATCGACGACTCCCCGAACCTGTCGATGATGGAGATCCGCGCCAAGTGCCGGCGCCTGAAGCAGCGCAACGACCTGAAGCTGGTCGTCATCGACTACCTCCAGCTGATGCAGTCCGGCGGCTCCAAGCGCGCCGAGAGCCGGCAGCAGGAGGTCTCGGACATGTCCCGTAACCTCAAGCTGCTCGCCAAGGAGCTGGAGATCCCGGTCATCGCGCTCTCCCAGCTCAACCGTGGCCCCGAGCAGCGCACCGACAAGAAGCCGATGGTCTCCGACCTGCGTGAGTCCGGCTCCATCGAGCAGGACGCCGACATGGTCATCCTGCTGCACCGCGAGGACGCGTACGAGAAGGAGTCCCCGCGCGCGGGCGAGGCCGACCTGATCGTCGCCAAGCACCGAAACGGCCCCACGGCCACCATCACGGTCGCCTTCCAGGGCCACTACTCCCGCTTCGTGGACATGGCCCAGACCTGACCGGCCGACGCGTAGGTTCCCGACTCCTGTGTCTTTTCCGGCGGGCAACGGTATAGACGGGCCGGCACGGAGGGCGACCTCGGCATGCGCGGTCGCCCGGACATGGGGAAATGGATTCGACGGCCGTCGCTGTCACCGGGTGGACTAGGGACATGACGACACATCAGGAAGCCCTGTTGCCGGGTACCCGGCGGGCGCTGCTGCATCGGATCGCTGTCGCACAGGCCGAAGGGCGGGCTCCGTCGCTGGTGGCCGCCGTGGTGCGGGACGGGCAGGCGGTGTGGCACGGGGCGCGGACCTGCGTGGGCGGGCACGCACCGGACGAGAGCGTGCAGTACCGGATCGGGTCCATCACCAAGACCTTCACCGCCGTGCTGGTGCTGCGGTTGCGCGACGAGGGGCTGCTCGACCTCGGTGATCCGCTGGAGAAGCATCTGCCGGGCACCGGCGTGGGAGAGGCGACCATCGCGGAGCTGCTCGCCCACACCGCGGGGCTGGCGGCCGAGACCCCCGCGCCCTGGTGGGAGCGGACACCCGGCTCGCTGCGGCCCGAGTTGAGCGATGTGCTGGGCGACCAGCCCCTGCTGCATCCCGCCGGCCGGCGGCACCACTACTCCAATACGGGCTACACCCTGCTCGGCGCCCTGGTGGAGGAGATGCGCGGTGCGCCTTGGGAGGACGTGCTGCGCGACGAAATTCTGGAGCCGCTCGGCCTGCGCCGGACGAGCACGCGGCCCCAGGCTCCGCACGCGGGCGGATGGGCCGTGCATCCGTGGGCCGACGCGCTGCTGCCGGAGCCGGCGGAGGACCTGGGCCGGATGGCGCCGGCCGGCCAGCTCTGGTCGACCACCGGGGATCTGGCGCGGTTCGCCGCGTTCCTGGCCCGGGGAGACGACCGGGTCCTCGGCGCGCGTTCGGTGGCGGAGATGCGGACCCCCGCGGCCCCGGCCGAGAGCGCGGACGTGGTCGACGGGGTCACGTACGGCCTCGGGATGCAGATCCAGCAGCGGGACGGCCGGCTGCTCGTCGGGCACTCCGGTTCGCTGCCGGGCTTCCTGGCGAACCTGACCATCAGCGTGGAGGACGACGTCGCCGCGGTGGTGCTCACCAACTGCACCAGCGGGCCGCTGCCGGGTGCCGTGGCGGCGGACCTGGTCCGGATCGTCGCCGAGGCGGAACCCCGTATCCCCGCACCCTGGCGGCCTCTGCGCGAGGTCGACCCGGCGGTGCTGGAGCTGGTGGGGCAGTGGTACTGGGGCACTCAGGCGTTCGGCCTGCGTGCGACCGCCGACGGTCTGCTCTCCCTGGCACCGCTGACCGAGGGCGGCCGCAAGGCGCGCTTCCGTGCGAACGGCGACGGCACCTGGACCGGACTGGAGGGCTACTACGCCGGTGAGCCACTGCGGCCCGTACGGCGTCCGGACGGCTCCCTGAGCCATCTCGACCTCGGCTCGTTTGTGTTCACCCGGCAGCCGTACGACCCCGAGGCCCCGGTGCCCGGTGGCGTGGACCCGGAGGGGTGGCGGGGCATCGGCTAGCCCTCGACCGGGCAGGGGGTGTGTTTCACGTGAAACACACCCCCTGGGTCGTTCTGGCGTCGTGCGGCATGGTCAGAGCGGCAGCTTGAAGCCCTCGTGCGAGGCCGTGAACCCCAGCCGTTCGTAGAAGCGGTGCGCGTCGGTGCGCGTCTTGTCGGACGTGAGCTGCACCATCCGGCAATCCAGCCGCCGGGAGGTGCCGATCGCCCACTCGATCAGCCGACTGCCCAGTCCACTGCCCCGCTCGTCGGCGTGGATGCGGACGGCCTCGATCAGCGCGCGGGTCGCGCCCCGGTGCGAGAGCCCCGGGATGATCGTGAGTTGGAGGGTCCCGATCACACGGCCTTCGCGCACGGCGACGACGAGGTGCTGGTTAGGGTCGGCGGCGAGCCGTTCCAGCGCGGTCCGGTACGGCGTCAGGTCGTCGGGCGACTCGCGCTGGGCACCGAGCGGATCGTCGGCGAGCATCCCGACGATCGCCGGGAGGTCGTCGGCGGTCGCGGCGCGTATTTCAAGATCTCCCATGCGCGCACCCTATGCGGGCACGTTCAGCGACTCCACCACCCGGACCAGTGGGGCCAGTTCGGGGTTCTGCGCGGCGGCGTCCAGAGCCTCGCGCAGAGCGGCGTCGTTGGTGGGCCGCGCCTCCTCCAGCAGGCGCAGGCCGGCCTCCGTGACGTTGGTGTAGATGCCGCGCCGATCGGTGGGGCAGAGGTAGCGCTCCAGCAGGCCGCGGTTCTCCAGCCGGGTCACCAGACGGGTGGTGGCGCTCTGGCTGAGGACGACCGCGTCGGCGACCTGCTTCATCTGCAGATGCCCGCCTTCACCGGTGTGCTGCCTGCTGAGCACGTCCAGCAGTGAGTACTCGCGCACGCTGAGGTCGTGCTTGGCCTGCAGGGCGCGCTCGATGTGCGCCTCGATCCTTCCGTGCAGAGCGGAAAGGGCGCACCAGCCTTGCGCGAGGGCGGTGAGCGCGGGGTCCGTCGCTGTCATTGGCGTTTCCTCCGTCCCGGAGCGGCTCCACCACAAGAGTAGAGCACCGCCGCAATAGTCGGCAGTTGCATATAGCCAGCGTCTGCAATTATTGTGAAGACACGAAAAGCGCTCCTGCAATCATTTGGGAAGGTGTACCCCACATGCCTCTCGCGCTCCTGGCCCTCGCGATCGGGGCCTTCGGAATCGGAACGACCGAGTTCGTGATCATGGGCCTGCTGCCCGAGGTCGCGGGCGACTTCGGGGTCTCCATCCCCACGGCGGGCCTGCTCGTGACCGGCTACGCCCTCGGCGTGGTCATCGGTGCCCCGATCATGACCGTGCTCGGTACCAAGGTCCCGCGCAAGCGCATGCTGATGCTGCTGATGGGCCTGTTCATCGCCGGAAACCTGCTGTCCGCCATCGCCCCGGCCTTCGCGGTCATGCTCCTCGGACGAGTGATCGCCTCCCTCGCCCACGGCGCCTTCTTCGGCATCGGCTCGGTCGTCGCGTCGGAACTGGTCGCACCACACAAGAAGGCCGGCGCCATCGCCATGATGTTCACCGGCCTGACCGTCGCCAATGTCGTCGGCGTCCCGCTGGGCACGCTCATCGGGCAGAGCATCGGGTGGCGCGTCACCTTCGGCATCGTCGCCGGCCTCGGCGGCATCGGGCTCGCCGGCATCGCCAAGCTCGTACCCGAACTGCCCAGCCCTGAGGGCGTGCGGCTGCGCCACGAGCTGGCCGCCTTCAAGAACGCCCAGGTCCTGCTGGCCATGGCGATGACCGTCCTCGGCTTCGGAGGCGTCTTCGCGGCCATCACCTACATCGCGCCGATGATGACCCGCATCGCCGGGTTCTCCGACGGCTCGGTGACCTGGCTGCTGGTCCTGTTCGGCCTCGGCATGGTCGGCGGCAACCTCGTCGGCGGCAAGTTCGCCGACCGCGCCCTGATGCCGATGCTGTACGTCTCCCTGGGCGCCCTCGCCGTCGTCCTGGCGCTGTTCACGCTCACCGCGCACAACAAGATCGCGGCCGCGGTGACCATCGCGCTGATCGGCGCCCTGGGCTTCGCCACCGTGCCGCCGCTGCAGAAGCGCGTCCTCGACCAGGCGCACGGTGCCCCGACGCTCGCGTCGGCCGTGAACATCGGTGCCTTCAACCTGGGCAACGCCCTGTCCGCCTGGCTCGGTGGCGTGGTGATCTCGGCCGGCTTCGGTTACACCTCCCCCAACTGGGTCGGCGCCGTCCTCGCCGCCGCCGCCCTGCTCCTCGCCGTGCTCTCCGCCGGCCTGGAGCGCCGCGACGGCGCGCGCCGCAACGTGGCCGCCTCCGCGACGCCGACGGACCACCGGACCCCCGTCCACCACTGAGCCGCCCGGCTGCGCAGGCACCTCACCCCGTAACCCCCACAGACGTCCGTGCCGGGCTCCCCTGCTCCGGTACGGCCACATCCCAGCACCCTCCAAGGAGACAGTTCCATGAGCACCACCGCCGTCGCCCCGCTCACCACCGAGGACGCCGAACTGCTCGTCGCCACGGCCCGTCGGGCGGCCGAGGACGCCGGAGTCACCGTCAGCGTCACCGTCCTGGACGCGGGCGGCCATCCGCTCGCCTTCCGCCGGGACGACCGGGCCGTGCTGATCTCCGGCGAGACCAGCACCCGCAAGGCCTACACGGCGCTCCAGCTGGACGCGCCCACCGCCGACCTCGTCGACGCCGTCCAGCCCGGCGGCCTGTTCCACACCCTGCCCACGGCCCTCGACCGGCCCCTGCTGTTCATCGCGGGCGGCCTTCCCGTCCGCCGGGACGGCCGGCTGATCGGCGCCATCGGTGTCGGCGGTGGTGCGCCGGAACAGGACCACGGCTTCGCCGCCGCGGCCGTACAGGCACTCGCCTGACCCGTCGGCCGGACCCGGTGACACCGGCCCCGTCACTCCCGAGCGGCGGGGCCGGCGCGCGTCGTACGGCTCAGCCGGCGGCGACCGTCAGCGGGGCGAACCGCCGGGTCCAGTCCCCCGGCAACTCGGTGATGCCGTAGGTCATCACCGAGTTGAAGGCCACCGATGCCAGCCCCCGTTCCTTCGTCCAGTCCAGCAGCTCCTCGTGACGCACGTCGATGTCGGTGCGCAGCGGACGCTCGGTACGGGCCGCCAGCGAGGTGATCAGCGCCTTGGCGGTCTCCGTGTCCCGGGCGATCAGCGGGCCGACGACATGGGTGTCCATGTTGGGCCACGCGGCGGTGTAGCCGATGAGCCGGCCGTCTTCCTCGGCGACCCGCAGCTGATCGGCGAAGGCGGGCAGCCGGGTGATGAGAGGCGTGCGATCGGTGCCGAACACCTCCTCGTCGAGGCGCACGATCGCCGGGAGGTCATCCGCGGTGGCGGCGCGCGTGACGACCTCGGACTTCGGGCCGCCGGGAGTGAAGCGGCCCCTCAGCATTTCGGCCCGGCCCGTCACCTTGAAGCCCAGTTCCTCGTAGAGAGGCCGGCCGTCGGGAGTGGCGTGCAGGGTCAGCGGGGTGCTCCCCATGACGGAGACGACGTGCCGCATCAAGCGGCGGCCGACCCCTTGGCGCGCATGACGCCCGGCCACCAGGACCATGCCGATGGCGCCGAGTTCCGGCCGCCCCCACCCGCCGTATTCCGTGACGACGCACGCGGCGACCAGACCGCCCTCGGGGTCGTCGATGCCGTATCCCTTCCCGGCGGTGAGGAGGAAGCCCCACTTGTGTTCCTCGCGTGGCCACCCCCGGTCTTCGGACAGGTCGGCGCAGGCGATGAGATCGCGGTGCGTCAGGCGACGGATGGGCAGAGTGGTGAGGGAAGGAGTTGGCACGCAGGTCAGGCTGTCCGAACGGCGCCCTCGCCGTCCACCTGTTTCGATGCAGACGCACGTTCTTTTGGCCATCTCATGGGCATCCGTACAGCCGTCGGACAGCTGTGCGGTGTTTCACGTGAAACATCACCCGGCCCACTAGCCTCGGCGCCATGACGAGACTTCATCTCTTCGATTTGGACGGCACTTTGCTGCACGGGACCACCGCTCCCCTGGAGATATCGCGTCAGTTGGGCCTGGAGACCGAGACGATGGCGCTGGAGCGGGCGATCGCGGCCGGACGGATCGGTCCGCCGGAATACGCCGCGCGGGTATACGACCTGTGGTCCGGTCTGACCGAGGAGCATGTGCGGGCCGCGTTCGAGGCGGCGCCCTGGCTGGCACGGATCCGCGAGGTCTGGGCGGAGATCAGGAGCGCGGGCGAATACTGCGCGGTGGTGTCCCTCTCGCCCTCCTTCTTCGTCGAACGCCTGCTGGACTGGGGTGCCCACGCAACCCATGGCTCCCGTTTCCCGGCCGTGCCGTTCGCCGAGCCCGTCGACCCGACCGGGGTGCTCAACGCCGCGGCCAAGGTGACCATCGCGGAGCGGCTCTGCGCGGAGTTCGGAGTGACCCGGGCGGACTGCGTGGCGTACGGCGACTCGTCGTCGGACAAGGATCTGTTCGCCGCCGTACCGGTGTCCGTGGCGGTCAACGCCGATGCCCACCTGGCGGGTCTCGCCACCCACTCCTACAGCGGACGAGACCTGTGGGGAGCCTATGAACTGGTGGGACTGACACGGTAGTCGCCGTACTTACCGACCAGACGACGTTCGAGGCGAGGGCACACCATGGACGCTGTGAGCAGCACGCCGGGGGAGAACGGCAAGCCGGACGGGGACGGCTGGTTCACGCCGCGCACGGCACCTCCGTCGCCGCCGCCGGACGCTCAGCAGAGCGCGGACGCCCGTCTCGTCCGTCGCACCCTGACCGAGATCACCCCCGTCGCCGACCAGGTCACCTCCTACTTCTACGCGCTCCTCTTCGTCCGACACCCGGAACTGCGCTCCCTGTTCCCGGCCGCGATGGACATCCAGCGGGAGCGTCTGCTGAAGGCGCTGCTCACCGCGGCCGAGCACCTGGACGACACCCCGGTCCTCCTCGGTCACCTGCGCACCCTGGGGCGCGGACACCGCAAGTACGGGGCGCGTGCCGAGCACTATCCGGCCCTGGGCGAGTGCCTCATCGACGCGCTGGGCAGGTATGCCACCGCGGTCTGGAGTCCCGAGACCGAAGCCGCCTGGGTACGGGCCTACACCCGGTTCTCCCAGGTCATGATCGACGCGGCGGCGGAGGACGAGCTGCGCGGCCCGGCCTGGTGGCAGGCCGAGATCGTCGGCCACGAGCTGCGCGGCCCCGACATCGCGGTCCTCACCGTCCGCCCCGACCAGCCCTATCCCTTCCTCGCCGGCCAGTACACCGGCGTGGAGACCCCCTGGTGGCCCCGGGTGTGGCGGCACTACTCCATCGCCTGTGCGCCCCGCTCGGACGGGCTGCTCATGTTCCACGTGAAGGCCGTCCCGGCGGGCTGGGTGTCCAATGCCCTGGTGCGCCGGGCCAGGCCCGGAAACGTGATCCGCCTCGGGCCGCCGACCGGCTCGATGACCGTCGACCACACCTCCGACAGCGGCCTGCTCTGCCTGGGCGGTGGCACCGGGATAGCCCCCATCAAAGCCTTGGTGGAGGACGTGGCCGAGCACGGCGAACGCCGGCCGGTCGAGGTGTTCTACGGCGCTCGCACCGACCACGGCCTGTACGACCTGGACACGCTGCTCAGGCTCCGGCGGATCCACCCCTGGCTGTCGGTCCGGACCGTCACGGACCAGCAGACCCGCGGCCGGCTCCCCGATGCCGTCCGGGCGTACGGACCGTGGCCCGGGTACGACGCCTATCTCTCGGGGCCGCCCGCGATGATCCGCAGCGGTGTCGACACGCTCCGAGACATCGGCATCCCGCCGGGCCGCATACGGCACGACTCGGTGGAGGATCTGCTCGTCGGTGCGTACTGAGGCCGCTCAGCCGAGATCGGGGGCGTGCATGGCACGTACGCCCTCGATGTTCCCGTCCAGATAGTGGCGCAGGGACAGCGGGACGAGATGGACGGAGGCGATGCCGACCCGCGTGAACGGGACGCGGACGATCTCGTACTCCCCGGCCGGCTCCTCCACTTCGGGGCCGTGCCGCAGGGCCGGGTCCATCGACTCCAGCCGGCAGACGAAGAAGTGCTGCACCTTCACGCCGGTCGTGCCGCAGTCCTCGCCGATGTGCTCCACCGTGTCCACGAAACACGGCACCACGTCGGTGATCTTGGCGCCGAGTTCCTCGTACACCTCCCGGTGCAGGGCGTCCACGACGGTCGAGTCTCCGGGTTCGACCCCGCCACCGGGAGTGACCCAGTAGGGATCGACGCCGGGCTTGGTGCGCTTGATCAGGATCAGGTCGTCACCGTCCAGGAGAACGGCGCGGGCGGTGCGCTTGACCACGGGTCGGACGGTCATGGGAGAAATGTGGCCCCGCTGGTTCCACGTGAAACATCGCGAAGCGCCACCTGCCGACCGCTGTGCGTGCACCCCACCCGAGCGGCGTCAGCACCAGGCTACGGCCGCGCGCTGGAGCCACTCGTGGGCCCGCGCGACAGCGGGCAGGGAGAGGGCGCCCGTCCGCACCACCAGGAAGTACGTGCGCAGCGGCGGTACCACCGGGTCGAACAGGGTGACGATCGTGGCCCGCTCCAGGGCCGGCGCGCACAGATAGCGGGGCAATACCGCGAGCCCGGCACCGGCGATCACACAGGAGAGCACGGCCCGCAGATCGGGGGCGATCACCGTGCCCGTGGTGGCCGGACGGCAGTCGAAGACCGAGGCCCAGTAGCGCGAGACCAGCGGCAGCGACTCGTGGACCTCCACGACAGGCAGGTCGTCCAGGGCCGGCGCGCCCTTCAGCCGCACGCTGTCCGGCCCGATGCGCTCCGCCCAGTGCGGGGCCGCCACCAGGACATGCTCCTCGTCGCACAGCGGAGTGGCGGCGAGCAGGTCCCCGCGCGGCCGGGCCGTGCTGACGGCCAGGTCGTGCCGGCCGCAGGCCAGTCCCTCGAGCGTCTCCTCGGCGGTGCCGAAGGAGACGCGCAGCGCGAGGGCACGGCCGTCGTCGCCGGTCAGCCCGGTGAGGGCGGGCAGCACGCGTTCGGCGGTGAACTCCGGCGGGCCCGCCAGATGCAGCGTCCGCGACGCCGAGACGTCGTCCAGCCCGCCTTCGGCTATCTCCACCAGGGCGTCGAGATGCGGCGCGGCCCGGTGCGCCAGCTCGTCGCCGAACGTGGTCGGGGTCACCCCGCGCGCCTGACGGAGGAAGAGAGGCCTGCCGAGCTGGCGCTCCAGCGTGCGGATCTGCGAGGTGACGGCGGGCTGGGAGAGGCCGAGCAGGGCGGCGGCGCGGGTGAAGGAACCAGCCCGGTGCACGGTGACGAAGGTCCGCAGCAAGGCCAGATCCATGGCGTGCCCTCCCCTGTACCTGCCTCCCCGCCCCTCCGCCGGCCGCCGGGCAGGCACCAACTATAAATATGCCGATAGGCCCCTGTCGCTACCGTGATTGGACACTGACGCAGAGTCAACTAGCCTGGTTCGGGCGGTCTTGCCACCCGAGAACCGCAGACGGTCCGAGCCACGAGGGGGGGAGGCTCGGACCGTCCCGGCAGCCGCGGCGGACCGCGGTGCCCGGGGTCAACCGGCGGACTCGTCCAGGGCGCGCAGAACGTCGGCCACCAAGTCCTCCGGGTCCTCCGCACCGACGGACATCCGGACGAAGCCCTCCGGGACGTCGTCCCCGCCCCAGCGGCGGCGCCGCTCGGCCGTGGACCGCACCCCGCCGAAGCTCGTCGCGTCCTCCACCAGGCGCAGGGCCGCGAGGAAGCGCTCGGCATGGGCACGCGTGGGCAGCGTGAAGGAGACGACACAGCCGTAGCGGCGCATCTGCCGCGCCGCGACCGGGTGCGAGGGGTCGTCGGGCAGGCCCGGGTAACGCAGTCCGGAGACCTCGGGCCGCTGCCGCAGTGCCTCGGCGACCGCGAGAGCGGTGGCGTTCTGCCGGTCGACGCGCAGCTGGAGCGTGGCGATGGACCGGTGCGCGAGCCAGGCCTCCATGGGACCGGAGATCGCGCCGACGATCTTGCGCCAGCGGCGTACGGCGGCCATCGCCTCGGCGTCGCGGCCGGCGACATAGCCCAGCAGCACGTCACCGTGTCCGGTGAGCTGCTTGGTCCCGCTGGCCACGGAGAAGTCCGCACCCAGCTCCAGCGGGCGCTGCCCGAGCGGGGTGGCGAGGGTGTTGTCCACGGCGACCAGCGCGCCACGCGCGTGTGCCGCCTCCGCCAGCCGCCGGATGTCGCAGACGTCGAGCCCGGGGTTCGACGGGGACTCGATCCACAGCAGCCGCGCCCCGTCGAGCGCCTCCAGCTGGCCGTCGCCGCCGGTCGGCGCGGTACGCACCTCGATGCCGTAGGCCTCCAGCTGCGCGCCGACCAGCGGCAGCACCTGGTAGCCGTCGGAGGGCAGCACGACCGCGTCACCGGCGCGCAGCTGGGAGAACAGGACGGAGGAGATCGCCGCCATGCCGGAGGCGAACACCAGCGTCTCGACGTCCTCCCGACCCGGCGCCTCCAGCTCGCCTATGGCGCGCTCCAGCAGGGTCCAGGTCGGATTGTCGTCACGGCCGTACAAGTACGGTCCCGACACCTCGCCGGGCAGGTGGAAGTGGGCCGCGAACACCGGTCCGGGCAGGGTCGGCTCGTGCTTGACCGGCTCGGGCAGCCCCGCCCGTACCGCGCGCGTGCCGTCGCCCGTGCGGTCCTCGCTCCTCGTGCCCTCGCTCATGCGGCCCGTCCTTCCAGTTCGTCCTGTACGGCGGCGAGCAGCCCCGTGCTCGCCGCCTCCACCATCTCAAGGCACTCCTCGAAGCCGTCCCGGCCCCCGTAGTACGGGTCCGGTACGTCGAGGTCGCGGCCGGCACCGGGGTCGTAGGAGCGCAGCAGGCGGATCTTGCGCGCGTCCTCCTCGGTGGGTGCGAGACGGCGCAGGGCCCTGAGGTGGGAAGCGTCGAGAGCTATCACGAGGTCGAGCCGGGCGAACCACGACGGCAGGAATCGGCGGGCCCGGTGCGCGCTGTCGTAGCCGTGCTCTTCCAGGACGGAGACGGTGCGCGGGTCGGCCGGCTCCCCCTCGTGCCAGCCGCCCGTGCCGGCGCTGTCGACCGCCACCAGGTCCTCCAGACCGGCCTCCGCCACGCGCGCGCGGAAGACGGACTCGGCCATCGGGGAACGGCAGATGTTGCCGGTGCACACGAAACACACGCGGTAGGTCATGACGCGCTCAGTCCTCGTCCGGCAGGACGACGTGCAGCGCCCAGGAGACGACGGAGATGATCAGACCACCGAGGACGGCCGTCCAGAAGCCCTCCACATGGAAGCTCAGATCGAGCTTTCCGCACACCCAGGAGGTCAGCAGCAGCATCAGCGCGTTCACGACCAGGGTGATCAGCCCCAGGGTCAGGATGAACAACGGGAAGGTGAGCACCTTCACGATCGGCTTGACCAGCCAGTTGACCAGGCCGAAGATCAACGCGACGACGACCAGCGTGCCGGCCTTCTTGGCGGTGCCGTCACCGGTCAGTGTGATCTTGTCGAGCGCCCATACCGCGACCGCCAGGGCACCGGCGTTGGCGATCGTCTTGACTAGGAAATTCCTCATGTGTCTGATCGTGGCAGACCGGACGGAACCCGGCCGGGTGACGGCGGACGCGGCCATGGGGCGCAGGGGAGCGGCGAGCAGTGAGGCGAGGACGGCGGCGGCGATGAAGGCATTCCGGCTGGACGACCTGGAGGCGGAACGCGCCGCCAACGAGGGCGCTTACCTGCAGTTCCTGCGCGAGCGGAACATGTCGGTCGGCCTGTACGCCCTCGACGCGGGCGGGCACGACCCGCAGAAGCCGCACAACCAGGACGAGGTGTACCTGGTGGTCAGCGGCCGGGCCTCGCTCACGGTCGGCCTGGAGACGACCCAGGTGGCGCGGGGCAGCGTCGTGTACGTGCCCGCCGGGGTCCCGCACAAGTTCCACCACATCAGCGAGGACCTCAGGGTGCTCGTCGTGTTCTCTCCACCCGAGGCGTGAGCCCGGCCCCCGTGTTCCCTAGGGGACGGGTCAGGGCAGGACAAGGGATGCGAAAGCCCCGCTCAGACCCCTCGCGGCCCTAGCATCGAGTGCGTACCACAGACAACGCACGAGAACGCAAAGGACGAGGCGATGCGAGAGATCTTCGCGGGGCTGCCGTGGTGGGTGAAGTGGGTCGCGGTGCCGGTCATCGCCCTGGTCGTGTTCGGGGGCCTGATAGCGAGCGTGGTCGGGTTCGTGATCGGCCTGCTGTTCAAGGCACTGGTCTTCGTCGCCCTCGTCGGCGGGCTGATCTACGTCGTGCGCCGGTTCTCGGGGAACTCCTCGTCGCGCAGCGGGTGGTGAGGCACCCGGCCGCCGGTCAGCGGTGACGAGGGCGGTTCCCTCGGGGGAGGGAAGTTTCGGTCCGGAGCGGTCCGGGCGCGGTGGCGGGCCCGTTAAAGTCCGGAACCCCCCGCGGACTCCGGCTCCGTGGGAGGCGCAGACCCCGTGCTCCACCCCTCGCACGGGTTCCCCCCTCGCGCTTCGGGAGTGACCCCTTGGCCATGGTTGACACCGCACCGGCAGCACCCCACGCACCCGCCGTCGCACCGCGCCCCCGCGCATCCGCCTACCAGCGACCACCGTCCCCACTCGTCCCCAGCCAGGCCGGCGCGCCCGCGGCCGGTGCCGGCCTCTGTGAGCCCGCGCCCTCCGCCGGCCGGCCGGCACCGCGACCCCCGGCCACGCCCGCCGCCACCCTCATCGGATCCGTCCAGCGCGCCATGCGCCTGCTGGAGACGGTCGCCTCGCACCCCTACGGCGCCCCCGCCAAACAACTCGCGCGCGAGACCGGCCTCGCGCTGCCCACCGCCTACCACCTGCTGCGCACACTGGTGCACGAGGGCTATCTGCACCGGGACAAGGGACTGTTCTTCCTCGGTGACGCCGCGGAGCGGCTGGCCCGCGGCGGAGCACAGCAGAAACGTCGCAGCATGGTGGCGGACATCCTCGCCCACTGGCGCGATTCCATCGGTGTGCCGGTGTACTACGCGAGATACCGGGAGGGCGAGATCGAGGTCATGTGCGTCTCCGCCTCGCCCCAGGCACCGGCGGTCGAGGAGTGGG
Organism: Streptomyces sp. SCL15-4; assembly: GCF_033366695.1. Classification (NCBI taxonomy): domain Bacteria; kingdom Bacillati; phylum Actinomycetota; class Actinomycetes; order Kitasatosporales; family Streptomycetaceae; genus Streptomyces; species Streptomyces sp. SCL15-4. Next base: position 4,347,124 of record NZ_JAOBTQ010000001.1, read on the forward strand.
CGGACTTCCGCGAGACCGGCCATGCGCACGCGATCGGGCAGTGCCTGCTCTCCCAGCTGGACGAGGACGCGCGCCGCGACCATCTCGCCCGCTACCCCGCGCGGCCCGTCACCCCGTACACCGTGCGGGACAACGACGCGCTGCTACGGCGGCTGGCCCGGACCGGCCGGATGGAACCGACGGTGGAGCGCCAGGAGTACGCCGTCGGGACGGTCTGCGCGGCGATTCCCATCACGGTCGGCGCCACCGCGGCCACCATGGCCATGTCGATGCCCGCCCACCAGGCCGACCGGCTGCTGCCCGCGGCCCGTCGGCTGCAGACGGAGATCGGGCGGCACCTGGGATCGCTCACGCTCTCTATCAGTATCTGAAAACTCACTCCTTGTGATCCACTGTGTACGTTCAGCAAGATTTGACCACGGTCAGAGGGATCGATCCCGGCCAGTCGACGTCATATGACGGGGTAGGCAATGCGCGAGTCCGTACAGGCAGAAGTCATGATGAGCTTTCTCGTGTCCGAGGAGCTCTCCTTCCGCATCCCGGTGGAGTTGCGCTACGAGACCAGTGATCCCTATGCCGTGCGGCTCACCTTTCATCTTCCAGGTGACGCACCCGTCACCTGGGCCTTCGGGCGCGAGCTGCTGATCGACGGGGTCGGCCGTCCGTGCGGGGAGGGAGACGTGCGTATCTCCCCCGTCGACTCGGAGGTGCTGGGAGAGGTGCTGATCCGGCTTCAGGTCGGTGGTGACCATGCCCTCTTCCGCTCGTCGGCGCCTCCGCTCGTGGCCTTCCTCGACCGCACGGACAAACTGGTGCCGCTCGGTCAGGAGGCGGCACTGGCCGATTTCGACGCGCATCTGGACGAGGCCCTGGACCGCATCCTGGCCGAGGAGCAGAGCGCCGGCTGAAGCGTCACGGCAAGGGGGCTCCGCCGTCGGGTGCGGGGTCGTGCAGGAACGCTTCTGCACAGCGGGCGGCGGTGCCGCCGGCGCTCACCGCTTCCGGCGCCGGCCCCGGCCGCCGCGCGCCGGGGCGGTCCGGGCACCGGCGGATGCCGTGGCCGCCGCGGCGGCCGGTCCGCCCCGGTCGGCCGACACCACCAGCGCGGCCAGCGCCGTGGTGACCGGGACCGAGGCGACCAGACCGATCGAGCCCACCAGCGTGCGCACGATCTCCTCGGCCACCAGCTCGCTGTTGGCCACGGTCCCCACGCTGCTCTGCGCGATCGAGAACAGCAGCAGCAACGGCAGCGCGGCACCGGCGTAGGCGAGCACCAGGGTGTTGACCACGGACGCGATGTGGTCGCGGCCGATCCGGATGCCCGCCCGGTACAGCCCGCGCCAGCCCATCGACGGGTTGGCCTCGTGCAGTTCCCAGACGGCCGACGTCTGGGTCACCGTCACATCGTCCAGCACGCCGAGCGATCCGATGATGACCCCGGCCAGCAGCAGACCGCTCATGTCGATCGACGGATACAGGCCGTGGATCAGACCCGTGTTGTCGTCCGTGTTGCCCGTCAGCGCGGCCCAGCCGATGAACAGCGACCCGAGCACACCGATCAGCGCCAGCGATATCAGCGTGCCGAGCACCGCCACCGACGTGCGGGCCGACAGACCGTGGCACAGGTACAGGGCGATCAGCATGATGGCACTCGATCCGACGACGGCCACCAGCAGCGGATTAGATCCCTGGAGGATCGCCGGCAGGATGAACAGCGTCAGCACCAGGAAGCTGACGGCCAGGGCGACCAGAGCCATGACCCCGCGCAGCCGGCCCACCACGACCACGGCCACCGCGAAGATTCCGGCGAGCAGTGTCATGGGGAACTTGCGGTTCACATCGGTCACCGCGTACTGCAGGTTCTTCGGTGCCGAGGGCTCGTAGGCGACCACGACCTTCTCGCCCTGGGAGAGCTGGCGCGACTGGTCCGGCTGCACGATCTCGGTGAAGGTACGGCCCTTGTCCTGACCGGTGTCGACCCGGATCGTGGCCTTCTTGCAGGTGCCGTCGGCCTGTTGCCGGGCCGAGCTGCCCTCGGCGGTGGAGGTGTCGCCGGTCGGGGGCACTCCGGAGGCGTTCGCCGACGCGCAGCTCAGCTCGACGACCTGGGTGACCGTGGCCTGCTGGGTCTGACGGTCGAAGCCGACGCCGGTGCGCTTGTGGGCCGGGGTCTGTCCGGGCCAGAGCACCACGAGGCCGACCAGGACCGCCGCGGTGAAGGGGACCAGGACCGCCGCGATGACTTTGCGCAGGTGCAGGGAGACGGGAGCGGCGGGGCCGTGACTGTGGCTGTGGCCGTGCGAGTGACCGTGCCCGGGAGCGGCGGCACGGCCGCCCTCGGAGGCTGCGTGGCCGTGCCCGGCGGCCTGCTCCGAGCCGTCTCGGCGGTGCGGCTCGGAAGGCTGATGGGGGTACTGCTCCATGCTGGTCACCGCCCGATCATCCCAAGAACGCGAGGGGGCCCACTGTTCACCGCGCCATACATGGCGCTAGCGTGGAGGCACCTTTGCACACGCGGGAGCTCGGAGCACCGGGCTGAGAGGGCGCTGACCTCCGTGGTGGCGATGTTTCACGTGGAACAAGCGATGTTCCGCGGGAAGCGTCGGCCTACGGGAACCGCTGCGTCGACCGCCGAACCTGTTACCGGGTAATGCCGGCGTAGGGAGTAGGTCTCATGACCAACAAGGACGCACGCACGCCTGCCTCCGCTCAGGACGACAAGTCCGCGGAGGCCGGGAAGTCCATCGGCTGGCACAAGGCATATGTCGAGGGCTCGCGCCCCGACCTACGGGTGCCGGTCCGTCAGGTGCATCTCACGAACGGGCAGTCGGTCACGCTGTACGACACATCGGGCCCGTACACCGATCCGCTCGCCGATACGGACGTCCGCAGGGGCCTGCCGCCGCTGCGGGAGAACTGGATCATCGCCCGCGGCGACACCGAGGAGTACACGGGCCGGCCGGTCCGTCCCGAGGACGACGGGATCAAGCACACCTCGCCGCGCGGCGGGCTGCGCAACCTGGACGCGGTCTTCCCCGGACGCCCGCGCCAGCCGCGGCGCGGACGTGACGGCCAGGCGGTGACCCAGCTCGCGTACGCCCGCCGGGGCGAAATCACGCCGGAGATGGAGTTCGTGGCCCTCCGGGAGAACGTCTCGCCCGAGGTGGTCCGCGAGGAGATCGCGGCGGGCCGGGCCGTGCTGCCGGCCAACGTCAACCACCCGGAGATCGAGCCGATGATCATCGGCAAACGGTTCCTGGTGAAGGTGAACGCCAACATCGGCAACTCGGCGGTGACGTCCTCCATCGAAGAGGAGGTCGAGAAGATGACCTGGGCGACCCGCTGGGGCGCCGACACGGTCATGGATCTGTCCACCGGCCGCAACATCCACACCACCCGCGAGTGGGTGCTGCGCAACTCGCCCGTTCCCATCGGCACGGTGCCGCTCTACCAGGCGCTGGAGAAGGTCGACGGCAAGGCCGAGGAACTGACCTGGGAGATCTACAAGGACACCGTCATCGAGCAGGCCGAGCAGGGCGTGGACTACATGACGGTCCACGCGGGCGTCCGGCTGCCGTACGTCCCGCTCACCGCCAACCGCAAGACCGGCATCGTCTCGCGCGGTGGCTCCATCATGGCCGCGTGGTGCCTGGCGCACCACAAGGAATCATTCCTGTACGAGAACTTCGAGGAGCTGTGCGAGATCCTCGCCGCCTACGACGTCACGTACTCGTTGGGTGACGGCCTGCGGCCCGGATCGATCGCGGACGCCAACGACGAGGCCCAGTTCGCGGAGCTGCGGACGCTCGGGGAACTCAACCGGATCGCCAGGCGCTTCGACGTACAGACGATGATCGAGGGCCCCGGGCACGTCCCGATGCACAAGATCAAGGAGAACATCGACCTCCAGCAGGAGATCTGCGATGAGGCTCCGTTCTATACGCTCGGCCCGCTGACCACGGATGTCGCGCCGGCGTACGACCACATCACCTCCGGCATCGGTGCCGCGATGATCGCCTGGTGGGGCACGGCGATGCTCTGCTACGTCACGCCCAAGGAGCACCTGGGCCTGCCCAACAGGGACGACGTCAAGACCGGCGTCATCACCTACAAGATCGCGGCGCACGCGGCGGACCTGGCCAAGGGGCATCCCGGTGCGCAGGAGTGGGACGACGCGCTGTCCGACGCCCGCTTCGAGTTCCGGTGGGAGGACCAGTTCAACCTCGCCCTGGACCCCGACACGGCACGGGAGTTCCACGACGAGACCCTGCCGGCCGAACCCGCCAAGACGGCCCACTTCTGCTCCATGTGCGGCCCGAAGTTCTGCAGCATGAAGATCTCCCAGGACATCCGGCGGGAGCACGGCGGCAGCCGGGCCGAGATCGAGGAGGGCATGGCCCAGAAGTCGAAGGAGTTCGCGGAGGCCGGCAACCGGGTGTATCTGCCCCTCGCCGACTGAGCCTTCGGAGGCCGGGTGGCCCGGCGTACGGCCGGGCTACTCGGGGCGGTGCTCCGGGCCTCCGAAGTCCGGGCTCGTGTAGTCGGGGCTGGTGTAGCTGGGGCGGCCGGACGCCGTGCCGTCGCCGGGACTGCTGAAGCCCGGCCGGTCGTAGCCCAGGCGCGGTATGCGGCCGGTCGGCGCGGGCGGGACCGGGTGCCGTGCGGCGGCCGGGCCGGACTCGGCCAGCGCCTCCCGGAGGAAAGGCAGGATGCCGCGCTCCAGCAGGGCGTCCCGCCAGGCCTCTCTGGCCCTCGCCAGTTCCTCCTCGCCCGCGGCGTCCCGGGCCCGGGTGTCCGCCGGGGTGCGGTTGCGCAGGGCGGCGAGCAGCAGTCCGACGGCGGCGACCAGGGTCGCCGCCGCGGTCAGCGCGCCGAACACCCAGCCGGTGGCGAGCAGGGTCCGGGCGAGGGTCTGCCCGGGGCTCAGCGCCCGCAGGACGTAGCCGGTGAGCAGGAAGATCACCGCCGCGGTGGCGGAGAGGACGGGGGCCAGCACGGCGATGACCGCGACGGCGCCCGCGCCGGTGTCCTCGGCGGTGGTGCCGCCGGGCGCGGCGGCCGGGACCGTGTCCGCCGAACCAGGTTCTGGTGAGGAGGAGTTGCCCGTGGGTACCCGGGCGGACAGCGCCGGTTGGCGCCGGGCGTCGCGGAGTTCGGCGTAGTGCCGGTACTCGGCCGCCGCGGCAGCCGTGATCAGGGCGGAGGCGTCGAGTGCCAGGGCGCGCAGTTGCGCGGTGGTGAGCCGCTGTGCGGCAGCGGCCGATTCCGGTCGGTGCGGGGCGGAGCGCAGCGCCTCGTCGAGCAGCCGCTCGAATTCCCGGAGATCCTCGCTCTTCAGTTGCTGCGGAACGCTGTTCATGTGCATCCCCCGATGCTCCGTAGGGCTTGTGGCTCCCACGTCGGCGGCCGTCGGGCTGAAACGGAGGGAAGCCTGCTACGGACAAGCCGATGGTAGAGCCGTGACGGCGCGCGGTGACAGGGGATTGCCGGAAATTGCCGTCCGGCCTGCGCGTACGCGGTCTGGAGGGATGCCTGCCCGGCGGACCGTCAGATATCCAGGGGGAGCTGTCGGACCAGCAGCTTTCCGGCCATGGTCACCCCGCCGTCCATGGCGATGGCGAGCCCGTCGGCGTAGACGTGCGGTCCTTCGACGGCCGGGCCGGTGTCCTCCTCGCTGTCCTCGGAGCCGACCTCGCCGAGGAGGTAGGGGATGGGGCTGTGCCCGTGAACGACTCGGGTGCCGCCGTACGTATCGAGCAGGGAGCGCACGGCGTCGGCGCCGCCCTCGTCGCGGAAGGAGAAGCGCTTGGTGAACTTGCGGAACAGGTCCCAGACCTCGTCGGCGTCGTTGCGGGTCAGGGTCTCGCGGACGGTGTCGTTGACGGCCTCGATGGAGTCGCCGTAGTCGAGGTAGGCGGTGGTGTCGGAGTGGACGAGCAGATAGCCGTCGACCATCTCCACGGCGTCGAGGCGGGCCATCCACTGCAGGTGGTGGTCCTGGAGGCGGTCCATGTCGGTCTTCTGGCCGCCGTTGAGCAGCCAGGCCGCCTGGAAGGTGGCGGTGCCCGCGCCGGAGTTGACGGGCGTGTCGCCGAACCGCTTGGCACCGAGCAGCAGCAGCTCGTGGTTGCCCATGAGGGCCTTGCAGTAGCCGCCTGCCGCGGCGGCCTCGGCGGACAGCCGCATGACCAGGTCGATGACGCCGATGCCGTCCGGGCCGCGGTCGGTGAAGTCACCGAGGAACCACAGCCGGGTGGTGCCGGCGCACCACTGGCCCGCGGCGTCGATCAGTCCCTGTTCCTGCAGGGCGGCCACCAGCTCGTCCAGATAGCCGTGGACGTCGCCGACGACGTAGAGCGGTCCGGGGCCGGTCGCGGGCTGCGGGACCGGCGCGGCGGGGACCGGTTCGACGGGGACCTGAAGGGTGTCGCCGCGGTTGATGACCGGCAGGTCGCGCTGAGTGGGGGTGTAGCCCTCGGGATACGCCTCGTCGGCGGCCGGGACGGCGTTGCCGGGGTGGACGCCGCCGACGTACGGACCGGTCTCGTGCACGTACGCGGGTACCCGGAAGTCGCGCAGCGTCGCCGTCCGCTCCGCCTCGGGTCCCTGACCGGCCCCCTGAGTCATCAGACCCCTCCACCATCGCGCCGCATCTGCACCGCTTCGGACTGCCTGGTCGCAGCGGTCCGCGGTGTCGTGGGGCCCATCATAGGAATGCGCGTCGCGCCGTGTGATGACCCAGGGGTGGTGAATCGGAACAAGACTCCAGTTCACCGCGGCTTTCGCCCCGTTTGGGCAGATGTTCGACCAGCTCTCGGCCGATTGATCCCTCGTCCGGCCGGTTCTCGTGCCGTACCGGGCGCCCGCGCCGGACGCGCCCCGTGACGCGCCCGCCGGGCCCCGTGCCCCGCCGGCCGGCCCCGTGCTGCCCCGTGCCGCTCCGTGTCGCCCGGGGCGGCACGGAGCGCTACCGGTCGTCCGGTGTCCGCGGCGGGCTGACCGTCGTGCGCGGGGAGCGCCGCTGCGAGGAGGTACGCACGATCAGCTCCGTCGGTATCACCTGCTCGACCGGCTGCTCGGACTCGACGCCCTCGATGGCGTCGATGAGGAGCTGGACGACGGCGGTGCCGATACGGCGCGGCTTCAGCGAGAGCGTGGTGATGGGCGGCTCGGTGCTGGCGTACATGGTCGACTCGCTGCAGCACACGAGCAGCAGGTCGTCGGGCACGCGCAGGCCGTAGCGGCGGGCGGCGGCGAGCAGATCGGTGCCGTTGGGATCGAACAGCCCGTACACCGCGTCGGGCCGGTCGGGGCGGGCGAGCAGCCGGTCGGCGGCGACGGCACCCGCGCACGGGTCGTGCGCCGGGTACGCCTCGTAGACCGGGTCCTGGCCGACCCGTTCGCACCAGCGCAGATAGGCGGTGGTCGACAGATGTGTGTAGGTGTCCGTCGAGGTGCCCGTCAGCAGGCCGATGCGGCGGGCGCCGGCGGCGGCGAGATGGTCGAGGATGCCGAGCACGGCGGCCTCGTGGTCGTTGTCGACCCAGGCGGTGACGGGAAGGGAGCCGGCCGGCCGTCCGTCGGAGACGACGGGCAGTCCCTGCCGGACGAGTTCGCTGACGACCGGGTCCTGGTCGGAGGGGTCGATGACGACCGTGCCGTCCAGGGCCACATTGGACCAGACGTCGTGGCGGGAGGTCGCGGGCAGGATGACCAGGGCGTAGCCGCGGGCCAACGCGGCCGAGGTCGCGGCCCGGGCCATCTCCGCGAAGTACGCGAACTCCGTGAAGGTGAAAGGTTCATCCCCGTATGTCGTCACGGTCAGGCCGATCAGGCCCGACTTGCCGGTACGGAGGGTCCGGGCGGCGGCCGAGGGCCGGTACCCGAGGCGGTCGGCCACCTCGCGGACATGGCGCCGGGTGGCATCCGGGAGCCGGCCCTTGCCGTTGAGGGCGTCGGACACGGTCGTGATGGAGACCCCGGCGGCGGCGGCTACGTCTCTGATGCCCGCCCGGCCCGGTCGGCTGCCTCGACGTGAGGTTTCCGCTCGGCTCACCTGGTGCTTCCCTGCTGCTGTCATGGCGAGCCGATAGTAGGGCTCATGCGGTGGGGTAGTGCGGACGCATATGCACTCCTCGGGAGGCACGTTTCTGCATGGCCATTTGGCGTCAAGTGCCTTAGAAACAAAGGCAGTTACGGCATCAAGTCGCAGGACGTGACCTGCCGGGGCGGATGGACCTGTCGAGGGTCCGATGTTTCGAAGAGGTCTCAACTCACCTGCACGGGCGACGCGCGCCAGGGCGCAAGCCACCGGCGCATAGATATATGTACGGCGCGCCCCCCGAAACGCACGCCTTCGTGCGGTGATGCCCCCGATGGCGGCGCGGGCCGCGGAATCCATGCCCTCACGGGACCGGTGCCCCGGGGCCGCCGGGCGTCCCGGACCTGTACGCAGCGGGGCCGAATCCTCTTAAGGTGTGGAGTATTGGAAGCCGGCGGTGTCGACGGTCCGCCGGTGGTCGCGAGGAGGACTGCGGTGAGCGAGACAAGCCCCAAGCTGCGCGCCGAGCTGGAGGGTATCCCCACCTACAAGCCGGGCAAGCCGGCCGCGGCCGGCGGGACGGTCGCCTACAAGCTGTCCTCCAACGAGAACCCCTATCCGCCGCTGCCGGGCGTGCTGGAGAGCGTGACCGCGGCGGCCTGCGACTTCAACCGCTACCCGGACATGGGCTGCACGGGGCTGATGAACGAGCTGTCCGATCGCTTCGGGGTGCCGCTGTCCCACCTGGCGACCGGGACCGGCTCGGTCGGGGTCGCCCAGCAGCTCATCCAGGCCACCAGCGGCCCCGGTGACGAGGTGATCTACGCCTGGCGGTCGTTCGAGGCCTACCCGATCATCACGCAGGTCAGCGGTGCCCGGTCGGTGCAGGTGCCGCTGACGCCGGGTGACGTGCACGACCTGGACGCGATGGCGGACGCGATCACGGACCGGACGCGCCTGATCTTCGTCTGCAACCCCAACAACCCGACCGGCACGGTGGTGCGGCGGGCCGAGCTGGAACGGTTCCTCGACCGGGTGCCCGGAGATGTGCTGGTGGTGCTGGACGAGGCCTACCGGGAGTTCATCCGCGACCCCGAGGTGCCCGACGGCGTCGAGCTGTACCGGGAGCGGCCCAACGTCTGTGTGCTGCGGACCTTCTCCAAGGCGTACGGGCTGGCCGGGCTGCGGGTCGGTTTCGCGATCGCTCACGAGCCGGTGGCGGCGGCGCTGCGCAAGACGGCGGTGCCGTTCGGTGTGAGCCAGCTCGCTCAGGAGGCGGCGATCGCCTCGTTGCGGGCCGAGGACGAGCTGCTGGGCCGGGTCGGCTCGCTGGTGTGTGAGCGCACGCGCGTGGTCGACGCGCTGCGGGACCAGGGCTGGACGGTGCCGGAGACGCAGGCCAACTTCGTGTGGCTGCGGCTGGGCGAGCGCACCATCGCGTTCGCGCAGGCCTGTGAGGAGCACGGGGTGGTGGTCCGGCCGTTCCCGGGCGAGGGTGTGCGGGTAACGGTCGGCGAGGCCGAGGCGAACGACATCTTCCTGAAGGTGGCGGAGGCGTTCCCCAAGGGGCAGTGATTCCGCGGTAGCGCCGGAGTGCCGCGAGGAGCTGTGACGCCGCGGTGGCGCTACTCCTCGACCAGTTCCACACGGATGGGGTCGCCGGCCCGTACGGTCGCCAGGAGGCCGGCGTCCCCGTCCAGGCTGCCGAGGATGTTGCACGGACTCGCGAGGCGGCACTCCCGGCCGCGCGAGATCGGCGTGGGGCCGTAGGGGAGGGCGAGGGCGTCGCCCTCTGTCCAGAAGGCCACCGTGCCCGGTTCCACGACCTGGCGGGCGTCCGTTTCACGTGAAACAGAGACGCCTGTGTCGAAATACACCTCCTCACCCCATGTGCGCGCGGTCGAGGCGAGCGGCAGTGCCTCGGCGAGGGCCTGTGCCGTCGGGGTGCCTCCGTCGAGGGTCGCGGTGATGTTGCCCGCGGGCCAGGAGATGCGTATCTGCATGGGGCGCAATTCAACAAGATGTTGAAGTCGCCGCCAAGGCCTTGACGTGTCGGCGGAGGAGGCACCCCCCTGCTTCGGCTGAAAATCAGTGCGTCATAATGGCTTGTGAATGTGAACGCGTTCACAAGCGCGTCCCGTTTGCTCCTGTATGTGGGCAACAAACAGGGGCAAACCGCCGCTGACCACGCCGTAGTAAGGAGAGTGACGACGTGGACCTGGCTTTGGCGCCGGAAACACTGGCGCGCTGGCAGTTCGGCATCACCACCGTCTACCACTTCCTGTTCGTGCCGTTGACGATCTCCCTGGCCGCGCTCACGGCCGGGCTGCAGACGGCCTGGGTGCGCACGGAGAAGGAGAAGTACCTCAGGGCGACCAAGTTCTGGGGCAAGCTCTTCCTGATCAACATCGCCATGGGCGTGGTCACCGGCATCGTGCAGGAGTTCCAGTTCGGCATGAACTGGTCGGACTACTCGCGCTTCGTCGGTGACATCTTCGGCGCCCCGCTCGCCTTCGAGGCGCTGATCGCGTTCTTCTTCGAGTCCACGTTCATCGGGCTGTGGATCTTCGGCTGGGACAGGCTGCCGAAGAAGATCCACCTGGCCTGCATCTGGATGGTCTCGATCGGGACGGTCCTGTCGGCGTACTTCATCCTCGCGGCCAACTCCTGGATGCAGCACCCGGTCGGTTACAAGATCGACAAGGCGAGGGGACGGGCCGAGCTGACCGACTTCTGGGCCGTCCTGACCCAGAACACCGCCCTCACCCAGGCGTTCCACACCCTGTCGGCGGCCTTCCTGACCGGCGGCGCCTTCATGGTGGGCATATCCGCCTACCACCTGGCCCGCAAGAAGCACATCCGGGAGATGAAGACCTCGCTGCGGCTCGGTCTGATCACCGTCGTCATCGCCGGTCTGCTCACCGCGATCAGTGGCGACACCCTCGGCAAGGTGATGTTCAAGCAGCAGCCGATGAAGATGGCCGCCGCGGAGGCGCTGTGGGACGGCCAGAAGCCGGCTCCGTTCTCGATCTTCGCCTACGGCGACGTGGACAAGGGCCACAACTCCGTGGCCATCGAGATCCCGGGCCTGTTGTCCTTCCTCGCCGACGACAACTTCAGCTCGTACGTCCCCGGCATCAACGACGTCAACAAGGCCGAGCAGCAGAAGTTCGGGCCCGGCGACTACCGGCCCAACATCCCGGTGGCCTTCTGGGGCTTCCGCTGGATGATCGGCTTCGGCATGGCCTCCTTCGCCATCGGGCTGGCAGGGCTGTGGCTGACCCGCAAGAAGTTCATGCTGCCGCAGCACCTCAGGGTCGGCGAGGACGAGGTGCCGCACCTGGTGCTGTTCAAGAACAAGGCGCTCAGCCCGAAGCTCACCCCCTGGTACTGGCGCATCGCGACCTGGACGATGGCCTTTCCGCTGATCGCCAACTCCTGGGGCTGGATCTTCACCGAGATGGGCCGCCAGCCGTGGGTCGTCTACGGCGTGCTGCGGACCCGGGACGCGGTCTCCCCCGGTGTCTCCCAGGGCGAGGTCGTCACCTCGATGGCCGTCTTCACCGCGCTCTACGCGATCCTCGCCGTGGTCGAGGTCAAGCTGCTCGCGAAGTACGTCAAGGCCGGCCCGCCCGAACTCACCGAGGCCGACCTCAACCCGCCCACGAAGATCGGCGGCGACACCCGTGACGCCGACAAGCCGATGGCCTTCTCGTACTAGGCCGGGGGAACAGTCATGCAACTTCACGACGTCTGGTTCGTCCTGATCGCCGTCCTGTGGACCGGCTACTTCTTCCTGGAGGGCTTCGACTTCGGAGTCGGCATCCTCACCAGGCTGCTGGCCCGGGGCCGGGCCGAGCGCCGGGTGCTGATCAACACCATCGGCCCGGTCTGGGACGGCAACGAGGTGTGGCTGCTCACCGCGGGCGGCGCGACCTTCGCCGCCTTCCCCGAGTGGTACGCCACCCTTTTCTCCGGCTTCTACCTGCCGCTGCTGCTCATCCTGGTCTGCCTGATCGTCCGGGGTGTCGCCTTCGAGTACCGGGTCAAGCGGCCCGAGGAGAACTGGCAGCGCAACTGGGAGACGGCGATCTTCTGGTGCTCGCTCCTCCCGGCGTTCCTGTGGGGGGTGGCCTTCGGGAACATCGTGCGGGGCGTGAAGATCGACCAGCACTTCGAGTACGTCGGCAATGTCTGGGACCTGCTCAACCCCTACGCCCTGCTCGGCGGTCTGGTGACGCTCACGCTGTTCACCTTCCACGGCGCGGTCTTCACCGCGCTCAAGACCGTCGGTGACATCCGGGTGCGGGCAAGGAAGCTGGCCCGCTGGGTCGGTCTGGCCGCGGCCCTCGTGGCGCTCGCCTTCCTGCTGTGGACGCAGGCCGACAGTGGAGACGGCAAGAGCCTGGTCGCCCTGGTCGTGGCCGTCGTCGCCCTGGTCGCCGCGCTGGTGGCCAACCAGGCCGGACGGGAGGGCTGGGCCTTCTCGCTGTCCGGCGTCACCATCGTGGCCGCCGTGGCGATGCTCTTCCTCTCGCTCTTCCCGAACGTCATGCCGTCCACGCTGAACGGGGACTGGAGCCTGACGGTCACCAACGCCTCGTCGAGCCCCTACACCCTCAAGATCATGACGTGGCTGGCGGCGATCGCCACCCCGCTCGTCGTGCTCTACCAGGGCTGGACCTACTGGGTGTTCCGCAAGCGGATCGGCACGCAGCACATCGCTCCCGACGCCGCTCACTGAGTCCGCCGAGGGTGTGTTTCACGTGAAACACACCCTCTGGGCCGAAGGGCATGTTTCACGTGAAACCAATCGATCCACGCCTGCTGCGGTACGCCCGCGCCACCCGGCTCTTCCTCGTGGCCGTCGTCGGTCTGGGGGCCGTGGGAGCCGGACTGGTCATCGCGCAGGCGATGCTCGTCGCCGAGATCGTCGTCGGCGCGTTCCAGCACGGCCACTCGGCCGGTGATCTGCGCACTCCGCTGCTGCTGTTGGCCGCCGTGGCCGTGGGGCGGTCGTCGGTCGCGTGGCTCACCGAACTCGCGGCCCATCGGGCCGGCGCGGCGGTGAAGTCGGAGCTGCGCGGGCGGCTGCTGGACCGGGCGGCGGCGCTCGGCCCGGACCGGCCGGCCGGGCAGCGGACCGGCTCGCTGGTCACCCTGGCCACGCGCGGGGTCGATGCCCTGGACGACTACTTCTCGCGCTACCTCCCGCAGCTGGGACTGGCCGTGGTCGTGCCGGTGGCGGTGCTGGCGCGAATCGTCACCGAGGACTGGGTGTCGGCGGCGATCATCGTCGGCACCCTGCCGCTGATTCCGCTCTTCATGATGCTGATCGGCTGGGCGACCCAGTCCCGGATGGATCGTCAGTGGCTGCTGTTGTCCCGGCTGTCCGGCCACTTCCTGGACGTGGTCGCGGGACTGCCGACGCTGAAGGTGTTCGGCCGGGCCAAGGCACAGGCCGCGTCGATCCGGCGGATCACCGGGGAGTACCGGCAGGCCACCCTGCGCACCCTGCGGATCGCCTTCCTCTCCTCCTTCGCGCTGGAGTTGCTGGCCACGCTGTCCGTCGCGCTGGTCGCCGTGACGATCGGGATGCGGCTCGTGCACGGGGACATGGACCTGTACGTCGGGCTGGTGATCCTGGTGCTGGCGCCCGAGGCGTATCTGCCGTTGCGGCAGGTGGGGGCGCAATACCACGCGGCGGCGGAAGGGCTGGCCGCCGCGGAGGAGATCTTCTCCGTGCTGGAGACGCCCGTGCCGGTAACGGGCACCGGCGCGGTGCCCGCGGGCGCCATGGCCTTCGAGGACGTCACCGTCCGCTACCCGGGGCGCTCTTCGGACGCGGTGACCGGAGTGTCGTTCCGCGTGGAGCCCGGTGAGACCGTCGCGCTGGTCGGGCCGAGCGGGGCGGGCAAGTCGACGCTGCTCAGCGTGTTGCTGGGCTTCGTACGGCCCGCCCAGGGGCGGGTGCGGATCGGGGACGCCGATCTCGCCGGCCTCGACCTGGAGGAGTGGCGGTCACGGATCGCGTGGGTGCCGCAACGGCCTCATCTGTACGCCGGGACCATCGCGGAGAACGTGCGGCTGGCCCGGCCCGGGGCCGACGACGACGCCGTGCGGCGTGCTCTGCGGGACGCGGGTGCGTGGGAGTTCGTGGCGGAGCTGCCGGAAGGGGCCGGCACCGTGCTCGGGGAGGACGGGGCGGGGCTGTCGGCGGGACAGCGGCAGCGGATCGCGCTGGCCCGGGCGTTCCTCGCGGACCGGCCCGTGCTGTTGCTGGACGAGCCGACGGCCGCGTTGGACGGGGCGACGGAGGGGGAGGTCGTGGCGGCGGTGCGGAGGCTGGCCGCCGGGCGGACCGTGCTCCTGGTCGTGCACCGGCCGGCGTTGCTGGCGCTGGCCGACAGGGTCGTACGGCTGGGTGGCGCGGATGTCGCGGAGCACCCGGGGGACGGCCGGACATCCGAGGCGCTCCGCACCCTGGATCCCCGGCCTCGTCCCTCCGCCGCCCGGCTCGATGGGCCGGAGGAGGAACCGCGTGGGGTCGGTCCGTCGGGCGGGGTCCGGAGGCGGAGTGTGCTGGCCCGGGTCCGAGAGCTGGGCGGAGGGGCGCGCGGGCGGCTGATCGGGGCCCTGGTGCTGGGGAGTCTGGCCCTGGGGAGTGCCGTCGGGCTGATGGCGACCTCCGGCTGGCTCATCTCGCGGGCCTCGCAGCAGCCGCCGGTGCTCTATCTGATGGTGGCCGTGACCGCCACCCGTGCCTTCGGGATCGGGCGGGCCGTCTTCCGCTATGCCGAACGGCTGGTCTCGCACGACGCCGTCCTGCGGATGCTGGCCGACACCCGGGTGGCGGTGTACCGGCGCCTGGAACGCCTCGCCCCCGCGGGTCTGCGCGGCGCCCGGCGCGGCGATCTGCTCACCCGGCTGGTCGCGGACGTGGACGCCTTCCAGGACTACTGGCTGCGCTGGCTGCTGCCCGCCGGAGCCGCCGTCGCCGTCTCGGCCGCCTCCGTCGCCTTCACGGCCTGGCTGCTGCCCGAGGCCGGTGCCGCGCTCGCGGCGGGCCTGCTGGCGGCGGGCGTCGGCGTGCCCCTGCTCACCGCGGCCGTGGCCCGGCGGACCGAGCGGCGGCTGGCGCCCGCCCGTGGTGTGCTCGCCACCCGGGTGACCGACCTGCTCACCGGCACCGCCGAGCTGACCGTCGCCGGCGCGCTGCCGGCCCGCATGGACGCTGCCCGGCGGGCGGACGGCACCCTCACCCGGATCGCCGCGCGCGCCGCAGCCGTCACCGGACTCGGTGACGGCCTCACCGCGCTGATCTCCGGGCTGACCGTCACGGCCACCGCGGTGTTCGGCGCCCAGGCGGTGGCGGCCGACCGGCTCGGCGGCGTGGCGATGGCCGTCGTCGTACTGACCCCGCTGGCCGCCTTCGAGGCCGTCCTCGGGCTGCCGCTCGCCGTGCGGTACCGGCAGCGGGTGCGGCGCAGCGCGGAGCGGGTGTACGAGGTCCTGGACGCCGCCGAGCCCGTACGTGAGCCGGAGCAGCCCCGGCCGGCACCCGTGTCGCCGTTCCCGGTGGTCCTCAAGGGCGTGGTCGCGCGCCATGAGGGGCAGCGGCGGGAGGCGCTCGCCGGAGTGGACCTGACGCTGGAGCGGGGGCGCCGGATCGCGGTGGTGGGGGCCTCCGGTTCCGGCAAGACGACGCTCGCGCACGTGCTGCTGCGGTTCCTGGACCCGCGGGCGGGCTCGTACACGCTCGCCGGTGTGGACGCGTGCGCGGTGGCGGGGGACGACGTACGGCGGCTGGTCGGGCTGTGTGCGCAGGACGCGCATCTCTTCGACAGCTCGGTGCGCGAGAACCTGGCCCTGGCCAGGAAGGACGCCTCCGAGGCCGAGCTGCGCGGCGCGCTGGCCCGGGCCCGGCTGCTGGACTGGGTGGAGTCGCTGCCCGACGGTCTGGACACGCTCGTCGGCGAGCACGGGGCCCGGCTCTCCGGCGGGCAGCGGCAGCGGCTGGCACTGGCCCGCGCGCTGCTGGCCGACTTCCCGGTGCTGGTCCTGGACGAGCCCGCGGAGCATCTGGACCTGGCGACGGCGGACGCGCTGACCGCCGATCTGCTGGCCGCCACCGAGGGCCGCACCACGCTGCTGATCACTCACCGGCTGGCGGGACTCGACGCGGTGGACGAGGTGATCGTCCTCGACGCGGGCCGGGTGGCGCAGCGCGGACCGTACCGGCGGCTGCTGGCCGAGGAGGGCCCGCTGCGGGAGATGGCGGCCCGGGAGGCCGAGGCGGGGGAGCCGGCGGGGGTGCGGTGAGGCCGGTGGGGTGAGGCGGGGGCCGACGGGGTGCGAGGAGCCTCGCCGGCCGCCGCTCCCAACCCGCGGCGCTCGCGCTCGCGTCACCCGTCCCATGCCGCGGGAG
Source organism: Streptomyces sp. SCL15-4 (assembly GCF_033366695.1). Classification (NCBI taxonomy): domain Bacteria; kingdom Bacillati; phylum Actinomycetota; class Actinomycetes; order Kitasatosporales; family Streptomycetaceae; genus Streptomyces; species Streptomyces sp. SCL15-4. The sequence continues at coordinate 4,363,593 of NZ_JAOBTQ010000001.1, forward strand.
CCGCTCCCGCTATCCCCGGTCCGCCAGGAGCTGTTCGATCACCACCGCCACGCCGTCCTCGTTGTTGGCGACCGTGCGGCCCGAGGCGGCGGCGATGGCGTCCGGGTGGGCGTTGCCCATCGCGTACGACTGACCGGCCCAGGTCAGCATCTCCACGTCGTTGGGCATGTCCCCGAAGGCCACGACCTCCTCGTGCGAGATGCCGCGCTCGGCGCAGCACAGGGCGAGGGTGCTGGCCTTGGAGACGCCGGGCCCGCTCAGTTCCAGCAGGGCGCTGGGGCTGGAGCGGGTGACGTTGGCGTGGCCGTCGACCGTCAGGCGGGCCAGCGTGAGGAAGGCGTCGGGGTCGAGGGAGGGGTGGTAGGCGAGGATCTTGAGCACGGGCTGGTCGGCGGTCGGACCGTCGGGGGCGAGCAGTTCCTCGGCGGGCAGGAGGGTGTCCGGTATCTCCATGTGCAGCTTGGGATAGTCCGGCTCCTGGTGGAAGCCGTAGGTCTGCTCGATCGCGAACACCGTGCCGGGGGCCGCCTCGCGCAGCAGCCGTGCGGCGGCCAGGGCGTTCTCCCGGGCCAGCTCGCGGACCTTCACGAACCGGTGGGCGCCGGGGCCGCCGTGCAGGTCGACCACGGCGGCGCCGTTGCCGCAGATCGCCAGGCCGTGACCGTGGACGTGGTCGCTGACCACGTCCATCCAGCGGGCCGGCCGGCCGGTGACGAAGAAGACCTCGATGCCCGCCTCCTCGGCGGCGGCCAGCGCGGCCACGGTCCGCGCGGAGACCGACTTGTCGTCGCGCAGCAGGGTGCCGTCGAGGTCGGTGGCGATCAGCCGCGCCGGCAGGGCGGCGGCAGGGGTTCCGGACTGTCTGGTCGCTGAGGTCACCCGGCCATTCTCGCGCAGGCCCCGCACGGCCGTGCGGGGCCGTGCACGGATGAGACACAGGCGACGCGGACGAGGGACGGCCGGGACGGCGAGGAGTCAGTCCAGCTGGGGGAGCGCCTCCATGGCGATCCGCTCGAAGGTCTTCTCGTCCGCCGCGAAGCCGGAGTCCGGGACGGGCCAGTGGATCACGATCTCCGTGAAGCCCAGCTCACGGTGGCGGCCGGCGAAGTCCACGAAGGCGTCCAGGGACGACAGGGGCCGGCCGCGGTCGGGCGTGAAGCCGGTGAGCAGGATCTTGTCCAGCCCGGCCAGGTCCCGCCCGGCGGCCTCGCAGGCCTCGGACAGCTTGCCGATCTGTCCGCGCAGGGCCTCGACGGACTGCTCCGGCGTGCCGGTCTCGTACAGCTTCGGGTCACCGGTGGTCACCCACGCCTGGCCGTGGGCGGCGGCGAGCTTGAGACCGCGCGGGCCGGTGGCCGCCACGGCGAACGGCAGCCGGGGGCGCTGGACACAGCCCGGGATGTTCCGGGCCTCGTGGGCCGAGTAGAACCGTCCCTCGTGGGACACCGCGTCCTCGGTGAGCAGCCGGTCCAGCAGGGGGACGAACTCGGCGAACCGGTCCGCGCGCTCACGCGGGGTCCAGGGCTCCTGGCCGAGGGCGGTCGCGTCGAAACCGGTGCCGCCGGCGCCGATGCCGAGGGTGATCCGGCCGCCGGAGATGTCGTCCAGGGAGATCAGTTCCTTGGCGAGGGTCACCGGGTGGCGGAAGTTCGGCGAGGTGACCAGCGTGCCCAGGCGCAGTCGCTCGGTGACCGCCGCGGCGGCCGTCAGTGTCGGTACGGCGCCGAACCAGGGGCCGTCACGGAAGCTGCGCCAGGACAGGTGGTCGTAGGTGTACGCCGTGTGGAAGCCGAGTTGTTCGGCGCGCTCCCACGCCGAACGGGCGCCTTCGTGCCAGCGGCGGTACGGAAGGATCACGGTGCTCAGACGCAGACTCATGCGTCCGAGAGTAAGCGGCTCCGCCGACGGCCAGGGAAACGGTCACCGTGCGCACGCGCCCGGCCGCCGCACACGGAAGAGACGCGGATCACGCAGGTTTTTCCGTTCGGGGGTTTGATCCACAACGAAGTGGGGTTATCCACAGGCGAAGGAACGAAACTGTGGACAACCGGGGGGTGTGGTGCCCGCGGACACCACGTCCCCTCCTCCTCACAGCCGCGGTTCCAGCCGTGCGATCCGCCGCAGCAGACCCGGTGCGAGACGGGACAGCAGATGGGCGCCCTTGGCCTCCGGGGTCACCGGTGCCACCGGCTTGTCGCGGGCCACCGCGTCCAGGATCGCGTCGGCCACCTTCTCCGGCGGGTAGTTGCGCAGGCCGTACAGGCGGGCGGACCGCTGCCGGCGACGGCGCTGTTCGGCCTCGTCGACACCGGTGAAGCGGGCGGTGGCGGTGATGTTGGTGTTGACGATGCCCGGGCAGACCGCCGTGACACCGATCCCCTTCGGGGCCAGTTCGGCGCGCAGGCACTCGGAGAGCATCAGCACCGCCGCCTTGGAGGTGCTGTAGGCCGGCAGCAGGCGCGAGGGCTGGTAGGCCGCCGCGGAGGCCGTGTTGACGATGTGACCGCCCTGGCCGCGCTCGGCCATGCGGGCACCGAAGAGCCGGCAGCCGTGGATGACGCCCCACAGGTTCACGTCCAGCACCGTGCGCCAGTCGTCGGTCGTCGTGGTGAAGAAGGAGCCCGACAGGCCGATGCCCGCGTTGTTGACCAGCACGTCCAGCACGCCGCGCTCGCGGTGGACCTTCTCCGCGAGCTTCTCCATGGCCTGCTCGTCGGAGACGTCGGCCGGCTCGGCCCATGCCTCGGGCGCGCCGACCAGCCGGCACAGCTCGGCGGTGCGGGCCGCGGACTCGGCGTCGCGGTCGACGGCGATCACCCGCGCGCCGGCCTCCGCGAAGGCGAACGCCGTCGCCCGCCCGATGCCGCTGCCCGCGCCCGTGATCAGCACGAGCTGCCCGGCGAACCGTTCGGCGTGCCGGCCGGTGGGCCGCGGCGCGGGCCGGCCGCCCTCCACGGACGTGACGAACTCCGCGATCCACGCCGACAGCTGATCGGGCCGGGTACGCGGGACCCAGTGCCCGGCGGGCAGCGTGCGCCGGGTCAGCCGGGGCACCCACCGGTCCAGGTCGTCGTACAGCCGCTCCGAAAGGAACGCGTCCTCTTGGGGGGTGATGAGCTGCACGGGCGCGTGGGCGTACGCGTCCGGGCGGGGCCTGCGCAGCCGGGCACGGACGTTGTCCCGGTAGAGCCAGGCGCCGTGGGCCGCGTCCGAGGGGAGGGAGGCGGTCGGGTACTCGCCGGCCGGCACCCCTTCGGCCCGCTCCAGGATCCCCGGCCAGCGCTTGCCGAGCGGCCCGCGCCAGGCCAGCTCCGGCAGGGCCGGGGTGTGCAGCGCATAGACGTACCAGGACTTGGCGCCCTGGCCCAGCAGCTGGCCCACCCGCCGGGGCGTCGGACGCTTCACGCGCGCGTCGATCCAGTGCCCGAAGTGGTCCAGGGACGGGCCGGAGATCGAGGTGAACGAGGCGATGCGGCCCTCCGCGCGGCCGACCGTGACGAACTCCCAGGACTGCACCGAGCCCCAGTCGTGCCCGACGAGGTGCACCGGCCGGTCCGGGCTGACCGCGTCCGCCACGGCCAGGAAGTCGTCGGTGAGCTTGGCGAGCGTGAAGCCGCCGCGCAGGGGCCGCGGCGCCGTGGAGCGGCCGTGGCCCCGGACGTCGTAGAGCACGACGTGGAAGCGGCCGGCCAGCCGGACGGCGACCTCCGACCAGACCTCCTTGCTGTCCGGGTAGCCGTGCACCAGGACGACGGTCGGCTGTGCCGGGTCGCCCAGCTCGGCCACGCACAGCTCGATGCCGCCCGTGCGCACCCGGCGCTCGCGTGCACCCTTCAAGGTCACTTCTCCTCCGCCCAGCGCCGCACGTGCGGCAGATCGTCGTCCAGCCAGAACGCGCTCTCCTCGGCGTCCCGGGAGTCGGTGACCACCAGGATCTCCTCGAACTTCGCGCCCGTGCCCCGGAAACCGAGATGGGGTTCGACCGCCCACAGGCCCGGCCGCGGCGGGTGGTCCGAGAAGCGGTACGGCGACCACAGCGGCGACCAGCCCTCGCGGTGGCCGTGCAGCGCGTCGGAGGCCAGGCCCCTCAGGGACTGGGTGCCGAATCCGAACAGGTGGGGCGACCAGCGCCGCTGCCGTACCCGGTCCACCTTGTGGGCGATCACCCCGAAGGGGTAGGCGCGGTGCCGGTTGGCGTAGCCCTGGCGGACCATGAGCCGGTCCACGTCCTGGTAGATCTCCCGCAGCGGGCGCCGTTCGCGCACCTCGCGCAGGATCAGCTCCCGGTGAGCCTCCAGATCGGCCATCAGCCGGTCCTGCACCGGGTTCACGCCCAGCGAGCCGGAGTAGCCGACGTCCGCCGGACAGCCCTCGTACACCGGCGCCAGGTCCAGGATGAACGGCATCCCCGGCTCCAGGGCGCGGTCGGTGGGAAAGAACTGGAGCGGGACGCGGAAGTTCGTGAAGGCCGTGCGGTCCCCGAACCAGGCGAAGGGCAGATGGAACCAGTCCCGCACCCCGCGCCCGCGCAGCCACTCCCGCTGCATCCGCGCCGCCTCACGCTCGGTCACGCCCGGTTCGAGCCGGGCCGCGACCGCCTCCGCGCATTCGTAGGCCAGGCGCTGCACCCGTTTGAATCCCCGCAGGTCCACGGTGGCTCCGCTGCTCACTGCCGTCGTCATGCCGCCCCGTCCCGTCGAGCGCGCTACGCGTCCGTAACTTGACACAGGCGAATCTGGCACTTGTTAGAGGCAGCGTCAATAGGCGGGATCAAGGGCTGTGGACACGGCCCTCCGCCGCGCCCGGCCCTGCCCCTGGGTGGGAAACCCTTAGGGCCCCGTAATACCTGGGGCGGACGGCGAAACGGCTCTGAGGTCTGACGACGGACGTGGTCCGGATCACTACCGTCATAGGCGTGACTGTGATCGCGACCGAAAGCCTGAGCAAGCGGTTCCCCCGGGTGACCGCGCTCGACCGGCTGTCCGTGGACATCGGGCCCGGTGTGACCGGACTCGTCGGGGCCAATGGCGCCGGCAAGTCCACCCTGATCAAGATCCTGCTGGGGCTGTCCCCCGCCACGGAGGGCCGGGCCGAGGTGCTCGGCCTCGACGTCGCCGCCAAGGGCGCCGCCATCCGCGAGCGCGTGGGATACATGCCGGAGCACGACTGCCTGCCGCCGGACGTCTCGGCCACCGAGTTCGTCGTCCACATGGCCCGCATGTCCGGCCTGCCGCCCGCCGCCGCGCGCGAACGCACCGCCGACACCCTGCGCCACGTGGGGCTGTACGAGGAGCGCTACCGCCCCATCGGCGGCTACTCGACCGGCATGAAGCAGCGCGTGAAGCTCGCCCAGGCCCTGGTGCACGACCCGCAGCTGGTCTTCCTGGACGAGCCGACCAACGGCCTCGACCCGGTCGGCCGCGACGAGATGCTCGGCCTGATCCGCCGCATCCACACCGACTTCGGCATCTCGGTCCTGGTCACCTCGCACCTGCTCGGCGAGCTGGAGCGCACCTGCGACCACGTCGTCGTCATCGACGGCGGCAAACTGCTGCGCTCCAGCTCCACCACCGACTTCACCCAGACCACGACCACCCTCGCGATCGAGGTCACCGACAGCGACGCCCACCCCGACGGCACCCGCGCGGTCCGCGAGGCGCTGCACGGGCACGGCGTGGAGACCCACGCGGAGGCCGGCGGGCTGCCCGGCGCCGGACACATCCTGCTGCTGACCGCCACCGGCGAGGAGACGTACGACCTGGTCCGGGACGTGGTCGCCGGACTCGGCCTCGGCCTGGTGCGCATGGAACAGCGCCGGCACCACATCTCCGAGGTGTTCACCAGCAGCGACGAACAGCAGAAGGAGGCGGTCGGCCATGGCGGTTGAGCATCCCCTGGCAACGCCCACCGGCGACCAGAGCCGCATCCACGACATCGGCTACCGCGGCTACGACGGCCCCCGCCTCGGCCGCTCCTACGCCCGCCGCTCGCTGTACTCGCAGTCCCTGCGCGGCGCCTACGGCCTCGGCCGCTCGGTGAAGTCCAAGGTGCTGCCGATGCTGCTGTTCGCGGTGATGTGCGTGCCGGCCGCCATCATGGTGGCCGTCGCCGTCGTCACCAAGGCACACGAACTGCCGGTGTCCTACACCCGGTACGCGATCGTCACGCAGGCCGTGATCAGTCTGTACGTCGCCTCGCAGGCACCCCAGGCGGTCTCCCGCGACCTGCGCTTCAAGACCGTGCCGCTGTACTTCTCGCGGCCCATCGAGACCGCCGACTACGTCCGCGCCAAGTTCGCGGCGCTCGCCTCCGCGCTGTTCGTGCTCACCGGCGCACCACTGCTGGTGATGTACGCGGGCGCGCTCCTGTCCAAGATGGGCTTCGCCCACCAGACCAAGGAATTCGCCCAGGGACTGGTCTCCGTGGCTCTCCTCTCGCTGCTCTTCGCCGGCATCGGCCTGGTCATCGCCGCGTTCACCCCGCGTCGTGGCTTCGGCATCGCCGCCGTGATTGCCGTACTGACCATCTCCTACGGCGCGGTCTCCACCCTCCAGGCCATCGCCGACACCCAGGGCAGCAGCACCGCCGTGCCGTGGATCGGGCTGTTCTCGCCGATCACGCTGATCGACGGCGTGCAGTCCGCGTTCCTCGGCGGCACCTCCGCCTACCCCGGCGGCACCGGCCCGTCCGGCGCCCAGGGCGTGGTCCACGTCCTGTTCGTCCTGGGCCTGATCGCCGCCTGCTACGGCATCCTGATCCGCCGCTACCGGAAGGTGGGACTGTGACCACGCTGAACATCGACCACGTCTCCCGTTGGTTCGGCAACGTGGTCGCCGTCAACGACATCACCATGACCATCGGCCCCGGTGTCACCGGACTGCTCGGCCCCAACGGCGCCGGGAAGTCCACACTGATCAACATGATGGGCGGCTTCCTCGCCCCCTCCACCGGCACGGTCACCCTCGACGGCCGGCCGGTGTGGCGCAACGAGTCCATCTACAAGCACATCGGCATCGTCCCCGAGCGGGAGGCGATGTACGACTTCCTCACCGGCCGCGAGTTCGTCGTCGCCAACGCCGAACTGCACGGTCTCGGTGCCAAGGCCGCCCAGCGCGCCCTGGCCACGGTGGAGATGGAGTACGCCCAGGACCGGAAGATCGCCACGTACTCCAAGGGCATGCGGCAGCGCGTGAAGATGGCGAGTGCCCTGGTGCACGACCCGTCGCTGCTCCTGCTGGACGAGCCGTTCAACGGCATGGACCCGCGCCAGCGCATGCAGCTGATGGACCTGCTGCGCAGGATGGGCGACGAGGGCCGCACGGTGCTGTTCTCCTCGCACATCCTCGAAGAGGTCGAGCAGCTCGCCCGGCACATCGAGGTGGTCGTCGCCGGACGGCACGCGGCCAGCGGCGACTTCCGCCGCATCCGCCGCCTGATGACCGACCGCCCGCACCGCTATCTGGTGCGCTCCAGCGACGACCGCGCCCTCGCGGCCGCGCTGATCGCCGACCCCTCCACGGCCGGCATCGAGGTCGACCACACCGAGGGCGCCCTGCGCATCCAGGCCGTCGACTTCGGCCGCTTCACCGTCCTGCTGCCGAAGGTCGCCAAGGACCACGGCATCCGGCTGCTCACGGTCTCGCCGTCCGACGAGTCCCTGGAGTCCGTCTTCTCGTATCTGGTCGCGGCGTAGGAGGCCGAAGATGTACGACCCCACCGTCGCCCGACTCACCTACCGAGCCCTGCTCGGCCGTCGCCGGGCCCTCATCCTCGGCGCGCTGCCCCTGTTGCTGATCGTGATCTCCGTGGCCGTGCGCGCCCTGACCGGAGCCGACGACCAGACCGCGTCCGACGTCCTCGGCGGCTTCGCGCTCGCCACCATGGTGCCGATCGTCGGCGTGATCGCGGGCACGGGCGCCATCGGCCCGGAGATCGACGACGGCTCCGTCGTCTATCTGCTGTCCAAGCCGCTGAAGCGGCCCACGATCATCTTCACCAAGCTCATCGTCGCCATCGCCGTGACCATGGTCTTCTCGGCCGTGCCCACCCTGATCGCGGGCCTGATCCTGAACGGCAACGGCCAGCAGGTCGCCGTCGCCTACACGGTCGCCGCGCTGGTCTCCTCCATCGCCTACTCGGCGCTGTTCCTGCTGCTGGGCACGGTCTCCCGGCACGCGGTGGTCTTCGGGCTCGTCTACGCCCTGGTGTGGGAGGCGCTGTTCGGCTCGCTGGTGCCGGGCGCGCGCACGCTGAGCGTCCAGCAGTGGTCGCTGGCCGTGGCCCACAAGGTCGCCGACGGACAGCTGGTGACCTCCGACGTGAGCCTGCCGACGGCCACCGTGCTGCTGGTCGCGGTCACCGTCCTGGCCACCTGGTACGCCGGCCAGAAGCTGCGGTCGCTGACGCTCGCCGGCGAGGAGTGAGGAAGCCCGGTCCCTGTCTGGTACGGCCCGTCTCCACGCGCCTTTTATTCGGTGGCGTCCGATTCGGCGGCGGGGCACAGTGGTCGTGCCCCATCCGCCGGGATCGTCCCGGCGACACGAACCGGGAGTGGAGGCGGGCGATGTCCATGCACGGCAGTACGCCCGGCTCCCGTCAGGGCGGCCCGAGGCCGGCTCCGGAGTAGTCGCCATCTCTCCGTAGAGCCAGGGAACCGCCCGGGGCGGCCGCTTCGAGCACGCGAGCGCCATGCTCGCGTGGGCCGCCCACCCGGAGGATTGGCCGAGTGGCAAGGCACCGGCTTGCTGAGCCGTGGTCGGGTGTGAAAGCCCGCGCACGTTCGATCCGTGCATCCTCCGCGAGACATGGCCACGGGGACCTGGCCGTAACGGGCCGGGCCTCGTCGTCCAGCGCCGGTCCGGTGCGGCCGGTCGCGCCCGCGCGGCGGAACTGCAAGCCGGACACGGTCCCGGCGCCCCCTGGGGGCGCTCCCGCTGGGCGGCGGCGCGAGTGCGGCGGCTACGCCAGCAGGCGTTCCAGGACCACCGCGATGCCGTCCTCCTCGTGGGAGGCCGTGATCTCGTCGGCCACCGCCTTCAGTTCCGCGTGGGCGTTGGCCATGGCCACGCCCCGGGACGCCCAGGCGAACATCGGGATGTCGTTGGGCATGTCGCCGAAGGCGATCGTGTCGGCCGCCTTCAGGCCCAGCCGACGGGCCGCGAGCGACAGGCCCGTGGCCTTGGACAGGCCGAGCGGAAGCAGTTCGACGACGCCCGCGCCCGCCATGGCCACCGTGACGAAGCCGCCGGCCGCCTGCCGGGCCGCCTCCGCCAGCTCGTCGTCGCCGAGCGTCGGATGCTGTATGTAGATCTTGTTCAGCGGCGCCGCCCACAGGTCGGAGACGTCCGTGAACGGGGTGCCGGGCAGCCGGCCCGTGACCGCGTAGCCCGGGCCCACCAGCACCTCGCCGTCCAGGCCGTCCCGGCTGGCCGCCAGGTACAGCGGGCCCACTTCCGCCTCGATCTTGGCCAGGGCCACGCCCGCCAGCTGCCGGTCCAGGGTTACCGAGGTCAGCAGGCGGTGCGCGCCGGCGTCGTACACCTGGGCGCCCTGGCCGCAGACGGCGAGGCCGTCGTAGCCGAGGTCGTCCAGGATGTGCCGGGTCCACGGGACCGCGCGGCCGGTGACGACGATGTGGGCCGCGCCCGCCGCGACGGCCGCGGCGAGCGCGTCACGGGTGCGCTGCGAGATCGACTCGTCGGAGCGCAGCAGCGTTCCGTCGAGATCGGTGGCGATGAGCCCGTAGGGGAAGCTCACCGGGACACCGGCTCCAGCACCTCGCGGCCGCCCAGGTACGGGCGCAGCACCTCGGGGACGCGGACGGAGCCGTCGGCCTGCTGGTGGTTCTCCAGGATCGCCACGATGGTGCGCGGTACGGCGCACAGCGTGCCGTTGAGCGTGGCCAGCGGCTTGACCTGCTTGCCGTCGCGGACCCGGATAGACAGCCGGCGGGACTGGAACTCGGTGCAGTCCGAGGTCGAGGTCAGCTCGCGGTACTTGCCCTGGGTCGGGATCCACGCCTCGCAGTCGAACTTGCGGGCGGCCGAGGAGCCGAGGTCACCGGAGGCGACGTCGATGACGCGGAACGGCAGCTCCAGCGAGGTCAGCCACTGCTTCTCCCACTCCAGCAGGCGCTGGTGCTCGGCCTGGGAGTCCTCGGGCGCGACGTACGAGAACATCTCGACCTTGTCGAACTGGTGCACGCGGAAGATGCCCCGGGTGTCCTTGCCGTGCGAGCCGGCCTCGCGGCGGAAGCACGGGGAGAAGCCCGCGTACCGCAGCGGCAGCCGGTCCGCGTCGATGATCTCGTCCATGTGATAGGCCGCCAGCGCGACCTCGGAGGTGCCGACCAGGTAGAGGTCGTCCTTGTCGAGGTGGTAGACGTCCTGCGCGGCCTGGCCGAGGAAGCCGGTGCCGGCCATGGACTGCGGGCGGACCAGTGCCGGGGTCAGCATCGGGGTGAAACCGGCCGCGGTGGCCTGGGCGATCGCCGCGTTCACCAGGGCCAGCTCCAGCAGGGCGCCGACTCCGGTGAGGAAGTAGAAACGGGAGCCGGAGACCTTGGCGCCGCGCTCGACGTCGATCGCGCCCAGCAGCTGGCCCAGCTCCAGGTGGTCCTTGGGCTCGAAGCCCTCGGCGGCGAAGTCGCGGATCGCGCCGTGCGTCTCCAGCGTGACGAAGTCCTCCTCGCCGCCGACGGGCACGTCGGGGTGGACGAGGTTGCCGAGCCGGAGCAGCAGTTCCTGGGTCTCGGCGTCGGCCGCGTCGCGCTCGGCGTCGGCGGCCTTGACGTCGGCCTTCAACTGCTCGGCGCGCCCCAGCAGCTCGGCCTTCTCCTCGGCGGTGGCCTTGGGGATCAGCTTGCCGAGCTGCTTCTGCTCGGCGCGCAGCTCGTCGAAGCGGACGCCGGAGGACCTGCGCCGCTCGTCGGCAGACAGGAGGGAGTCGACGAGCGCGACGTCCTCTCCACGGGCGCGCTGGGACGCGCGCACACGGTCGGGGTCCTCACGAAGCAGGCGAAGGTCAATCACGAGGGCAAGGCTACCGGTGCCGGGTCGCGGCCCACGAATCACTATTACGGTGAGTTCCCATTCGCGGCCTACGTTCCGTTATGCGGTAATTGCCTGAGGTGTTCCCTCTCTCCCGCCGCAGGTCAAGGCGAAAGTGTCTCACTCCCTGGGACGGAGCAGACCCCGGGCGCCCGGTTGACCCGACTCCCTTGTGGGGAAGGGGATTTGGCGAGCCGGTTGTCCACAGGAATCCACATCCTCCGCAGAGTTATCCACAGGCTGTGTGGAAGATCTGTGGACTCTGGAATTGATCACCGCGGAAAGTCTCGGCGGGCCGAAGAATTCCCGGTCCAAACGCCGTCGACACCCACTTTCGGGTGGAAAACGGTCGCCCCAAAAGATGAACCAAAGGAGACGGGTGGACGAAGGGCGAGTCGGGGAACGGTGGCCGCGGCCAGGCGGCATAGGCCGATTTGTCGACCCTGTGCCTCCGCCCTGTCGACTTGTCCCCAGGTCGAGAAGGGCACCTGTGGATAACTTCTGTGGATAACGTTCGTCAGGCCGTATGACCGGTCAGAACCGGCCGTCCTGGCAGCGCGCCACCCAGTCCGCCGCCGCGATGAACTCCTCGTCCGACGTTCCCGGCGGGGTCGGCCGGGTCTCGCCCGGTGCGACGCCCGCCCGCGGATAGGAACCGAGGAAACGCACCTGGAGGCAGATCCGCCGCAGCCCCGTCAGCGCCTCCGCCATCCGCCGGTCGGCGATATGGCCCTCGGCGTCGATGCAGAAGCAGTAATTGCCGATGCCCGCACCGGTCGGCCGGGACTGGAGCAGCATCAGGTTGATGCCGCGCGAGGCGAACTCGCCGAGCAGATCGCGCAGCGCGCCGGGGTGGTCGTCCCGCTGCCACAGCACCACCGAGGTCTTGTCGGCACCGGTGGGCGCGGCCGGCCGGGCCGGGCGGCCGACCAGCACGAACCGGGTCTGGGCGTTCTCCGCGTCGTGGATCCCGGTCTCCAGCGCCTCCAGGCCGTACCGGGCGGCGGCGAACTCGCCCGCGAAGGCGGCGTCGTAACGGCCCTCCTGGACCAAGCGGGCGGCGTCCGCGTTCGAGGCGGCCGACTCCCAGACCGCGTCCGGGAGGTGGGCGCGCAGCCAGTTGCGCACCTGCGGCTGGGCCGCGGGATGGGCGGAGACCGTCTTGATGTCCGTGAGCTTCGTGCCGGGCCGGACCAGCAGCGCGAAGGTGATCGACAGCAGCACTTCGCGGTAGATCATCAGCGGTTCGCCCGCGACCAGCTCGTCCAGGGTGGTAGTGATGCCGCCCTCGACGGAGTTCTCGATCGGCACGAACGCGGCCTCGGCCTCGCCGGCCCGCACCGCGTCCAGCGCGGACTGCACCGACACGTACGGGATCAGCTCCCGGGTGGCGGCCTCCGGAAGCGTACGCAGGGCGACCTCCGTGAAGGTGCCCTCCGGGCCGAGATAGGCATAGCTCGCTGGCATGGTCCTCACCCTAATGGCCGTAGAGGAGCCTGAGGCGGGTGTCTCAGGAATGCCACTCGACCGGGTGGTTTGAACCCGGTTCCCCCTCAAGCAGCCGTGCTCATCCCTCAAGCAGCCGCTGACCCACGTACTCGCCCTTCGCCGCTCCGCCCGGCACCGCGAACAGGCCGCTCGCCTCGTGCCGGATGAACTGCGACAGCGCGTCGCCCCGGTCGAGCTTGCGCTGCACCGGGACGAAGCCGCGCAGCGGATCGGCCTGCCAGCAGATGAAGAGGAGACCGGCGTCCGGGGTGCCGTCCGCGGCGATGCCGTCGTGGTAGGAGAAGGGACGCCGCAGCATGGCCGCGCCGCCGTTCCGGTCGGGCCGGGTGATCCGGGCGTGCGCGTTGAGCGGGACCAGGTAGTCGCCCTTGGTGTCGGCCTTCTCCAGGTCCATCGGGGTCGTCTCGTCGCCGCCGGACAGCGGTGCCCCGTTGTCCTTGCGGCGCCCGATGACCTGTTCCTGGGCCGTGGTCGACAGCTTCTCCCAGTCGTCCAGGAGCATGCGGATGCGGCGGACGACGGCATAGGAGCCGTTCGCCATCCACGCCGGCTCGCCCGGAGCGGGTACGAAGATCCGCTTTTCGAAGTCGGCGTCGGACGGCTTCGGATTGCCGGTGCCGTCGAGCTGGCCCATGAGGTTGCGGGCCGTCATGGGGTGGGCGGTGGCGCCGGGGCTGCGGTTGAAGCCGTTCATCTGCCAGCGGATCCGCGCGGCCGACCCCGCGTCCTTCTGGACGGCGCGCAGGGCGTGGAAAGCGACCAGGGCGTCGTCCGCGCCGATCTGCACCCACAAATCGCCGTCGCTGCGGGCCTTGTCGAGCCGGTCGGAGGAGAAGTCCGGGAGCGGGTCCAGCGCGGCCGGCCGCTGCTTCTCCAGCCCGGTCCTGGCGAAGAAGCTGTGCCCGAAGCCGAAGGTGACGGTCAGCGAGGACGGCCCCGCGTCCCGGGCCACATCGGTGTCGTCGTGCGGCGCGGGTTCGCCCGCCATCAGCCGCTCGGCGGTCGCCGACCAGCGGCGCAGCAGGGCCGCCGCCTCCTTGCGGCCCGCGCCCGCCACCAGGTCGAAGGCGACGAGATGGCCGCGCGCCTGGAGGCCCTCGGTGATGCCAGGCTGATGTTTCCCGTGAAACATCGCCCGGCCGGAGCCCAGCGCGGTCAGCGGGGCGGCCCCGGCGGGCGCGGCGGCATATCCCACGGCGCCGCCGGCCGCGCCGAGCACGAGCCCGGTGGCGCCGGCGGTGCCGAGCAGGGCGCGCCGGGAGACGCCGCACGCGCGGGTCCCGGGCTCCGCCGCCGGCGCGTCGGAGGTACGGACCTGGGAGAGGGACTGGTCGGGCATGGTGTGGTTCAGCCGATCTGCGCGTTCTTGGAGACGGTCGCCTGGTCGATGTCGGAGGTGCGGACCGTGACGGCGACCCTCCAGTCGCCGGCCATGGGGAGCTGCACTCCGCTCGCCGACCAGTGGCCGGTGGTGATGTGGTCGGGGTTCACGGGGAGCGGGCCGATCTTCTTCGCCTCCAGGGTGAAGGAGACCTTCACCTCCGGGACGTCGAAGGCCCGGCCGTTGGGCCGCTGGACGTAGACGTGCATCTCGTTGCCGCCCGTGCGCGCGGGGTCGAGGTCGACGCGGACGACGCCCTTGCCGTCGGTGCCGCCGGTGTCGAACGGCATGTCCAGGGTGAGCGCGCCGGAGGCCGTGGAGGTGTTGGAGCCGGCCGGGGAGGAGGTGGCCGCCTTGGCTTCCTGCTCGGTGCGGCCCGGTTCGGTCTGGGTCAGCGCGGTGGTGACGGCGAGCAGTACGAGCGCGACACCGGCCTCGGCGAGCACCGAGCGGCGCAGTCCGAAGCGGTTCTCGTCGGCGTCGCGCAGCCGCTTGCGCCGGGCGGCGTCGACGGCCGCGCGCTGCCGGGCGAGCTGGGCGGCCCGCCGTGCGTCACCGGCGCCCCCGCCCGCGCCGCCGCCACCGGTCGTCACGGCGGGGACCTGCTCCTTACGGACCGCTCCGGACCGCCCGGCATCGGCGGCGCGGACCCGTTCGGCCGGGCCCTGCTCGGTGTCGGCCTCGGCGGCGCGGACCCGCTCGGTCCGTCGCCGCCCGGTGTCGGCGGTGGAGACCCGTTCCGTCCGTTCCCGCTCGGTGTCCGCGCCGCGGTCGGTGAGCCTGCCCGTCCACCGCCGGGACAGGCCCGCGATGCCGACCAGCACCGCCACCAGGAGGATCTTGGCCAGCAGCAGCTGCCCGTAACGGGTCTCGGTGAACGCCGACCAGGAGCCGAGCTGACGCCAGGACTGGTAGACACCGGTGCCGACGAGCGCGAGGACGGAGCCGAACGCCATCCGGGAGAAGCGCCGGACGGCGGCGGCCTCGACCGGGTGCTCGGCCGGCGCCCGGTACAGCGCGGTCAGCAGTGCGGCGAGCCCGCCCAGCCAGGCGGCGACGGCCAGCAGATGGACGACGTCCACCGGCATGGCGAGACCCGGCTGGAGCCCGGTGGAGGCGTGCTCGGCCATGGCCCAGCTGGTGGCGAGCCCGGCCGCGACGACCACTCCGCCGACCGCGAGCCCGAAGGTCAGGTCGCGCTTCTCGGTGACGTCCGTACGCCGGGTGTAGGTGCCGAAGAGGACGGCGACGAACAGCGCGGCGGCGGCGAGCAGCAGCAGCCGGGAGACCAGCGCGGCCCCGGTCTTGGTCTGGAGCACCTGGCCGAGCAGATCGAGGTCGAAGACGTCGGCGAACGTCCCGGAGGTGGTGTACGAACCGCGCAGGAGCAGCAGCCACAGGGTGGCCGCGGTCAGTGCGATCCAGCCGCCGACGACCAGCCGCTGCACGGCCCGTGCTCCCGCGCCGCGCTGCCAGCAGGCGAGCACGAAGGCCGCGCCGCCGGCGAGCACGATGAATCCGGCGTACGACGCGTACCGGCCGAACGCGTAGAGCCCGCCCACGACCCCGCCGCCCGCGGCCGGTCCGGCGCCGGTCACGACGGTGGGCGAGGGCGCGCCGACGGAGAAGGTGTAGGCACCGGCGACGGGGTGGCTGTCCGCCGAGACGACCTGGTAGGTGACGGTGTACGTGCCCTTGGCCAGGCCGCTCTCGAGTTTCACGGCGTACGTCGTCCCGCTCACGTTGGCGGGGCCGCCCGTCTGCACCGGCTTGCCGCGGGGATCGAGGACGCGTACGGAGTCGTCGCTCATGGCCACCTTCTCGGAGAAGGTGAGCGACACCTGGGTGGGTGCCTGTCCGGCCACCACCCCCTGCGCGGGGTCGCTGCCGGTCAGCGCCGCGTGGGCGGAGGCGGGTGAGGCCCCCGCCAACAGCGCGCCGGTGACGGCGAGGAGGAGCAGCAGCAGGGTCCGCAGACGGGGAGCGGTGGTCCGGGTCACGGTGGTCCCTCCCTCAGTGGCCGGTCGACGGGGTGTACGTCGCGGGCTTCACCGGCATCTCGACGGTGAGCGGCCCGGACTGGGCGAAAGTGAGCTTCACGGTGACCGTCTGGCCCTGCTTCGGCGCACGCTTCAGCTTCTCGAACATCAGGTGGTTGCCCCCGCTGCGGAACACCAGCCGGCCGTGCGCCGGTATGCCGAAGGAGGACTTCTCCGCCATGGCCCCGCCGGTGGTGCTGTGCATGGTGACCTCGCCGGCGACGTCACTGCTGACCGAGGTCAGCTCGTCGCCGGCCCCGCCGTCGTTGGTGATCGTCAGGAAGCCGGCGGCCATGTCGGCGGAGACGGGCTGCGGCATGTAGGGGGAGCTGACGGACAGGTCCGCCTTGCCGGCGTCCGCGCTCGCGGAGTCCGTGCAGCCGGTGAGGGCCAGGGCGGCGGCGAGCGCGCCCGCGGTCAGGACGGCCGGACGCCTCACGGGTTGGCTCCCTCGACGAGCTTGGGCAGGTCCTTGGCGTAGTCGTCGGCCGTGGCGCTCTCGCCGTAGAGGACGTACCCGGCGTCGGTCTTCGGGGAGAAGGCGACGACCTGCGTGCCGTGCATGGAGACGAGCTTGCCGTTCTCGTCCTTCTTCGTCGGCTCCACGGCGATGCCGAGGGACCGGGCACCGGCCTGGACCTTGGCGAAGTCGCCGGTCAGACCGATGAACTCGGGATCGATGCCCTTGAGCCACTTGCCCAGCTCGGCCGGGGTGTCGCGGCCGGGGTCGGTGGTCACGAACACGACCTTCAGATCGTCCCGTTCGGCCTTGGGCAGGGACTTCTTGGCGACCGCGATGTTGCTCATCGTCGCCGGGCAGATGTCCGGGCAGTGGGTGTAGCCGAAGTAGACGAGGGTCGGGTGGCCCTTGGTCTCCTTGCGGAGGTCGTACTTCTTGCCGTGGGTGTCGGTGAGGACCAGGGCCGGCTTGTCGAACGGCTGGTCGAGGACGGTGGCCGGCTTGTTCGAGTCGGAGCCGCCCGAGACCACGGCGACCGGCGACTCGTCGGCGTCGTTCCCGTTGCCGCAGGCGGAGAGGGTCAGGGTGGCGGCGGCGAGCAGCGCCGCCGCGGCGAACGTCTTCTTGCGCATAGGAAAATGTCCCAGATGTGTGAACTTCGGCGCGCACCGGGGTCGCCCGGCCGTGCGGGGACGGCCCCGCGCGACACCCGGCGCGCGCTGTGGAAGGAGGGTCAGGCGGCGGTGCGGCGGCGGCCGGCGAAGATGCCGTAGGCCACGCCCGCGACGCCGACGACGATGCCGGCCACGCCGAGCACCCGCGCGGTGGTGTCGGTGCCGTCACCGGAGTCCGCGGCGGCCGTCTTCTCGGTCCCGGCGTCCTTGCCGGCCGTGTTCGCCGCGCTCGCCGCGCCGTGCTCGTCGTCGGCGGCGGCGGCCAGCTTCAGCACCGGCGCGGGGTTGTCCGGCTCGTCCTGGCCCTCCTGCGGGATCTCGATCCAGCGCACCACTTCCTTGTCGGAGTAGGTCTGGAGGGCCTTGAATACCAGTTGGTCGGCGTTCTCGGGCAGGGCGCCCAGGGACACCGGGAACTTCTGGAAGAAGCCGGGCTCGATGCCCTTGCCGTCGGCGGTCCAGGTGACCTTGCTGACGGCCTCGTCGATCTTCTCGCCGTGCATGGTCAGCGGCTTGTCCAGCTTGGACTTGGTGACGGCGACCTTCCAGCCGGGCACCGGCTGCGGCATCACCGAGGCGATCGGGTGGTCGGCCGGCAGGCTGATCTCGACCTTGGTGGTCGAGGCGTCGTCGCGCTCGTTCGGGACCTTGACGTCCACGACCGCGTAGCCGCCCTTGGCCGCAGTGCCCTCCGGCTGCACGGTGACATGCGCGAACGCGGGGACGGACAGGGCGAGGACGGCGGAGCCGGCGACGACGGTCGCGGCGGCGATACGAGAAGCCTTCATGGCAGGGAGTACTCCACTCCGGGTGAGATTGCGTGGTGATCGGGAGTACGCGCGCGGGCGGCCGTGCCACTCGTGACGGCGGCGACCGGATGTGCGCACGCGCGCGTGCCGCACGACGGCGGCGCCTCCCGGCCGGCTCTCTTGCGTCCGGGCTGGAGTGGTCGTCGCGTCGTGTCAGGCGGCGAGGAGGAAGGCGGCGGCGGGCGGGCCGCGCCGGATCACCGTGTGCTGGAGTACGGCGGTGTGCGGGGCCGGGGTCTCGTCCCGGCCGGGGCGACGGCCGCGCGGGCCGGGCGCGGTGTCGGGAAGCAGTCCGGCGCACAGGGCGCGCACCAGCGCGAGCGCGGCGCGCAGGGACCGTACGAGCGCGGTCTCCGCGACGCCGTGCGCCGACAGCTCCATCAGCCGCAGCACGGCCAGGTCCCCGCGGCGCAGCAGCCAGCCGGCGGCCACGGCGGCGAGCACATGGCCGAGCAGCATCGGCAGCGAGGGGAGCAGCCCGGCGGAGGCGCCCGCGGCGTCGTGCACGTGTTCCATGCTGCCCGGGGACGCCGTGGGCCGGCCCGAACGGTCGATCAGCCGGGCGTCGAGCAGCAGCCGGTAGGCGTGGCCCGGGGTGAGGGACGACGGGGTCGATCCGCACACGAGCCGGGTGGCCTGCTCCACCAGCGCGCGGTCGCTCAGCGCCGCGCCCGTGGACCCGGCCGCGGGCATCGTCCCGCCGGCGGCCGCCGCGGCCCCGTGCTGGCCCAGCCCGAACAGCGTGTGCAGCACGGTCTGGCCGAGGGCGAGCAGTGCGGCGATGCCCGGCAGCGAGCGGGCCCGCCCGGCGAGCGGCACCACGAACAGCAGGCAGCCGAGAAAGCCCGCGCCGAGCGTCCACAGCGGCACGCCCGCGCAGGAGGCCAGGGTGTGCCCGGCCGCGGCCAGCGCGACACAGGCCGCGGCGAACACCGCGGCCCGCAGGATCCGGAGCCCGGCTCCGGGACGCGCCGTGCGCGGGTGGGGGGCAGTCATGGCGGGCCCATCATCCCACTGGCCGCACCCGCGGCATACGGCAGGTCGGCCGCGCCGTCCCCGTTCACCGGTTCGACCTGCCCATACACCGATTCCGGCCGCGGCGCATCGGCCGAATGGGCTCGTTCACGTCAATGGAGTGCTTACGGCCACCCGCCGGTGGCAATACGTAACGGTATGTCGAGCCGCGGCCAGGAGGCTGGAGCATGAGCATCTGGTGGTCACTCCAACTGCGGCGCGAGGCTGCGAGCGTTCCGCTCGCGCGACGGCTGCTCATCGGAACGATGGAGACGGCGGGTGTGGACCCCGATATCTCCTACGACCTGTCGGTGGCCCTGTCCGAGGCCTGCGCGAACGCCGTCGAGCACGGCGGTGACACCGCGCCCGGCGCCTCGCAGGCATACCAGGTGACGGCGTACCTCGACGGGGAGAGGTGCCGTATCGAGGTGGCCGACTCCGGGCCCGGTCTGCCCCGCGCCCAGGACTTCCGGCCCGCCCGTCCGGACGCCGAGCACGGGCGCGGCCTGTGGCTGATCCAGGAGCTGGCCGATCACGTGCACGTCGGGGCGAAGCCCGGCCGGAGCGGGACGGTGGTCAGCTTCGACAAGATCCTCAAGTGGACGAAGGACCCCTCGCTGCTCACCGCGTGAGCTGCGAGGGGTCCTTCGTCCGAGAACCAGCGGATCAGCGGATCGGCTGAAGGGCTGATCAGCCCTTCAGCGCGGCCATCCACGCCTCGACCTCGTCGGAGCGGCGCGGCAGCCCCGCGGAGAGGTTCCGGTTGCCGTCCTCGGTCACGAGGATGTCGTCCTCGATCCGGACGCCGATCCCCCGGTACTCCTCCGGCACGGTCAGGTCGTCGGCCTGGAAGTACAGACCGGGTTCGACGGTGAGCACCATGCCCGGCTCCAGGGTGCCGTCCACGTAGGTCTCGGTCCGCGCGGCGGCGCAGTCGTGGACGTCCATGCCGAGCATGTGCCCGGTGCCGTGCAGGGTCCAGCGGCGCTGCAGGCCCAGCTCCAGGACGCGCTCGACCGGGCCCTCGACCAGGCCCCACTCGACGAGCCGCTCGGCCAGCACGCGCTGGGCGGCGTCGTGGAAGTCGCGGTACTTTGCGCCCGGCTTGACGGCCGCGATCCCGGCCTCCTGGGCGTCGTACACGGCGTCGTAGATCTTCTTCTGGAGCTCGCTGTACGTGCCGTTGACGGGCAGCGTGCGCGTGACGTCGGCGGTGTACAGGCTGTGCGTCTCCACACCGGCGTCCAGCAGGAGCAGGTCGCCGGAGCGGACCGGGCCGTCGTTGCGGACCCAGTGCAGGGTGCAGGCGTGCGGGCCGGCCGCGCAGATGGAGCCGTAGCCGACGTCGTTGCCCTCCACGCGCGCGCGGAGGAAGAAGGTGCCCTCGATGTAGCGCTCGGAGGTCGCCTCGGCCTTGTCGAGGACCTTCACGACGTCCTCGAAGCCGCGCACGGTGGAGTCGACGGCCTTCTGCAGCTCGCCGATCTCGAACTCGTCCTTCACCAGGCGCATCTCGGAGAGGAAGACGCGCAGTTCCTCGTCGCGCTCGGCGGTGACCTTGTCGGTCAGGGCCGCCTCGATGCCGGCGTCGTGGCCGCGCACCACGCGGACCGGGCCGGTGGCCTCGCGGAGCTTGTCGGCCAGCTCGCGCACATCGGCGGCCGGGATGCCGTAGAGGGCCTCGGACTCGGTGAGGGAGTGGCGGCGGCCGACCCACAGCTCGCCCTGGCCGGAGAGCCAGAACTCGCCGTTCTCGCGGTCGGAGCGCGGCAGCAGGTAGATGGTGGCTTCGTGGCCGTCGCCCTCGGGCTCCAGCACCAGGACGCCGTCCTCGGTCTGGTTGCCGGTGAGGTACGCGTACTCGACGGAGGCGCGGAAGGGGTACTCGGTGTCGTTCGAGCGGGTCTTGAGGTTGCCCGCCGGGACGACCAGGCGCTCGCCCGGGAAGCGGGCGGAGAGCGCGGCGCGGCGGCGCGCGGTGTGCGCGGCCTGCTCGACGGGCTCCAGGTCACGCAGCTCCGTGTCGGCCCAGCCGGACTTCATGTTTTCGGCCAGCTCGTCGGAGACGCCCGGGTACAGGCCGTTCTTCCGCTGCTTGACCGGCTCCTCGGCCTCGGTCTCCGGGCCCTCCGCGGTAGCGGAGTCGGGCACAGCCGGGTTGAGCTCGTCGGACACGTGATCCTCCTCGATACGCCAGTGATCTCCCCCGGGGCCCGTGCGCTCCTGCTTGTGGCCGAGCGGGGCCTCCATCATCGTACGGTCGTACCGGGAGCGGGCGGGGTCGGATGACCTGTTATGCCCGGTCATACCGGCCGGCCGGGCCGCCGCCGGGCCGGTCAGTCGAAGCGGGCCGCCAGCAGCACCACGTCCTCCTCGCTGTCGGCCGCGTCCAGGCCGTCCGGCAGGACCGTGCGCAGGACGTGGTCGGCTACGGCGCCCGGGTCGTGCCGCAGCGCGCGCGGGACGCCCGCGGCGGCGGCGTGCAGCCGGGCGAAGGCGCGGTCGGCCGGGTCGCCGGTGCGGTGCAGCAGTCCGTCGGTGTAGAGCAGGACCGTCTCCCCGGGCTCCGTCTGCACCTCGGTGCTCGGCGCCTCCCAGCAGGCGAGCATGCCGAGCGGCGCGGAGACGGAGGTCTCGGCGTACTCGGTGCGCCGCTCGCCGGTCAGCAGCGGCGGGCTGTGCCCTGCGCCGGCCAGGGTGATCCGGCGCAGGGCGGGCTCGCAGTAGGCGAACAGGGCGGTGGCCGAGCGGGCGGGCTCGGTCAGCCGCAGCAGCAGCTCCAGGTCGGACAGGACGGCGACCGGGTCCTCGCCCTCCATCACGGCGTACGCGCGCAAGGAGGCGCGCAGCCGGCCCATGGCGGCCACCGCGCCGGGCCCGGAGCCGGTGACCGAGCCGACGGACAGGCCGAGCGCGGCGTCCGGCAGCGGCAGGGCGTCGTACCAGTCGCCGCCGCCGCGCGCGCTCGTGCGGTGCCGCGCGGCGAGCTGGACGCCGGGCACCCGGGGCAGCCGGGAGGGCAGCAGTTCACCGGTGAGGGTCGCCACGCACGCGCGCGTGCGTTCCACCTCCAGCAGCCGGGCCAGGTGCTCGGTGGCGTGCCGGACGTACAGCCCGGCGAGGTGGCGGCGGCGATCGTGCGGCTCGGCCGGCTCGTCGTAGAGCCAGACGGCGGCGCCGAGGCGGCCGGCGGACTCGGTGGCGAGCGGCAGGGCGTAGCTGGCGGCGTAGCCGAGGCGGACGGCCACCTCGCGGTGGCGCGGGTCGAGGCCGTCCTCGGCGAGCAGGTCGGGGTGGGCGATCTCGGCGGTGCCGCCGGTGTCGTACGGCAGTGAGCCGCGCGGCACGGTCTCGAGGTGGCCGAGGTCGGCGCGGCCCAGGCCGAGGCCGAGGCTGGTGCGGGGGCCGAGGCCGTCGGCGGGCTCGAAGGCGACCAGGCCGCGGCGGGCGCCGACCAGGGCGGCTCCGGCGCGCAGCAGTTCGTGCAGGGCGACTTCGAGCGCGCTGGTGCGGGAGAGCCGCTCGGTGAGTTCGTGGAGGGTCGTCAGATCGGAGACCCAGCCGGCCAGCCGGTCCTGGAGCAGGGTGCCGGGGGCGGGCGGGTGGGGGGCGGGGACGGTGGCGGCGCCCGGGACGCAGGAGGCGCCGGAGACGGGAGGGACGGGCGTCGCAGTGTGGGCTGGCGTGGGCACTGTGGGGTCGATTCCGGCCACTTTCGGAGGGTGCGGGGCGTTCATGGCGTCCGGCTTCCAGACCGGTGCGTATTGCAGGGAAGCATCGCAAACCCCCATGTCATTCTGCGCCGCTAGCAGTGCCTCCACATGTACACGCACTCGTGAGGGGATGTCCAGCATTGTCCTGCGGGGATTCCTGGTGTCCACGAGACGCGAGAGGGTTTGCCCGAACCCCTTGCGTTACCGGCAAGTTGGCTGAAAACTGCCTTAGGTATCGGCCCATTGCGGTCGACTGACCCTGCTCGACGGAGCGTCACACCGGTCGTGATGGGTACGTACTCGGAGAAGGCCAGGGGTGGTTGGGGGCCACCCGGAACCTGGCGACGGACCCGGGCGTCATAGCCACCGACGGCCGAGCCCCATCCTCCCGTGGCGGAGGCGGAGAGAAACACGCGCGACGGCAAAACGCCAGACTTCGCCACCCGCACGCCGCGGACGTGCTTTTGATAGACGCACTGCGGACGCGGACACGGCCCACGCCCGACCCCTGGGGTACCCATGCCGTGCGCGGGGGTGTGATGCGCCAACAGGTACGCACAGTGAAGTGATCGACACATGGTGTGATGTAGCCCACGGTGTTGCCAGCGGTGCAACGGAAAGGAACGAGCGCTCATGCGCGAGATCCTCAAAAGGCGACGCAGGCTCCTGTCCAGGCGGAACGGCGGGCGGCCCGAGCTGATCGGCGCGGCCCTGACCTTCGCGACCGAGTGGCAGTGGCCGGTACTCCCCGGTGTGGCGCCGGACCCGCAAGGCCGGGCCCGCTGCGCCTGCCCCGACCCGGAGTGCACGGTGCCCGGTGCGCACCCCTTCGACCCGGGGCTGCTCGCGGCCACCACCGACGCGCGCATGGTGCGCTGGTGGTGGACCAACCGGCCGGACGCTCCGATCATCCTGGCCACCGGGGACCGGGCGCCCTGCGCGGTCAGCCTGCCGGCCCTCGCCGCCTCCCGCGCCCTCGCCCTGCTCGACCGGCGCGGCATGCGGCTCGGCCCGGTGATCGCCTCGCCCACCCGCTGGTCGCTGCTGGTGAAGCCGTACTCCATGGAGCAACTCGGCGAACTGCTCTACGCCAAGGACTTCGTCCCCGGCTCCCTGCGCTTCCACGGCACGGGCGGCTATATCGCCCTGCCGCCGTCCGAGACCGGCCAGGGCGCCGTCCGCTGGGAGCGCGCCCCGCTGCCCGGCTCGGCCGCGCCCTGGGTGCCCGACGTGGAGGCCGTGGTGGACGCCGTGGTCGACGCCCTCACTCGTACGGGTGTGAGCGCGCCGGAGTTGTAGGGGTGTCGGGCGCGGCCGGGGCGGGCGGGGCCCGCCCTGTCGTTATCGTCCGGACATGCTGCGTCTTTCCGGCGGTCGCCGGGCCGCACGGCCGCGCCACGGCGGGCCGGGCCCGCGCAGGCTGCGTCTGCTCGCCCTCGGGACCGTCGCGGCGGCCGTGGCCGCGCTGCCGCTGACGGTGGCCTCCGCGGGACAGGTGGGCGAGGCCGGCCGGACCGTCGTACCGGCCGCTTCCCGGGCCGACGCCAAGACCGGCGGGCACGGCGCCCGCCGCTCCCCCTTCCTGCTCGGCATCGGGCTCGCCACCGCCGCCCGCTGCGGCCCGGCCCTCACCTCGCCGGACGGCATCGAGGCCCAGACCTGTGTGCTGACCCAGGGCGAGGACACCTGGGCGCGCACCTACTACCGCAACACCACCGGCGGACCGCTGGACGCGCTGCTGAGCCTGATGGGACCGGATGGCCGGACCGTCCAGACGCACTGCGCCACCGGCACCGACGACGAGCCCGCCACCTGCGAGACGCCGCGCGAGCGCGTCCGGGGCGCGCCGGGCGCCTACACGGCCGTCACCGAGTTCGCCGCGCACGGACCGGACGGGGCCCTGCTGCTCCGCTCGGGCAGCAACTCCTGACGGCTCCCGGGCGGTTGACGCTCCTTCGCGCCGCGTGCGCCGGCATGGGCACGGACGCGGGGCGGCCCTGGAAAAGGGCATGGAAAGGCCCGGTTGCTGGCGACGGGGGATGCACCAGCAACCGGGCTACAGGAACGGTAACAAGAGATCGGCGGTTCGCAAATTCGGTCTTGCCGATTCGGACACCGATTTTCCTGGAGAAGGGCCGAGTTGTGACGCGAGTCACCCTTCGCGCGGTCCCGTGGCGCGGTCGCCCGGCCGGCCGGCCGGGCTCCTCGCGTACGACGCGTCAGCTGAGCGTGACCTGCCGGTTGGTCAGTCCGCCGCGGGCCCGGCGCTCCTCCGGAGTGAGCGGTTCCGTGGCCGCGAGGGCGGCGGCGAGGCGCTCGGCGAACTCGGCGGCCGGCTGCTCCACGTCCTTGGCCGAGATGCCGCTCGGCAGGTCCCAGACCGGAACGGTGAGGCCGTGAGCACGGAAGGAGCCCACGAGCCGGGTGCCCTCGCCGAGGCTGGAGCGGCCGGCCGCGTGCAGCCGCGCGAGAGCGTCCAGAAGCTGCTCCTCCGGGTGCGGCATGACCCAGCGCAGGTGGTTCTTCTCCGGGGTCTCGCACCAGTACGCGGCCTGCACGGCGGACAGCCGCACGGTCGGGATCGCCGCGGCGTTGGCCCGCTCCAGGGAGGCGGCCACCTCCGGGCTCGCGTTCTCCGCGTCCGGCACCCAGAACTCGAAGCCGCTGTGCACGACCGGCTGGAAAGCGCCCTCCGGGTCGAGCAGGTCCTGCAACCGCGGGCCCTCGGCGGGGGCGCGGCGGCCCTGCACCGGGGTGCCCGGCTCGGCCTCCAGGGCGCGCAGCAGCGTGTCGGCGAGGTCGCGGCTGATGTCGCCGGACGCCGTGTCGTTCTGCAGGCCCAGCAGGACCGAACCGTCGTCCCGGCGCAGCGCGGGCCAGGCCATCGGCAGCACCGTGGCCAGCGTGACCGACGGGACGCCGTCGGGCAGGCCGTCCCGCAGGGTCAGTTCCGCGGTCGCGGCCGGGACCAGCTCGCGCAGCGCGACCCAGTCGCACTCGCCGGGCAGTCCCTCGAACGGGCGCTGCACCAGCTCGGTCACGGCGTGCGCGGCGGCCCGGCCGTGGCAGGCCTTGTAGCGCCGGCCGCTGCCGCAGGGGCAGGGCTCGCGGGCGCCGACAACCGGGATCTCCCCGTCGATCGGCTGCGGCTTGGCCTTCGTCTGGGGGCGCTTCTTGGCCATGGTGGGTGTCTCCCGGTTACGGCTCTTCTCGTACGTCGGGAGCCTAGCCGCTTCGGCCGTGACCGACGGGAACCTGTGGACAACGCACGGGCGCTCGACGGCTGGTGGCGGTAACGGAATCCGGTCCGCCGGTGTCCGGTGCGCCGGTGCCCGGCGTCGCGCGCGGGTGGCGGCCCGTCGCGCCGGCCGGCCGCCGCCGGCCCCGCGGGGTCAGTCCAAGTCCTCGAAGGCGTCCGTGAAGTCCAGACCGGACAGGTCCGGCAGCGCCAGGCCCGGGGTGGTCAGGCCGGACAGGGGCACGTCCGTCGTGGTGATGCCCGTGAGCGTCGCGTCCGATATCGCTGTCAGCGGCAGGTCCGGCAAACTCTCGTCCGCCGGCGACAACCGAGGCAGCGGCACCTCGCCGGCCACCGCACCCGTCAGTGCCGTCTCCGGGGCCGTCGCCACGGCCGGCAGCGCCAGATCGGCGAGCGGTGCCTCCCGGGCCAGGTCCGCGAGCGGTGCCTCCCGGGCCACGGGCCGGGTGACGCGCGTAGCGAACGGGTCGCGGGGGCAGCCGGCATCGGGATCGTGGACGTCGCCGTGGACCACCACCCAGACCGTCACCTCGCCCTCGACGTCGTCCCGGACGCCCCAGTCGTCGGCGAGGGCCGTGATGATGTTCAGCCCGCGCCCGCCGTGCGCGGTCACCGACGGTGTCGCCGGTGCCGGGCGGGTCGGGCCGCCGCCGTCCGTGACCTCCACGAGCAGCCGTCCGCGCGCGTCGACCCGCCACGCGGCGCGTACGTCGCCGTCCCCGGCCGGCGCGTCCCCGAGGGGCCGCCCGTGCCGGCAGGCATTGCTCAGCAGTTCCGAAAGGATCAGTACGGCGTCGTCGATGACCGACTCCGCCACGCCCCCGCTGCGCAGCTGCGCCCGCATCCGGTGCCGCGCCTTCCCCACGCCCGCAGGGCCATGGGGTACGGCCATGCTCGACGACGTGGGCACTTCCTGTGCCACCACCAACGCCACCCCCGAGACCTCCTTCGCCCCACGCCACGGTGTGGATGCCCTTTTGGTCTGCGCCGGAAACCGGCCAGTCCTCTTCCGGTGACGCACTCGACACAGACGGACACCGAGCGAACGCGCCGGTGCACTCCCCGTGACGGCGTCTTCCCGCTCGTGTCCGGCGGGGGCCTCCGGTCGGCGGCTCAGCGGCCGAGACGGCGCAGCACCGCGCGCGGACGGTTGGTGATGATGGCGTCGACGCCCAGGTCGAGGCAGAGGTCGACGTCCTCGGGCTCGTTCACGGTCCACACGTGGACCTGGTGGCCGGACTGCCGCAGTCGCTCCACATAGGCGGGGTGGTTGCGCACGATGCGGAGCGAGGGCCCGGCGATGCGCACGCCCGCGGGGAGCCGGCCGTCGCGCAGCCGGGGCGAGACGAACTGCATCAGGTAGACCGTCGGCAGGGTCGGCGCCGCGGTGCGCACGCGGTGCAGCGAACGGGCCGAGAAGCTCATGATCCGGACCGGCGACTCGGCGGCGGAGGCCGGCACTGCCAGGCCGAAACGGTTCAGCAGGGCCAGCAGCCGCTCCTCGACCTGGCCCGCCCAGCGCGTGGGGTGCTTGGTCTCGATGGCCAGCTCCACCCGCCGCCCGGCGTCCGCGACGAGTTCCAGCAGTCTCTCCAGGGTGAGGACGGAGGTCTCCTCGCGGTCCTCCGGCCGGTGCTCCCAGTCGGGCTCCTCGTCCCGTCCGTGCCAGGCCTCGCGCGTCTTCCAGGAACCGAAGTCGAGCGCGGCCAGGTCGGCCAGTTCCAGCGCGGAGACCGCGCCGCGGCCGTTGGAGGTACGGTTCACCCGCCGGTCGTGGACGCAGACCAGATGTCCGTCCGCGGTCAGCCGTACGTCGCACTCCAGGGCGTCGGCGCCGTCCTCGATCGCCTTCCGGTAGGCGGCGAGGGTGTGCTCGGGGGCGTCTTCGGAGGCGCCGCGGTGGGCGACGACCTGGATGGAGCGCTGGGGTGCGTGGGTCACCGCGTCATGGTGCCACCGTCACCGGGTAGCCGTGGCGGGGTGGGTGCGACTCCCCGGCGAACGGCGGCTTCGCCGCGGACAGGCGAGGACCTCCTGGTCGCTTATATAACTTTTACGGTAAATGCCGTTAAAGATCCTATATAAAGAGGACCGCCGGACGCACAGGCACCGCTTATGGTGCTCTGACGGCTCGTGGGAAAAGCTGACGCAAGACAGTGCGACCGACGACAACAGGCGTGGACCGAGGAGAAGAGCTGTGAGCACCGAGAACGAGGGCAACGCGGTACCCCCGGCGCCGTCCGCACCTCCCGTGCCGGTGGCCTCTCCCGACGCTTCCCCGCAGGGCCCCGGGCCCGAGGGGAGCGCCCCGACGGCACCGCTTCCGCCCGTGCCCCCGGAGAACCCGGCGGCCCCGCCCGCGGCCCCCGCGTCCGGCCCGGCCCCCGACGGCTCCTGGCCGCCTCCGCCCCCGGCCACCCCGTCCTACGGCGACCCGGGGCCCTACGGCGCCGGCCCGTCCCACGGCGGCGGCCCCTCCTACGGCGCCGGCCCGTCCTATGGCGGCGACGCGGGCGGTCAGGGCACCGGCTGGGGCGCCACCTGGCAGCAGCCCGCGCCCAAGCCGCGCGGTCGCGGCGGCCTGGTGGCGGCGGTCCTGGTGGCCGCGCTGGTCGCGGGCGGCCTAGGCGGCGGCCTCGGCTACACCCTGGCCAAGGACCGTGACGACCACGGCTCCACCACGATCTCCGCCTCCGACGGCGCCACGCAGGTCAAGCGCGCACCGGGGACGATCGCGGGCGTGGCCTCCAGGGCGCTGCCCAGCACGGTGACGATCCAGGCCGAGAGCAGCGACGGCGAGGGCGGCACGGGCACCGGGTTCGTCTTCGACACCCAGGGGCACATCGTCACCAACAACCACGTGGTCGCGGAGGCGGTGGACGGCGGCCGGCTCACGGCCACCTTCGCGAGCGGGAAGAAGTACGACGCCGAGGTCGTCGGCCACGCGCAGGGCTACGACGTGGCGGTCATCAAGCTCAAGAACGCCCCTTCCGACCTCAAGCCGCTCGCCCTCGGCGACTCCGACAAGGTGGCCGTCGGCGACGAGACCATCGCCATCGGCGCCCCCTTCGGACTGTCGAACACGGTGACGACCGGCATCATCAGCGCCAAGAACCGCCCGGTGGCCTCCAGCGACGGCAGCTCCACCAGCAAGGCGTCCTACATGAGCGCCCTGCAGACCGACGCGTCCATCAACCCGGGCAACTCCGGCGGCCCGCTGCTGGACGCTTCCGGTGCGGTCATCGGCATCAACTCCGCGATCCAGTCCACGGGCAGCGGCGGCTTCGGCTCCGCGCAGTCCGGCTCGATCGGCCTGGGCTTCGCCATCCCGATCAACCAGGCGAAGTACGTCGCCCAGCAGCTGATCAAGACCGGCAAGCCGGTGTACGCCAAGATCGGCGCCTCCGTCTCCCTGGAGGAGTCCTCCGACGGCGCGAAGATCACCGAGCAGGGCACGAGCGGCGCCGCCGCGGTCGAGTCCGGCGGCCCGGCGGACAAGGCCGGCCTCAAGCCCGGGGACGTCATCACCAAGCTCGACGACCACGTGATCGACAGCGGCCCCACGCTGATCGGCGAGATCTGGACCCACAAGCCGGGCGACAAGGTGACGATCACCTACAAGCGGGGCGGCCAGGAGCACACGGTGGACCTGACGCTGGGCACCCGGCAGGGCGACAGCTGACGGGGCCGGCCCGCCACGGCCGGAGGGCCGGTAATCTGTACCCGCGCCGTCGATCTCCGTCGGCGCGGGGAGGTGTGCCCGAGCGGCCGAAGGGAACGGTCTTGAAAACCGTCGTGGCAGCGATGTCACCGTGGGTTCAAATCCCACCGCCTCCGCAGAGGTTGTAGATGTACAGGTGAGAAGGGGTGCTCCTTGATGGGGGCACCCCTTCTGCGTGGGCCGCGTCCGGTGGGTCCGGGTCGGCTCCGGGGGCCGGGGCGGGTACCAGAGCTTGCGGGCGGTGCCGGTGCCGATGGTGAAGACGTGCGGATCTCCTCGTCCGACGGCTGGCGGGCCGTGGCGGGCCGCGGCGGGGTGTCTCTCCCGGGAGGCGCCCCTGCCTCGCTGTCCGGTCCCGCCGTCCGTCGGTTACTCCACGGCCGGGTCCTCCTGGGCCTGTCGTACCGCGCGGCGTACCGCCTGCTCGACCTCGTGCGGGTCGGTGCCCGTCGCCTCGGCGCGCGTCGTGATCGCCTCGTGCACCGCGTCCGAGGCCGTGCAGAAGCGGCGCTGCTGCTCGGCGTACGCCTCGCCGGTGAGGCCCGCCAGGCGCGCGCGTTCCTCTTCGGCGGTGCGTTCCAGCCTGATCAGTTCATCCGGTATGTCCGTCACGTTCGGATCGTAAGAGGCTTCGCGCCACCGCGCCTGCCCAGCGGTCCCCAGGCCCTGCCCGGCGGTCCGGAGCCGCCGGCCCGGCGGTCCGCGGCCCCCCGTTCAACGCTCCCGGTGCGTGGTCATCCGGGCCGCCGACGCGATCGTCGCGCGGGCCTCGCGCTCCGGCAGGCCGGTCGTGCAGGCCGCCTCGGTCAGGGCGTCCGCCAAGGCGGGGCCGATGCCGCTCTCGTAGGCACGGCAGGCCGCCCAGAAGAGGCGGGTGTTGCGCTGGCCCTCGTGTGCGGAGAGGACGAAGTGGACCAGGCCGTGGCCCTGGTCGCCCGGGGTGGACGGTGCCGGGTGGCGGGGCCGGGGCGGAGGCGCCAGGAGGCGGAGCAGGGCCGGCGGGCAGGGGGCCGGAGGCAGGTGGGCGGTGCCGGGCGCGGTGGTGTAGACGCCGTGGTCGGTGCGGGAGCCGGGGCCCACCAGATAACCGCCGGCGCCCCGGATGTCGATGCCGGGGGCGAGCCGGCCGGCCGAGTTCGGGACGACGGTGTCCGGCGGTCCGGTCAGCCACAGGTGGCGGCCACCGCTCGGAGTGAGCACGACGACCGTTTCCGGGATCGTGAACAGGTGGCGCAGGGCCAGTTCGCGCAGGGCGGCCGGGGCGTCCGTGCCGGTCTTGGTGTCCAGGTCGACGCCGATCAGGTGGTACGGCGGCAGCCCGCAGGCGATGCCGTAGCCGGTGGCCCGGGGTGCGGCGGCGAACAGGGCGCGGATGTGTCCGGGGTCGGTGGAGGCGTCGTACACACCGTGGCCGAAGCGGCCGCAGGCGCCGTGGCAGGGCGGTCCCTCGGGTGCCGGCTCGTCGCGGTGGGGGGAGCGCAGGGCCGGGAGCTTCGTCCGGGACAGGGGGATGACGGCCAGGCCGCGCTCGGCGGCGGACAGGGCGTGCGCGAGGGCCAGGGTGGTGGCCTGCCGGTCGGGGGTGGCCATGACTCTATCGTCGTACGTGTGTTCGAAAATGGGAAGGGCGGGGTGGTGGTCGCGCGTCTGGTTCGGGAGTGGGTGGAGCGGAAAGGTGCCGATGGGGGTTTATCGACCTTTCATCACGCTTGCGTGGGAATCATGGGCCTCGGTGCGGTTCGCCGGAGTCCCGGTGGG
The DNA here is from genome assembly GCF_033366695.1 of Streptomyces sp. SCL15-4. Classification (NCBI taxonomy): domain Bacteria; kingdom Bacillati; phylum Actinomycetota; class Actinomycetes; order Kitasatosporales; family Streptomycetaceae; genus Streptomyces; species Streptomyces sp. SCL15-4. Next base: position 4,394,978 of record NZ_JAOBTQ010000001.1, read on the forward strand.
CAGCAGACCACTCTCACCGCAGTAGGGGGTGAGCCTCGGCTGAGGTCCTTCGTGGGGAGGGGTCTCAGGGGGTGTGCTTCAGGGTCGAGACGCATGTGCGCGGCGGTGCTCCGGCGCCGCCGCGCGGTGTCCCTGGAGGTCTTGACGGTTCCGAATGAACGAATGATGCGCAGGAGGGGATGACCGGCTTCTGCCGGGACGACCCGGCACGGCGGCCGCGGGGCGCGGCCGTGAGCCAGGTGCTCGCGGCCTTGCGGACCCTGGTGACGGCCGGTGCCGGGGTGCCGGCATCAGGGCTGGTCCCGACGGCGGACGGGTGAGTCCTCAGGGTCGTACCCGCAGACGGGACGGACCCGTGGTCCACCTTCAGGAGGTGGAGCCAGCCCCACCCCTACAACCTGAGGGGGACTCGCCTTCAGGACCTGCGGCCGATACCCGGCGGGGGAGGCCGCTCCTAGCGTGGAGGCATGACCACACCCGTCTGCACCAGCGCCTCGGCCGCCGCCGCACCCGGGCGGCAGACTCCCCTCTACCCGACGTTCGCGGCGTACGTGCGGGCCCGTCAGCCGGTGCTGCTGCGCACCGCCCGCTCGCTGACGGCGAACCCGACCGACGCCGAGGACCTGCTGCAGACGGCCCTGGCCAAGACCTATGTGGCCTGGGAGCGGATCGAGGACCAGCGCGCGCTGGACGGCTATGTGCGCCGGGCGCTGCTGAACACCCGGACCTCCCAGTGGCGCAAGCGCCGGGTGGACGAGTTCACCTGCGACGAGCTGCCCGAGCCCGAGCGCCTGCCGTGCGGCGACGACCCGGCCGAGCGGCAGGCGCTGCGCGACGCGATGTGGCGGGCCGTCCTGCGGCTGCCGGCCCGCCAGCGGGCGATGGTCGTCCTGCGGTACTACGAGGACCTGAGCGAGGCCCAGACCGCCGAGGTGCTCGGGGTGTCGGTCGGCACGGTGAAGTCGGCGGTCTCCCGGGCGCTGGGCAAACTGCGCGAGGACCCCGAACTGGCGCCGGCCCGCTAGGGCCTGTCTGACAATTCGCGTCGTCGCCCGAAGCGCGGCAGACGGGAATTGCCAGACAGGCCCTGGGGCGCCGACGCCCGCGGTGACCTGAGCGTGACACGCCTCCTAGTGACATACCGCGTGGTATGTGCGCAGAATCAGCGCAACCTCTACCACCGCGTAGGCAATGTCGCCCGGGAGGACTCCGTGCTGAGCACCATGCAGGACGTACCGCTGCTGATCTCCAGGATCCTGACCCACGGGTCCACGGTCCACGGATCGTCGCGGGTGACCACCTGGACCGGGGAGTCCGAGCCGCACCGGCGCACCTTCGCCGAGGTCGGGGCGCGCGCCGCCCGGCTGGCGCACGCCCTGCGCGACGAGCTGGGCGTGCGGGACGACGACCGGGTGGCCACGCTCATGTGGAACAACGCCGAGCACGTCGAGGCGTACTTCGCCGTGCCGTCCATGGGCGCGGTGCTGCACACGCTCAACCTGCGGCTGCCCGCCGAGCAGCTGGTGTGGATCGTCAGCCACGCGGCCGACAAGGTCGTCCTCGTCAACGGTTCGCTGATCCCGCTGCTCGCACCGCTGCTGCCGCAGCTGCCGACGGTCGAGCACATCGTCGTCTCCGGCCCCGGCGACCGTGCCCCGCTGGCGGGAGCCGGCGCCCGGGTGCACGAGTACGAGGAGCTGATCGTCGGCCGGCCCGACCACTACGACTGGCCCGAGCTGGACGAACGCCGGGCCGCCGCCATGTGCTACACCTCCGGCACGACCGGCGACCCCAAGGGCGTGGTCTACAGCCACCGTTCGGTCTACCTGCACTCCATGCAGGTCAACATGACGCAGTCGATGGGCCTGACGGACCGGGACACCTCGCTGGTGGTCGTCCCGCAGTTCCACGTGAACGCGTGGGGGCTGCCGCACGCCACCTTCATGACCGGCGTGAACATGCTGATGCCGGACCGCTTCCTCCAGCCGGCCCCGCTCGCCGAGATGATCGAGTCGGAGCGGCCCACCCACGCGGCGGCCGTCCCGACCATCTGGCAGGGCCTGCTCGGCGAACTCACCGCGCGCCCGAGGGACGTCTCCTCCCTCGGCCAGGTCACCATCGGCGGCGCCGCCTGTCCGCCGTCCCTGATGACGGCCTTCGACGAGCTGGGCATGCGGGTCTGCCACGCCTGGGGCATGACGGAGACCTCCCCGCTGGGCACGGTGGCCCGTCCGCCGGCCCATGCGGCCGGCACCGACGAGGAGTTCCGCTACCGCGTCACCCAGGGCCGCTTCCCGGCCGGTGTCGAAGCCCGCCTCACCGGCCCCGGCGGCACCCGCCTGCCCTGGGACGGCGAGTCGGCCGGCGAGCTGGAGGTGCGCGGCCCCTGGATCGCGGGCGCCTACTACAACGGCCCCGACGCCGACCCCCTGCGCCCCGGCGACAAGTTCAGCGCGGACGGCTGGCTGAAGACGGGCGACGTCGGCACCATCTCCGCCGACGGCTACCTCACCCTCACCGACCGCGCCAAGGACGTCATCAAGTCCGGCGGCGAGTGGATCTCCTCGGTGGAGCTGGAGAACGCCCTGATGGCCCACCCGGACGTCGCCGAGGCCGCCGTGGTCGCCGTACCCGACGACAAGTGGGGCGAGCGCCCGCTGGCCACGGTCGTCCTGCGGCCCGGCGCGAGCGCCGACTTCCAGGCCCTGCGCACCTTCCTCGCGGAGGAGGGCCGGATCGCCCGGTGGCAGCTGCCGGAGCGCTGGACCACCGTGCCGGTGGTGCCGAAGACGAGTGTGGGCAAGTTCGACAAGAAGGTGCTGCGCCGGCAGTACGCGGACGGGGAACTGGAGGTCACCCGCCTGTGACGGCGGTACGGACCCGCCGGCCGTGACGAGGGCCGGGGCCGGTACCCCCGCCCGTGGCGGGCCCCGGTCCCGGCCCCGGTGTCACCGGCGGCCGGTCCGCAGCGTCGCCGCCCAGCCCAGCGCCAGCCACACGCCCGCCACCGCGCACACCCCGGTCCAGCCCCAGTGCCCGAAGGCGGGGCCCGCGGCGGCCGAGGCGAGCGCACCGCCGGCGAAGCCCGAGACGACGTAGGCCGTGTTGGCGGTCGCCGGAGTGGTGGTCGTGGTCAGCGCCACGGTCTGGTTGGCCACGTGGGAGGCGACCAGGGCCGCGTGGATCGCGATCGCGGCGGCGAACAGCGCCGGCAGCACGTGCCCGCCGAGCCAGAACAACGGTACGGCGACGGCGGCCAGCACGAACGCGGTGCCGACGACCCGCGCGGCACCGAACCGGTCCACCAGGCCGCCCGCCAGCGGCGCCACCGCGCTGGCGGTCAGCCCGAAGAGGCCGAAGAGCCCGGCGGTCGCGGTGGACAGGCCGTACGCCGGCCCGGTCAGCAGCAGGGCCAGCGAGGTCCACAGGGCGCTCCAGGCGCCGAACATCCCCGCCTGCCGGATGCAGGCGCGCCGCAGCTCGGACGACTGGCGCAGCAGCCCCGGCAGCTCGGCTATGCCGGAGAACAGCCCGCCCTGCCGCGCCCGCCGCTCGGCCGGCAGGGCCAGGGCGGTGGCCAGACCGAGCGCGAGGGTGAGGACGGCGGACCCGGCGAACACCCAGCGCCAGCCGAGGCCCTGCCCGGCGAGACCGCCGAGCACGCGGGCCGCGACGATGCCGGTGAACAGACCGGCGATGACGGCGGCGACGTGCCGGGCGCGCCGGTCGGCCGGGGCACGCGCGGCCACCAGCGGGACCAGCAGCTGGGGCACGACCGTCGCCGCCGAGGCGACGAAGACGGCGGCGGCGAGGGCCGCGGTGCCCGGCGCCGCCGCCGCGCCGGCCAGCGCGACCGTGGTGGCGACGGAGAGCCAGGCGACGAGCGAGCGGCGGTTGACGCGGTCGCCGAGCGGCGCGAAGAAGAGCAGGCCGGCCGCGTAGCCGAGCTGGGCCACCGAGGCGATCCAGGCCACGGCCGAGGCGGTGGTGCCGAAGTCGCGGGCGATGAGCGGGAGCAGCGGGGCCGCGAGGTAGATGTTGGCGGCCGTGACGGCGGTGCAGACGGCGATGAGCAGGAGGAAGAGGGTGCCGGAGGCCGACCGCTCGCGGGCGGGGACCCGGACGGGCGGTGTCTGGCGGGTGGTGGTGGCTGACGGCATGAGCGGAGGTTCTCCTTAGAGCCGACTCACACAACTAACTGGTTGGTTGCAAGGCTCCAACAGCGTGCCCCGGCCCGCGCATTCCCGTCAACCAAATAGTTGGTTACCGCTTCCCTGACGCCTACCCTGTCCCCATGGCAACAGTGAGGGACCCCGAGGCCACCAAGGCCCGCATCTTCGAGGCGGCGGTCGCCGAGTTCTCCCGGCACGGCATCGCGGGCGCCCGCATCGACCGCATCGCCGCCGCGGCCAAGGCCAACAAGCAGCTGATCTACGCCTACTTCGGCAACAAGGCAGAGCTGTTCACCCAGGTCCTCGGCCGGTGCATGGTCGACCTGGCGTCGTCTGTGCCCGTCGACCCCGACGACATCGACGGCTGGGTGGACCGCCTCCTCGACTACCACGCCGCCCATCCCGAACTGCTGCGCCTGCTCTTCTGGGAGGGCATCGAGTACGGCAGCGCGGACCTGCCCGACGAGGCGGCCCGCCAGGACCACTACGCCCGCAAGGTCGCCGCGATCCGCGACGGCCAGGACCGGGGCGTCATCACGGACGTCATCCCGGCCGGCGACCTGCTCATCCTGCTGATCTCGCTGACGAACTGGATCTCCGCGGTCCCGCAGATGCGGCGCATCCTCGCGGGCTCGCGGGACGACGACCGCGACCGCCTGCGGGCCTCCATCAAGGAGGCGGCCCGCAGGCTGGTGGCACGCTAGTCCGGCGCCGGGCCGGTGTCCGGCTGCGGTCGTCCGTCGTCCGGCTGCCGGCGTCCTGCGGTCGTCCGTCGCCCGGTGGCCGGCCGGGGCCGGTCCGGTGTTCGGCCGTGGCCGGCCGGTGGCGCCTAGTTGGTGCCGATCCGGGCCAGCAGGTCGACGATCCGGCTCTGCACCTCCGTGCTGGTGGACCGCTCGGCGAGGAAGAGCACCGTCTCGCCCGAGGCCAGCCGGGGCAGGTCGGCCTGGTCGACGGCGGCGGTGTAGACGACCAGCGGGGTGCGGTTGAGCTGCCCGTTCGCGCGCAGCCAGTCCACGATCCCGGCCCGCCGGCGGTGCACCTGCATCAGGTCCATCACCACCAGGTTCGGCCGGAACTGCGCCGCCAGCGTCACCGCGTCGTTGTCGCTCGCGGCCCGCGCCACCTGCATGCCCCGCCGCTCCAGCGTCGAGGTCAGCGCCAGCGCGATCTCCGCGTGCTCCTCGATGAGCAGCACCCGCGGCGGATGCTGCTCGCTGTCCCGGGGAGCCAGCGCCTTCAGCAGGACGGCGGGATCGGCGCCGTACGCCGCCTCGCGCGACGCCTGGCCGAGCCCGGCCGTGACCAGCACCGGCACCTCCGCCGCCACCGCGGCCTGGCGCAGCGACTGCAGCGCCGTACGGGTGATGGGCCCGGTCAGCGGGTCCACGAACAGCGCGGCGGGGAAGGCCGCGATCTGCGCGTCGACCTCCTCGCGCGAGTGCACGATCACCGGACGGTAGCCGCGGTCGCTGAGCGCCTGCTGGGTCGTCACGTCCGGCGCGGGCCAGACCAGCAGCCGGCGCGGGTTGTCCAGCGGCTCCGGAGGCAGCTCGTCGTCCAGCGGCTGCGGGCGCGGGGTGTCCGCCACCTCCACGGCCCCGCCGGGGCCGTCCAGCGGCTCCGGTCCCTCGGCCGCGTCGGGCTCCGGGGCGCCGATGGCGTACGACCGCCCGGCTCCTTCGGTGCCCGGGGCCGGCCGTCCCGGCAGGGGCGGCTGGCCGGCCGGCGCGGGCTGCGGTGCCGGCGGCCGGCCGCCGGGGGCCGGGTGCGCGGACAGCGCCTCGGGCGCCGGGTGCGGCCGGGCACCCTGGTCCGGCCTGGGCTCCTGGCGGGCGGCCGGGTCCGGAGGCGTGCCGAGCTTGCGCCGGCGGCCGGAACCGCCGGGCGCGTGCGGCGGCGGGGTCGCCGTCGGCTGCTGCGCCTGCGCGGCCTGCCGGGCGAACGGCACGCCCTGCCCGAGCGTCCGCACGGAGATCGCCCGCCCCTGCGTCGAGTCCGGGTCGACCGGACCGCCGCCCACGGATTCGGCGGGCAACGGCTGCGCGGCGCGCGGCGGCTGACCGGGAGGAGGAGGCGTGGACGTGGTGGGTACGGCGGTCCCGGCGGGCGCCGAGGGTCCGGCGGGGAGAGGGGTGCCCTGAGCCGGTGTGGTCGGCGCCGGGGCGCCGGGAGCCGGGAGCGGGGTTCCCGCGCCCGCGGTGTCACCGGCACCCGGCCACTGCGGCGGGGCGCCGGTCGCGGGGCCGGGCGGCACCGGCACGGGCCGGGCCCCCGGCGCCTGACCGGGTGCGGCCTCGGCGGGCAACGGCAGCGGACCGGGGCCCGCCACCGGAGTACCGGCGGGCGGGGTTCCCGGCTGCGTGGCGGCCGGAGTCCGCGGCGCCCGGGCGGGAGCGGCGCCCGGGGCGGGCGTGCCGTGGGCGGGAGTGGCCTGCGCGGGCGTGCCGTGCGTGGGCGTGCCCTGTGCGGGTACGGGCGCGGCGGGCATCGGGGTGCCGGGTGCGGCGGGGCGGCCCTGGACGGGGATGCCCTGTCCGATCGTGCCTTGCGCGGCCGCGCCCTGCGCCGGAACGCCGGGCACCTGGGCGGCCTGGGCCCCTTGGCCCGGAACCGGCGGTACGGCGGCGGCCCTCTGCGGACCCGGACCGGCAGTGCCCGGCATCGGAGTGGCCCGCGACGGGGTCTGGCCGGGCACGGCGGGCCCCGGCGCCGTCGCCTGGGCGGCCTCCGCGGGCCGGGCCACGGCCCGGCGCCGACGGCCGGTCGGGGCGCGCTGGGGGTGCGGCTGCGGCGGGGTGTGGTCCTCGGACTGGTCGAGCGGTACGGCGTCGTGCCGCCCTTCGAGGCCCGGCAGCCCCTCGGCGGACATCGGCATCTGCGCGGGCACCTGCACCTGACCGGGCAGCGGCCCGGCACCGGGAACGCGCGGCAGGCCGGCCTCGGCGGACCCGGCCCCCGGAGTGACGGGCGTACCGGCGTCCGGAGTCACGGGCGTACCGGCGCTCACGGCGGCGCCCGGGGCCATCGGTACGGCCGTAGGCGCGCCCGGGGCCGGAACAGGTCCACCCGCCGGAACAGGTCCACCCGTCGGAACGGAGCCACTCGCCGGAACAGGACCACTCGTAGGAGCCGTGCCGCTCGCCGGCGCCGGAATCGTCTGGGCCTCCTCGGTCCCGTGAGCCTCAGCGGTCTCAGGGGTCTCCGGAGTCCGGTCGGCCTCGGCCGGCGGCAGGGCGAACACCGTACGCGGGCCGCTCGCCTCCTGCGCCGCGGCACGCTCCGCCGCGGCGGCCAGCGCCCGACGGCGCCGCCCGGTCGGCTGCGCCTCCTCGGCGCCGTCCGCCTGAGCCGGATCCCCCGCCGCGGGCAGGGCGGGCGGCAACGCGGCCTGCGGTGCGTCCACCTCGTGGTGGGCACGCCGGCCCGGGCCCACGGGCACGCCCTGCGGCGGTACGGTGCCGCCCAGCCCCGTACCCGAGGCGGCGGCGCCCGCGCTCTGCTCGGCCGAGGTCACGACGGCACCCTCGGCCACGCCCTTGCTCTCACCGGCACCGGCACCGGCGTCCGTACCGGCGTCGGCACCATCGGCCGGCCGCGCACGGCGCCGACCGGTCCCGCCGGACGCGTTCTCCGCGCCCTCGGCCGCAACCGCCGCGCTCTCCTCGGCGGGCGCGACGGCCCGCCGGCGGCGCCGGCCGGTCGGGGCCGCCGTCCCGAACTCACCGGTGTCGCCGGCACCGGCCAGGTCGCTCTCCAGGAAGGCGTCCGTGGAGGACCGCCGGGCCCGCCGCCGGCCGCCTCCGCCGCTCTGCTCGGCCGCGCCGGCATCGTCCCCGGCGGCCTCGCCGGCGTCCGGCAGCGGCATACCGGCGACGGCCTCCGGCAGCGGAGCCGCGGCAGCGGCGTCCGGCAGCGGGGCACTGGCGACGATCTCCGGCATCGGCGCACCGGCCGAGGCGGCGGCCGGGCCCGGGACCTGCGCGGCGACCGCGCCCGCCCCGCCGCCGAGCGGCACCTCGAGGACGTACGCGCTGCCGCTCATGCCCGGCACCTCGTGCGTCTGGAGCACGCCGCCGTGGGCGCGCACGATCCCGCGCACGACCGGCTCGTGCACCGGGTCTCCGCCGGCGTACGGCCCGCGTACCTCGATCCGCGCGACCTCGCCGCGCTGGGCGGCGGCGATCACGACGGTGTTGTCCAGGTAACCGCCCGCCGCCACCGGCGTGTTGCCGGTGGCGTCGACGCCGGCGACATCCGCCACGAGATGCGCGAGCGCGACGGCGAGCCGCTGGGGGTCGACCTCGGCCTCGATGGGCGGCGCGTGCACGGCGAACTGCACCCGTCCCGGCCCGATCAGCTCCACGGCCCCGTCCACACCGGCGGCGACGACGGCGTCCAGCATCACCTTCGTACGGGTGATGTCCTCGCTGCCCGCGTCCAGCCGCTGGTAGCCGAGGACGTTGTCGATGAGGGTGGTGATCCGGGAGTAGCCGGCGGACAGGTGGTGCAGGACCTGGTTGGCCTCGGGCCACAGCTGGCCGGCGTCGTCGGCCGCCAGCGCGGACAGCTCGCGCCGCAGCTCGTCCAGCGGGCCGCGCAGCGACTGTGCCAGCAGGGTCAGCAGCTGCTCGTGCCGCCCGGAGAGAGCCTCGTACCGGTCCTTCTCCCGCTCGGCGAGCGCCGCGTACCGCTCCTCGTCGGCCGCCAGCTCCTCCGTGTGCTTCTCGCGCAGCTCCCCGATCTCGGTGACGTGCTTCTCGCGCAGCTCCTCGACCTCGGTGACGTGCTGCTGGCGCAGCGCGGTCAGGTCGGATGCGTGCTCCTCGGAGAGCCGCTCCAGCTCCTCGGCGTGCGCCTTCTCCAGCGCGGCCTTCTCCTCCACCAGGGCGTCGTACGGCCGCCGGTCGGCGAAGGTCATCACGGCGCCGACGAGCTGGTCCCCGTCCCGCACCGGCGCGGTGGTCAGATCGACCGGCACCTTCTTGTCGCCCTTGGACCACAGCACCTGCCCGCGCACCCGGTGCTTGCGCCCGGAGCGCAGCGTGTCGGCGAGCGGCGACTCGTCGTACGGGAAGGGCGAGCCGTCGGCGCGCGAGTGCAGCACGAGGGTGTGCAGCTCCTTGCCGCCCAGCTCACCGGCCCGGTATCCCAGTATCTGGGCGGCGGCCGGGTTGACCAGCACGATCCGCCCGTCCGTGTCGGTGCCTACGACACCTTCCGAGGCCGCCCGCAGGATCATCTCGGTCTGCCGCTGCGAGCGGGCCAGCTCCGCCTCGGTGTCGACGGTCCCGGACAGGTCCCGGACCACGATCATCAGCAGCTCGTCGCCGGTGTAGCCGTAACCGTCGTACGCCTGCTGCCCGTTCTCCAGGTTCGCGCTGGTGACCTCGACGGGGAACTCGGTCCCGTCGGTCCGCCGCGCGACCATCCGGGTGGGCTTGGTCCGCCCCCGGGGGTCCATGTGGCTGGGCCGCCGCATCGAGCCGGGGATGAGCCGCGAGTCGAACTGCGGCAGCAGATCGAGCAGCCCGCGGCCCACGAGAGCCGTGCCGGGCGTCTCGAAGGCCTCCAGCGCGATGGTGTTGGCGTTGACGACGGTTCCGTTGGCGTTGACCAGGACCAACGCGTCCGGCAGCGCGTCGAGTATGGCTGCGAGGCGAGCAGCGCCTCGGGATGGCCTGCTGCTCACGAGACGCCTTCCTCCCTGTTACCGCACCTTGCCGACCGCTCGGGCCATCTTGCCAAGGGGCCCGCTACGTGTCACGCGAGGGAGTCTAAGGGCACGGATCGTCCTCGCGGCGCCGGACGACGGCGAGGTCCCACGAGGAAGTGACGGCGAACGCGTGACCGATGCCCCGGCTCCGCGATACCTCCCCGGGTCCTTTACGGAACCGGTGCGTCCGTCGAGCCCGCAGGTCACCCGCGTCGTCCGCCGCCGCTCGGGGCCGGTCTAGGCGGGGTCACCCATCCTCGGCAGGAGGGGCACCATGCGGTCCCAGCGGGCGATCCGGCACCCGTCACCGCGGTCGTACGAGGCGTCGACCGGGCGTCCGGCCCAGGTGCCGGTGATCCGGGCGGTGGCCGGGCCGCCGTAGAGCTGGGTGCAGAGGGCGCCGGGGTCCACCGGCGCGAAGGGGTCCTCGCCCCAGCGCGTGTGCGAGTCGAGCGCCCGGCAGGCGCCGGCGGCGTCCGGGTGCCGGCCGGACTCCGGGTGGCAGCGGACCTGGTACGTCCCGTCCCGCCCGGCGCCGGCGTGCCGGACCACGACGGTGAGGTGATCACCTCCGTCCTCGGGCCGGACCGGCGGCGGCATGGCGCCGGCCGCGGCGGCGGGGACGGCGAGGAGCGGGACGAGGCAGGCGGCGGTGGCCAGGGACGCCAGGAGGCGGCGGTGCCCGGGGGCCGGCAGGAGGGAGACCATGCCCTGTCCAACGCGCCACCGGCCGGGACGTTGCGCCGCGTCACCGGGAAGCCCTTTGCCCTGCGGCCCGACTGCCTAGTACCGTGGGGGACGATTGGTGGCAGGGCACCCGCCTGTGTCATCATCTGCACGCACCACTCGCGCGCTCGCGTGGGAGGTTGTGCTGGAGGCGTCGCCTAGTCCGGTCTATGGCGCCGCACTGCTAATGCGGTTTGGGCCTTAAAGCCCATCGAGGGTTCAAATCCCTCCGCCTCCGCTCCATCCGAAGCCCCGGTCCCCAGGACCGGGGCTTCGGCGTTTCCCTCCACCCGAGCGGCGTCCCGGACGTTTCCGCAGGTCACAAGGGGTGCGGGGATCGGATTTCACATGACGGCGGCAGTCATGTAATGTTCTTCCTGTCGCCGCGAGCGGGCCGAAAGGACCGGGAGCGAAGGCAAAACAAAAGAACAAGCACTCGTAGCTTAACGGATAGAGCATCTGACTACGGATCAGAAGGTTGCAGGTTCGAATCCTGCCGAGTGCACACAGATAAGAGGCCCCGGAGAGATCCGGGGCCTCTTGCGTTTGCGTTGACCACGGACGGCGACAAGCGCGCCCGCCGCCCGTCGGGGAGCGTCGACGCCCGGGATTCAGCTCAGGGCCTTGCCGACCTCGTAGATCGTCGGCCTGTCCTCGGGAGCATGGCTGAGCATGGCCTCGATCAGTTCTCCCAGCTCGCCTTGCACCTTCACGGGTCGGCGCTTGCCGTCGGCCACGGCCCTGCGCTGCACGGGGCGCGGGGCGTCGTCCGGGTAGTCGATCGCCCGCCAACCCGTGGCGGAGATGAGCAGCGCGGCGCCGAGCGCGTAAATGTCGGCCTCCCGCGTGGGCTCTGCCACTCCGGTCGCGAGCACACTGCGCGCGATCTCCGGAGCTTCGTAGTGGACGAGGCAACCGCGGAACGGGAAGTCGTACCCCTCGGGCACGCGACCACCGCGCGCCAGCGCCAGGTCGATCAGGTGTGTGCGATCAGGACCGACGATGAGGTGCGCAGGCTGTACGTCGCCGTGGGCCCACCCTTTCGCGTGCAGTTCGGCCAGGGCTTCCACACAGCCCAGAGCCACACGGGGGTCCGGTTCGATGCGCGACTCCGGATCGCGGCAGGGCTGCCACAGCCGATAGAGGTCCGGCCCCTCGCGCCACGGCTGGAAGTTCCAGGTGCCGCCGTCCCACTCGCCGTACGCGAAGTCGTGGAAGCCGAGGCGGCACAGCACGGCGCCCTCGCGTGCGGGTGCGAGCGCCGTCCAGGGCTGGGCCGGCCAGTCGGCCGTTGCCTCGATGGGGTATCCGACCTTCACGGCGTAGTGGCCGCGATGGCTCTCGACCTCCCAGACCCTGGAGCCCCGGCGATCGAGGACCAGGCGCTGAGCCGTGGGCATGAGTGCGTCGAGCACGACGATCGGCAGTTCGGGGGGTGTCCCGGGCAAAGTCTGTTCTCCTTCCGGGCGACGCGGCCGACGCCGTACCCGAGGCCGGCCGCGTCGCTGGTGTCGTGTCCCTACGCCTGACCGTACGGACGGCCGCAGTCCGCGTCGCACTGCGCGAGGTTCGTGCCGTCCACGGTCCAGAGGTCGTCGAAGACCATGAACCCGGCCGCCTTCATCGCGTGTGCGGAGGCGGCGACCTTCTTCGGGTTACGCGCCCCTCCACCCGGCTTGGGGTTGTGGTGGAGGAAGCGGCCCGCGCACCGCTCGCACAGTTCGGCGTACTCCTTGGTGTGCAGGATGAGCGCGTGGAGGCCGAGGTCCACGTCGTCCGACGGGACCATGGGCACGGTGGCGGTCGCCGCGGTCACCACGAAGGCCACCGCCTGGTCCGCGATCCGCTCGGCGCGCTCGTGCGGCTGTCCGTTGTGGACCACCATGAAGTGGATGAGGCTGTCGAGCAGTTCCTCACCAGCCACCGCGCGACCGGTCTTCTGGTCGTTGGCCGTTGCCGTCATGCGAATACTCCTTGAGTGTCGCTGTGCTCTGGCATTTGCGCCCGCACCGGTCACCGAGGCGGGGACCACGGGCCACCGGGGGTTTGGAAGGCCAGCACCGAACGGGGAAGGGAGAGCCAAGGAAGGTGTCATCCCGTTCGGGGCGGCCGGTCTACTGGCTGATACCGAGGGCCACACCGATCACCAGGCCGCAGGACCCACTGACCACGATGACGAAAAGACCCCTCGCGAACCGGCCGATGGCGCGCATCACAGGCCACCCCGGCTGTTGCCGTTCTTGATGGCAAGGCGGGCGCTCAGTTCCTCCCGCGCGGACGGCGCCACCAGGTTGTTCGGCAGGGCGTCCCACTCGACACCGCCGCCGACGGGCCTTATCTGCACCCTGGCGCCGACCTCATCCATGACGACGCCGATCCGCCCACTGGCAGTGTCTTTCGCGAGTTCACCGATGCCTGGTCTGGTCTGCTGGTTGCTCGCCATGCGGCAGAGCGTCCCGCCGCTCGGCAGGACGCCAGAACCCCCGACGCCCCCCACTTCGGGACGTCCTGCGTCGGGTAGAACGTCCCTAGTGCCGTCCCTGCGTGTCAGGAGAGATCGGGATGCCGAACGAGAGGCTGCGCGCCGCCATGGCGACCGGCGGTTGGACGTACGCCGCCCTTGCGAACAAGGTCGAGGTCGACCCCAAGTCCGTCGAACGATGGGTCAATCTGGGGCGTACGCCGCGTCGCGCCACGGCCATGCTGACAGCAGAAGCACTAGGAGAAGACGTGCACGCTCTATGGCCCGGCTCAGGCAGGCGCGCCCTGCCCGCGCCGTCAGCCCGGAACTTGTGGCTCTCTACGACCAGCGGGCAGACATCCCCGTGTCCACCTTCGTGGACATGCTGACCCAGGCCCGCGAGCGGATCGACGTGTTGGTGTACGCCGCTGTTTTCCTGCACGAGGCGTACCCGCGGCTCAACGACCTGCTGCGAGAGCGAGCCGCCGATGGGTGTGCGATTCGTATCGCAGTCGGCGACCCGGACAGCCCGAATGTCCAACAGCGCGGCACCGAGGAGAAGTTCGGCCACGGCATCGAGTCCCGCTGCCGACTCGCCCTCATGCACTACCGCCCGCTGGCCGAAGTCGCCGGCATCGAGGTCCGGACCCATGCCACGACGCTCTACAACTCGATCTATCGTGCGGATGATCAGGCGCTGGTCAACGCCCACGTCTGGGGAGTGAATGCCTACGGTGCTCCCGTATGGCATCTGCGTCGTAGCGGAGAAGGTGGCATTTTCGATACCTACGCCAGCAGCTTCGACGCGGTGTGGGAAACCGCGACGCCGGTAAGCGAAGAAGGGTGACCATGGCCAGGACCGAGTATTACGACGACCCGGCGGCACCGGAGCCGAACAGCATGGTGGTCGCCGCGTCCGCCGTGGTGACCGACGACGAAGGACGCATTCTCCTCCAGCGCCGTCGGGACAACGATCTCTGGGCGCTACCAGGCGGCGGCATGGAGATGACCGACTCACTCCCGGGAACAGCCGTCCGCGAGGTGAAGGAGGAAACGGGTCTGGACGTGGAGATCACCGGGCTCGTGGGCACGTACACCGACCCTCGCCACATCATCGCCTACTCGGACGGTGAGGTGCGCAGGCAGTTCAACGTCTGCTTCACCGCCCGGGTGGTCGGGGGTCGGCTCACGATCTCGGACGAGTCCACGGATCTGCGTTTCTTCCCGGTTGATGAGCTTGCCAAGCTGCCCATGCACCACACGCAGCGACTACGGATTCAACACTTTATGGAGCATCGGGAGCGGCCATACCTCGGCTAATGCTGTCCGCCGCATGAAGCAACAATGGTGACAGTGACGATACACCTATCCAGAACCTGCGTGAGGACCCATCACCTTGATGATGGGTCCTCACGCAGGTTCGAGGTTTAGCTCCTCCATGCTTATCCTGTTGCTATCGAGGCAAGAGGTGCCTAGCTTATGAGGGATTATGAAGCCAGTCCTTGCTGTATCCTCTTGCGGGCAAGAGCGAAGGCGCGGTTCGGCACGGGAACATCGGTAGCAGTGATCTGCTCGTAGGCGGAATTTAGAGAGCGCAGCAACCCTTGCGCCTCGTTCCAGTCGATGTCTTTTGAGAGCAACCCGATCTCAACCTGATATTTATGGCGAAGTGCCGTATAAGACCGGGCGGACGATTGGAAGTCTGCGGCCTTCTTAGTCGAGCCGAGGAAAGGAGCTGTGGCCGCGTCGAGTGATGCCATCTTCAGTTTGCGATTGCCTATCATGTGGACTTTCGCACGTCTTCGCATCATTGTCCACGACGTCTTCCAGGAGATAGGAATCTCGGCTCGATGGTTCCATCGGTAGCTGTAGACCGAGGAATGGCGAGCCTTGTCTACCTCGGCGGCGATCCCGAATATTAGGGCATCGTAAACAAGTCTATCCCGGGCCGAAAATCGCGCCAATGGGCGCACGGCGATATCGTTTTTCGGGTAGTCTACGATTTCGGTGTGGCTGGGCCCGATGTTGCCATCTCGTATGACCGCAGCTAGCTCGTCGCAATACCCCTTATTCCATTGATCTGCAACGTCGGCGTAGACAGCAACGTCGGGGATCTCTGAGAACTCTTGTCCAGAGATCAAGAGGCGCAAGGCGGTTGTAAGCTGCTCGGCGATATCGTCCACGAATCCCCCCTCCCTAGTAACAGATGGTAAGGGAGGGAGCGACCACTATATCCACGGAGCGGCCGCCAGCTCCCGCACGGCTTCCAATCGCGGCGTAACTGTCGACCGTATGACGCCATGCGACCATCCTCTGGCCGGCAGGAGCAGGGCACTGCGAACGGTCAGAGGCTGACGGCAACGTTGACGGCAACGACGGCACACAGAGACCGACGATCACGAGCCGCAGCGATCAGTACCGCTGAGGAGGGAGCCCTCGTCCAACATGCCGCCCGATCCTACGGATCAGAAGGTTGCAGGTTCGAATCCTGCCGAGTGCACACAGGTGAGAGGCCCCGGATTACTCCGGGGCCTCTTGCGTTTCAGGGGCGTACCGCAGGGCGAACACGCGTTGCCCGGCTCGATCGGCGTCCCGTACTTCGTGGTGGCCGAGGCAGAGGACCGGCGCCCGGGCGGCGGTCCGTGGATACGGCGGCAGGTTGTCGCGGACAGCAGCGAAGTACCGCGACCACGGCAACCCGCCCTGCCCGCGGGCGTCCTCGGGGTGTCAGCAGTCTTCGGTCGGGGTGTTGCGGTTGAGTTTTTCCAGGTATTCGTGGGCCAGGGTCGTGGTGCGGGTGAAGCAGTCGGTGATGAGTGCGAGTTGCTCCGGGGAGTAGTCCGCGAAGAGGGCCGTCAGGCGCTTGGAGTGGCCCGCGTAGACCGTCCGTACGCGGGTGATCGCCTCCGGGACCGCCGCCACGCGGACGCGGCGGCGGTCCGCGGGGTCCGGGCGGCGGGTGACGTAGCCGGCGCGTTCCAGGCGGTTGAGGATGCCGGTCACCGCTCCCGTGGTGACGTGCGCGCGGGCCGCGAGGTCGCCCGCCGTGAGCAGGTCGTCGCCGGCCTCCAGGACGAAGGTGAAGCAGGCCAGGTCGGTGACCGTCAGGCCCAGCCGGCGGGCCAGCTCCTGCTGCCCGATGAGGTGGGCGGCGATGAGGTGGTCCATCGCCGACAGCGCTTGGGCGGGGGTGGCGGGCTCGGTCGGCGTGCCGTGCATCTTCTCGGGGTCCCTGAGTGGTGAGGTTTTCGGTTCGTATCGCTTAGCTGGTAAGAGAACCATGGTGTCAGACCCGGCCCTTACCCTCGCCAGTGATGGCACAGGTCTGGAAATGCGCGGGGCTTCGCTGGATGGCGGACGGCCCGGTGCTGGTGTGGAGCGGTGGGCGGCGCAGTGCGCTCATCCGGGGGAAGCGGATCGGGTTCGCCGTGCCGGAGGGGGGTGTGCGGACGTGCGCGGGAGCGCGGGGGAACGGGTGTCCGGTGCGCGCCGTCGTGCCGGGGAGGAGTACGGGCGGCCGGTGCGAGGAGTGCGCGCGGCTGGAGCGGGCGCACTCGGTGGCCGCCGACAAGGTCGCGGACGATCCCCGGCCGTACCGGGTGTACCTGGCCTGGTTCGGGCCCGGGATGGTGAAGGTCGGCATCACCGCCGTGGAGCGGGGGCCGGCCCGGCTGCTCGAACAGGGTGCCGTCTGCTTCAGCTGGCTCGGCACCGGTCCGCTGATGGCCGCGCGGCGCACCGAGGAACTGCTGCGGGCCGCGCTGCGCGTGCCGGACCGGGTGCCGTATGCCGAGAAGCGGGCGGTGCGGGCCGTGCTGCCGGAGTCGGAGGCGGAGCGCGCCGCCGAGCTGCGGGAGCTGCACGCGCGGGCCGTCGCGCTCCCCGGCCGGCCGGAGTCGCTGCGCGCCGAGCCCTGCCGGGTCGTCGATCAGCTCGGCGTGTTCGGGCTCGCCGGTGGACCGGAGGCGTTCGGTGAGGTCGTGGAGCTGGTGCCGGGCGGGGCCGTGCGCGGGGAACTGGTCGCGGTCGCCGGGCCCGATCTCCATCTGGCCGTCGGCGGGCGCGGAGCCGTCGCTCTGGACACCCGGCTGATGACCGGCTGGGAACTGGTGCCGGCCGGCACCGCGGCGGACGGATGCGGCTTCCCCGTCCGGGAGTTCGGCAGGCCGCCGGAGAGGCTGTTCTGAGCCGTCCGGTCCACAACCCTCTGACCGGTGCCCGGCCGCCCCGGCCCTTTCTCAGAGAAATCACAGACTCCGGAAAGCGTCCTCTCAGAGCACGCCGCCAGGGTGTCCGCCATGACCACGACCTCGCCCCAGGGGCGCACCGAACTGCTGAGGCCGGACGGGAGCCCCGTCCGCGTGCTGGTGGTGGACGACGAGTTGTCGATCACCGAGCTGCTGAGCATGGCCCTGCGCTACGAGGGCTGGCAGATCAGGAGCGCGGGCGACGGACAGGGCGCGATCCAGGCGGCCCGTGAGTTCCGGCCCGACGCCGTCGTGCTCGACATGATGCTCCCGGACATGGACGGCCTGTCCGTGCTCGGCCGGCTGCGGCGCGAACTGCCGGACGTGCCCGTGCTCTTCCTCACCGCCAAGGACGCGGTGGAGGACCGTATCGCCGGGCTCACCGCCGGCGGCGACGACTACGTCACCAAGCCGTTCAGCCTGGAGGAGGTCGTCGCCCGGCTGCGCGGGCTGATCCGGCGGTCGGGGGCCGCCGACCGGCGGTCCGACTCCGTGCTCGTCGTGGGGGACCTGACGCTGGACGAGGACAGCCACGAGGTCGCGCGGGGCGGTGAGTCGATCCACCTCACCGCCACCGAGTTCGAGCTGCTGCGCTTCCTCATGCGCAACCCCCGGCGGGTGCTCAGCAAGGCGCAGATCCTGGACCGCGTGTGGTCGTACGACTTCGGCGGCCAGGCCAATGTCGTCGAGCTGTACATCTCCTATCTGCGGCGGAAGATCGACGCCGGTCGCGAGCCGATGATCCACACCCGGCGGGGAGCCGGCTATCTGATCAAGCCCGCCGCGTCGTGAGCGGGCGGCGACGGCCGCTGCGACGCGGACAGCCGCGCACCCTGCGGACGCGGCTCGTCGTCGCGTCCGTGACGCTGATCGCGGTGGTGTGCGCGGTGATCGGCACGGTGACCACGCTGGCGCTGCGCTCGCACCTGTACGAGCAGCTGGACGGCAAGGTCACCGAGATCGCCATGCGCGGGGTCGGGCACCTGGAGCCCGGCGGCGCCGGACCGGGAGCGCCCCGGATGCCGGCCGCCTCCACCCCGGACACCCAGGTGGAGAACCTGCTGACGAAGGGCCCCACCCCGTTCGGGGCCGTCGCCGCGTATGTCCGCGGCTCCTCGATCACCAGCGCCGCCGTCGCCCGGCAGCAGAACGACGACAACGGCTTCTTCAAACGGTCGCGGGCCGTCGGCCTGACCACCGAGCAGAAGGCGGCACTGCGCACCGTGCCGCGGGACGGCGCCGCGCACACCGTGCGGCTCCCGGGCCTCGGCGGCTACCTCGTCAAGTACAGGGCGAGCGAGGACGGCGGCGACGCCTTCTACGTCGCGCTTCCCACCAAGGACACCGACGACAACATCAACACGCTCGTCCTGGTCGAGATCAGCGTCACCGCCGCCGGTCTGGTCGCCGCCGCCATCGCCGGCTACGTGCTCGTCGGTGTCGCCACCCGCCCCCTGCGCAGGGTCGCCGCCACCGCCACCCGGGTCTCCGAACTGCCGCTGCACACCGGCGAGGTGATCCTCAGCGAGCGGGTCCCGGAGGCGGAGTGCGACCCGCACACCGAGGTCGGCCGGGTCGGTGCCGCACTCAACCGGATGCTCGACCACGTCCACGGCGCCCTGCACGCCCGGCAGCGCAGCGAGACGCGGGTACGGCAGTTCGTGGCCGACGCCAGCCACGAGCTGCGCACCCCGCTCGCCTCCATCCGCGGGTACGCCGAACTCACCCGGCGCGGACGCGAGGAGGTCGGGCCCGACACCCGGCACGCCCTCGGCCGGATCGAGTCCGAGGCCGGGCGGATGACCCTGCTCGTGGAGGACCTGCTGCTGCTCGCCCGGCTGGACGCCGGCCGGCCGCTGCGCTTCGAGCACACCGATCTGGTCCCGCTGGTCGTCGACGCGGTCAGCGACTCCCGCGCCGCGGGCATGGACCACACCTGGCGGCTGGACCTGCCCGCCGCGCCGGCCCCGGTCCGCGCGGACCCGGCCCGGATCCAGCAGGTGCTGGTCAACCTGCTGGGCAACGCCCGCAAGCACACCCCGCCCGGTACGACCGTCACCGCGCGGGTGCGCCGGCGCGGGCCGTGGATGTGCGTGGACGTGGAGGACGACGGCCCGGGCATCCCGGCGGAGCTGCTGCCGCACGTCTTCGAGAGGTTCGCCCGGGGCGACTCCGCGCGCACCCGCGCCACCGGGTCCACGGGCCTCGGGCTCGCCATCGTGCAGGCCGTGACCGCCGCGCACGCGGGCACCGTGACCGTGGACAGCGCGCCCGGCCGCACCGTGTTCACCCTGCGGCTGCCCGCCCTCGCCGGACCGGTGCCGGAAACCGGCCCGTCACCGCACTCACAGCCGCGGCACAGCGCCACCACACGGGCGCGACAGGGGACCTGAGAAGAGTCGGTGCCATGCGAACCGACTCTTCTCCCGGCACCCTGCCGGCGCGGGAGCACCTCCCGGCCACAGACGCCGGTAGGCCTGTCCTGGACGTAGTGATCCCCGTCTACAACGAGGAGAAGGACCTCCAGCCGTGCGTCCGCCGGCTGCACGCGCACCTCACGCGCACCTTCCCGTATTCGTTCCGCATCACCGTCGCGGACAACGCCTCCACCGACGCCACCCCGCTGGTGGCGGCGCGGCTGGCGGCCGAGATCCCCGGGGTGCGGACCGTACGGCTGGAGCAGAAGGGGCGGGGACGGGCGCTGCGAACCGTGTGGTCGGCCTCCGACGCCCCGGTCCTCGCCTACATGGACGTCGACCTGTCCACCGACCTCAACGCCCTGCTGCCGCTGGTGGCGCCGCTGATCTCCGGCCACTCCGACCTGGCGATCGGCTCCCGGCTGGCCCGCGCCTCCCGGGTCGTACGCGGCCCCAAGCGGGAGTTCGTCAGCCGGGCCTACAACCTGATCCTGCGCGGTTCGCTCCAGGCCCGCTTCTCGGACGCGCAGTGCGGCTTCAAGGCGATCCGCCGGGACGTGGCCCAGGCGCTGCTGCCGCTGGTGGAGGACACCGGCTGGTTCTTCGACACCGAGCTGCTGGTGCTCGCCGAGCGCGCGGGCCTCAGGATCCACGAGGTGCCGGTCGACTGGGTCGACGACCCCGACTCCACCGTGCACATCGTCAGGACGGCCACCGACGACCTCAAGGGCGTGTGGCGGATCGGCAAGGCGCTGGCCGCCGGTTCGCTGCCGCTGGACCGGCTGGCCCGGCCCTTCGGCGACGACCCGCGCGACCGCGAACTGACCGACGTGCCGCACGGCCTGGCCCGCCAGCTCGTCGGCTTCTGCGTGGTCGGCGGCCTGTCGACCCTCTTCTACCTGCTGCTGTACAGCGCCTTCCGGCAGGCCGTCGGCCCGCAGACCGCCAACGCGCTCGCGCTGCTGGTCTCCGCCGTGGCGAACACGGCCGCCAACCGCCGGCTGACCTTCGGGGTGCGCGGCCGGGGCGGCGCGGTCCGGCACCAGGCGCAGGGCCTGGTCGTCTTCGGCATCGGCCTCGCCCTGACCAGCGGCTCTCTCATCGCCCTGAACGCGGCCGGCGACAGCCCGGCGCACTCCACCGAACTGGCGGTGCTCATCGCCGCCAACCTCGCGGCGACCGTGCTGCGGTTCCTGCTCTTCCGCGCCTGGGTCTTCCCGGACCGCGCGGAGACCGGCCCGCTCGCGGTGATCGCCGCGTCCCCGTACGACCGGCCCTGCCGGCCCACCGCCCACCTCAGCGCCGACGAGGCCGCGGACGCCGTCCCGCGGCCGCGGCCGGTGCGCCCGCACGACACCGACCCGGGGGACGCCCGATGACCACCCACTACGATCCGCCGACGACCGCGCCCGGCCCGGCCGCACGGGAGCCGGCCGCCGGGCCGGGCCGGCCGTTCCTCCGGCGGCTGTGGCGCGGCCGGCCCGAGGACCCGCGCTGGGCGCGCCCGGCGCTGCTGGTCCTGCTGGCCGCCACCCTCCTGCTCTACCTGTACGGACTCGGCGCCTCCGGCTACGCCAACTCCTTCTACTCGGCGGCCGTCCAGGCGGGCAGCAGGTCCTGGAAGGCGTTCTTCTTCGGCTCGCTGGACGCGGGCAACGCCATCACCGTCGACAAGCCGCCGGCCGCGCTGTGGCCGATGGCGCTGTCCGTGCGCCTCTTCGGCCTGAACTCCTGGGCGATCCTGGTGCCCGAGGTGCTGATGGGCGTGGCGACCGTCGGCGTCGTGTACGCGGCCGTGCGCCGCCGGTCCGGCCCGGTGGCCGGCCTGGTCGCGGGCGTGGTGCTCGCGCTCACCCCGGTCGCGGCGCTGATGTTCCGGTTCGACAACCCGGACGCGCTGCTGGCCCTGCTGATGTCGGTGGCCTGCTACCTCGTCGTCCGGGCCGTGGAGGACGGCCGTACGAAGTGGCTGGTGTGGGCCGGAACCGCGATCGGGTTCGCGTTCCTCGCCAAGACGCTCCAGGCGTTCCTGATCCTGCCGGCGCTGGCGGTCGTCTACGCGGTGTGCGCGCCGGTGGCCTTGCGCAAGCGCTTCGCGCAGCTGGCCGCGGCGACGCTCGCGCTGGTCGTCTCGGGCGGCTGGTGGGTCGCGGTGGTCGAGCTGTGGCCGGCCTCCTCGCGTCCGTACATCGGCGGCTCGCAGCACAACAGCTTCCTGGAACTGACCTTCGGCTACAACGGCCTCGGCCGGCTGAACGGCGAGGAGACCGGCAGCGTCGGCGGCGGTGGCGGGCCGGGTGGCGGCGGCATGTGGGGCGAGACCGGCTGGGACCGGATGTTCGACTCCGCGACCGGCGGCCAGATCTCCTGGCTGCTGCCCACCGCGCTGATCCTCCTCGCGGCCGGCCTGGTCGTCACGCGCAGGGCCCGCAGGACCTCGGTCACCCGCGCCTCGTTCCTGGTCTGGGGCGGCTCGCTGCTGACGACCATGGTGGTGTTCAGCTACATGGCGGGCATCTTCCACCAGTACTACACGGTGGCCCTCGCTCCCTACCTCGCGGCCGTGACCGGCATGGGCGCCGGGCTGCTGTGGGAGCGGCGGCGCGAGGGCTGGGCGGGCGTCACGCTCGCCGCGTCCCTCGTCGCGGCGGCGGCCTGGGGCTACGTCCTGCTGCACCGCACCTCCGGCTATCTGCCGTGGCTGAGGTGGCTGGTGCTGGTCGGCGGGCTGGCCGCGGCGCTCGGCCTGGTCTTCGCCGGCCGGCTCCCTCGGCGTCTCGTCCTCGCGACGGCCGCCGTGGGCCTGGTGGCCGCGCTGGCCGGACCGGCCGCGTACACCCTCAGCACCGTCCGGCAGGGCCACACCGGTTCGATCGTCACGGCCGGCCCGGCGGGCGCGAGCGTGAGGGGCGGCCGGGGCGGCGGTCCGGGCGGCGCGCGGGGCGGCTTCGGCGACGGCATGCCCGGCCAGGAGCAACAGAACCAGCAGGGTCAGCCGGGCGGGACCGGCGGTCAGGGCAACGGCTTCCCGGGCGGCGGCTTTCCCGGCGGCCTTCCGGGCCGGAACCAGCAGAACGGCAACGGCTTCCCCGGTGGTGCCGGACGGACCGGTGAGGCAGGCATGGGCGGCGCCGGCGGCCTGCTGAACGGCGCGAGCGTGCCGGCCGAGGCCCGGAAGCTGCTGGAGAAGGACGCCGGGACGTACACCTGGGTGGCCGCCTCCGTCGGCTCGCAGAACGCGGCGAGTTACCAGCTCGCCACGGGCGACCCGGTGATGGCGATCGGCGGCTTCAACGGCACCGACCCCTCCCCGACGCTCGCGCAGTTCGAGAAGTACGTCGCGGACGGCAGGATCCACTACTTCATCGCGGGCGGCGGCATGGGCGGCGGCGACAGCGGCACCGCTTCCCGGATCAGCTCCTGGGTGCAGAGCACCTTCGAGAAGGTGACGGTGGGCTCGGCGACGTTCTACGACCTCACGCGGAAGGCGGACGACTGAGCCCGGAAGCCGACCGGAAAGTGTGTTGTACACCGTATAGCAGCGCTATACGGTGTACGGCATGCCCACCTCGCAAGGCCATCCCCAGCGCTGGCTGATTCTCGGCGTCATCTGTCTCGCGCAGCTCACCGTGCTGCTCGACAACACCGTCCTGAACGTGGCCATCCCCTCGCTCACCCGCGAACTGCGCGCGACGACGTCCGACATCCAATGGATGATCAACGCGTACTCCCTGGTCCAGTCCGGCCTGCTGCTCACCGCGGGCAGCGCCGCCGACCGCTACGGCCGCAAGAAGATGCTGATCACCGGGCTCGTCCTGTTCGGCGCCGGCTCGCTCGTGGCCGGGCTCGCCGGCAGCACCGCCCAGCTGATCGGCGCGCGGGCCGGCATGGGCATCGGCGGCGCGCTGCTGATGACCACCACGCTGGCCGTGGCGATGCAGATCTTCACTCCCGAGGAGCAGCCGAAGGCGATCGGCATCTGGAGCGCGGTCAACGCGCTCGGCTTCGCCGGCGGCCCGCTGATCGGCGGCTTCGTGCTCGACCACTTCTGGTGGGGCGCGATCTTCCTGATCAACCTCCCGGTCGCGGCGCTGGCCGTGGTCGCGGTGGTGATCCTCGTCCCCGAGTCCAAGAACCCGCGCGGCGACCGTCCCGACCTGCTCGGCGCGGTGCTGTCCACCATCGGCATGGCCTCGCTCGTCTACGCGATCATCTCCGGCCCCGGCCACGGCTGGACCTCGGCGCGCGTGCTGGTCACGGCGGCCGTCGCGGTGCTGGTGCTGGGCGCCTTCGCCTGGTGGGAGAGCCGGGCCGACGAGCCGATGCTCGACGTCCACTTCTTCCGCGACAAGCGGTTCACGGGCGCGGTCGCCGGAGCGGTGCTCATCGTCTTCGGCATGGGCGGTGCGCTGTTCCTGCTGACGCAGCACCTGCAGTTCGTCCTCGGCTACGAGCCGCTGGAGGCCGGTCTGCGGACCGCTCCGCTGGCGCTGACGGTGGTGGTGCTCAACTTCAGCGGGCTGTCCGCGAAGTGGTCGGCGCGGCTGGGCACGCCGGCGTCGATCGCGCTGGGGATGGTCTGCATGTCCGCGGGCCTGGTGTCGATCGCGGAGGTGGACTC
Organism: Streptomyces sp. SCL15-4; assembly: GCF_033366695.1. Taxonomy (NCBI): domain Bacteria; kingdom Bacillati; phylum Actinomycetota; class Actinomycetes; order Kitasatosporales; family Streptomycetaceae; genus Streptomyces; species Streptomyces sp. SCL15-4. Next base: position 4,419,338 of record NZ_JAOBTQ010000001.1, read on the forward strand.
CGGCGGCTACGCGGGAACGCTGCTCGGGCTGCTGCTGATCGGCGCGGGCTGCGCGGTGGCGAACCCGGCGATGGCGCACGCCATCATGAGCGCGATCCCCCGGGAGAAGGCCGGAGTCGGCGCCGGGATCAACGGCACGCTGGCCGAATTCGGCAACGGGCTCGGTGTGGCCGTCCTCGGCGCCGTGCTCAGCTCGTCCGTGGCCTCGGGCGAGTCGTTGTCCGCCGGGCTGAACACCGGGCAATTGGTCGGGGCGGTCGCCGTGCTGGCCGGCGGGTTCGTGGCGGCGGGGCTGCTGCGGCGCGCGGAGAGGGTGTCCGCCTGATGGCCCTCGGGCGTCGGGGCTGGTCGCGCCCGCGCGGCGGCGGCCGGGCCCTGACCCGGCCCCGCGCCTTTCCGGGCCGGCCGCGGTCCTAGCATCGTGGAGAGCGATCCGAGTTCGAGGAAGGTGCGCCGGTGACGAAGGCAGCAGGTCGGTCGGCGCGGGACAGTGTCTGGCGGGAGCGCGGGGCCCGGCGCGGAGGACGCGGCGGGCAGCCCTCCGGGCTCGACCGGGAGCGGATCACCGAGGCGTCGGTGCGGCTGCTGGACGCCGAGGGGCTGGCCAGGTTCTCCATGCGCCGGCTGGCCGCCGAGCTGAACGTCACCGCGATGTCCCTGTACTGGTACGTCGACACCAAGGACGACCTGCTGGAACTCGCCCTGGACGCGGTCTTCGCCGAGCTGCGGCTGCCCGACCCGGACGACACCGGCGAGGACTGGCGGGAGCAGCTGCGGGACCTGGCCGCCGCCTACCGGGAGCTGCTGGTCCGCCATCCCTGGCTGTCGCCGCTGGCCGGGCGCTACCTCAACATCGGCCCGAACTCGCTCGCGTTCTCCCGCGCGGTCCAGCGGGTCGTCCGCCGGGCCGGGCTGCCCGCGCACGGGGTGACCGGGGCGATCTCGGCCGTCTTCCAGTTCGTCTACGGCTACGGCACGATCGAGAGCCACTTCCTCACCCGGATCGCGGACACCGGGCTGTCCCCGGAGGAGTACTTCGAGCAGGCGATGTCCCTGGTCGACGAGGTCCCCGGGACCGCCGAGATCATCCGGGAGTCCAAGGACATCATGGCGGCGCGCGGCGGTGACACGGTGGCCGAGATGCTGGACCGCGACTTCACCTTCGCCCTGGACCTGCTGATCGCCGGCATCGAGGCGATGGTCGCCCGGGGCTGACTACCCCTCTTGGACCAGCCGCGCCGGAAACCCGCCGGTCGCCACCGGCCCCCACCGTTCGGGCGTCACCCGGATGATGGACTTGCCCTGCTTGAGCATGGCCTGCCGGTACTCGTCCCAGTCGGGGTGTTCGCCGGCGATGTTGCGGTAGTACTCGACGAGGGGTTCCACCGAGTCGGGGGCGTCGACGACCTCGGCCGTGCCGTCGATCTGCACCCAGGGGCCGTTCCAGTCGTCGCTGAGGACGACCAGGCTGACCCGGTTGTCGCGCTTGGCGTTGCGGGTCTTGGCCCGGTCCGGGTAGGTGGACATCACGATCCGGCCGGAGTCGTCCACGCCGCAGGTCAGCGGGGATGCCTGCGGGGAGCCGTCGGACCGGCGGGTGATCAGCAGGGCGCGGTGCCGGGGCCGTACGAAGTCGAGCAGTTCGGCCGGCGATACCCGGGTGTTCGTAGCGATGTTCGGTGCCATGGGGGCAGCCTAGGGGCAACGGGTGCCCCCGTGGCTGACCCTGCCGTGTCTACGCCTGGGGGAGCGAGTCGCCCTGCACGGCCTGGATGTCCAGCTCCACCTTCAAGGTGGTGCCGATGGCGGCGATGCCCGCCTGGAGGACCTGGTTGTAGTTCATCGCGAAGTCCTCGCGGCGCAGTTCGGCGGTGGCCCGGAACGCGGCGCGGGTGCCGCCCCAGGGGTCGGCGCCGGTGCCGAGGTAGGCGAGGTCCAGGTCCACCGGCCGTACGACGCCGTGCAGGGACAGTTCGCCGTGCACGGTCCAGCGGTCGGAGCCGGCCTGGTCCAGGCCCGTCGAGCGGTAGGTGATCTCCGGGTGCCGTTCGACGTCCAGGAAGTCGGCGGAGCGCAGGTGCGTGTCGCGCATGCCGTTGCCGGTGTCGATGGAGGCCGCCCGGATCACCGCCTCCACCCGGGACTTGGCGATGTCGTCGGGCGCGATCTCGATCGTGCCGCCGAACTCCGTGAACCGGCCGTGCACGCTGGAGATGCCCAGGTGCTGCGCGACCGCGGCGACGGAGGAGTGCGCCGGGTCGATGGTCCACGGTCCGGGCGGCGGCAGCTCGGTGCCGCCCTGCCGGGCCAGCGTGACCGTGCCGACCTCGGCCCGGCCGCTCGCGGTGACGATCGCGGAGGAGGCCGCGGGCGCGTAGCCGACGGCCGTCACGATCACGGTGTACGCCCCCGGCGCCAGCTCGGTGGCGTCCCGGACGGCTCCCTCGTGATCCGCCTCGGCACGCAGCACCTGCGTACCGGTCATGTCGGTCACCGTGACGACCGCGTGCGACACGGCCCACCCGTCCCGCGTACGGATCTTCGCGGTCAGTCCCATCCCGTTTCTCCCTGAAAAAAGCTCAAAAATTGCTCGTACGAGACCGGCCCGCGGCGGGCGCGCCTCCGCTCGGGACGCGCGCCGCCACGGGCCGTGGTGTGCCTACTCGCCGGGGTGGGCGAGTTCGATGTCGTGGCCGTCCACACCGGGGCCGGTCACGGTCAGCGCGGTGGCCACCGGCGGGTAGCCGGTCGCGATGACGGTGTACTCGCCGCCGTTCAGGTCGGTGAAGGCGTACGCCCCGTCCGTCCCGGTGGTGGCGGTGCCGACCACGTTGCCCGCCTGGTCGACCAGGGTGACCCGGGCGTCGGCCAGCGGGCCGTGCGGGGCCCGGACGACACCCTGGAGCCGGGCGCCGGCGTCCAGGTCGACCTCGATCCGGGTGACGCCGGTGGCGCCGACCTCGACCGGCAGGGCGCGCGGCCGGAAGCCGCTCGCGTTGACCGCGACGGTCACCGTGCCGGGCACCAGGTCGGTGAGGGCGAAGTCGCCCTGCTCCCCGGTGGCGGCGGTGGCCAGCAGGTCACCGCGCACATCGGTGACGATCACCATCGCGTCCTTGACCGGCAGCGCGCTCCCGGCGGCCCGGACCACACCGGTCAGCCCGCTGGTGCCGCTGAGCAGGATGTCGTACGACACCGGCTCCTCGCCCACCACGATGGTGGAGGCCTGCGGCTGGTAGCCGTCGGCGGAGGCGATCAGGACGTAGCTGCCGGTGCCCGGGGCGTCGAGCGCGTAGGAACCGTCGGCCTGGGCGACCGAGCGGCCCAGCTGGCGGCCGGACAGCGAGATCAGGGTGACCGCGGCCTGCGCGACCGGGGCGCTCTCGGCGCCGCGGACGAAGCCGTGCACCGGGGTGCCGCCGTGGCCGGTGCCGGGTTCGGCGACCGTGGCGACGGCCGCCATGGGCCGGGTGTCGGCGGCGGTGCCGTCGGCCGCGGCCGGGGCGGTCCGGGCGACCGCGACCGGGACCGTGGCGGGAGCCGCGGCGGCCTGGGCGGCGGCCGAGGCCTGGGCTGCGACCGAGGCCTCGGCGGCGGCCGGGGAGTCGCCGTCGGCGGACTGCGCGAGCGCGCCCTTGGTCTTCAACGGGACCTCCTTGATGAACAGCGTGATCAGGAAGGCGACGGCGGCGAGGCAGCCGGCGATGAAGAAGACGTCGGCGATGCCGTGGCCGTAGGCGCTCTCCATCAGCGTCCGGATGGGCGCCGGGAGCTTGTCCATGTCCGGGATGCTGTCGGTCGAGCCGGAGCTGCCGGCCAGCGCGGCCTGGGACTTCGGGTCCAGCGCGGAGACGCCGTCCTGGACGTAGTGGGTGATCCGGCGGGACATCACGGCACCGAGCGCGGAGACGCCGACCGCACCGCCGAGGGAGCGGAAGAAGGTGACCGTGGAGCTGGCCGAGCCGAGGTCGGAGGGCGCCACCTGGTTCTGCGTGGCGAGCACCAGGTTCTGCATCATCATGCCGATGCCGAGACCCAGCAGGGCCATGAAGATGGCCATCTTCCAGTAGTCCGTGTCGTACCGGATGCCGCCGAGCAGCAGCAGGCCGGCCGTGACCAGCACGCCACCGCTGACCAGCCACGCCTTCCAGCGGCCGGTGCGGGTGATGAACTGACCCGAGACGGTCGAGGAGACGAACAGACCGCCGATCATCGGGATGGTCATGACGCCCGACATCGTCGGGGACTTGTCGCGGGCCAGCTGGAAGTACTGGCTGAAGAACACGGTGCCGGAGAACATCGCGATACCGACGAACAGCGAGGCGAGCGAGGCCAGCGTGATCGTGCGGTTCTTGAACAGGCGCAGCGGGATGATCGGCTCGCTCGCCCTGGACTCCGCGAACACGAACAGCGCGCCGAGGACGATCGAGCCGCCGACCATCGCGTAGGTCTGCCAGGACAGCCAGTCGTACTTGTCACCGGCGAAGGTGACCCAGACCAGCAGCAGGGAGACGGCGGCGGCGATCAGGGTCGCGCCGCCCCAGTCGACCTTGACCTGGCGCTTGACCACGGGCAGGTGCAGGGTCTTCTGCAGCACGATCAGCGCGATGATCGCGAACGGGACACCGACGTAGAAGCACCAGCGCCAGCCCAGCCAGGAGGTGTCGGTGATGACGCCGCCGAGCAGCGGGCCGCCGACGGTGGCGACGGCGAAGGTGGCGCCGAGGTAGCCGGAGTACCGGCCGCGCTCGCGCGGGGAGATCATCGCCGCCATGACGATCTGCGCCAGGGCGGACAGACCGCCGACGCCGATGCCCTGGAACACCCGGAAGGTGATGAGCATGCCGGGGTTCTGCGACAGGCCGGCCGCCATGGAGGCGACCACGTAGATGACGAGGGCTATCTGGACGAGAGCCTTCTTGCTGTACAGGTCGGCGAGCTTGCCCCACAGGGGAGTGGCCGCGGTCATCGACAGCAGGGCGGCCGTGACCACCCAGGTGTAGGCGGACTGGCCGCCGCCGAGGTCTCCGATGATCTCCGGCAGGGCGTTGGAGACGATCGTGGACGACAGGATTGCCACGAACATGCCGAGCAGCAGCCCGGACAGGGCCTCCATGATCTGCCGGTGCGTCATCGGGGCGTCGCCTGGGCCTCCCCCGTGCTTGGCGTGAGCCCGCACACCGGCTGGTGTGGTCGTTGCCATGGGCTTCCTTTTCTTACGTGCTTGCGGGTGTACGGGTGGTCTCTTCGATTACGGGGGCGGGGAGCCGGACCGGAGCGGACCGGCAGTCTCCGAAGGAGTCGCGCAGCCGCGTCATCAGCCGGATCAGCTGGCCGACCTCGTCGTCGGTCCAGTCCGCCAGCCGCTCGGCGAGCAGATGCGTGGTCCGCCGGGACAGCTCGTCGAGCTGCTCCAGGCCCTCCGGGGTCAGACGCAGGATGCGCGACCGCTTGTCCGCCGGGTCCGGGAGCCGCTCGATCCAGCCGCGTGCGGCCACGTGCGCGACGTGCCGGCTGGTGACCGACATGTCCACGGCGAGCAGTTCCGCGAGCTTGCTCATGCGCATGTCGCCGTGGCGGCCGAGCAGGGTCAGCACGGCGGCCGAGCCGGCCGGGCAGTCGGGCGGCAGGATCCGCCCCATGTCCCGTTTCACGGCTCCGACGGCACTGAGCTGACGCGCCAGCTCTTCGTACTGCGCCCGCTCGGCCATCACACCTCCCGTATTCGTTGCTTGGGGCAACCATAAGACTGTTTGGTTGCTGAAGGCAAACAATCATGGAGTCGACCGCGCAAAAACTTGGCAAAGGCAAGTATTGCGAACGTAAATGTGCAGGTGAGTGCGAGTGAGGTGCCCCCGTCTGTCCCGAAGGCCCCGCACTTGGGCCGGTCACCTGGATTCGCTAGGGTCTCGGGGCATGGCTAACACCCAGGGCCCCCAGGGCAATTACGACCCCGCCGGCAGTACCCAGATGTTCCGCGCCTTCGTCGACGAGGCACCTCAGGCCCGGCAGCAGCAGGCGGCCTCCTCCGGCCCCCGGGTCGGTCTGATCGTCGGCGTCATCGTGGCGCTCGTCGTGGTGGCCGGCGTCGCCTGGCTGGCGCTGAAGTAGGGGCCGGCCCGTAAGGGATCAGTCCCGGTCGGCCGGGACGTCCCGCGTCACGATCCGCGTGCCGGGCGGCACCCGCCACGCCTCCACGCACACCGTCCAGGCCGGGCCCGTGCGCGCTCCCGGCGCGAGCGGCACCGGCAGCTCCACGGCCGACGGCCGATGCCGAGCGCGCCGATGATGTCCGTCCCGAACGCCACCGGGCCCTGACGGACCGCCGCGCCACCGGAGTTGTGGAAGGCGACGGTCGCCTCCCGGCGACGGCGCGTGTCGGTGCCCTCGGTCGCCGGCTCGCCCCAGGTCAGAGCGGCCGGCGCCGTAGGGCCGGGCGCCGGGCGGTGCCGGGGTGGGCGGGGGTGTCGACGCGGCCGGTGGCGGCGGTGCCGTCGTACGGCCGTCCTGCCCGACCGCCGGGTTTCGGGATGCCGGGAGCCGCGCCGTGCGTTCCGCCGTGCCCTGGGGATGCCGACGCGGTCGCGTCCGTACGGCCGGCGAAAACCTCTCTGCCCGCCCGGACCCCGGTCGCGCGCGGGGCCTCCCCTCCGTTCGCCCCGCCCACCGCGGGCCCGTCCAGCGGCACCGGCGGCACCGGGTCCGCCGGCGCCACGGCCGCCGGTCCGTCCCGGCCCGCGCCGACCGTGGTGTGACCGCTGCCCGGCCGGCCGTGCCTGCGGGCGGCCACCGTCGACGCCGTCGTGACGGTGAGCCGCGTCGGTCCGTCCCGGCCTGTGCCGACCCCGGTGTGACCGCTGCCCGGTCCGCCGTGCCCGCGGGCGGTCGCCGTCGCGCTCAGGGCGGCGGCCGCCGGCGCCGTCGTGACGGTGAGCCGGCGGCCGTGTGCCCATGCCGTCGGGTGCGGTGTCCCGGTACGCGGCGTCGGTTCCCGGCAGTTGACGTGCCGTCGGACGGGAGGCCGGCGGAAGACCTCAGTCCGAGATCAGGCCCTCGCGCAGCTGGGCCAGCGTGCGGGTCAGCAGCCGGGAGACGTGCATCTGGGAGATGCCGACCTCCTCGCCGATCTGCGACTGGGTCATGTTGGCGAAGAAGCGCAGCATGATGATCCGGCGCTCGCGCGGCGGGAGTTTGGCGAGGAGGGGCTTGAGGGACTCGCGGTACTCCACACCCTCCAGGGCCGTGTCCTCGTAGCCGAGCCGGTCGGCCAGGGAGCCCTCGCCGCCGTCGTCCTCGGGGGCCGGCGAGTCGAGGGAGGAGGCGGTGTAGGCGTTGCCGACCGCGAGGCCGTCGACCACGTCCTCCTCCGACACGCCGAGTACGGCGGCCAGTTCGGTGACCGTGGGGGAGCGGTCCAGCTTCTGCGACAGCTCGTCGCTGGCCTTGGTGAGCGCCAGGCGCAGTTCCTGGAGCCGCCGCGGGACCCGCACGGACCAGGAGGTGTCCCGGAAGAACCGCTTGATCTCGCCGACCACGGTGGGCATCGCGAACGTCGGGAACTCCACGCCCCGCTCGCAGTCGAACCGGTCGATCGCCTTGATCAGGCCGATGGTGCCGACCTGGACGATGTCCTCCATCGGCTCGTTGCGGGAGCGGAAGCGGGCCGCCGCGTACCGGACCAGCGGGAGGTTCAGCTCGATCAGGGTGTCCCGGACGTACGCCCGTTCGGGGCTGTCCTGCTCCAGCGCGGCCAGGCGCAGGAACAGCGACCGGGACAGGGTGCGGGTGTCGAGGTTCGCCGCGGCCTGCGGGGCCGGGAGCGTTTCGGCGGACGGGTCGGCGGCCTGGGCCGGCACGGTGTCGAGGGCCGGCACGGCGTCGAGGGCCGTGACACCCTCGAAGCCGTCGAGGACGTCGAGAGCGTCGAACTCCTTGGGCGCTGCCTCGCTCTTCGTCGGCGTCAGCACCTTCGAGCTGCCCTGGTCTGCGGACATGCCACCCCCTTTGGGTCGCGGGACGGTCGCGGCGGCGCCGTCGTCGAGCAACGCAGCCTTCACCTGAATACCGGAGCCGGAGCCACGGCAAACGCGCTTCCCGCAGAATGTCACATGTCGGCAACGCGCTGTACCGACATGTCGACACGTGAGCGGTGAATCGGCCCTGCAGGGAAGGGGTCTGACGGGGTTTCGGGTCGTGTTTGTCGGCATCCGCCCTGGTGAGCGATTCGCTCGTGCCGGTTACCGATCGATCGGGTATGCGATGCAGCGCCATGGGGGTCGTGCTTCCGTGCGCCCGCCGTGCACCGGGCGGGACCCCGGTGTGCTCCGGCCCGGTGCCGGTGGAGTTCGCGTACCGTTCGTGGGTTACGCGTCGATCCGGTTCGCGGAGCGCAGCCGCTGGAAGCTGCGCGCGAGCAGCCGGGAGACGTGCATCTGGGAGACGCCGAGTTCGGCGCTGATCTGGGACTGGGTGAGATTGCTGTAGTAGCGCAGCAGCAGGATGCGCTGTTCCCGCTCGGGGAGCTGGACCAGGAGGTGGCGGACCAGATCGCGGTGTTCGACGCCGTCCAGGGCCGGGTCCTCGTAGCCGATCCGGTCCAGCAGGCCGGGCAGTCCGTCTCCCTCCTGGGCGGCCTCCAGCGAGGTGGCGTGGTAGGAGCGCCCGGCCTCGATACAGCTGAGGACCTCCTCCTCGCTGATCCGGAGCCGTTCGGCGATCTCGGCGGTGGTCGGCGAGCGGCCGTAGAGCGTGGTCAGGTCCTCGGTCGCGCTGTTGACCTGTACCCACAGCTCGTGCAGCCGGCGCGGGACGTGGACGGTGCGGACGTTGTCCCGGAAGTAGCGCTTGATCTCGCCGACCACGGTGGGCATGGCGAAGGTCGGGAACTGCACGCCCCGGTCCGGGTCGAACCGGTCGATGGCGTTGATCAGGCCGATGGTGCCGACCTGGATGACGTCCTCCATCGGCTCGTTGCGGGAGCGGAAGCGGGCGGCGGCATAGCGTACGAGCGGGAGGTTCGCCTCGATCAGCGCCCCCCGCACCCGGTTGTGCTCCGGCGTGCCGGGGGTCAGCTGCTTCAGTTCGGTGAAGAGCACCTGGGTCAGGGCGCGGGTGTCCGCGCCACGGCGCTTCGCGGGGGCCGACGGGGTCGGGGACGCCGCCTCGTCCTGAGGGGGCGCAGTACTGGCCGACACGGTCAACGCCACCTCTTCGTCCGTCAATCATCCGTCAAAAGCGGTCATAGCATCACAAGACATGTGCACGGTGTGCAAGCACCTGCTAACGCCGTGTTGTGGCCCGGTGCCGACAAGTTGACGGGCGCGCGCCCATGCGGAAGCCCCCCGCCGGAATCGATCGGCGAGGGGCTTGCGGGCGTGCGGGGCTCAGAACTCGTAGTCGGCGATCACCCAGGTGGCGAACTCGCGCCACCGCGCGCCGGCCGCCTGGTGGGCCGGGTGCTCCAGATAGCGCTTCAGGGCGTCGGCGTCGTCGACGGCCGAGTTGATCGCGAAGTCATAGGCGATGGGCCGGTCGCTGATGTTCCAGGCGCACTCCCAGAACCGCAGCTCCTCGATCTGTCCGCCGAGGGCCCGGAAGGCCTCGACGCCCGCCACGACCCGCGGATCGTCGCGCTCGACGCCTTCGTTGAGCCTGAAGAGGACCAGATGGCGGATCATGGGGGTACCTCAGCTCTTTCCTCCGTTGGCGGCCCAGGTCATGAAGTCCCCGACGGCCCCGGCCGCGTCCGATATGCCTTCGAAGCCTATCTGGACGTAGTCGGCCGCCTTGGCCGGGTCCGTGATGATCACGTACAGCGCGAAGACCACCAGGACGTACACGGCGATCTTCTTGACGTTCACCGTCACCACGGCCTCCCTGTGCCGGGCCCCAAGGCCCCCCTGTTGCCGGCCGCGAGTGTAACCTCCGGGCCCTCGGTGCCGGGTCGGCAAGCCCGTCGGCGCCCGGCCGTTGTGAGCCGGAACACGCGAAGGGCCCCGCCTCTCGGCGGGGCCCTTCGACGAGCGGTAGCGGAGGGATTTGAACCCTCGGTGACTTGCGCCACACTCGCTTTCGAGGCGAGCTCCTTCGGCCGCTCGGACACGCTACCGAGGGAGACCTTACAGCACGGGGCGGCGTGGTTCGAAATCGGTGTCCGCGCGGCCGGTGACCGCGCCCGGCCTTCCGTCCGGCGGCCCGTCCGGCGGTCCCGTCAGCGGTCCCGGAAGAACTCCGTGAGCGGCCGGGCGCACTCCTCTTCGAGGACGCCGGCGACGACCTCCGGGCGGTGGTTGAGCCGCCGGTCGCGCAGCACGTCCCACAGGGAGCCGGCCGCGCCCGCCTTGTCGTCGCGGGCGCCGTAGACCACCCGGTCCACCCGGGACTGGACGAGCGCGCCCGCGCACATCGTGCAGGGTTCCAGGGTCACCACGAGCGTGCAGCCGGTCAGCCGCCACTCGCGGGCCCGCCGCCCGGCGTCCGCCGCCTCGTTCAGGGTGGCCGCCGCACGCCGGATGGCGAGGACCTCCGCGTGGGCCGTGGGATCGCCGGTGGCCTCACGCTCGTTGTGCCCGGCGCCGAGCACCGTCGTGCCGTCCGGGGACAGCACGACGGCGCCGACCGGGACGTCGCCGCCCCGGGCGGCCAGGCCGGCCTGGTCCAGGGCGAGCCGCATGGCGGCCCGCCAGGGGTCCCGTACCGGGTCCGGCGTGCCCTGTGGATGCCCCGCCGGGTCCGGGATGTCCTGCGGATTCCGTGCCGTGGTCAGCGGACGGTCTCCAGCACCTCCGAGGCGCCCAGCGCCTCGGCGATCGTGCCCAGCGCGTCGTCGGCGTCCAGGGCACGCAGCTCCTTCTCGCTGATGCCGAGGTCGTCGAGGATGCCGCTGTCGCCCACCGGGCTGTGCGACACCGCGTCGGTGGCGGCCACCTCCTCGTGCTCCTCGTCCTCCTCGGACTCACCTTCCTCGGTGCCGTCGAGGTCCAGGGCGTCCAGGTCCGGACCGTCGTCCGTACCGGGCTCCCGGCCGAGCAGCTCGTCGGTGAGCAGCAGCTCCCCGTACGCGCTGCGGCGGGCGGCGGCGGCGTCCGAGACGTAGATGCGAGGGTCGTCCTCGCCGTCCACGCGGAAGACGCCGAACCAGGAGCCCTCCTGCTCGATCAGGACGAGCACCGTGTCCTCGTCGGGAGAGGCTTCCCGGGCCAGGTCGGCCAGATCCGACAGGGTCTCCACATCGTCGAGCTCCGTGTCGCTCGCTTCCCACCCGTCTTCGGTGCGCGCGAGCAGTGCGGCGAAGTACACCGTGACTCTCCCACTGGTCATAGGCGTGCCGGTTGGGGGTCCCCCCGGCGGAGGTACTTGGGCGGAGAGAGCTGGGCTCCGAGCCCCACCCACTCGGAATCGTGGCAGAAACAAGGCGTTCAGGGGACGTCTTCGACTCCCTGTGTCCGGCTGTTTCGATCGTGGATCCGTGATCGGCTCAGCGGCGCGCTCGTTGCCGCCACCTGCGGATCGTACGCGGCTTTTCGCCGCGCTCCCGCACGGCCACCTCTCCAACACCGGTGCGGACACCGGTCTTCCGCGCCGGTCACGGCCTCGCGGACTACCAGCGGAACGTGCGCATCCGCAGCGCCTGGCGCAGCCGGGCGGCCTTGGCGTGCCGGGGACGCACCCGGGCGCGCAACTCCCGGGCCTCGGCGAGATCGCGCAGGAACCGGGCGCGCCGCCGCCGGCGCTCGGCCTCGCTCTCGGGTTCCTCGGGCTGGTCAGGCAGGTCGGACACGTCACACCACCCCATTCCCTCACTCCCACTTTCCCCCGAACGGCCGGTTTGACGCCAGCGTGAGAGCGGCCGGAGGCGCAGGTACCGTTAGGGGCATGCGTCTCCATGTCGTCGACCACCCCCTGGTCGCTCACAAGCTCTCCACGCTGCGCGACCGGCGCACCGACTCCGCGACCTTCCGGCGGCTCGCCGACGAGCTGGTCACCCTGCTCGCCTACGAGGCCACGCGGGACGTGCGGACCGAGGCCGTCGACATCCAGACACCGGTCGCCCGCACCACGGGCGTGAAGCTGGCCCGTCCGCGTCCGCTGGTGGTGCCGATCCTGCGGGCCGGTCTCGGCATGCTGGACGGCATGGTCCGGCTGCTGCCGACCGCCGAGGTGGGCTTCCTGGGCATGATCCGCAACGAGGAGACGCTGGAGGCGTCCACGTACGCCTCGCGCATGCCGGAGGACCTGTCGGGCCGCCAGGTGTACGTGCTGGACCCGATGCTGGCGACGGGCGGCACGCTGGTCGCGGCGATCCGGGAGCTGATCAAGCGCGGTGCGGACGATGTGACGGCCGTGGTGCTGCTGGCCTCTCCCGAGGGAGTCGCCGTCATGGAGCGCGAGCTGGCGGGGACGCCGGTGACCGTGGTCACGGCGGCGGTCGACGATCACCTCAACGAGCAGGGGTACATCGTGCCGGGGCTCGGGGACGCGGGCGACCGGCTCTACGGAGCCGCGGAGTAGTCCCCTCCGGTCAGCCGGTCAGCCGGTCAGCCGGTCAGCAGGTCTTCTTCTGGCTGCCCGCCGGTTCGGGGGCCGTCAGCGTGGTCACGGCCTTGTCGGCCGTCTGCCGGCGGGTCAGGGCCTTGAAGGCGTCGCCGATGATCAGGTCGAGGTCGGCGCCCTTGCGGGCGTCGGCGCGCAGGCCGGCGCCCGCGAGCTGGGTGGCGAGCACCCGTAGCGAGGTGTCCTGGGCGGCGGGGGAGCCGAGGAGCAGGCCCGTGCCCTTGACCTTCTTGTCGTACGCCTTGGCCGCGTTGCCCACCTTGCCGATCCGGAAGCCGCGCCGGCGCAGTTCGTCGGCGGTCTTCTTGGCGAGCCCGGTGCGCTCGGTGGCGTTGTAGACGTTCACCGTGATCCGGCCGGGCGCGGGCAGGGCGTCCGCCTGCGCCGCCGGGGCCGGCTCGGCCCGGCCGGCCTGGTGGGCCTTGGTGCGGCAGTCCGTCGTACGGGCGGCCGCCGTGGTGTCGCCGCCGCCGGTGAAGACGTCGATGAGCTGCACGGTGCCCCAGCCGAGCAGGCCGAGCACGGCGACGGACGCCGCCGCCGCGGCCACGAGCCTGCCGCGCCGGCGGGACGGACGCATGCGGGGGTACTTGTCCCCCGTGATCCGGTACTGGCCGCCCATGCCGGGAGGAGTCAGCATGCTCATGAGCGCAGCGTAGTGCGCCCGGGCGGCGATGCCTATCAGATGATCAGCCGATGGGGCTCAGCGGAACCCGAAAGGGTCAACGGCCGTGTCGCGCCGGGTCAGTCGAGTTCGAGCACGCGTGCGTGCAGCACCTGGCGCTGCTGGAGGGCGGCGCGGACCGCGCGGTGCAGCCCGTCCTCCAGATACAGGTCGCCCTGCCACTTCACGACGTGCGCGAAGAGGTCGCCGTAGAACGTCGAGTCCTCCGCGAGCAGGGTCTCCAGGTCGAGTTGCTGCTTGGTGGTCACGAGCTGATCGAGGCGGACCGGGCGCGGCGCGACGTCCGCCCACTGCCGGGTGCTCTCCCGGCCGTGGTCGGGGTACGGCCGGCCGTTTCCGATGCGCTTGAAGATCACACGGAAAGCCTACCGGCCAACACGTTCCGGGCGCAGCCATGGCGGCCCGGTGCGACGCTTGAAAAGACGGTTCAAAGACAGGCCAAATACGGATCAAGACGGGCATACAGGCTGCAACGGGAACAGGGGCCCGAGATGAGTGACAGCGAGAGCGTGCCGTCCGCCGGCTCCCCGGAGTCCGCCGCGCTGCCCGGCGCCGCGGCGCGGATCGCCTCCGGTTACGTCTTCGCCGGCCCCGCGCTCGACCTCGGCGCCCTCCTGTGGGACGGCCGGTGCCTGCCGGGCGCGCCCGTCCGCGTCCCGCTGTCGGTGCTCAACCGGCACGGCCTGGTCGCGGGCGCCACCGGCACCGGCAAGACCAAGACCCTCCAGCTGATCGCCGAGCAGCTGTCGGCAAGGGGCGTGCCGGTGTTCCTCGCGGACGTCAAGGGCGACCTGTCCGGCATCGCGCGGCCCGGACGGGACGGCGACCGGGTACGGCGGCGGGCCGGCGAGGTCGGCCAGCGATGGACCCCGGCCGGCTTTCCGGCGGAGTTCTACGCGCTCGGCGGTCTCGGTCACGGCATTCCGGTCCGGGCCACGGTCACCAGTTTCGGCCCGGTGCTGCTGGCCAAGGCCCTGCGGCTGAACCGGACCCAGGAACAGTCCCTCGGCCTGGTCTTCCACTATGCCGACACCAAGGGCCTGGAGCTGATCGACCTCAAGGACCTGCGCGCGGTGGCCGCCTTCCTCACCTCCGACGAGGGCAGGGCCGAGCTGAGGGCGATCGGCGGGCTGTCCGCCGCCACCGCCGGGGTGATCCTGCGCGCGCTGACGGAGTTCGAGGCGCAGGGCATGGCGGACTTCTTCGGCGAGCCGGAGTTCGACACCGCCGACCTGCTGCGCACGGCACCGGACGGCCGGGGCGTCGTCTCGGTCCTGGAGCTGCCCGCCGTCCAGGACAAGCCGCTGCTGTTCTCCACCTTCCTGATGTGGCTCCTCGCCGACCTCTTCCACGACCTGCCCGAGGCCGGCGACCTCGACCGGCCGAAGCTGGTCTTCTTCTTCGACGAGGCGCACCTGCTGTTCGAGGACGCCTCCAGGGCCTTCCTGGAGGCCATCACCCGGACAGTGCGGCTGATCCGCTCCAAGGGCGTCGGCGTCTTCTTCGTCACCCAGACCCCGAAGGACGTGCCCGGCGATGTCCTCGGCCAGCTCGGCAACCGGATCCAGCACGCCGTGCGCGCCTTCACCCCGGACGACCACAAGGCCCTGCGGGCGACCGTGCGGACCTTCCCGGAATCGGCGTACGACCTGGAGGAACTGCTCACCGGGCTGGGCACCGGCGAGGCCGTGGTGACCGTGCTCGGCGAGACCGGCGCGCCGACGCCGGTCGCCGCCACCCGGCTGCGCGCCCCGGAGTCCCTGATGGGACCGGTGGACACCGCCGAGATGGACCGGGCGGTCCGCGGCTCCGCGCTCCACGACCGTTATGCACAGGCTGTGGACCGCGAGTCGGCGTACGAGAAACTGAGCGCCGCGAGACCGCGGGAGGCGGCGCCGAGTCCCCGGGCGGTCTCCCGCGAGGAACACGAGGAGGAGCCCTCGCTGGTCGAACAGGTCGTGAGAAGCGGGGTGTTCCGGTCGCTGGCCCGTTCGGTCGGCACGCAGATCGGCCGGGAGATCACCCGCTCCCTGTTCGGCACGGCACGGCGGCGGAGGTAATTTTCAGGGTCGGAAGGCGCCTGCGTTCGGGCGCACGCGGGGCCAGCGCGGCCGGGGACGGTCACAGTGTCCGTGGCACCCGGCGGGCCCGGCCGCGCATGCGCAGCGCGGTGAGGACCTCCACGACGCCCACCGCGACCAGCCAGATCCCGCCGACGAGCGTGAGCACCGCGACCGACTTGAACGGCGAGTCGATGAGCACGATCCCGGCGACGAAGGTGAGGACGCCGAGGAGGATCTGCCAGCCCCGGGCGGGCATCCGGGGGTCGTGCAGGGCGGCCAGGGACTGGGTGATTCCCCGGAACAGCCAGCCGATCCCGATCCACAGGGCGAGCAGCAGCACCGACTGCATGGGCCGGCGGAAGCACAGCAGGCCGAGCAGGATCGACAGCGCGCCGCTGATGAAGGCCAGCACGCGCAGCGAGGTCGCCTGGTGCGTGCCGAAGGCGGAGACCAGCTGGAGGACCCCGCTGTAGAGCAGGTACAGGCCGAACAGCACACCGGCGGCGAGCAGGGAGGCGCCCGGCCAGACCAGCACCAGGACGCCGAGCACCAGGGAGCCGATGCCGGTGAGCAGGACGACCTGCCAGGCGGCGCGGGACAGGGCGTGCAGCGGGCCCTCGAACGGCGGTTCCGGTTCCGGATGGCCGCGGGCCGGTTCCGCGGCGGGCCGCCCGCGGGCCGCGTCTGCCGCGTGGACGTGCCGGTCGTCGTACTCACGGTCCCCGGCGGGGCCGCCACTCGGTGCGTCGGTCATGCCTCATGCTGCGAGCGGGCGAGTGACAGGGGCCACCGGGGTGGTCCGGACGGGGGACGGGCGCTTCCGTTTCCGCTGCTCCCGCCCGCTTCCTCCGCTGCCTCCGCTGTTCTTCTACTTCTTCGCCGCCCTGGCGGCCTTGGCCGCCGCCTTCGTCTCCTGCTTGTGGGCGCGCACCTTGGCCAGCGACTCGGGTCCGGTGATGTCGGCGACGGAGCGGAAGGAGTCCGGTTCGCCGTAGGCACCGGCGGCCTCCCGCCAGCCCTCCGGGGCGACTCCGAGCCGCTTGCCGAGCAGGGCCAGGAAGATCTGCGCCTTCTGCTTGCCGAACCCCGGCAGAGCCTCCAGCCGGCGCAGCAGCTCCGGCCCGCTGCCGGCGTCCCGCCAGACCGCCTCCGCGTCCCCGTCGTAGTGCTCGACGAGGTACTGGCACAGCTGCTGGATCCGCTTCGCCATCGAGCCCGGGTAGCGGTGCACGGCCGGCTTGCCGGAGAGCAGCCCGGCGAAGGCCTCCGGGTCCATCGCGGCGATCTCGTGGGCGTCCAGGTCCTCGGCGCCGAGCCGGTCGGCGATGGTCCGGGGACCCTTGAACGCCCACTCCATCGGGATCTGCTGGTCCAGCAGCATCCCGGTCAGCGCGGCGAGCGGGGAGCGTCCGAGGAGCGCGTCGGCCGCGGGGTCCTGGGCGAGGTGCAGGGTGACGTCCATGCGTCGATGATCCCGCGCCCCCGCCCGCCCCGCCCGCTCAGTCCGCTGCCTCGGCCGGCGAGTCCGCGCGCCAGTACCCCAGCGCGTGCACCCGCTGTTTCGGCACGCCGAGTTCCTTGCGCACGTAGGCCGCGAGGGTGCGGGTGGTCGCCGTGTCGCAGGCGATCCAGACGTACGGGTGCGGGGTGCCGGCGAGGACGCCGGGCAGTTCGGCGCGGACCCGTTCCACCAGGTGGGCACCGGCGTCCCGGCGCGGCACCGGCCGGATCTCGTGCCGACCGGGCTCATTCCGCCGGGGCAGTCCCGCCGGCTCGCCCTCGAACCACACGGTGGCCGGGGCCGAGCCGAGGGCGCCGAGCAGGGAGTTGATGGCGGGCAGCGAGGCCGCGTCGCCGATCGCCACGAGGTGGGAGGGCGCGGGGTCGGGGTCCCGGAAGCCGGTGCCCTGGACGGTGGCCTCGATGGTGTCGCCGGGACGCGCGGCGCGGGCCCAGTCCGAGGCCACGCCCTCGTGCAGGGCGAATTCGAGGCCGAAGGTGCCGGTGGCCGGGTCGGGATCGACCAGGGTGTAGGCCCGCTGGTGCGGCCGGCCGTGGTCGGAGAACCACAGCCGGACCCACATCGTCGGATGGACTCCGGTCGCGGCGAGCAGCCCGCCGTCGCTCAGCCGCAGCCGCCGGTAGTCGGGTGTCACGTCCTCGGTGCCGAGGACGGTCAGTACGAAGTCCTTGGCGCGCAGCAGTCGTAGGACCGCGCCTTCCCAGCCCCGCCCTTGTCCCATGCCCCCTCCATCGTTCGCGTACGATTCCGCCACAGAAAAAACTTAGGCAAGGCTAACCTAAAATCCTCAAGGGGGTCCTTCGTGGCCATCGAGATCTACCGCGACGCCCGGGGCGTCCCCCACCTGCGCGCCTCCGACGCCCGGGAACTCGCCCACGCCCAGGGCCTGGTCACCGCGCACGACCGGGCCTGGCAGCTGGAGGTCGAGCGCCACCGGGCGCAGGGCACCTCCGCGTCCTTCCTCGGCGCCGAGGCCCTGTCCTGGGACGTCTTCGCCCGCCGGGCCCGGCTGGAGGACACCGCCCGGCGCTGCTTCACCGCGCTGGAGCGCCGGGACCCCGAGACGGCCGACTGGGTACGGGCGTACGTCGACGGCGTCAACGAAGGGCTGACCGACGGCGCCCGCCGCGCCCCCGAGTTCACCCGCTCCGGCCTGACCCCGGGCCGCTGGCAGCCCTGGACGCCCCTCGGCGTCTGGCTCGGCACGCACATCCTGTTCGCCGGGTTCCCCGCCAAGCTCTGGCGCGAGCAGGCGATACGGCACCTCGGCCCGGAGGCGGCCGGCCTGTTCGCCACGGACGGGACGGGCACGGCGGGCAGCAACGGCTGGCTGGTCACCGGCGAACGCACCGCCGGCGGACGGGCGCTGCTCGCCGGCGATCCGCACCGGTTCATCGAGGACCCCGGTGTCTACCAGCAGATCCGCCTGGCCTGCCCCGAGTTCGACGTCGTCGGCCTGGCCGTGCCCGGCGTGCCCGGCATCCCGCACTTCGGCCACGCCGGCACGGTCGCCTGGGCCATCACCAACGCCATGGCCGACTACCAGGACCTCTACCGCGAACGGCTCCGCCGCACCCGCGCGGGCGTCGAGGCCCTGGGCCCCGACGGCACCTGGCGACGCGCCGCCCGCCACACGGAGACCGTCGACATCGCGTCCGAACCACCGCTGGAGATAGAGCTGATCGAGACGCCTCGGGGTCCGGTGATAGCCGGCGGACCGGAGGGGCTGGACGCCCTCGTGGCGCCGGGCACGGACGCCGGTCGGCATGCGGCCGGTGCGGGCACGGGTCGGGGTTCGGGCGTGCCGGACGCGGATGCCGGTCAGGGACTGCCGGTGGTGGCGGAAGGCTCCGCGCGCGCAGCCGCGGCCGCCGGCGCCGGGACCCGGCCGCCGGGGCCGTCCGCACCCGGCGGCGAGAGCAGCCGCACGGACGGCGCGGACGGGTACGAGGACCCGGCCGGCGGCGGAGCCGAGGCGCTCGCCCTGCGCTACCCGCCCCGCGTCACGGAAGACCTCGGCTTCAGCGCCCTGCTCCCGCTCCTCCGCGCCCGCACCGTCACCGACGTCGACCGCGCCCTGGACGCCTGGACCGAGCCGGTCAACGTCGTCCAGGCCGCCGACACCGCCGGAGGCACCCTGCACCGCGTCGCCGGAAAGGTCCCCCGCCGCGCCGCCGCCAACCTCCTCCACCCGGTCCCGGCCTGGCAGCCCGGCCACGACTGGCACGGCACGCACGAGACGCCGTACGCCGACCCGCCCACCACCGACGGCATCGCGGTGATGGCCAACGCCCGCGGCCTGGCCGCCCCCCTCGGCGTCGAGTTCGCCCCGCCGCACCGCGCCGCCCGTATCGCCGCCCTGCTCGACACGCGCCGCGTCTGGACCGCCGACGACATGGCCGCGATCCACACCGACACCCACCTCGGCTCCGCCGCCCCGCTGCTGGAGCGCCTCACCGCCCTCACCGACCTCAGCCCCGCCGCCGCGGCCCTGCGCGACCGCCTGCTCGACTGGGACCGCCGGATGGACGCGGACAGCACCGACGCGGCGGCGTTCGCGGCACTGCGCCACGCGGTCGTACGCCGCCTCGCCGCGCACCCGGCCTTCGCCC
This sequence comes from Streptomyces sp. SCL15-4, assembly GCF_033366695.1. Classification (NCBI taxonomy): domain Bacteria; kingdom Bacillati; phylum Actinomycetota; class Actinomycetes; order Kitasatosporales; family Streptomycetaceae; genus Streptomyces; species Streptomyces sp. SCL15-4. Next base: position 4,438,772 of record NZ_JAOBTQ010000001.1, read on the forward strand.
CGCTCGCCGAGCCCCCGGCCTACCCGGACGTCCTGCGACCCTGGCTGGCCCTCATACCCCGTATCGGCCACGCCCTCGAACACCTCCTGGAAGCGAAGGAGCTGTACGACATCGACCGCACGGAGGCCGTCCGCGCGGCCCTCGAGGAGACCGCCGCCGCACCGCCCGCCCGGCCCTGGTCCGCCACCCACCGCCTGGCCGCCTGGCGGGCGCTGCCCGGGCAGCCGGACGACGGCACCGCCGAACCCGGTCTCGGCGGCGACCACGACTGCGTGCTGTGCACCTCGGCCGTCCCCGGCGTCACCGACCGCGCCGCCCGAGGCCCGGCCGCCCGCTTCGTCTGGGACCTGTCCGACCGCGCGAACAGCCGCTGGGTGGTGCCGTTCGGCGCCGACGGCGTACCCGGCACCGCCCACCACCGCGACCAGCTGCCCCTGTGGCTCGCGGGCGACCTCGCCCCGGTGGTCACCGACTGGTCCCGGCTCACCCCCGAACGCACCGCACACCCGGCACTCCCGAGGAGACCCATGACCGACCTGCACGTCCAGCACATCGACGGCTACGGCACCGTCCGGATCCGCGCCGTCGACCCGGAGGGCGACGCGGAGCTGATCCACTCCTGGGTGAGCGACGAACGCGCCGTGTTCTGGGGCATGAACGGCCTGACCCGGACCCAGGTCGCCGACGTCTACGCCCACCTGGCCACCCTCGACACCCACCACGCCCACCTGGTCGCCAAGGACGGCGAACCGGCCGCGCTCCTCCAGACGTACGAGCCCTCGGCCGACCGCGTCGGCGAGTGCTACGACGTCCGCCCCGGCGACCTCGGCGTCCACCTCCTCCTCGCGCCCGCCGGGTCCGACGGCCCGCACCCCGGCTGGACCTCCGGCCTGCTGACGGCGCTGACGACGTACGTCCTGCGGGTCCTGGACCGGCCGCGGATCGTGATCGACCCGGACGTGCGCAACGACAAGGCGATCGCCCGATTCGAACGCCAGGGCTTCACCCGCGGCCCCGCCGTCGTCCTGCCCGAGGTCGACCTGCCCGAGGTGTACCTGCCGGAGAAGCACGCCCAACTCGCGTTCCTGGACCGGGCGGTAGCCTTCCCCGGGTGACGACGCCCGAAGAGCTGATCGCGCGCTACGGCCTCGAACCCATCCCCCGCGAAGGCGGCCTGTTCCGGCGCACCTGGGCCGGGCCCGAGCGCCCGGACGGCCGCCCCGAGGGATCGGCGATCGTGGCGCTGCTCACCGCCGACGACTTCTCCGCCCTGCACCGCCTGCCGTTCGCCGAGACCTGGCACTTCTACCTCGGCGACCCGCTCCACCTGCTGCTCCTCGCCCCCGACGGCACCACCCGCCGTCCCGTCCTCGGTCCGGACCCCGGCTTTGGCCAGCACCTCCAGCTGACCGTGCCGGCCCGCACCTGGATGGGCGCGCGGGTGGCGGCGGGCGGCGCGTGGACGTTCTTCGGCTGCACCATGGCCCCCGGATTCACCTACGCGGACTACGAACACGGGGACCCGGCCGACCTCACGGCGCGTTATCCGGCCGAGGCCGCCTCGATCACGGAACTCTGCCGCCCATGACACCGTCCCCGCGCCTGCTCGAAGGACAGATCGCCCTGGTGACCGGCGCGGGCGGCGGCATCGGCCGCGCCCTCGCCCTGCGCTTCGCGGAGCACGGCGCGGCGGTCGCCGTGCACTGCCGTACGGCGCTCACCGCCGCCACCGAGGTGGCCGACCGCATCCGGGCGGCGGGCGGCAGGGCGGTGGTCCTCCAGGCCGACCTGACCGACGAGGCCGCCTGCCGGCGCCTGGTCGAGGAGACGACGGCCTGGTCGGACGGACACCTGACCGCGCTCGTCAACAACGCGGCCGTCCAGTCCGTCCAGCCGCTGCCGGAACTGACCGCGGAGGACTGGCGTACGGTCGTCGACACCAACCTCATCAGCGTCTTCGCCTGCACCCAGGCCGCCGCGGCCCACATGCGCGCCCACGGCGGCGGCACCATCACCCACATCGCCTCCATCGAGGCCGCCCACCCGGCCCCCGGCCACGCCCACTACGGCGCGGCCAAGGCGGCGGTGGTCGTGCACGCCCGCGCGGCGGCCCTGGAGTACGGCCCCGACGGCATCCGCGTCAACACGGTCTCGCCCGGCCTGATCGACCGGCCCGGCCTGGCCGAGTCCTGGCCGGACGGCGTCCGCCGCTGGCTCGCCGCGGCCCCGGCCGGCCGCCTGGGCCGCCCCGAGGACGTGGCCGACGCCTGCGCCTTCCTCGCCTCCCCGCTGGCCTCCTGGATCACCGGCCACGACCTGGTGGTGGACGGCGGAGTGACCTCCCGCCCGACCTGGTGAGCACACCGTCCGCTCCCTCCGTACGTATACCGGGTCCCTGCAGACGGGCGCGGACACACGAGGAGACGGACGGAGGCCGAGGGTGGGGCACGAGAAAAACGAAGGACAACCGCCCACCCCGTCCCGGACCCCGGCGACGCGCCCGGCTCCTCACGGAGGATGGCCGACCCTCCCGTTGCGGAACCTGGTGGCGCGGCCGATCCCCCGCGCCGGACGTCGAGGGGAAGGGCGGGAGCCGGGGGCGGGGCGCGGTGAAGGCGGAGGACGACCGGCCGGCCCGCCCCGGGACCCGGTGGCGCGCCCGGCCCTACACGGAGGACGACCGACCGCCCCGCCCCGGACCCCGGCGACGCGCCCGGCCCCTCGCGCCGGACGGCGAGACGACCGGCGGGTCCGGCTTGGCGGAGCCCTCCTGCTCCCCGTCCTCCTGTTCGGCCTCCTCCTCGGTGCCGCCGCCCCCGCCCGCGCCCACGCCGTGCCGCGGGCGTCGGACCCCGCCGACGGAACCGTCCTGCGTACCGCGCCCCGTCATGTGACCCTGACCTTCAGCGAGCCGGTCGGCCTGCTGACCGGCTCCTTCCGGGTCTACGACCCCGGCAACCACCGCGTCCGCACCGCCCCCGCCGATCACGCCCCCGGCCGCTCCGACACCGCCCGGGTCACCCTGCCCGCCCGCCTCGGCCCCGGTACGTACACGGTCGCCTGGCGGGTGGTGTCGGCCGACAGCCACCCGGTGTCCGGCGCCCTCACCTTCTCGGTGGGCGCGCGCACGGCGGCACCGGCGGCCCCGCCCGCGCGGCCGGCGGAGCACCCGGTCACCACCGCCCTGCACACCCTCGCCCGCCACCTCGCCTACCTCTCCCTGGCCCTGCTCCTGGGCACCGCCGCCTTCGTGGCGTACTGCCGTCCGCCCGCCACGGCCCACCTGCGCGTCCCCGCCCTGGCCGCCGCCGGCACCCTGCTCGCCGCCACGGCCGCCGGCTACCTCCTGCGGGCGCCGTACGAGCAGGGCACCGCCCCGGCGACCGCGCTCACCACCGCCGCCCTCACCCACACCGCGACGACCCGCCCCGGCCTGCTGCTCCTCGCCCGCGCCGCACTGCTGCTCCTGGCGGCGGCCGGCGCGGCCCTGCTGCGCGCGCGCCGCGTCCGGCTCCCGCGCCGCGCCACCGTCGCGGCAGGCGCGGTCACCGCCGTCGGCCTCTGCCTGACCTGGTCGGCCTCCGGTCACGCCGCGGCCGGGATCCAGGTCCCGGTGGCGATCGCCGCGGCCACCCTGCACCTGCTGGCTACGGCGGCCTGGCTGGGCGGCCTGGCCGCGCTGCTGTGGACGCTACGGCGCACCCCGGTCCCGGATCGCCTGCCCGCCTCCGTCCCGGCCCGCTTCTCCCGGCTGGCGTCGGCCTCGGTGACGGTCCTGGTGCTGACCGGCGTCTACCAGTCCTGGCGCGGCCTCGGCTCCTGGCAGGCGCTGACCGGCACGGCGTACGGGCACACCCTGCTGGCCAAACTGGCGGCGGTCACCGCCCTGCTCCTCGCGGCGGCCTGCTCCCGCACCTGGACCACCCGCCTGACCGGCACCGCCACCCCGACCGTGGCCCACGCGCACCCGCTGCGCCGCTCGGTCCTGGCGGAGGCGGCCGTGGCCATCGTCGTCCTGGCGCTGACCACCCTCCTGACCGGCACCGTCCCCGGCCGCGCGGCGACGGAGCCGGCGACCGCGTCCGCACCCGTACCGGCCGGCATTCCCGCGGCCGCCGTCATCACGATCCCCTTCGACACCGGCGCCCCCGGCGGTCACGGCACCGTCCAGATCACCCTGGACCCCGGCCGGACCGGCCGGAACTCGGTCCAGGCGGTGGTCTACGGCCCCGACGGCGGCCTGTCGTCCGTCCCCGGGCTCCGGGTCACCCTCACGCTCCGGGACCGGCGCGTGGGCCCGCTGGACACCCGCGTCACGGACCGCGGCGGCTACTGGGCCACCGATGCCTTCACCCTCCCCCTCCCCGGCACCTGGACCCTGAAGGCGACGGTCCGGGTGTCGGACCTGGACCAGGTGACGGTGTCGGCCCCGCTGCGCGTGGCGCGGTGAGGGGCCCGGCACGGCGGTCTCCGGCAATAGCGTGGTGACCGTCAGTGGCTGGCGATAGTCTCCTGCCCGCAAGGTCCGGAGAGCGGTGAGGCGGGACAGCGTTGAGCGTTTTGCATATTCGACAGGTGGACGCCCACATCCAGCGCAAGATAGGGCCGCACCTGGACCTGGACGACGTCAGGAAACGCAAGGGCGATGTCCATATGGCGACCCTCACCCGCGGTCTCGCCGCCCTCGCCGTTCAGGTGCTCACCGGATTCGATGTAGAACAGGCCACGGCATGTGTCATTGACGGATTCCAGGACAATGGAATCGATGCCATCGCCGTCGATGAGACGCAGAGCCGCATCATCATCGTGCAGTCGAAATGGCACGCCGAGGGCCGCAAGACGATGGACCAGAGTGAGGCGCTCAAACTGGTCCACGGCGCGAAAGATCTGTTCAGTCAGAAATTCCACCTCTTCAACGAGCGGGCCCGGAAGCTGCAAGGGGCCATCGAGGCCGCTCTGATCAACCCCGAGGTGAGGATCACCATCGCCTTGGCCACGACCGGGCCCGGCGTACTCCCCGCGGAAGTGCAGCGACCGCTTCAAGACCTGCTGGTCGAGGTGAACGGCGCAGACGACCTGGACGACCTCGTCGACCTGAAGGTGCTCGGGCTGGGAGACCTGCACGGCTTCCTGACCGACAAGATGGCCTCCAAAAAGCTGGACCTGGATCTCCATCTCTCTGAATGGGGTTCCGTCCAGACTCCGTACCAAGCCTATTACGGCCTGGTGCCCGCCAGTGAAATCGCCGCCTGGTACGACAAGCATGGCGAGCGCCTTTTCGACGGTAATATCCGTCACGCTCTTGGGCGTACTTCGGTGAACGAGGCGCTGGTCGCCACACTCCGTCGCGAGCCACACCACTTCTGGTACTTCAACAATGGCATCACTGTTCTCGCCGAGAGCATCAACCGGGCCGCCCGGGACAGTCACAGCCGGACGAACGGGCTTTTCCGGCTGACCGGGGCCACGGTGGTCAACGGGGCACAGACCGCTGCCAGCATTCATGCGGTGATGCAGGAGGACGAAACCCTGCTGGAAGACGCGGAAATCTGGATCCGAGTGATCGGGCTGGACGGATGCCCGGAGGGTTTCGCCTCGTCCGTGACCCGGGCGACCAACACGCAGAACGGGGTGGACGCCCGGGATTTCATCGCCCTCGATCCCAACCAGGACCGCATCCGCGCCCAGCTCCGGCTCCAGTTCGACAAGGCGTACGGCGTCAAGAGGAGCGCTGACCCCGTATCGGGGGACAGTGGCTGCGATGTCGAGGAGGCCGCGATCGCGCTTGCCTGTGCCCACTCGGACCCGGCATTCGCCGTCGACGCGAAACGCCAGGTCAGCGTGTTGTGGGCGTCCACCGACGACCCCGTCTACCGCGAGCTGTTCCCGGAAGACCTGAACGTCGCCCGGCTGTGGAACAGCGTCCTGGCCCTCCGCCTGATCGACGCGGAGCTGGCTCGCCTGCGCAACATGTACGACGACAGCCGGGCGGCCGGCGTCCTCGTCCACGGCAATCGACTGATCGCTCACCTGGTGCTGTCCCGGCTGGGCTCCGCCACGCTGAACGACCCCGACGCGGCCCCCGGCGGCCTTCTGGAACGGGCGACCGGCCTCACTCGTGAACTCAGTGGGCTGCTCGGTGCGGTCGTGGATGCCCACTACTCCGGAGCGTTCCTCGCTCCGCTCTTCAAGAACCACTCGAAGTGCCGGGAACTCGTCTCGGAGACGCTCAGCAGATATGCGGGCGAGCCCGTCCAGCTGCCCGAGCAGCGGCGGTCGGTGAAGCAGGCCACCCGGGCGGTGACCTCCGCGCCGCGTCCTGTGCGCCGTGCCCGCGCCCCTCAGCCGAGCGCTGGCCGGAAACAGGACGCGGTCAAGGTCATCCAGGCCGCCGGAGTCCTGCAAGAGGGCGCGAACCTCGTATTCAAGCCGGGAACGAAGCGTGAGGAGCAGCTCCTCGTGCCATGGGTGGAGGAGGTCCCCGCCCGAGGCAGGGCACGGTGGACGAATCAACCACCGGCGGTGAACCCGCTCATCTGGGAGATCGACGGCGAACGCTACTCGCCGAGCAACCTGGTCACCACGATGATGATCGCCGCCGGCTACTCACCGCCGTCCGGCGTCCGCGGCACCACCCGGTGGTCGGTTGAGGATCGCGGCACCCTGTCCGACATCGCGGAGGAGATCGGCAACACACCGGACGAGCATTCCGACGGCCGTCTCTGGTGAAGCAGCGGATGGCGGTCCGGCACCGGCGGCAACGGTCAAGTCCGTTGTCGCCCGGGCCCTGGACCACGCTCCACGCCCGTTTCCGCGGATGGGCCTTCGACCGTGCCGCGGGGACCGATCGCGAGTGGGAACCGGGGGAGCGGTCCGGAGGCTCTCTCGGCACAGGGGTGTGACAGGGGTCACGTCCGCGAGGGCGTCCGGAGGGTCGGTGACGCGCTTCGAGTGCCGCGCCGTTTCGGTGCGGAAGCCCGCCGGAACGGCATCCGGGACGGGCAACGTCGAAGGGCCCCACCGCACGCGGTGGGGCCCTTCGACATCGTGCCCGGTGAGGCACTGGCGGAGGATACGAGATTCGAACTCGTGAGGGGTTGCCCCCAACACGCTTTCCAAGCGTGCGCCCTAGGCCTCTAGGCGAATCCTCCGCCGGAAACATTACATGACCGAGGGGAGTGCTCGCGAACTCGTTCCCGCAGGCCGTCCCCGGGTGCGAGGGGCCGGGCGATCGGGTTCGGTCCGGGGGCCGCCATCGGGTACTGTGGGGCACAGCCCCTCACGCGGCGCTATCTGACTGAACTCCCCCAGGGCCGGAAGGCAGCAAGGGTAGGTCGGCTCTGGCGGGTGCGTGGGGGGCGCTTGCGTTCCCGGGGCCGTGGGTCCGCTTCCGCGGGCGGAGCTTGTTGTCAGTGCGCCCCATTAACCTCGTATGCGTGTCGTCTCTCGCGCTGTACCGCCGCTATCGCCCGGAGACCTTTGCCGAGGTCATCGGGCAGGAGCATGTCACCGACCCGCTGCAGCAGGCGCTGCGGAACAACCGGGTCAATCACGCGTACCTGTTCAGCGGCCCCCGCGGATGCGGCAAGACGACGAGCGCGCGCATCCTCGCCCGCTGTCTGAACTGTGAGCAAGGTCCCACGCCGACCCCCTGCGGGGAGTGTCAGTCGTGCCGCGACCTGGCCCGCAACGGACCGGGTTCCATCGACGTCATCGAGATCGACGCGGCCTCTCACGGTGGTGTGGACGACGCCCGTGAGCTGCGCGAGAAGGCCTTCTTCGGCCCCGCGAGCAGCCGCTACAAGATCTACATCATCGACGAGGCCCACATGGTCACGTCGGCCGGCTTCAACGCGCTGCTGAAGGTCGTCGAGGAGCCGCCGGAGCACCTGAAGTTCATCTTCGCCACCACCGAGCCCGAGAAGGTCATCGGGACCATCCGGTCGCGCACCCACCACTACCCCTTCCGGCTCGTCCCCCCGGGCACCCTGCGCGAGTACCTCGGCGAGGTCTGCCAGAAGGAGGACATCCCGGTCGAGGACGGCGTGCTGCCGCTCGTCGTGCGCGCCGGTGCCGGTTCCGTGCGTGACTCCATGTCCGTCATGGACCAGCTCCTCGCCGGCGCCGGCGAGGACGGCGTGACGTACGCCATGGCGACCTCCCTCCTCGGCTACACCGACGGCTCCCTCCTCGACTCCGTCGTGGAGGCCTTCGCCACCGGTGACGGCGCCGCCGCCTTCGAGGTCGTCGACCGGGTCATCGAGGGGGGCAACGATCCGCGCCGGTTCGTCGCCGACCTGCTGGAGCGGCTGCGCGACCTGGTGATCCTCGCCGCCGTGCCGGACGCCGTGGAGAAGGGCCTCTTCGACGCCCCGGCCGACGTGCTGGAGCGGATGCGGGCCCAGGCCGAGACGTTCGGCGCCGCCGAGCTGAGCCGCGCCGCCGACCTCGTCAACGAGGGCCTGACCGAGATGCGCGGCGCCACCTCGCCCCGCCTCCAGCTGGAACTGATCTGCGCCCGCGTCCTGCTCCCCGCCGCCTACGGCGACGAGCGGTCCCTCATGGCCCGCCTCGACCGCCTGGAGCGCGGCATCGGCTTCTCCGGCGGGGCCGGCCTGCCCGCCATGGGGTACGTCCCCGGTCCCGAAACCCACGGAGGTGTCCCGGCGGCAGCGGCCGGCGCGGGCGCGGTGTCCGTGCCGGCCGGCGGAGGCCCGGCGGCGGCCCGCGCGGCCGTCCGGGGCCCCGGTGCCGGGACCGGTCCCGGTGCGCCCGGCGGTTCGGCCGAGGCCGTTCCCGCCGCCCCCGCCGCACCGGCGCCCCCGCCTGCCCCCGCCCCCGCTGCCCCGGCGGCGGCCCCCGCCCCGGCACCCCCGGCCCCCGCCCCCGCGGAGCAGAGCCCTGCCGCCCCGGCCGCTCCCGCCCCCGGCGCCTGGCCCACCGCCGCCCCCCTCGGCGGTGGCCGGCGCCCCGGCGGCTGGCCCACGGCCGCCGCCCCGGCGAGCGGGCGGCCCGGTCAGGGACAGGGCCCCGGTCAGCCGCAGCAACCCCAGCAGCAGCCGGGACCCGCGGCCCCCGCTCCCGCGCCCCAGGCCCCGGCGCCCGCCCCCGCCGGCGGTCTCGACCCCCGCGCGCTGTGGCCGAACATCCTGGAGGCCGTCAAGAACCGCCGTCGCTTCACCTGGATCCTGCTCAGCCAGAACGCCCAGGTGACCGGCTTCGACGGCACCACCCTCCAGCTCGGCTTCGTCAACGCCGGCGCCCGGGACAACTTCTCCGGAAGCGGCAGCGAGGACGTGCTGCGGCAGGCGCTGGCCGAGCAGTTCAACGTCCAGTGGAAGATCGAGGCGGTCGTCGACCCGTCCGGCGGCGGCACCCCGCAGTCCCCGGCCGCCGCGTCCGGCCCCGCCGGAGGCGGCGGCTACGGCGGCTCGCCCGCCGGCGGCTACGGCGGTGCTCCAGGCGGTGGCTACGGCGCCCCGGCCGCCCCCCGCCCGGCGGCGCCCCGGACCGCCCCGCAGGCCGCCACCGCCACCGGGCCCGGCGGCGCGGCCGCGTCCGGCCCCGCACCGGCGCCCCGGCCGGCCGCCCCGGAGCCGCCGCCCGTCGCCCTCGAGGACGACATCCCCGAGGACGACGACCCGGATCTGAACGAGTCGGCCCTCTCCGGTCACGAGCTGATCGTGCGGGAGCTGGGAGCCACGGTCGTGGAGGAGTTCTCCAACGAGTAGCCCGGGGACGGCGGGTCTTTTGGAGGAAGCTCCGACAAACCCGGCGCCCGGGCTTCGGCAACCTTGCCATTAGGCTGACCCCGTGAAGGTCCTCGTCATCGGCGGCGGCGCCCGCGAACACGCCCTGTGCCGCTCCCTGTCCCTCGACCCCGACGTCACCGCGCTGTACTGCGCTCCCGGCAACGCCGGCATCGCCGAGGTGGCCGAGCTGCACCAGGTCGACGCGCTCGACGGCGCGGCCGTGGCCGCGCTGGCCACCCGCCTCGGTGCCGAGCTGGTCGTCGTCGGCCCGGAGGCCCCGCTGGTCGCCGGCGTCGCCGACGCCGTCCGCGCGGCTGGCATCCCGGTGTTCGGCCCCTCCGGGGAGGCCGCCCGGCTGGAAGGGTCCAAGGCCTTCGCCAAGGACGTCATGGCCGCGGCCGGAGTGCCGACCGCCCGCTCCTACGTCTGCTCCGGTGCCGACGAGGTCGCCGAGGCCCTGGACGCCTTCGGCGCCCCCTACGTCGTCAAGGACGACGGCCTCGCCGCCGGCAAGGGCGTGGTCGTCACCTCCGACCGCGAGGCCGCCGAGGCGCACGCGGCCGGCTGCGGGCAGGTGGTGATCGAGGAGTTCCTCGACGGCCCCGAGGTGTCCCTCTTCGCCGTCACCGACGGAGAGACCGTCGTACCGCTCCAGCCCGCCCAGGACTTCAAGCGCGCCCTGGACGGCGACGAGGGCCCGAACACCGGTGGCATGGGCGCGTACTCGCCGCTGCCGTGGGCCGACCCGAAGCTGGTCGACGAGGTGCTCCAGACCGTGCTCCAGCCGACGGTGGACGAGATGCGCCGCCGGGGCACGCCCTTCTCCGGGCTGCTCTACGCCGGTCTCGCGATCACCTCGCGCGGGGTGAGGGTCATCGAGTTCAACGCCCGCTTCGGCGACCCGGAGACCCAGGTCGTGCTGGCCCGCCTGAAGACGCCGCTGGCCGGCGTGCTGATGGCCGCCGCCACCGGGAACCTGGCCGACCTGGCGCCGCTGCGCTGGAGCGAGGAGGCGGCGGTCACCGTCGTCGTCGCCTCGCACAACTACCCGGACACCCCGCGCACCGGCGACCCGATCACCGGGCTGGACGCGGTCGCCGCCGAGGACGCCCCGCACGCGTACGTGCTGCACGCCGGTACGAAGCGGGACGGCGACGCGGTCGTCAGCGCCGGCGGACGCGTGCTGTCCGTCACGGCCACCGGCAAGGACCTGACCGAGGCGCGCGAGCGGGCGTACCGGGCGGTGGGCCGGATCGGGCTGGACGGCTCGCAGCACCGCACGGACATCGCGGCGAAGGTGGCGCAGTCCGCTGGCGCCTGAGCCATTGACCTTCTGACCTGCACGTACGCGATCAGGCCCCGGATCTGTGATCCGGGGCCTGATCCTTGCTGTCCGTCACCCAGCTCTGACCAAAGCCATTCCATCGGGTGAGCAATCGGCTATCCGGCTGACGGGGACCCGGGCCCCAACTAGGGTGCCGCGCAAGCGTTCCGGCACTTGGCCCACCGGCATTGCGATGTCAGTGGCGGGTGCCACAGTGGGGGAGTGAGCACCACCAGGACAGCACGCGAGCGGCAGGGAGGGGGCGAGGTCGGCACGTGACCGGAATCGGTGTGGAGGCGGGCGCGCTGGCCGCGCGCTCCCGGGCCCTCGCCGTGCTGCGGGTCCGGGGCCGGGCGCTGGGCGTGGCGCTGCTGCCCGCGGGCGCCGCGGTGATCCTGCTGACCGGCGGCTCCACCGGCCATCTCGTCGGCCCGGGCTGGGACGCCGCCCGCTGGGCCGTGGGTGCGCTCGCGGTGCTGGTGCTGCCGGCCGCGGCGGGCGTCGGCCTGGTCGTGGCCCGGGCCCGCCCCGCCACCAGCCCCACGGTCCCGATCCCGGAGGAGTCCGCCCCGGATCTGTACCGGATGGTGCGCGACCTCGCCGACCGCCTGGACGTGCCGGCCCCGTCGGCCATAGCGCTCACCCCGGACTGCGACAGCTGGCTGGAGGACCGGGCGCACTCGGCGCACGGCCCGCCCCCGCGTCCGGCACCCGGCCGGCCGGGGGGCTCCCGGACCCCGGCGCCGCCGGTCCTCGTCATCGGCTCCCCGTTCCTGTGGTGGATGCGCGTGGGCGAACTGCGCGCGGTCCTCGCCCCGGTCATCGCGGGTACGGGCCCCTCGGCGCACCCCGACATAGCGGCCGCCCGCCGCTTCGTGCGCGGGCTGGACGCGGCCGTGGCGGTCGCCTCGGCACCGGGCCGCCTGCCGCCGGTCCGCGGTCTGTGCGCGGCCGTCGGCTGGGTGGCGCGGCTGCTGCTGCGCGGCTGCCGGGAGCACGCGACGCTGATGGAGCGCGGGGTCGCGGCGGCGGCGGCCGAACGCGCCCAGGCGGTCGACTACGGCCTGCGCATCGTCGCCCAGGAGCAGGTCGGGCTCGCCTACGCCGGCTGGGACCGGCTGCTGACCAGGGTGGCGCTGCCCGCCTGGCGCATGGGCCGCTGGCCGTCCCGGCTGGACGCGGGCGTGGTGGCGGCGCTCACCGAGCTGTCCCGCCGCGACCGGCTCGCCGAGGGCTTCGCCTCCCGGCTCGGCGAGCGGCCGGCCTGCGACCTGCTGGAGGAGCCCGGCACGGTGGACGAGGCCGCGTCCCTGCTCGCCGCCCGCCTCTTCCACGGCGGCCCCGCCGAGCCGTGTACCGACTGGGCGCCGGTCGACTGGCAGGCGTACCCGGAGGAGGTCGTGGACCGCACCTGGCGCGTCGACGCGGCCCGTCTGCACCGGGCCCTGGACTCCCTGGGCGTCCGCCCCGCCCCGGCCCCCGGCACCCGCGACCCGGGCGGCCCCACCCTGGCCCGGGTCCTGCACCACCTCACCACCGCCTCCGAAGCCGACGACGACCCGGCGCCACGGCCCGGAGCCGACGGAGAACCGGCGCAAGAGGCCACCCAGCCGAAGCCGACCAGCCCAGAGCCCCAGACCGCCCCGCAGACGGCCGACGACAGCCCAGAGCCCCAGACCGCCCCGCAGACGGCGGACGTCAGGCCGAGGCCCCAGAGCGGCCCACAGGCCCCCGACGGCAAGCCTTCCGCACCGTCCACGGCCGGCGAGGTCCCGGCCCGCACGGACACGACCCCGGCCCCCGCCACCACCGAAAGCCCTTCCGAGCACGCCATCCCGCAGACACCCGCCAACGGGCACCCAGCACAGGCACCCAACAGTGGGCCCCCGGCCCAGGCAGCCCACTGCGAGCCCCCTCCGCAGGGACCCGTAGTCGAGCCCCCCGAACCCCCCCTCCCGCAATCCGTCAACGACGAGGACTCCTCGCAAGGGCCGTCCGTCCTCGGCGACGTCACTCGCTCGGGTGGTACGGGTGAGCGCGAGGTAGACGTCGAGGTCGAGGGTGAGGCGGAGCCCGGCACCCCCCGCAGCGCCGCCCTGGCCGCCCTCCTCACCGCCGAGCTGGCCCGCGAGGAGGCCCGCGCGCAGCAGGCGCAGAAGGCCCGCAAAGGCGCCGCCGGCGCTCACCAGGGCCCCGACGGCGCCGGGTGGGCCCCCGGTGACTACGGCCTGCCCCCGTTCCCGCTCCAGCCCCACCGCACCGCCCGCGAACTCCTCGCCGACCACGTCACGGCGATGGTGTGCTGCGCCGCCGTGGACACCGCGGGCGCGGTCCCCGCCCTGGACTGGCTCGACGGCCCCTCCCTGCTGCTGGACGGCGAACGGGCCGCCGACCTCGCGCCCAAGGTGCTCACCCTGATCGAGGACGGCGACCCGCGCCCCCTGCGCGACTGGCTCACCGCGTTCGGGATACGCCCCGAGAAGCCCGTACGGCTCGTGTGATCCTGCTGCGGCCGGTCACCGCGGCCGCACCCCGGCAAGCCGCCTCCGTTCCCTCCCCCGTAGCGGAAACGCGACTTCCACTTCAGGTCAATTCGCAACGAGTAGTGACTAACCCCGTGCGTAATGTGATGTGCTGGGACCGACCACGCCTTTGGCAATGGCGCGCGACATACGACAGCGCGGCCGAGCACGGCGGAGTACCACCGCTCAGCGGACACCACCGAGACAGACACGGGGGATGAGGGAGGGGAGCGACCATGGCCTCGGACCACATTCGCCGCTGGGAGTCCGGAGCACTCGCGCATGGCGTCACGGATCCCTTCGGCCAGGGCCCGGTGCCCTGGCTGCGCGGCAGCGAGCCGTACATCGACGACTACGGCAAGGTGATGCCCTGGTACGTCGACGCCTGCCCGCAGGCCGCCGAGGGAACCGGCCGCCGCGCCCCCGCTCCCCGCACCTCCTCCTCCGGCCCCCGCTCGGCCGACGACGTGCACCGCCAGATCAAGGGCTTCACCTCCAGCGGCGCGGTCACGCCCGGCGAGGCGATCGACTTCCACATCACGGTCGACCCGCCGCAGGAGTTCTTCGTCGACATCTACCGCATCGGCCACTACGGCGGCGACGGCGCGGCGAAGATCACCACCAGCCCCCGCCTGTCCGGCATCGTCCAGCCCCCGCCGCTGACCGCCGACCGCACCGTCTCCTGCCACCACTGGTGGCTGTCCTGGCGCCTCCAGGTGCCCTCCTACTGGAGCATCGGCGCCTATGTGGCCGTCCTGACCACCGCCGACGGCTACCGCTCCCACGTGCCCTTCACGGTCCGCGACAGCCACCCCGCCGATCTGCTCCTGCTGCTGCCCGACGTCACCTGGCAGGCCTACAACCTCTATCCGGAGGACGGCCACACCGGCGCCAGCCTGTACCACGCCTGGGACGAGCACGGCCGGCTCCTCGGCGAGTCCGACGCGGCCACCACGGTCTCCTTCGACCGGCCGTACGCGGGCGCGGGCCTGCCCCTGCACGTCGGCCACGCCTACGACTTCATCCGCTGGGCCGAGCGCTACGGCTACGACCTCGCCTATGCCGACGCCCGCGATCTGCACGCCGGCCGGATCGACCCGACCCGTTACCGGGGCCTGGTCTTCCCGGGCCACGACGAGTACTGGTCGGTGCCGATGCGCCGGGCCGTCGAAGAGGCCCGCGACCGGGGCACCTCGCTGGTCTTCCTGTCCGCCAACACCATGTACTGGCAGGTGGAGCTGGGCCCGTCGCCGTCCGGTGTCCCGGACCGGCTGCTGACCTGCCGCAAACGCAAGGGGCCGGGCCGGCCGGTGCTCTGGCGCGAGATCGACCGGCCCGAACAGGAACTGGTCGGCATCCAGTACGCGGGCCAGGTGCCCGAGCCGCGCCCGCTGATCGTCCGCAACGGCGGCCACTGGCTGTGGGAGGCGACCGGCGCGCACGAGGGCGACGAGATCAAGGACCTGGTCGCCGGCGAGGCGGACCGCTACTTCCCGCGCACCGCGCTGCCCGAGCACGACGAGCGGATCCTGCTCGCCCACTCCCCCTACACCGACGCCGACGGCGTCCTGCGCCACCAGGAGACGTCCCTCTACCGCGCCCCTTCCGGCGCCTGGGTGTTCGCCTCCGGGACCTTCGCCTGGTCCCCGGCCCTGGACCGTCCGGGCCACGTGGACACCCGGGTCCAGCGCGCCACGGCGAACCTGCTGGACCGCATCTGCAAACGCGACTGACCCCCGGGCGCGCCCGGTCCGCCCCGTACGGGAGAATCGGGGGCATTGGACAGAGCCACGGGGAGGAACCGTGTCCGGATTCGTAGAAAAGCCCGAGCCGATCGAGGTTCCGGGCCTGGTGCACCTGCACACCGGAAAGGTGCGCGACCTGTACCAGAACGAGGCGGGCGACCTCGTGATGGTCGCCAGCGACCGCATGTCCGCCTACGACTGGGTGCTGCCCACCGAGATCCCCGACAAGGGCCGGGTCCTCACCCAGCTCTCCCTGTGGTGGTTCGACCAGCTGCGCGACCTGGCCGCGAACCACGTCATCGGCACCGAGGTGCCCGAGGGCGCCCCGGCCGACTGGGCGGGCCGGACGCTGGTGTGCAAGTCCCTGAAGATGGTCCCGGTGGAGTGCGTGGCCCGCGGCTACCTCACCGGTTCCGGCCTCGCCGAGTACCGGGAGTCCCGTACGGTCTGCGGCCTCGCCCTCCCCGAAGGCCTCGTGGACGGCTCCGAGCTGCCCGCCCCGATCTTCACCCCGGCCACCAAGGCCGCGGTGGGCGAGCACGACGAGAACGTCTCCTACGAGGAGGTGGCCCGCCAGGTCGGCGCGGAGACCGCCGCCCAGCTGCGCCAGGCCACGCTCGCCGTGTACGCGCGGGCCCGGGACATCGCCCGGGACCGGGGGATCATCCTGGCCGACACCAAGTTCGAGTTCGGCTTCGACGGCGACACGCTCGTCCTCGCCGACGAGGTCCTCACCCCGGACTCCTCCCGCTTCTGGCCGGCCGACACCTGGCAGCCGGGCCGCGCCCAGCCGTCGTACGACAAGCAGTTCGTGCGCGACTGGCTGACCTCGCCGGCCTCCGGCTGGGACCGCCGGAGCGAGCAGCCTCCGCCGCCGCTGCCGGACGAGGTCGTGGCCGCGACCCGGCAGAAGTACGTGGAGGCGTACGAGCGGCTGACCGGCACCGGCTGGTCGTAGCCGAAACCCCCGGCGAGAGCCGGGGGTACGCGAAAAGCCCCCGGCGGGAACCGGGGGCTTCTTCATGGAGCGGACGACGAGGCTCGAACTCGCGACCTCAACCTTGGCAAGGTTGCGCTCTACCAACTGAGCTACGTCCGCGTTGCGCCGTGGCGCGAGAGCAACTATACCCAACCTCGCTCGCGGGCGAGACGCACCGCCGCGTGGCGGTTCTCGGCACCGAGCTTGGTGACGGCCGAGGAGAGGTAGTTGCGCACGGTCCCCGGCGACAGCGCGGCCCGCTCGGCGATCTCCGCGACCGGTGCCCCGTCGGCGGCCAGCTCCAGGACCTCGGCCTCCCGCGCGGTCAGCGGGGAGTCCCCGGCGGAGATCGCGTCGGCGGCCAACTCGGGATCCACGTAACGGTTTCCCGCGTGCACGGTGCGGATGATCTCGGCGAGCCGCCGGGCGCTGACCGTCTTCGGGACGAACCCGCGCACACCGGCCGCGAGCGCCCGTTTCAGATGCCCGGGACGGCCGTGCCCGGTGACGATCAGCACCCGGCAGCCGGGCAGTTCGGTACGCAGCGATGTGGCGACCTTCACACCGTCGGCGCCCGGCATCTGCAGATCCAGGACGGCGACGTCGGGCGCGTGCGCCCGCGCCATGGCCAGGGCCTCCGGCCCGGTCGCCGCCTCCGCGACGACCAGCAGATCGTCCTCCAGGGACAGCAGCGCGGCCAGCGCGCCCCGGATCAGATGCTCGTCGTCGGCGAGCAACAGCCGTACCGGTGCGCTCATGAGGTGACTCCTTTCACAGTGGTCAGCGGTACGTCCGCGACCAGCCGGAACCGGTCCCGTCCGGAGCCGACGTGGCCCGCCTCCAAGGTCCCGCCCACGGCGGCCAGCCGCTCCCGCAGCCCGGCCAGTCCCGAGCCGCCGCCGCTGCCGCCGCCGCTTCCGCCGGCCGCCACGGCTCCGTCGTTCTCCACCGTCAGCACCGCCCGCCCCTCACGCACCGTCAGCCCCACCTCGCACCGGCCGGGGTCCCCGTGCCGGAGCACGTTGGTGGCCGCCTCGCGCACCACCCAGCCGAGCGCGGACTGCACCTCGGCGGGCAGTCCGCCGGTCTCCGCGCGGACCTCGCAGTCGATCCCGGCCGCCGCCAGCACGCCCTGCGCACCGGCGAGTTCGGCGCCGAGGTCGGCCTCCCGGTAGCCGCGTACGACGGCGCGCACCTCCCGCTGGGTCTCCTGCGCGATGCGCTGCACCTCGATCATCTGCTCCACCGCCTCCGGCCGGCCCCGCCGGGCCAGCTGGACGGCCAGCTCACTCTTGAGGGAGATCACCGACAGGTTCCGGCCCAGCACGTCGTGCAGGTCCCGGCCGAACCGCAGCCGTTCCTCGGCGACGGCGAGCCGGGCCTCCACCTCGCGGGCGCGCTCCGCCTCCCACAGCACGGACAGCGTCCAGGCCCCGCACCGGCAGGCGAGCTGGGCGAACAGCACCATGAAGGCGGTGACCAGAGCGGTCCCGAGCAGCCCGGCGGCGGAGCGGTCGGCGAGCCCGAGAGCGGCCACCAGCGGCACCGAGAGCACGGCCGCGCCGCGCAGGAAGACCCGTACCGGGACGGTGAGGCCGTACAGCAGCGCGAACGGCAGCAGGACCGCGCCGAGCGCCAGCCGGGCCGTCCCCCGGCCGGCCCCGCCCACCGCGGCGAGCGCCACGATCAGCGCCACGGCGAGGCCCAGCAGGACGGCCGGGACGCGGTGGGCGCCGGCCGGCAGCCGGGCACGCCCCAGGTAGTGGTCGAGGGCGGGCCGGGTGAGCCGGGTCGCGGCGGCGCACTGGAGGGCCGCCACCAGCATCAGCGGGACGCCGAGGAAGGCCGCGGGCCGGCGGTGGACGAGTTCGGCGGCCAGCGGCAGCACCAGCCAGCTCAGGACGAAGAACCAGGTGGTGACGTACCAGGTGACGACCGTGTACAGCTCCACCCGGTCCGCCTTGCCACGCTCCCGCCAGTGCCGCTGCTGCCACCGCCGTATCGGCCCCACCACGCACACCCCCCGTTCCTCAGCGCCGGGGCTCCCACCGGAACCACCGCCGTACGGCGACCACCGCCACCACGGTCCAGGCCAGCGCGGTCGCGAGCGCGCCGAACGCCTCGTAGGCGCTCAACTGGCCGGTCCAGCCGCCCCGGACGAGCCGGAGGGCGGCGGACAGCGGGAGCAGCTCGCAGACGGCGCCGAGCGGCTCCGGCATCACCTCGGTGGGGACCATGATCCCCGAGCCGATCATCGAGCCGAAGACCACGGGCAGCGCGGTGACCTGACCGCTCTCCACGGTCCGGGTGACGGACGCGGTGAGCGCGGCCAGCGCGGCGCTCAGCACCAGCCCGGCCAGCAGCCCCAGCAGGGTCAGGTACGGCGCCTTCGGCGCCCCGGCGCGCAGCAGCGCCGCGCACCCGGCGCACAGCACCAGCGCCTGCGCGAGGCCCACGGTCATGGCGGGCAGGGCGGTGCCGGTGAGGATCTCGGTGTCGGTCAACTCGCCGGTGCGCAGCCGCTTCAGGACCAGTTCCTCGCGGCGGGCCACGTAGGCGTTGACGAGCGAGCTGTAGACGGCGAAGAGGAACGAGAAGCCGATGCCGGCCGTGAGCAGGGCCGCGCCGACGCTGATGCCCTGCTTCTCCAGGTCCAGGTGGTCCAGGGCCGGCCGCACGCTGAACGGCAGCACCAGCGGCACGACGAGCGCGGTGAACACGACCCCGCGGTTGCGGCCGAGGAGGGACAGCTCGGCCCGGGCCAGCGCCCGCAGCCGCCGCACGGAGGGCGCGGTGAGGGACGTGCTCATGCCGCCGCCACCTCCGCCCGCTCCCGGGCGATCCCGAGGAATGCCTCCTCCAGCGAGGCCGAGCGCACGTCCAGCGCGCGCAGTTCGACACCGGCCCGCTCGGCCCAGGCGAGGACGGCGGTGGCGGTCCGCTGGAGTTCGCGGGTGCGCAGCCGGACGGTCCGGCCGTCGTACTCGTGGTCGCAGACGCCGAGGGCGGCCAGGGGCGGCAGATCGCCGGGGAGGTGGCCCGGCGGCAGTTCGAAGGACATCCGGGACGGGCGGCCGGCGGTGACCTCGGCCGGTGTCCCCGAGGCGGCGATCCGGCCCTCGTGCAGGATGGCGAGCCGGTCGGCCAGCTCCTCGGCCTCTTCCAGGTAGTGCGTGGTGAGCAGCACGGTGGTGCCCTGGTCCCGCAGCGCGCGCACCAGTGCCCAGGTGTCCCGGCGGCCCTCGGCGTCCAGTCCGGTGGTCGGCTCGTCGAGGAAGAGCACCTCCGGGTCGCCGAGCAGGGCGAGCGCCAGGTCGAGGCGCCGGCGCTCCCCGCCGGACAGCTGCTTGACCCGTACCGCGTGCTTGTCCTGGAGTCCCACCCGTTCCAGCACCTCGGCCGGGGGCCGGGCGCCGGTGGTGCAGTCGGCCCACATCCGGGCGGTCTCCGCGACGGTCAGTTCGGCGGGGAAGCCGCCTTCCTGGAGCATCACGCCGGTGCGCGGCCGTACGGCGGCCCGCTCGCGGCAGGGGTCGTGGCCGAGGACCCGGATCCGGCCGCCGGCCGGTGCGGCCAGTCCCTCCAGCAGCTCGACCGTCGATGTCTTCCCGGCGCCGTTGGTGCCCAGCAGGGCGAAGATCTCCCCGCGTGCCACGGAGAAGCTGATTCCGCGTACGGCTTCGAACCCGCCCCCGTAGACACGCCTGAGGTCGGTGACCTCGATCACGTGCTCGTGTCCGTCGATGTCCATGGCACCAGCGTCTTCGCGGCGCGCGGCCGGCGGCAGTGCGCGATGTCATCGCCGCGCATGACAAATGTCAGAACCGTGCCGGAGAACGAAAAGACCCCGGTCCGATGGACCGGGGTCTCATTCCCGAGCGGACGACGAGGCTCGAACTCGCGACCTCAACCTTGGCAAGGTTGCGCTCTACCAACTGAGCTACGTCCGCACTGCTCCCGATCGGCTCTCACCGACCGGTGCGGGCACCAGCCTACCCGATCCACAGCAGTGGTCGTGCCGGCGGTGCAGAGCGGGTGACAGGAATTGCACACTGCGCCTTCCCCCTGGAAGGGGGATGTTCTGCTACTGAACTACACCCGCGTGTCCTCGGGATCCGGCCTGTCGGCCTCGCCCCTCGGCGTGTCCCAGACATTAGCCGATCGGCGGGGGGGTTGCGCAAGTCGGCTCCCGCCCGGGTCCCGTATGTCCCAAGTGCACGGCTCCCAGGGGTCCCTGACGGTCCCTGGGAGCCGCCCCTTCGCGGGCTCACTGGGCGGCGGTGAACGCCTCGTAGACCTTCTTCGGGATGCGTCCGCGGGCCGGGACGTCCATCTTGTTGGCCTGGGCCCAGGCGCGGACGGCCGCCGGGTCGGGGGCGACCTCCGTCTGCTTGTACGCCTTGCCGGAGCGCGACCGCTTGCGGCCGGCCTCGACGTACGGTGCGAGCGCCTTGCGCAGTTTCTCGGCGTTGGTTTCGTTCAGGTCGATCTCGTACGACTTGCCGTCGAGTCCGAAGGCGATCGTTTCCGCCGCTTCCGAGCCGTCGATGTCGTCAAAGAGAGTGACCACGACCTTTTGCGCCACGAATATCGGTCCCTTCGTGCGGCACGTCGTTACAGCTCAACGCCGACGACGTGCCGAGTATCGGCTATTGCCAATTCATTTGTACAGTGCCCGGCAATGAAATGTGAAGCCCGACTAAATCCGCCCGCGTGTCCGGGTGCAATAGGCGTGGGCGGGGGGCCCGTGGAACTTTCCCAGATCTTTTCGCGGGCACGCGGCTTCGACACCCGATCGTGATGCGCCTCACGTACTTTCCTCCAACTCTACCCGCGTAGAAATTTTGTGCGGGTAGTCTGAAGGAACCTGCTCAGCACCACACACCGGGAGTGCCAGTGGCACGCGTCGTAGTCGACGTCATGCTCAAGCCGGAGATCCTCGACCCCCAGGGCCAGGCGGTCCAGCGTGCGCTGCCCCGCCTGGGATTCGAAGGGATCTCGGACGTACGTCAGGGAAAGCGTTTCGAACTGGAAGTCGACGGGCCGGTCGACGAGGCCGCCCTCGCCCGCATCCGTGATCTCGCGGAATCCTTCCTCGCCAACACCGTGATCGAGGACTTCACGGTCCGGGTCGACGAAGTCGCGGAGGCGGCCAAGTGACCGCTCGTATTGGCGTCGTCACTTTCCCGGGCAGCCTGGACGACCGGGACACCCAGCGCGCGATCCGCCTCGCGGGCGCCGAGCCGGTCGCCCTGTGGCACAAGGACAAGGACCTCAAGCAGGTCGACGCCGTGGTCCTGCCCGGCGGCTTCTCCTACGGCGACTATCTGCGGGCCGGTGCCATCTCCCGGTTCTCGCCGGTGATGGACTCCGTGATCGAGCAGGCGAAGGCCGGGCTGCCGGTCCTCGGCATCTGCAACGGCTTCCAGGTCCTCACCGAGGCCCACCTCCTCCCGGGCGGGATGCTCGGCAACGACCACCTCCACTTCATCTGCCGCGACCAGAAGCTGCGGGTGGAGAACGCGGAGACGGCCTGGACCGGCGACTACCGCGCCGGTCAGGAGATCCACATCCCGCTGAAGAACATGGACGGCCGGTACGTCGCCGACGAGTACACGCTCGACAAGCTGGAGGCCGAGGGCCGCGTCGTCTTCCGGTACCTCGACTTCAATCCGAACGGCTCGCTGCGGGACATCGCCGGCATCACCAACGAGGCCGGGAACGTCGTCGGCCTCATGCCGCACCCCGAGCACGCCGTCGAGCCGCTGATCGGTACCGGCCGTACCGACGGGCTCCCGTTCTTCACCTCGATCCTCAAGAAGCTGGTGGGCGCATGAGCCGGACGCCTCTGGACACGGTCGAGCACGCGGCCGCGACCCCCGACGTCGAGCTGCCCTGGGCCGAACTCGGCCTGAAGAAAGACGAGTACGAGCGGGTGGTGGAGATCCTCGGCCGCCGCCCGACCGGCGCCGAGCTGGCCATGTACTCGGTCATGTGGTCCGAGCACTGCTCGTACAAGTCCTCCAAGGTCCACCTGCGCCAGTTCGGCGAGAAGGCGCCGCAGAGCGACGCGCTGCTGGTGGGCATCGGCGAGAACGCCGGCGTGGTCGACGTCGGCCAGGGTTACGCCGTGACGTTCAAGGTCGAGTCGCACAACCACCCGTCGTACGTCGAGCCCTACCAGGGCGCGGCCACCGGCGTCGGCGGCATCGTCCGCGACATCATCGCGATGGGCGCCCGCCCGGTCGCGGTCGTGGACCCGCTGCGCTTCGGCGCCGCCGACCACCCCGACACCAAGCGCGTCCTGCCGGGCGTGGTCGCGGGCATCGGCGGCTACGGCAACTGCCTGGGCCTGCCCAACATCGGCGGCGAGGTCGTCTTCGACGCCTGCTACCAGGGCAACCCGCTGGTCAACGCCGGTGCCATCGGTGTGATGCGGCACGAGGACATCCACCTGGCCAAGGCGTCCGGCGCGGGCAACAAGGTCATCCTCTACGGCGCCCGGACCGGCGGCGACGGCATCGGCGGCGCCTCCATCCTGGCCTCCGAGACCTTCGACGACGCCAAGCCCTCCAAGCGTCCCGCCGTCCAGGTCGGCGACCCCTTCCAGGAGAAGCTGCTCATCGAGTGCACCCTGGAGGCGTTCCGGGAGAAGCTGGTCGTCGGCATCCAGGACCTCGGCGCGGCCGGCCTGTCCTGCGCGACGAGCGAGCTGGCGTCGAACGGCTCCGGCGGCATGCGCGTGACGCTGGACGACGTGCCGCTGCGCGACTCGACCCTGTCTCCTGAGGAGATCCTCATGAGCGAGTCGCAGGAGCGCATGTGCGCGGTCGTGGAGCCGGACAAGGTCGACCGCTTCCTGGAGATCTGCGAGAAGTGGGACGTCATCGCCACCGTCATCGGTGAGGTGACCGACGGCGACCGGCTGGAGATCTTCTGGCACGGCGAGAAGATCGTGGACGTCGACCCGCGCACGGTCGCGCACGACGGCCCGGTCTACGAACGTCCCTACGCCCGCCCCGACTGGCAGGACGCCCTCCAGGCGGACGACGCCAACAAGCTGCCCCGCCCGGAGACGAGCGAGGAGCTGAGGGACCAGGTCCTGAAGCTGGTGGCGTCGCCGAACCAGGCGTCGAAGAAGTGGGTCACGCAGCAGTACGACCACTTCGTGCAGGGCAACACCGTGCTGGCGCAGCCGGAGGACTCCGGCATGATCCGTGTCGACGACGAGACCGGTCTCGGTGTCGCGATCGCGACGGACGGCAACGGCCGGTACGCCAAGCTGGACCCGTACACGGGCGCGCAGCTGGCCCTCGCCGAGGCGTACCGGAACGTCGCCACCACGGGTGCCAAGCCGCTGGCGGTCTCCGACTGCCTGAACTTCGGCTCGCCCGAGGACCCGGCGGTGATGTGGCAGTTCGCCGAGGCGGTACGCGGTCTGGCGGACGGCTGCCGGCAGCTGGGCACCCCGGTGACCGGCGGCAACGTCTCGCTGTACAACCAGACCGGCGAGGCGGCGATCCACCCGACCCCGGTCGTCGCCGTCCTCGGCGTGATCGACGACGTGGCCCGCCGCACCCCGGTCGCCTTCCAGGAGGAGGGCCAGCTGATCTACCTCCTCGGCGACACCCGCGAGGAGTTCGGCGGCTCGGCCTGGTCCCAGGTGATCCACGACCACCTCGGCGGCCTGCCTCCGGCGGTGGACCTGGAGCGGGAGCGGCTGCTGGCCGAGATCCTGATCTCCGCCTCCCGCGACGGCATGATCGACTCCGCGCACGACCTGTCCGACGGCGGTCTGATCCAGGCGGTCGTGGAGTCGGCGCTGCTCGGCGGCATCGGCGCCCGCCTGGTCGTCCCCGACGGCCTGGACGCCTTCACCTTCCTCCTCTCGGAGTCGGCCGGCCGCGCCGTCGTCGCCGTCCCGCGCTCGGAGGAGATCCGCTTCACCGACATGTGCGGCGCCCGCGGCCTGCCGGCCACCCGCATCGGCGTGGTGGACGGCGACGCGGTGGAGATCCAGGGCGAGTTCTCCCTCTCCCTGGAGGACCTCCGCAGGGCCCACGAGGAGACGATCCCGGCGCTGCTGGCGTAAGCGGTCGTACGACAGGAGGGTCCCGGCCGGACGAGTGTGTCCGGGCGGGACCCTTGTGTTCTCAGCGCACGTAGTCCTCGAGGATCTCCGTGTCCAGTTCGATGCCCATCGCACGGGGCAGAACCACCGTCTCACCGAACTTCGCGGTGTGGACGTCCCGCCGGTCGGTGTCCGAGTCGTACGAGGTGACCTCGACGAGCATGAGCACACCGGCCGGGTCGGCCCACTCGCCGTGCCCCGCGAAGTGGGCCTCGGGAGCGATCACCGCGTCGGGCTTCGCCCTGCCTTCGCGGTACGCCTCCCCCGGAGTCCCTGGCCCTGATACAGGTCGAGGTCGGGCCTCGCCTGCATACAGCGTCGGGCGAGCCAGGACACGATGGTGTGGTGATCCCCCTTCCAGGCACAGGCCAGTGTTGTCCGGCCCCGGCGCCGCGAGGCGGGTTTCGGCGTCGGCCACCCGCACGAGTGATCGACGGCGGAGGTCCGCATAGGCTCGGCGCATGCCAACAGCCAGGAAGCGTGCGCGTGTTTACGACCCCGCCAGGACGCGGGCCGCCGTCTTCGCCCAGCTCGGCAACGTACGGGAGGCCGTGCGCGGGCTGGACGAGGAGCGGCTCGGGCTGCCCAGCCGGCTCGGGGAGTGGACCGTGCGGGAGCTGGTCGCGCACATCGGGATGGGCGTCACCGCCGTGCTGCGGGCCGCCGCCCTGCCGGCGCCGCCCAAGCAGGACGTCCAGGTGGTCGACTGGACCTTCGCCGCCTCCGCCAACGCCGCCGCGATCGACGGCTTCACGCGCAGGCTCGCCGGGGAGCACCCGGACCTCGACGCCTACCTCGCCGAGGCCGAGGACGGCCTGCGCGCCCTGCTCGGCGAACACCCCGCCGGCCGGCTGCTGGAGACCAGCGCGGGCGCCATGCCGCTGGACGACTACCTGGTCACCCGTGTCGTCGAACTCGTCGTCCACACCGACGACCTGAACGCAGCCGTCCCGGGCCTCGCCGTGCCGTACGACCGGCAGGCCCTGGCCGCTACCACCCGGCTGCTCGCCGACGCGCTCGCGGTCAAGGCGCCCGGCGGCTCCACCGAGGTGCGCGTGCCGCCGTATGCCGTCGTGCAGTGCGTGGCGGGCCCCCGGCACACCCGTGGCACCCCGCCCAACGTCGTGGAGACCGACCCGCTGACCTGGATCCGGCTCGCCACCGGCCGTCTGGCCTGGGCGGACGCGGTGGCCGGCGCGCGGGTCGCCGCCAGCGGGGAGCGGGCCGATCTCGGCGGGCTGCTGCCGCTGCTCGGATAGCGGAACCGGAGGCCGTCCGCCTTCGTCCAAACCGTATGAAACGGCACAAGAAGTGGCTCGGGCTGCTGATGGTTCCCCTGATGGCCGGCTGTGGTGCCGGGAAGGCGGACAGTGGTGCGATGGGCGTGAGCGCGTCGGTGACCGGCGTGGAGTGGCGGGTCGAGAGCGTCACGGCCGGCGGTGACACCCTCGGCGCCCCCGCCGGCGGCTCCCCGCGCCTGACGATCGGCACCGACGGCAGCGCGTCCGGCGACCTCGGCTGCAACCGGTTCAGCGCCCGCGTCAGCGTGCACGGGGACCGGATCACCTTCGGGGCGCTGCGCACCACCAAGATGGCCTGCGATCCCGCGCGGACGCGCTTCGAGCGCGCGCTCACCCGGGTGCTCGACCGGCAGACGGTCACCGGTACGGTCGAGCACGGCAAGCTCACCCTCACCAGCGGTCACGGTGACCTCGTGCGGCTCGGCCGCGGCGCGCCCGAATGATGTGCGACACCTCACTCATCGCGGCGGCGAATCGTTCGTATTCGCCTCGCGGCAGCCCGGCCCGGAAACCGCCCGATCGCCGAAAAACGCCAGGTGACCTGCGCAAACGTAGAAAGCACCAAGGTGATCGGAAGGGCCGGTCCGGTCGAGGGCACGTATCCCCAATTCGGACCAGTGGTCGACCTCGCCTACACTCGGTGGCGTGCCACGTGGTGACGGTCGACTCAATCACGATCTGCTTCCCGGCGAAAAGGGCCCCCAGGACGCTTGCGGCGTCTTCGGCGTCTGGGCTCCGGGTGAAGAGGTCGCAAAGCTCACGTACTTCGGGCTCTACGCCCTCCAGCACCGGGGTCAGGAATCCGCGGGAATCGCGGTCAGCAACGGCTCCCAGATCCTCGTCTTCAAGGACATGGGCCTGGTATCCCAGGTCTTCGACGAAACCTCGCTCGGTTCGCTCCAGGGTCACATCGCGGTCGGACACGCCCGCTACTCGACCACCGGCGCCTCCGTGTGGGAGAACGCCCAGCCGACGTTCCGTGCCACCGGGCACGGCTCGATCGCGCTCGGCCACAACGGCAACCTGGTCAACACGGCGCAGCTCGCCGAGATGGTCGCCGAACTACCCAACGACAACAACAGCCGCTCCACCCGGGTCGCGGCCACCAACGACACCGACCTGCTGACGGCCCTGCTGGCCGCCCAGGTCGACGAGGACGGCAAGCCGCTGACCATCGAGGAGGCGGCCCACACGGTCCTCCCGAAGGTGCGGGGCGCCTTCTCGCTCGTCTTCATGGACGAGCACACCCTCTACGCCGCCCGTGACCCGCAGGGCATCCGCCCGCTGGTCCTCGGCCGCCTGGAGCGCGGCTGGGTGGTCGCCTCCGAGTCCGCCGCCCTGGACATCTGCGGCGCGAGCTACGTGCGCGAGATCGAGCCGGGCGAGTTCGTCGCCATCGACGAGAACGGCCTGCGCAGCTCTCGATTCGCGGAAGCGAAGCCCAAGGGCTGTGTCTTCGAGTACGTGTACCTGGCCCGCCCGGACACCGACATCGCCGGCCGCAACGTGTACCTCTCCCGGGTGGAGATGGGCCGCCGGCTGGCCAAGGAGGCCCCGGCCGAGGCCGATCTCGTCATAGCGACCCCGGAATCCGGCACCCCGGCCGCCATCGGCTACGCGGAGGCCTCCGGCATCCCCTTCGGCGCCGGTCTGGTCAAGAACGCCTACGTCGGCCGGACCTTCATCCAGCCCTCGCAGACCATCCGCCAGCTGGGCATCCGGCTGAAGCTGAACCCGCTGAAGGAAGTCATCAAGGGCAAGCGCCTGGTCGTCGTCGACGACTCGATCGTGCGCGGCAACACCCAGCGCGCCCTGGTCCGCATGCTCCGCGAGGCGGGCGCCGCCGAGGTGCACATCCGCATCTCCTCGCCGCCCGTGAAGTGGCCCTGCTTCTTCGGCATCGACTTCGCCACCCGCGCGGAACTGATCGCCAACGGCATGAGCATCGAGGAGATCGGCACCAGCCTCGGCGCCGACTCCCTCGCCTACATCTCCATCGACGGCATGATCGAGGCGACCACGATCGCCAAGCCCAACCTGTGCCGCGCCTGCTTCGACGGCGAGTACCCGATGGAGCTGCCGGACCCCGAGCTGCTCGGCAAGCAGCTGCTGGAGACCGAGCTGGCCGCCGGTCCCGCCGCCACGGCCGCGGCCGACGCGATCCGTCGCCCGTAACACCCCCGCACCCCGCAGTACGACACGAAAGCTCTCACAGCCATGTCTGAGACAACCGGTGCCAGCTACGCAGCGGCGGGCGTCGACATCGAGGCGGGCGACCGCGCAGTCGAGCTCATGAAGGAGTGGGTGAAGAAGACCCGGCGCCCGGAGGTGCTGGGCGGCCTCGGCGGCTTCGCCGGGCTCTTCGACGCCTCCGCCCTCAAGCGCTACGAGCGCCCGCTGCTGGCCTCCGCCACGGACGGCGTCGGCACGAAGGTGGACATCGCCCGCCGCATGGGTGTCTACGACACCATCGGCCACGACCTGGTCGCCATGGTCATGGACGACATCGTGGTGTGCGGTGCCGAGCCGCTGTTCATGACCGACTACATCTGCGTCGGCAAGGTCCACCCCGAGCGGGTCGCGGCCATCGTCAAGGGCATCGCGGAAGGCTGTGTGCTGGCCGGCTGCGCCCTGGTGGGCGGCGAGACGGCCGAACACCCGGGTCTGCTGGGCGAGGACGACTTCGACGTCGCCGGGGCCGGTACGGGCGTCGTGGAGGCCGACCGGCTGCTCGGCGCCGATCGCATCCGCACGGGTGACACGGTGATCGCCATGGCGTCCTCCGGGCTTCACTCGAACGGGTACTCCCTGGTCCGCCACGTCCTGCTGGACCGCGCCGGGCTGGCCCTGGAGTCGGAGATCGCGGAGCTGGGCCGCAGCCTCGGCGAGGAACTGCTGGAGCCGACGAAGATCTACTCACTGGACTGCCTGGCGCTCACCCGCACCGCCGAGGTGCACGCGTTCAGCCACATCACCGGCGGCGGTCTCGCGGCGAACCTGGCCCGGGTGATCCCGGACGGCCTGCACGCGGTCGTCGACCGCTCCACCTGGACCCCGGGCGCGATCTTCGACCTGGTCGGCAAGACCGGCAGCGTCGAGCGCCTGGAGCTGGAGAAGACCCTCAACATGGGCGTCGGCATGATGGCGATCGTCCCGCAGGAGTCGGCCGAGGTGGCCCTCACGACCCTGGCCGACCGCGGGGTCGACGCCTGGGTGGCCGGCGAGATCACCGAGCGCGGCGACAAGACGACGGGCGCCGAACTGATCGGTGACTACGCGTAAGGCCGGGACGCGGGGCCCCGGCCCCGCGACGGCAGCACAAAACCCGGTCCGGTGCCAAGGCCCCGGACCGGGAAAGCGCAATAAAGCCCGCTGCAAGCGTTACGCGCCGCGACGGTGCTGCTGAGGACCGTCGTCCTCGTCGTCGTCGTCCTCATAGAGGTCGGCGTACCGTGCATACAGGTCGTCGTCGTGCTCATCGTCCTCGAATCGGTCGCCGTTCGGCGACTGGTTCGACGTCGATGCGCCCAGCTCCTCGGCCAGGCGTGAGAGGTCCGTCCCACCGCTGTTGTACTTCAGCTGGCGGGCGACCTTCGTCTGCTTGGCCTTGGCCCGGCCGCGCCCCATGGCTCGACCCCCTCAACGACGGGGCTCGACGGCCCCAGAGTCTGACACGCGTTCATGATCTGGAACGGACTCTCCATGGAGAGGCCGGTCCGTAGGGCTTCCACGGTACCTGAGCCCGCGCCCATACGGTACGTCGCCCGCAGCACGCGCGTGTGCCCAGGACCTTCGAGGCGCCCTGTCCTCGCTGGTCAGTGGCGATTTTAACCACTTATCGGGGAACGACCCGCCGGGGGAAGTGAGAGTTCTCTCGAAGTTCCCGCCGACGGGTACCGCTCATATGTGCGAACGACCTAGCGCGCGGCGCTGTTCGCGCGGGCGTCGGCCATCCGCTGTTCGGCGATCCGGTCGGCCGCGGCGGCCGGCGGGATCCCGTCTTCCTTCGCACGTGCGAATATGGCCAGCGTGGTGTCGAAGATCTCCGACGCCTTCGCCTTGCACCGGTCGAAGTCGAACCCGTGCAGCTCGTCGGCCACCTGGATGACCCCGCCGGCGTTCACCACGTAGTCCGGCGCGTAGAGGATCCCGCGGTCGGCGAGGTCCTTCTCCACACCCGGGTGGGCGAGCTGGTTGTTGGCCGCGCCGCACACCACCTTGGCGGTGATCAGCGGGACGGTGAGGTCGTTCAGCGCGCCGCCGAGGGCGCAGGGGGCGTAGATGTCCAGGCCCTCCACGCGGATCAGCTCCTC
This sequence comes from Streptomyces sp. SCL15-4, assembly GCF_033366695.1. NCBI lineage: Bacteria > Bacillati > Actinomycetota > Actinomycetes > Kitasatosporales > Streptomycetaceae > Streptomyces > Streptomyces sp. SCL15-4. The sequence continues at coordinate 4,468,839 of NZ_JAOBTQ010000001.1, forward strand.
GGTGCCGGCCACGGCCGTCACGCCCTCCGGGTACTGGTCGAGGATCCGCCGCACGGCGTCCGGGCGCACGTCGGTGATCACGACCTCGGCGCCCTCCTCGCGCAGATGCCGCACCAGCTGGTGACCGACCTTGCCGACACCGGCGATGCCGACCTTGCGGCCGCGCAGCGAGGGGTCGCCCCACAGGTGCTGGGCGGAGGCGCGCATGCCTTGGTAGACACCGAAGGAGGTGAGCACCGAGGAGTCGCCGGCCCCGCCGTTCTCCGGGGAGCGGCCGGTGGTCCAGCGGCACTCGCGGGCCACGACGTCCATGTCGGTGACGTAGGTGCCGACATCGCAGGCGGTGACGTAGCGACCGCCGAGGGAGGCGACCATCCGCCCGTAGGCGAGCAGCAGCTCCTCGGTCTTGTCGCGCTCGGGGTCGCCGATGATCACGGCCTTGCCGCCGCCGTGGCCGAGACCGGCCATGGCGTTCTTGTACGACATCCCGCGCGCGAGGTTGAGGGCGTCGGCGACGGCCTCGGCCTCGGTCGCGTACGGGTAGAAGCGCGTGCCGCCGAGGGCGGGGCCGAGGGCGGAGGAGTGGATGGCGATCACGGCCTTGAGGCCGCTGGCGCGGTCCTGGCAGAGCACGACCTGCTCATGACCGCCCTGGTCCGAGTGGAACAGGGTGTGCAGCACATCGGCAGGCGCGCCGGTTACGTCGGTCACTGTGGTGACTCCTGTGTACTAGCGGCGAGTGGGGTCGGTCCCCGTACGGGTGGCGGGGAGTCGTGGCATGAGCGTAGAGCCTCGGCCCCGTCACCATCCGCTCAGTGTTCAGGATCACTCGCACGGAGCCCTGGCGCACGCATGACCGTGGCACGATTTGCAGTGGTTTCGAGCCGGGCCCGATGGGGAGGGAGCAGGCGTGCCCAAGGTGTCCTCCGTGGTCGTCCCCTATGCCGCCTACCTGCGTGTGTACGAGCCGCTGGGCGCCTTCCCGGAGCCCGAGCGCGACCACTGGGCGCGCTACGCCCGCCGCTCCGACCGCCCCTCCTACCAGGACGAACTGCGCCGATCGCTGGCCGACTTGGTGGCCGTCCCGCCGATCGCGGTGCCGGTGCACGAGAGCGGGGACGCCTTCGTGCTGGAGGTCGACGGGGTCGTCTGCGTCTGCCCGTGGCGGACCCGGCTGCGCGGCTGGCAGGCCCTGGACGGGCTCGCGGAGGAGCTGCCCCCGCCGGTGCTGGACGCGGTGCTGCCGCCGGTGGTGCGCCGGCAGGCGGCCCTGGACTACGAGCGCTGGCTCGCCCGCAACCCCGATGCCCGCCCGTGGATCCGCACGGCGACCTGGCAGGTGCCGCTGAACTGGTTCGTGCTGGTCGCGGACGACGAGCGGCGGTACGACAAGGGCACCGCCGACGTGCCGCCGGTGCTGCGCTACCGCACTCCGATGGTGCAGGCACGGCGCCGGGTCGCGCGGGCGCTGCGCACGCTGCGGGACACCGTGGAGGAGGGCCCGCTGGTCGAGGGGGTGGTGGACGTGGGCCGCTGGCTGGAGGAGTTCCATCCGCGCTCGCTGGTGGAGCTGGACTACGGCGGGCTGGTGCACGTGCTGCCGGCGGGCGAGCTGGAGGGCGACCACTCGGCGGCGGACGTGGCGGCCGGTATCGAGGCGCTGCGCCGGGGCGACGGCACGGCCGCCGGAGAGGCGTACGGGCGGCTGGTGGAGCGCTGGCGGGCGGTCCGGGACCGGCGCTCCGCGAACTGAGTGACGTGCGTCACGGTCAAAGGGGCACCGGAGGACGTACGTTCTACCTCGCTTGACCACCTGACGGGACGTTGGACTCGATCTGGACTTTTGTCCCAAGGGTGATGGACAGCACTTACAAGGCCCTTGCCCTGGAAGCCACCCCTCGTGCCAAAATAGGACAAGGAGTCCGGGGAGGGCTCCCTCCGTCCAACTATGCTCCACTGTGGCCGGAATCTCAGCATTGCACGCTTTGGGGGGTCCGGTGACTCCTGAACGCCACTGTGACTGATCGTCACAGTGGCGTGACTGTCCGCTATGGCATGGTCCATCGGCTTCCGTCGCTGATGAACACCTGGGAGGGCAATTCCATCGGTTTGGCCGACGCGGCTGGACAGATGGTGTAGTTGTAGTGCCGAGGACAAGCCGTTCGTCCTATAACCGACTCGACTCGCGTCCGCCATTTCGGGCAACGCGGGTCAAGGTGCAGAATTTAGAGGAAAGAACCGAGAAGGTTCGGTTCTCCCGAGGAGGCCGCTCATGACCGCTCGCACCCCTGATGCCGAGCCGCTGCTGACCCCCGCTGAGGTCGCCACCATGTTCCGCGTCGACCCCAAGACGGTCACGCGGTGGGCGAAGGCCGGCAAGCTCACGTCCATCCGCACGCTCGGTGGGCACCGCCGCTACCGCGAGGCGGAGGTCCGGGCGTTGCTGGCGGGCATCCCGCAGCAGCGCAGCGAGGCCTGAACACCGCGTAACCGGGCAAGACGGACGGTCCCCCAACCGTCCGAGGCGCCCGAAACCTTGGCTCCACACGACGCGGGACCTGCCCCAACAGGTCCCATGCCCAAGCCGAAGAGAACGTCATAGGCACACAGCACAGGGTGCGTCGTCGATCGCGCTGGACTCCGCCGGGTCCAGCGCGATCTTTTTTGTGCGCGGAGCGCGAGCGGGAACGGGCGCTGTGAGCGTCCTTGTCGGAGTCTGGGGAGGCCTGTCGGAACGGCCGGGTGCGACCCCGGGTCATAGTGCAATTGCACATATTAAATTGACCCGTTGTAGGCAGGGGGTAAGTTCCCCCGTTTCCCCAACTCGTGCGGTGACTCCCGTCACACGACAAGCCGCTTGCCGCTCGCGGCACGCATGGGTTAAAGAGCCGCGCCGACTCCAGGGGCCCATGCACGCAAGGGTGTTGGGCCCGACGGGGTCACGCGCGCCGGCGGCCGTCGCCCTCGGCGGCCTCCTGCTCGCCTGCCTGGCCCCGCGGGCCGGCGGCCATCGCCAGCCGCAGCAGGTGGTGGCAGACGGGACAGTGGCGGGTGAGATGCCGGTAGGACGTGGCAGCCGCCAGATGGGCCCTCAGAAGCGCCCGCGTCTCGTGCCTGACCGACGTCGTCATACGCCACCTCCGGGGGCCGCACAGGAGGAACGGGCCCTGCTCCCTGGGTACCGGTGGAAAGAGGTGCCGTCAAGGCCGCACGCCGCCGCCGGAAGAGTGAAGAGCCGTTCGGCGCAGGGCACTTGAAGGCGGGTGCAGGCATGAGAAAGGCCCGCGTCCCTTGCGGGACGCGGGCCTCGACTCGATGCGGTCCTGACGGGATTTGAACCCGCGGCCTCCACCTTGACAGGGTGGCGAGCACTCCAAACTGCTCCACAGGACCTTGCTCGCGGCGCTTGTTCGTGCGTTGCGCTGCGAGAAGGACTGTACAGGAGGGTGAGGGTCCCGGTCGAACTCACCCTCCGTGCCCGGTCGGCTACGGCACTGCCGCGTCGATCGCCTTCACGATCCGCTTGTCCGACACCGGGTACGCCGTGCCCAGCGCGTGGGCGAAATAGCTGACCCGCAGCTCCTCGATCATCCAGCGGATGTCCAGCACCTGCTGCGGCACCGGCCGGCCCTGGGGCAACTGCTCCAGCAGCCAGGCGTACTCGTCCTGCATCTCGTGGACCTTCTCCATGCGCGTGGTGTCCCGCTGCACGTTGGCCGGCATCTGCTGCAGGCGCCGGTCGGCGGCCACCAGATAGCGCATCAGGTCGGGCAGGCGGCGTATCCCCGCCCAGGTGACGAAGCCGGGCTTCACGAGGGCGTCCAGCTGCTTGCGGACGTCCGTCAGGTTGGCGAGCAGGGCGGGGCTGCGTACGGCCTTCAGGCGCCGTTCACAGGCCTGCCAGGCGGCCAGCACCTGCTGCACCTGGGCGACCGTGCGGACCGTGGTGTCCACGATCTCCGCGCGCACCTTGTCGTACAGCTTCCGGTACGACTCCTCGTCCCACGCCGGACCGCCGAAGTCCGCGATCAGCTTGTCCGCCGCCGCCATCGCGCAGTCGTCGAACAGGGCCTGGATGGAGCCGTGCGGATTCGCGGACAGGGCCAGCTTCTGCTGGTTCGTCAGCTTCTCGGACGCGAACTTCGCCGGGTTGACCGGGATGTTGCGCAGGATCAGCCGGCGGGTGCCCTTCCACATGGCCTCCGCCTGCTCCGCCTCGGTGTCGAAGAGCCGGACCGAGACCGTGTCGCCGTCGTCCACCAGCGCCGGGTACGCCCGCACCGGCTGCCCGGCCCGGCGCGTCTCGAAGACCCGGGTCAGCGCGCCGATGGTCCAGTCGGTGAGGCCCTTGCGCTCCAGGGACTCGCCGCCCTCGCGGGACGCGGTCGCCGCGGCGGCCTGGGACAGGGCCTTGCGCGCCTTCGGCTTCAGCCGGAGCTTCAGCGCCTCGAGGTCCTTGTCCTCGGCGAGCTTGCGGCGCCGCTCGTCGACGATCCGGAAGGTGATCTTCAGGTGGTCGGGGAGCTTCGTCCAGTCGAAGTCGTCCGCCTCGAAGGGCACGCCGACCATGCGCTTCAGCTCGCGGGCCATGGTGACGGTCAGCGGCTCCTGGAGGGGCACCGCCTTGTCCAGGAACGCCCTGGCGTAGTTCGGCGCCGGGACGTAGTTGCGGCGGATCGGCTTGGGCAGCGAGCGGATCAGCTCCGTCACCACCTCCTCGCGCAGGCCCGGGATCTGCCAGTCAAAGCCCTCGTCCGTGACCTGGTTGAGCACCTGGAGCGGGATGTGCACCGTCACGCCGTCGGCGTCCGCGCCGGGCTCGAACTGGTAGGTGACCCGGAACTTCAGGTTGCCCTGGCGCCAGGTGTCCGGGTAGTCGGACTTGGTGACCGCCTCCGCGGACTCCCGGATGAGCATCTCCCGCTCGAAGTCCAGGAAGTCGGGCTGCTCGTGCCGCTTGTGCTTCCACCAGGAGTCGAAGTGGGCGCCGGAGACGACGTGTTCGGGCACCCGCTGGTCGTAGAAGTCGAACAGCGTCTCGTCGTCCACGACGATGTCCCGCCGCCGGGCGCGGTGCTCCAGCTCCTCGACCTCGCTGAGCAGCCTGCGGTTGTCGGCGAAGAACTTGTGGTGCGTGCGCCAGTCGCCCTCCACCAGCGCGTTGCGGATGAACAGCTCGCGGGAGACCGCGGGGTCGATCCGGCCGTAGTTCACCTTGCGCTGGGCGACGATCGGGACGCCGTACAGCGTGACCTTCTCGTACGCCATCACGGCCGCCTGGTCCTTCTCCCAGTGCGGTTCGCTGTACGTGCGCTTCAGCAGGTGTCCGGCCAGCGGTTCGACCCACTCGGGCTCGATCCTGGCGTTGACCCGGGCCCAGAGCCTGGACGTCTCCACCAGCTCGGCCGACATCAGGAACCGGGGCTGCTTCTTGAACAGCGCCGAGCCCGGGAAGATGGCGAACTTGGCGCTGCGGGCGCCCAGGTACTCGTTCTTGTTGCCGTCCTTGACGTCCTTCATCCCGATGTGGGAGAGCAGGCCGGCGAGGAGGGAGACATGGACGCGGTCGGCCGGTGCGTCCTCCTCGGCGAGGTGGATGCCCATCTGCTTGGCGACCGTGCGCAGCTGGGTGTAGATGTCCTGCCATTCGCGGATGCGCAGGAAGTTCAGGTACTCCTGCTTGCACATCCGGCGGAAGGACGACGAACCCCGCTCCTTCTGCTGCTCGCGGATGTACCGCCACAGGTTCAGATAGGCCAGGAAGTCGCTGGTCTCGTCCTTGAAGCGGGCGTGCTGCTGGTCGGCCTGGGCCTGCTTGTCGGCCGGGCGTTCGCGCGGGTCCTGGATGGACAGCGCGGCGGCGATGACCATGACCTCGCGGGCACAGCCGTTCTTGTCGGCCTCCAGGACCATCCGGGCCAGCCGCGGGTCGACCGGCAGCTGGGCCAGCTTGCGGCCGGTGTCCGTGAGCCGCTTGCGGGGGTCCTTCCGGTCCGGGTCCAGCGCGCCCAGCTCCTGGAGCAGCTGCACGCCGTCGCGGATGTTGCGGTGGTCCGGCGGGTCGATGAAGGGGAACTTCTCGATGTCGCCGAGGCCGGCCGCGGTCATCTGCAGGATGACGGAGGCGAGGTTCGTCCGCAGGATCTCCGCGTCCGTGAACTCCGGGCGGGCGAGGAAGTCCTCCTCGGAGTACAGGCGGATGCAGATGCCGTCGGAGGTACGGCCGCAGCGGCCCTTGCGCTGGTTGGCGCTGGCCTGGGAGACCGGCTCGATGGGCAGTCGCTGGACCTTGGTGCGGTGGCTGTAGCGGCTGATCCGGGCGAAGCCGGGGTCGATGACGTACTTGATGCCCGGGACGGTCAGGGAGGTCTCGGCGACGTTGGTGGCCAGAACGATCCTGCGCCCGGTGTGCTGCTGGAAGACGCGGTGCTGCTCGGCGTGCGAGAGCCGGGCGTAGAGGGGGAGCACCTCCGTGGATCTGTACTTCTTCTTCTCCAGCGCGTCCGCGGTGTCCCGGATCTCCCGCTCGCCGGAGAGGAAGACGAGGATGTCGCCCGGCCCCTCGGCCATCAGTTCCTCGACGGCGTCGGTGATGGCGGTGATCTGGTCGCGGTCGGCGTCGTCGGAGTCCTCCTCCAGGAGGGGCCGGTAGCGCACCTCCACGGGATACGTCCGCCCGCTCACCTCGATGATCGGGGCGTCGCCGAAGTGCCGGGAGAAGCGCTCGGGGTCGATGGTCGCCGAGGTGATGACGACCTTCAGGTCCGGGCGCTTGGGCAGCAGCTGGGCCAGGTAGCCCAGCAGGAAGTCGATGTTCAGGGACCGCTCGTGGGCCTCGTCGATGATGATCGTGTCGTAGGCGCGCAGCTCGCGGTCGGTCTGGATCTCGGCGAGCAGGATGCCGTCCGTCATCAGCTTGACGAAGGTGGCCTCCGGGTCGACCTGGTCGGTGAAGCGGACCTTCCAGCCGACGGCCTCGCCGAGCGGGGTCCTCAGCTCCTCCGCGACCCGCTCCGCGACGGTCCGGGCGGCGATCCGGCGCGGCTGGGTGTGCCCGATCATGCCGCGCACGCCCCGGCCCAGCTCCATGCAGATCTTGGGGATCTGCGTGGTCTTGCCGGAGCCGGTCTCACCGGCCACGATGACGACCTGGTGCTCGCGGATGGCGTCCGCGATCGCGTCCTTCTTCTGGCTGACCGGCAGCTGCTCGGGGTAGGTGACGGCCGGCACGCGGGAGCGGCGCTCGGCCATCCGGTCCGCGGCGCGGTCGATCTCGGTCTCGATCTCGGCGAGCACGGCGGCGCGGGCCTCCGGCTTGCGGATCTTGCGCGCGCCCTCCAGCCGCCGGCCGATCCGGTGCGCGTCGCGCAGCGTCAGCTCGGTCAGGCGGGGGGCGAGGGTGCCGAGGGCGGGGGCGGGATGCGTAGACATACGCGATCCAGGATCTCACCTAGGGCGAAAAACACGCGAACGATTTGACCGCGGGCGGCCCGGCGCCCGCGGTCACCGACGGGCACCCCTCACGACGAGATGCCAAAGTAACCGTTATGCCCGATATGCAACGCTGGGCGGCGTTCAAGGCATCCCCCTTCCTGCCCGCCACGGTCCTCGTCCTCATCCTCGCCGCCGCGGCCGGTCTCTTCGCCGGCTCGTACACGTACGCCATGGCCAACCCGACCCCGCACGGCATTCCGACGGCGGTCACCGGCCACTACGACGAGCCGGCCGCCCGGCGCTTCATCGACGGCATGGAGGAGGCGCTGGACGCCTCGATGCGGCTGCGCCCCTACGGCAGCCGTCAGGACGCGGTACGGGCCGTGGACGAGCAGAGGGTGTTCGCGGTGCTCGACGCGCCCGCCGGCGGCCGGACGATCTCCCTGGACGTGTCCGGGGCGTCCGGTGCGACGGTCGCCCAGGTGCTCGGGCAGGCGGCGGAGCAGGTGGGCAGGGCCACCGGCACCACCGTGGTGGTCCGCGACCTCAAGCCGCTGCAGCGGGGCGACCCGCGGGGACTGGCCATCTTCTACATCACCCTGGCCGCCGTGATCATCGGCTTCGTCGGCGCCATCCAGCTCAGCGTGCACGCCCGGGAGCTGAACCCGCTGGAGCGGATCGCCTACACCGTCGCCTACTCCGTGCTGGGCGGGTTCACGATCGCCGCGGTGGTCGACTGGTGGCTGGGCGCGGTCAGGCTGCCGTTCGTCGAGTCGTGGGCCATCCTCGCCTTCACGATGTTCACGTCCGGCATGGTGTTCACGATGTTCAACACCCTGTTCGGCCGGTGGGCCATGCTGCCGACGTGGGGCCTGATGGTGCTGCTGGGCAACCCGTCGTCCGGCGGTGCCGTCTCCTGGCCGCTGCTGCCGTCCCTGCTCGGCACGATCGGCCGCTGGCTGCCGCCCGGCGCCTCGGTGAACGCCCAGCACACCGCGGTGTACTTCCGGGGCCACCAGCACGCCGTCCCGTTCCTGGTGCTGGCGGGCTGGGCGGTCGTCTCCTGCGCGGTCTTCCTGATCTGGCGCCACCGCCACCCGGGCGGGCGTCCGGTCCGGCCGGCCGAGGAGGACCTGGAGACGGCCTAGGAGGCACCCTGGACGGGCGGGGCCGCCGGGGCGGCCTCGGCGTGCCTGCGGGCCATGCCGTCGCCGAGCGCGATCGACCTGGCGGTGTTGGAGACGGCCTTGATCCCCAGGTAGGCCGTGGTCATGCCGCTGACGGCGGTGAACGCGGCGGTGAGGACGCCGACGATCACCGCCTTGTCCCCGTCGAGCCGCCACACGCCGATGATCGCGACCGCGGCGATCGCGAGATTGCTGAAGACGACCGCGAACAGCCCGTACCGGGCCCGGACCTTCTCCAGGTCGGTGTCCCGCCCGGCTCTGTCCTCGTTCCGGCTCACGTTCTCCCCCCGTCCCCGCGCACCACGCGCGGCGAGGCCGAACGTAGCGCCGACCGGGCGCGGTGCCAAGGCGGTCACCGCGCGTCCGGCCGGTCCGGTCCGGGCCGGTGGCTCCCGGGCGGCCGGTGCGCGTCCGGGCCGCCGGCGAGGAGGGCGGCGACGGCCCCGGGCGACCAGTGGCCGTCGGCGCCGGGGCAGGAGGCGACGTAGGAGGCGACCGCGTCGGTGTCCCAGGCCCCGGCGGAGAGCAGGCCCGTGGCCAGGAAGCGGACGTAGGCGGCGGAGGGGACGACCCACGGCACGTCGTTCACGCCCCACGGCGCGGTGAAGGTCAGCACCGGCAGGCCTTCCACCTGACCGGCGCACACCAGGGTCTCGTAGCGCCCCTCGCCGAGGACGGCACGTCCTCGCGTGAGCACCTCCACCAGGTCCAGGTTGCCGTCCGGCGCCCGGTACATCTCCTGCGCCGCGATGTCGGCGAACTGCCCGCTGGTCACCAGATGCGCCCGGGCCAGCACCCGCCCGTCCGCCTCCGGGTCGTAGAAGGCGCGCCCGCCTCCCCAGACGGCGGACTCGGTGGCGAAGTACATCGCGCCGGTCAGCTCCACCGGGATCGACCGGGCCGGCATGGCCGGATCGCGGCATCCGGGGTACTCCCGGCCCGCGCCGGGCGGCCGGCCGCCCTTGATGTAGGCGGCGAGACGGTCCAGATGGGTGTTGGAGCCGTAGGAGGTGTACCAGACCCGCTCGGGATGCCGGTCGAGCGGCGGCGTCGGATCGATGCTCGGTAAGGCCTTCACCGTGGCGGGCTCCGTTGGCGTACCGGGTGGGCAGGACGGGTACGAAAGAGCCCCTCTTCGTGAACGAAGAGGGGCTCTGCCCTGGTCAGGGCGGCTGTGGCTGGGGCCGGGGTCGAACCGGCGACCTTCCGCTTTTCAGGCGGACGCTCGTACCAACTGAGCTACCCAGCCACGGTGTTTCACGTGAAACACCAGCGGTCCTGACGGGATTTGAACCCGCGGCCTCCACCTTGACAGGGTGGCGAGCACTCCAAACTGCTCCACAGGACCAAGCGTGTGTGCAACAGTGTCGCACACGGTAATGCGTGCCCCCAACGGGATTCGAACCCGTGCTACCGCCTTGAAAGGGCGGCGTCCTAGGCCGCTAGACGATGAGGGCTATCGGCCCGCCTGGGCGCTTCTCAGCGCGTCGGGGACGTGAGAAGCATATGGGATGGCGAGGGGTATCGCCAAAACGGTTTACGGCAGGGCGCCGGGAGGGGCGGGCGAGGGGGACCGCGAGGCACCGGCGGCGGGCTTGTTCTCGTCCACCAGATGGCGGCTGACCTCGGCCGTCGTCAGGCCCAGTCCTCCCAGTTCGATGGCGTCCCAGGCCTGGAGCCGGCGGCTGTCCCGGTCGAAGTAGAGGACCGAGGCCTGGATCGGGGCGGGGTGCTCGTGCTCCACGGCTCGCAGCCCGCCGCCGCCGGTCGAGCCCTCCCGCCGCAACCGGGTGCCGTACGGCAGCAGCCGCGTTCCCTCGTGGTGCAGATGCCCGCAGAGCGCCAGGGGCACCACGCCGTCCGTCTCCTCGGCGGCCGTCGGCTCGTGCGCGACCGCCACGTCCACGGGGGTGCCGGCCGCCTGCTGGTCGCGCAGCGCGCTGGCCAGCCGGGCACCCGCCAGCCGCTCGGCCGCCTCGCCGCCGGGCACCGCCGAGCGGTCGGGGGTGAACTGCGGATCGCCGGTGCCCGCGAACCGCAGGCCCCCCACCGTCACGGCCCGGCCCTCGTCCAGGACGCGCACGTTGCGCATGCGCTCCAGATAGCGCTGGGTGGTCCGGGAGTCGTGGTTGCCGCGCACCCAGACGTACGGCACGCCCAGGTCCCCGACCGGGTCCAGGAAGCCGTTCTCCGCCGCCGTGCCGTGGTCCATCGTGTCGCCGGAGTCGACGATCACGTTCACCTGGTACTGCTTCACCAGCGAGCCGATGATCTTCCAGCTCGCCGGGTTCAGATGGATGTCCGACACGTGCAGGACCCGGATGGTGGACGGGTCGGGGCGGTAGGCCGGGAGGGTGGACGTGGCGTCGTACAGCTTCGTCACGTTCGTCACCAGGCGCGCCAGCTCCTTCTGGTAGACGTCGAACTCCGTGACGATGCTGCGGGCGTTGCCGACCACGGACGGCGCCGAGGCGAGCAGGCCGGAGAACCTCGGCTCCAGGACCGACTTCGGGTTCCAGGTGGCGTACGCCGACGCGCCCGAGGCGGCCAGCAGCACCAGGGCCAGTCCGCCGGCCGCCAGGGCCGGGCGCGGGCGGCGGTAGACGGCGAGACCGAGGGCGGTGGCGCCGCAGACCACGGCGACGCAGGAACGCACGCCCAGGTCCCGTGTGCCGTGCCCGACGTCCCGGACGACCTCGTCCTGGAGCCCGGAGATCCGTTCCGGGTGGTCGACCAGCGCCTGGGAGCGCGGCGGGTCCAGCCGCTCGACGTTCACGTCCAGGCGGACCGGGGCCGCGTGGCTGTCCAGGGAGAGCGAGCCCAGCGGGGACACGTCGATCCTCGTGCCGCCGGTGAGGGAGGGCCGGAGCGCCATCGTCGTGTCCATCGGGCCGACCGGGACCCGGACCGTGCCGGCGATCAGCAGGCCCAGCCAGGCGCCGGCGAGCACCACGGCGGTCAGACCGAGGGCGCGCGTCCAGGGGCGGGGACGGGCGGCGAGTTCGTCAGAGGGGAGCGGGCGGGGGCGTGCGCGGTGCGGGGTCCGGTGGCGCATGGTGCTCAGGGCTGCGAGGGGGACGCGGGCCATTGGTGCCGTATGCCCACGTCAAGGGGTGGATATGCGACGCCGTTCGCGGACAATGGCCGTGTGCTGGAGATGACGCGCGAGGAGTTCGAGGAACTGGTCGCCGAGGCGCTGGACCGTATTCCGCCGGAGCTGACGCGGCTGATGGACAACGTCGCGGTGTTCGTCGAGGACGAACCGCCCGCCGACGATCCCGAGCTGCTCGGGCTCTACGAGGGGACACCGCTGACCGAACGGGGCGAGTGGTACGCGGGCGTCCTGCCGGACCGGATCACGATCTATCGCGGGCCGACGCTCAGGATGTGCGCCAGCCGGGAGGACGTGATCGCGGAGACCGAGGTGACGGTGGTGCACGAGATCGCCCACCACTTCGGCATCGACGACAACCGGCTGCACGCGCTCGGGTACGGGTGAGCGGGGCGGCTGCCGCGAGCGGCACGGCTGGCGCGGCCGGGCGGGGCGCCCGACGCGGGTGAACGGGGGGTGGTGGGTGCCGCCGTGCGCCCGGGGCGTGCGCGTGTCCTCTTGTGGGCGGCGGGAGTTGGGGAGGTTGACTCCGTCCCCGCCCCCGGAGGTGGCCGCTGTGCGCCCCTTGTACGTACCCGTCCGTCTGGCCGCCGCGGTACTGGCCGTCACCGCCGCCGCCGGCTGTGTGAACGTGGGCGACGGCGCGGACCGGGCCCGCCCCTCCCGCTCGGCGGGACAGCCCGGCGGCGAGGCACCCGACGGCGGCCCGGCCCCGGGCGTGGCCGCTCCCGCCGAGGCGGGCAGGGCGGCCGACGGCACCCATGGCCACGGCGGCAAGGCGAGGCCGGGTGAGTCCGGCTCGGCGTCGCCCGCCGCGTCGGGCGGGAACAGCCCCTCGGACGCGCCCGGGAAGCCGGGGAAGCGGGGCGAGCCGGAGGAGCCCGGGGAGACCGACGTGCCCGGCGGCCCGGCGCCGACCAAGGCCCCGCCCACGCCCCCGGCCAGCTCCGTCCCGCCCGCCCCGCCGGCCACCACGGAGCCGCCGCCCGTCACCGAGCCGCAGTCGGCCGAGCCGTCCTCCTCGGCGCACGAGGAGCCCGGGCCCCAGCTCGTCCAGCGCGAACCGGCGCCCGCGGCGGGCGCGGCGGTGTGACCCCTTCCACTTCTCCGGCGCCGACAGACCCACTGTGACGTGGGTCTATGCCACTCGGTTTGCCTTCAGGGGTGGTAGGTGCGTATGGTGGTAGATCGTTTGATCCCATTTGCCCGGCGCCACCACAGAGCGCGCCGTGTGGCGCGTACTCTCCTTTGCCGTGGCGGACCGCATCGAGGCGGTCGTGAGCGAATCACGGAGTTGACGGGCGCGTGCCGACGAGACTCCGGAAGGTTTCGCATTCGCATGTCCGTGTCCAGTACCGACCAGATCGTCATGTCCGAGAACGAGAACGAACTCGACGTGACGAACGAGGTCATCGAGGCCCCCGAGGCCGCTGACACCACCCCCCAGACCACCTTCGCCGACCTCGGCCTCCCCGAGGGCATCGTGCGCAAGCTCGCGCAGAACGGCGTGACGACCCCCTTCCCGATCCAGGCCGCGACCATCCCGGACGCCCTGGACGGCAAGGACATCCTCGGCCGCGGCCGCACCGGCTCCGGCAAGACCCTCTCCTTCGGTCTGCCAACCCTGGCCCTGCTGGCCGACGGCCGCACCGAGAAGAAGCGGCCCCGCGCGGTCATCCTCACCCCGACCCGCGAGCTGGCCATGCAGGTCGCCGACGCCCTCCAGCCCTACGGCGACGTCCTCGGCCTGAAGATGAAGGTCGTCTGCGGCGGCACCTCGATGGGCAATCAGATCTACGCCCTGGAGCGCGGCGTCGACATCCTCGTCGCCACCCCGGGCCGCCTGCGCGACATCATCAACCGCGGCGCCTGCTCGCTGGAGGACGTGCGGATCGCCGTTCTCGACGAGGCCGACCAGATGTCCGACCTGGGCTTCCTGCCCGAGGTCACCGAGCTGCTCGACCAGGTGCCGGCCGGCGGCCAGCGCATGCTCTTCTCCGCCACGATGGAGAACGAGATCAAGACCCTGGTCGACCGCTACCTGAACGAGCCCGTCCTGCACGAGGTGGACGCGGCCCAGGGCGCGGTGACGACCATGTCGCACCACATCCTCATCGTGAAGCCCAAGGACAAGGCGCCGGTCACCGCCGCGATCGCCTCCCGCAAGGGCCGCACGATCATCTTCGTCCGCACCCAGCTCGGCGCCGACCGCGTCGCCGAGCAGCTGCGCGACGCCGGGGTGAAGGCCGACGCGCTGCACGGCGGCATGACCCAGGGCGCCCGGACCCGGACCCTCGCGGACTTCAAGGACGGGTACGTGAACGTGCTCGTCGCCACCGACGTCGCCGCCCGCGGCATCCACGTCGACGGCATCGACCTGGTCCTGAACGTGGACCCGGCCGGCGACCACAAGGACTACCTGCACCGGGCCGGCCGTACCGCCCGCGCGGGCCGTACCGGCACGGTCGTCTCGCTCTCCCTGCCGCACCAGCGGCGCCAGATCTTCCGCCTGATGGAGGACGCCGGCGTCGACGCGGCCCGCCACATCATCCAGGGCGGCGCCGCCTTCGACCCGGAGGTCGCCGAGATCACCGGCGCCCGCTCCATGACCGAGGTCCAGTCCGAGTCCGCCGCCAACGCCGCCCAGCAGGCCGAGCGCGAGGTCGCCCAGCTCGCCAAGCAGCTGGAGCGCGCCCAGCGCCGCGCGGCCGAGCTGCGCGAGGAGGCCGACCGGCTGGTCGCCCGGGTCGCCCGCGAGCGCGGCGAGGACCCGGAGACGGCGGTGGCCGAGGCCCAGGCGACGGCGGCGGAGCAGCTCGCCGTGGCCGAGGAGCCGGCCGAGCGCGAGACCGAGCGCGAGGAGCGCCCGGCGGCGGCGCCGTACGAGCGCCGGGAGCGGCGCGGCTTCGAGCGCCGTGACGACCGCCGCGACGACCGCCGCGACGACCGTGGCGAGCGCCGTCCGTTCGACCGGGACCGTGACCGCGGTTTCGAGCGCCGTGACGACCGTGGTGGCCGTGGTTTCGAGCGTCGTGACGACCGTCGTGACGACCGCGGTGGCCGTGGCTTCGAGCGTCGCGACGACCGTGGTGGCCGTGGTTTCGAGCGTCGTGACGACCGTCGTGACGACCGTGGTGGCCGTGGCTTCGAGCGTCGTGACGAGCGCCGCGACGACCGTGGCGAGCGCCGTCCGTTCGAGCGCCGCGACGACCGTGGTGGCCGTGGTTTCGAGCGTCGTGACGACCGTCGTGACGACCGGGGCGGCTTCCGCCGGGAGGAGCGCGGTGGCTTCCGCCGTGACGAGCGCAGCGGCCACCGGGGCAGCGACCGTCCGTTCAACCGCGACCGCCGCGACGACCGCCCGGGCTTCCGCTCCGGCGGCCACGACCGCCCCTACGGCCGTCGTGACGACCACCGCGGCGGCACCGGCGGCTCCTTCGGCCGCCGCGAGGACAAGCCGCGCTGGAAGCGCAACGGCTGACAGCCAGTGAGCTGAGGAAGGGCCCGTACGACACCGGTCGTACGGGCCCTTCCGTGTCCCTGCCCAGTGGCGCATATCACACCGCCGGGCAGGGAATTGCTGGAGGCATGACAGATGACGCGCGGGTGACCGGACAGCGGGCGGCTTCCGGCCCGTCGGACGAGGAGCGGCTGGCACAGCTCGGCTACACCCAGGTCCTCGCGCGCCGGATGTCGGCGTTCTCGAACTACGCCGTCTCCTTCACGATCATCTCGGTCCTCTCCGGCTGTCTGACCCTCTACCTCTTCGGCATGACCACGGGCGGCCCGGCCGTGATCACCTGGGGCTGGGTCGCGGTCGGCCTGATGACGCTGTTCGTGGGCCTGTCGATGGCCGAGATCTGCTCGGCGTACCCGACCTCGGCGGGCCTGTACTTCTGGGCCCACCGGCTGGCGCCGCCGCGTTCGGCGGCGGCCTGGGCGTGGTTCACGGGCTGGTTCAACGTGCTGGGCCAGGTGGCGGTGACCGCGGGCGTCGACTTCGGCGCGGCCTCCTTCCTGGGCGCCTATCTGAACCTCCAGACCGGCTTCGAGGTGACCCCGGGCCGTACGGTGGCGCTGTTCGCGGCGATCCTCGTCCTGCACGGCCTGCTGAACACCTTCGGCGTGCGGATCGTGGCGTTCCTGAACGGCGTGAGCGTGTGGTGGCATGTCCTCGGCGTCGCGGTGATCACCGGCGCGCTCGCGCTGGTCCCCGACCACCACCAGCCGGCGTCCTTCGTCTTCACCCGCTTCGTCAACGAGACGGGCTGGGGCAGCGGCCCGTACGTGGTCCTGCTGGGGCTGCTGATGGCCCAGTACACCTTCACCGGCTACGACGCCTCCGCGCATATGACCGAGGAGACCCGGGACGCCGCCACCGCGGGCCCGAAGGGCATCGTCCGCTCGATCTGGACGTCCTGGATCGCCGGCTTCGTGCTCCTGCTGGGCTTCACCTTCGCCATCCAGTCCTACGACGCCTCACTCGCCTCCCCCACCGGCGCCCCGCCCGCCCAGATCCTCCTGGACGCCCTCGGCGCCACGGCCGGCAAACTGCTCCTGCTGGTGGTGATCGGCGCCCAGCTCTTCTGCGGCATGGCCTCCGTCACCGCCAACAGCCGTATGATCTACGCCTTTTCCCGGGACGGCGCGCTGCCGTTCTCCCGCCTCTGGCGCACGGTCGGCCCGCGCACCCGCACCCCCGTGGCGGCGGTCTGGCTGGCCGCCCTCGGCGCGCTGGTCCTCGGCCTGCCCTACCTGATCAACACGACGGCCTACGCGGCGGTGACCTCGATTGCGGTGATCGGCCTGTACATCGCCTACGTCATCCCGACCTTCCTGCGGGTCCGCAGGGGTGCCGCGTTCGACCGCGGCCCCTGGCACCTGGGCCGCTGGTCCGGCGTGGTCGGAGTGGTCGCGGTGACGTGGGTGCTGGTGATCACTGTCCTGTTCATGCTGCCGCAGGTCTCCCCGGTCACCTGGCGGACCTTCAACTACGCCCCGGTGGCCGTCCTGGCCGTCCTCGGCTTCGCGGCGGTGTGGTGGCTGGCCTCGGCCCGCCACTGGTTCCTGTCCGTCGACCCGGCCCCCACACCGGCCGAAAAGTGACCATCAGCCCCCTCCCGCCCCCCGCGACGCGGCCGTGTCCCCGATACCCGATCGGCGACACGCCCCCGTCCGGCTATGCTCGGACAAGCAACATCGCCCGGGCCCTTAGCTCAATTGGCAGAGCAGTGGACTTTTAATCCATTGGTTGTGGGTTCGAGTCCCACAGGGCCTACCGCATCGCCCCCAGCTCAGAGCAGGATCGAGCTGGGGGCGAGTCCGTTTTAGGGGGGTTTCATGATCGCATGCTGGCCCGCTGCTGGCCCGAGGGGTCGCGGCAAACGAGACCGGGCGGCCACCCGCGAGGGTGGCCGCCCGGCTCCGCCTCGGCGTCCTCTCCGGGCCGTAGCCCAACGCCTCGGCGGTCTGAGGGGGCAGAGATTTAGGGTCGACCCTAATCACAGGTGATCACGCGGTCGAGAACGTGGACCCGTGCCACGCCCCACCCCGCCCGACGCCCGGGTCCTCGCCCGCCGTCGCGCCGTGGGTGATCAGATCCGCCGCGTGCGCTTGGCACACCACCTGAGCCAGCGTGATGTCTGCGAGCGGACCGGGATCGACATGGCGTCATACAGCCGCATCGAGCAGGGCCACGCCTCACCTCTGCTGGACACCTTGATCCGGATCGCCGATGCCATCGGTGTTCCTCTGGGTGATCTCGTTGGATGACGGCCGTCCCTGACGGGGGGCAGGGACGGCCGCTCGTCTCCAGCGCGGGGCCCGCGCCGTCGTCCGAGGCATCGCGCTGGAGATCTGACCGTGCCCGGCGGCGGCTGGCAGTGCTGCTGGGCACGGGGCTCATCTCATCGCTCGGATCATCGCGGTCTCCTCGTCGGCCAGGGCGTCGAGGTCAGTCACGGGGGTGACGCCTTCCAAGGTGATCACTAGGCGGGCGGCGAGGGTCCAGCGGATGCGTCTCGTGTCCGTGAACGCGACGCGGTGCAGGCCCTCACCGTCCTCGGGCCCGGGGACTCGTTCAAGGGTGAGCGGGTCGTAGACCGTACCGGCCACCCCCCAGACCGGCGTGCGCTCCACCAGCGCAGCCGCCCAGCCGCGGCGGTGGAGCGGTGGGCAGTGTTCGACGGCGAGCCGGGCGCAGACGGCGTGCACCGGTGGAGACGCCGTCGGCTCACCGGCGTAGAGGGCCTGGCGGGCGCCGGCGGCGAGGAAGAGCGTGCGCGCGTCCTTCCGGGTCCCGACCGTGGGCCCGCCGCAGAGCTGGCAGAGCAGGCGGCTCATCGCCTGCCGCTGCCGCAGCGCGTGAACGAGTCCGTGCCGCGGCCGGCCGCCCCGGGTGGCCGGCATCCGCATCCACGGCACGCCGTAGTGCCGCTCGACCTCCGTCTCGCCTCGGAGGCCGAGTTCCGTTCCTCCGAGGCGCCGGACCTTGGCCAGAGGCTGGGGCGGGATCTGCTCCTTGGACCAGGTCGTGATGAAGGGAACGGGGGTGCCGTCCCAGTACCGGACGGGCCGGATCGGGCTGGTGGCTGTGGTCATCGGGTGCTCGCCCTCCCGGTCAGGCACCGCAGGTGGGCGTACCCGATGCTGTGCCTGGTGGTGCCCTCCCACTTCACGGGGCCCACCAGCTCCGTCGGCAGCAGCGGTGCGGGGCAGACGACGCACTCGGGCTTCTTCCCGATGGCCTGCGCAGTCCGCTCGTGCAGGAGACGGCGGCCGTGACCGACGTAGCAGGTCTGACGCTGCCGGCAGGCCGTGCAGACGGTGTAGTGGGTGTGCCAGTCCGCCCAGGTGAGGTACCAGGCGAGCCGGGCCGAGTAGCAGCGCTGGCAGGCCAGGCGGCGGAGCGCGGCTGAGGGGGCCAGTTCTACGGCGGTGGCGTCCGCCGGACGGGTGCACCAGACGCATGCCTCGCCGGCCGCGGCCGTCGCGGGTAGGCGCCGGGGTACCTCGTACCAGGAGAGGCACTCGTGCACGTCGTAGAGCACTGCGGGGATCTGCACGGTCATCGGGGCAGCTCCAGAAGCAGAGTCCGCAGAGCCTGCATGACCGGGCAGGGCTTCAGGTCGTAGACGCACTGCGGGCAGGGGCCGGGGTGGGCGATGTACGCCTGGGCCGCGGCCCGCAGGGTGCACCGGTGGCAGCCGCGGAGGAAGAGCGTGATGCCGCCCTGGGCCGGGCGCTCCCCGAGGTCCACGGCGGTGGCGATGGACAGCCGCGTGGCGCACCAGGTGCACTCAGCTCCGCGCGCCTTGGCGGCGGGGAGGTCGTCCAGGGCTGGCAGGGGGAGCAGGGGGCGTAGATCTGCGGGGATGCGGGACAGGGTCCTCGGGGTGGACGTCATGCCCGCTCCTCAACGGTGGACAGGTCGGCCCACACCTGCTTCTCCCAGGGCCAGCGGGTGTAGCCCCAGCTCTTGGTGATGGCGTCCACCACCGCCAGCCCGCGCCCGGCGGTGGCGAGGGGGCCTGCGGTCCGGATGTCGGGACAGGCCTCAGGGTGCCTGTCGATGACGATGACCCGGACGGCGTCCGACGGCAGCCGGCGAACGATGACCCGGACGGTCGGTGTCTCGGTGTGCTGGACCGCGTTGGTCACCAGCTCGGTCACGACGAGCGCGGCATCGGCCAGCACGTCGAGCAGGCCCCAGTCCTTGAGGACGTCGATGACGAAGTGCCGCGCGTCCGGCGCGGCAGATGTCTGCCGGGGTAGTACGCGGACCTGCGGCAGGTGCCTGCGCTCCACGGCCATAGCGGCACGCCTCCACGGTCTAGTGATCCAACTCACAAGACGACTGTATGGAGGCGTACAACCTGTCATCCGAGCTGTCAGCTCGGGTGAACCACAGGCTCGTCAGACCAGGCCGATCCTCTCCGCCAGCTGCTCGGCCTGGCGTGCGTGCATCGCCCGGGCCCGCCGGATCACCGTCAGCACCAGCTGGCGCGCGAGCGCGGTCCGCGCGAGATCTTCTGGTGCGATCGCCTCAAGGCCGATCAGGGCCAACAGGGTTGCGGCGTCATCTCGCCGCTGGCTGTGGCACGCTGCCACCTCAAGACCGAACGTGAACTCCCGTTCCAGACTCGGCAGACCGCTGGTGTCGATGGCATCGGCGGTGTGCAGCGCCTCGCCCGTCTCGCCGGCCTCCATCTCGATGGACAGCGCATGAAGTGCCACGTTGGTGGGACCGAACACGGTCCAGCCGACGTTGCTGTGGTCAGGTACCGCACGAGCCGCCCGCGCCGCGTGCTCCCGCAATCGGTGTCGGGCTTCCCACCAGCGCCGTTGACGTGCCGCGCCCACCACGGCAACAAGATGAAGCGCGCCGCTCATCGCGGTCCGCTCGACCTCAGGCAGCCGTACGCCGGCCACCTGCTCGGCTGCTCGCAGCGCCAGTTCCTCTGCTTCACCAGGCTGGTCGGCGGCGAGGAGTACGTGCCCCAAGTTCCACTGGGCGGCGGCGATGCGCAGCGGGTCGTCGGCGTCCTCTGCGGCACGCATGGCACGGTCGGCGGCGATGGTGGCAAGGTCGACACGGCCGGTACGCCGGAGATATGAGCGGAGGAGACAGTAGAGATCGACGGAGGCGCGGAGCACTGCGCGCCGCTCGGCCGCGTCCGTTCCAGCGCGTGCGGCACGTACGGCGTGCTCCATGTCGGCGACCAAACCGGGCAGTGTCTCGGCGGCCTTGGTGAAGCGATCGCCGTCGCTCTGCCAGCTCCTCCAAGCGGCCTCGACCCGGTCCCGTAGTACGGCCGAAGACACGGGCGCCGTACTGCGGGCTGGTCCGTATCCGAGGAGGGCACGGCCGACGGCGACTTCCGCCGTGTCCGTGGGCTGCTGTTCGGCCGGTGGTCGATCGGACAGCAGTGCGGCGGCGGGCACGCCCAGCTCCTGGGCGAGCGCGTACAGGATCGGCAACGAGGGCACCTTCAATCCGCGTTCGATCTGGGACAGGTAGTCCGGAGAGATCCCGACCAGCCCCGCGACTGCGTCCTGCCGGCGCCCTCCGCGGTAGTGCCGGATCCGGTCCCCGATGGGGAGGTCTGCTGCAACCATGCGCCCACTCCTCGCTCCGTGTTCCGAGCGTAGGGTGCCGGATGCGCGGGGACCCTGCTGTTCCGAAGAGAGGAGGCCCCGGTGCTGGAACTGGTGCTGTGGGACATCGACCACACGCTGATGGCGACGGGCGGGTTCGGCCGAGAGCTGTGGGCCGAGGCATTCAAGCAGGTGACAGGGCTGGAGCTGCGAGAACAGGCGTCGGTGACGGGATCGACGGAGCGGGTGATCCTGCGCGAGACCGCCCGGCTGCACGGCGTCCCTTTCAGCGAGGCCCTGTTCGTCCGTTTCGCTGACGCACTGGGCGCTGTGCACGTCCGGCGGGCGGCCGAACTGCGGGAGCGGGGGCACGCACTGGCCGGCGCAGCGGGCGTTCTGGCGGCCCTCGCCGAGCGAGGCGTACGGCAGTCGGTGGTGACGGGCAACGTTCGCCTGGCGGCCGAGGTCAAGCTGGCGACGTTCGGACTGGACTCGTACCTGAACCTGGACCACGGGGCGTACGGCGAGGACGGAGAAGGGCGGCCGGAACTGCTGCGCGAGGCCCTGGCGCGCGCGGACGTAGGGGCACCAGCGGCGGTGTTCCTCGGGGACACCCCGGCCGACGTGACGGGTGGCCGCGACGCCGGCGTACGTGTGGTGGCGGTCGCGACAGGGAAGACACCAGCGGCCGAGCTGAGGGAAGCGGGCGCCGACGTCGTGCTGAGCGGCCTAGCCGACACCGAGCAGGTCCTCGACGTGATTGTGGCATGACGAAAGGGCCCCCTCCCGCCCGAAGGCGAGAAGGGGCCATGGTCAGACGCCCGTACGGTCGTACTCCTCCACCCGGGGCGGCGGGGCCGGCGGCTCGATACCGCGCTGCCGCATCAACCCGGTCAGCTCCGCAACGTACCCGGCGTACGCCCGCACCAGAGAGGTCAGCCCCTCGATCCGCCGCTCGCTCCGGTCCACCCGCCGTTCCAACGTCTCCCGGATCTCCCGGAAGGCCGCGAGGTCGGCCTGCCGCTGCGCGGGCTCGGCTGCGGCCTCGGCCGCCGTACGCTGCGCCTCAGCCGTGGTGCGGGCCGCCGCCCGCGTCGCCCGCGCCGCGAACAACCCCGAGCCCAGCAGGGCGACGGCGCCGAGCACCGACCCGATGATGCCGGCGACGACCCCCCACGCTCCGCTCACGGTGCCTCCCGACCTACGGTGTGGGGCACCTCGTACTCAGGCACGCTCGCGGCCCACAGGATGATGCCGACGTGGCTGGTGGCGTACCAGCCGAAGATGGCCAGGCCGCGCGGGAAGTCGCCGGCGGCCGACGCCCAGAGGAACGCGGCCCCCCACACGAACGGCGGGACCAGGGCGGCGATGAACCCGAACCGGTCGCGGCCGATCCGCAGCCAGGCCGAGCCGAACGTGACCGCGCCGCACACCACCCAGACCATCGCCCACCACCGGATGCTCCCGTGGTTGGTGAGCAGCTCCAGGCCGCGCGTCTCGGGCTGCGGGGTGAGGATGTAGCCCGCCCCGTAGCAGCACTTGCCGATGCCGAGGAGCGCGAGTGCGTGCCCGCGGCGGCCCAGCTTCTTGCGGAGCCGCCGGGCCGCCGCGCGCATCAGACGCCCGGTGCCGTGGACGCGCTGTTCTTCGGGCCGATGAGCCGGGCCGCGATTCCCTTGACGAGGGTCACGACGGCGGCCAGGCCGGCGGTGCCGGCGCCCTCCCAGAAGGAGACGGACAGCATGTCGGCCGGGCCGCCCGCGAGCGCGACGGCCCCGGCGGCGCCGAGGAATGTCCAGATGACGCGCTCGGCGAGGTCGCGTGTGTAGGTCTTCGCCGTCTTCACGACCATCTCGTTGCTGGGCAGGTGGAGCTGGGACATGGTGGATCGGTCCTCTCAGGTCAGACGTTGGGGACGTGGAGCTTGGCCCAGGACGTGGGGCCGGGTGGCCACCGGGCGTCCGCGCCGCTGTAGCCGAGGGACCGCTGGTACGCCTCGTACGCCTTGACGTCGGCCTCGCCGAGCGTGGGCCCGGCACCGACCCGGTAGTACCGACCGAAGCCGCGCGCGATGAGCCGCTTGCCCATCGCGGTGAAGATCTTCGAGGACCGGCCGATGGCGGGCTTGCTACCGGCCATGAACAGCTGCGCGCCTGGGAACGGCTCGTACTTCGGCCCGTTGGGGGCGGGGCCGCCGCCGGTCCCGGCCGGACGGGGCGCGCCCTTCTTCACCCACGCGTACAGCGGCCCGCCCGGGCACGCGGTCGGGTAGCCGTCCTTGTGCCCCAGGATCTCGTCCTCGGCGCCGTGTGCGCGCAGCAGCTCGATGCCGTCGCGGATCGCGCCCAGCATCTCGTCGGTCGGCTCGGTCAGGCCCTCGTCGCCGACCAGGCCGACGATCGCGTAGTGCGAGATGTTCAGCGGCTGGTTGCCGTTGGCGCCGGTCCGCCGGCCGATGCCGCGGCCCTCGAGGAGGTAGCCGTGCGGGCAGGCCCCGTAGTTGTAGGCGATGTCGGAGTAGTTCTCCTTGGTGTTCGCCAGGTGGGAGCGGCGGATCGCCTGCCACTCCGCGATGCACGCGGCGTGGTCGGTCAGCAGGTTCCGGCTGACCGGCGTGCCCTCGTAGTGGACCTTCACGCCGCGGGTGGTCGCCTGTAGCGGGGCGGCCGACGCCGGCCAGCCCAGCGCCTTGCGGGTGACGAGTCTCATCGGCTGGCCTCCTGCTCGTCGTCGGCGGCGGCCTGGTCGTCGGCGGTGTGCGCGGCGACGGCCGCCGCCGCGGCGATCCAGGCGCCCTGGACGGTGTCGCCGAGGTCGTCCCACGCGGGCATCGGCCGGCCGTCGTGGGTGAGGCCGCCGGTCGCCTCGCTGTAGGCGAGGTACGCGACCTGGCCGAGGTCGCTCGGGGAGTGCTGGGGCATGGGCCCTCCAGGGCGTGAAGAAAGCCCCGGCCGGACGGCGCGGGGCTTGGGGTGGGGTGGGGTCAGACGAGGATGAAGTCGGCGTGCATCCGCAGGTTGGAGCCCTGGCCGGTGGGGGATGTGGCGTCGCCGCGGATGAGGGACCCGTTCGACGTCCGCAGGGTGCAGATGCCGTCGTTACCGATGACGAACCCGCCCTGCGCGGTGCCGTCGTCCCAGCTGCCGTTGACGGTGCCGTTGTTGGGGCGGAAGCCTGCCGGCACGGTGCAGGTCTGGGTGTCGGTGATGTTGCCGCCGGTCACGGTGATGTCGGCCCCGGTGCGGTGCAAGTAGATGTCGACGGTGACGGACTTTCCGGATCGGGTGCCGCGGAAGTCGTTGAGGGAGAACCCGGACGCGACGACGAGCCCGCTCGCCGTGGTGACCGCGTCCGGACCGTCGTTCAGCCGGGCGGCCGTGATGAGCATGCCGGGTTGCCACAGGGTCACGTAGATCTCCTCACAGGGCGACGAACGAGGGGTCGGCGAGCTGGACCGGCGTGCCGGCCGTCTGCGCCTTGCTGACGCCGTTCACGCTGCGGACGACGGTGAACGCCTGCGGGGAGGTGGAGCCGGTGATGCTGGTGACCCGCATGCGCTCGCCGCCGACCGTGACGTCGAAAGGGAAGTCGGCCGGGTAGGCCGCGTCCGTGATCCACAGCGGCCCGGTGGTGACCGCCACGGACAGCGTGGTGTCACTCGTCCCCGCGCCGGCGGCGAGCTGACTGCCGTCGGTGGCCGCCCGCATCGGCGCCGGCCCCTTGAAGAGCAGGTCATCGATCCAGGCGGCGTCCTCACCGGCCGAGCTGCTGTTGTCCTTGGCGTACCGGAAGGTGACAGCGGTTCGGCCGGTGACGTCGATGGTCGTCCGCGTCCACCCGACCTCCCCTTGGGCGCGCAGCACTTGGGTTCCGTCGACCAGGACCACGAGCCGGTCGCCCTCGAAACCGGGCCCCGCCGGCTCGGAGGACACGCGGTACCAGAACGTCAGCTCCGTGGCGCCGTCCGGCACGGTCACGATGGCGTCCGACGTCTGGGCGTTGGCGATCGCGCCGGACTGCAGCGACCAGGTGCCGGTGTTGTAGCGGGTCTGCGACCGGTCCCACGGTGCGTTCCCGCCGCTGGTGATCGTGACCGCGTAGGTGCTGTCCTCGAAGTCCTCGTAGACGGCGGTCGCCGCCACGGTCCACGGGGTGGCCGGCGTGCAGGTCAGCTGGACGTCCCAGTCGTTGGGGTGGCCGATGACCTCGGTGTAGCCCTGCACGATCAGGTCGATGGGGCCCGGGGGGAGCCAGGCGGGCGGGTTCGCGATCTGGATGCGGTCGCCGGAGTCCAGCGCGGTGACCGCGTCCACCAGAGCAGGGGCGGCGGCCAGGTCCACGTTGACGACCGGGTAGCGGGCCTCGTCCACGGTGCCCATGTGCAGACGCCACGCGGCGTGCTGCGCGGGCTGGTCGTCGTCGTACAGGTTCAGGGTGACCGACTCGTCGTAGACACCGACCCCGTTGGGGGGTGCCTGCGTGGACAGCGGGCCCGTGTCGAGGGTGACCCGCGCCGAGGCGCCGCCGTCCCGGGTGACGGTGACGTCGTTGCGGACGGCCTGGTCGTCGTCCACCGGTTCCAGCGGCGGGGCCACGTGCCCGTCGACGGTGTAGTCCAGGCGCAGTGCCGGGGCCTGGCTGTACAGGGAGGCACGGTCGCGGTAGGCGAGCCCGAGCCGGTCGCGCCGCTCGTAGAGGATGCCGCCCTCGACGTCGGCGGCCTCCTCCAGCAGGGCGAGCAGGGTCTCGACGCGCTGGGGTCCCATCGGTTCCTGGCTGTTCACCGCCCCGTACACGGTGAGCGGGAAGCTCTCCTCGGAGGCCAGCCGGGTCAGGCGGACCCCGGCCGGTTCCTGCCGGAACCCGTCGTCGGCGTCGTTGTAGACGGTGACGCCCGCCGCGGGGGCGGTGGTGCCGCCGATGTCCCACGCGGCGAGGTGGCCGATCGCCATGCCCTGGAAGTCGGACCCCCAACTGCCCTTGATGCCGGTGAGCGTGCCGGGCGTGCCCACCCAGGTGGTCCGCGCGTTCCACCAGGTGTTCGCCACGACATCGCGCCACGAGCAGTTGAGGTAGGCGTTGGACCCGCTGGTGGCGGAGTAGATCTGCAGCCGGTTCCACACGCCGGCGAAGTCGCCGATGGCGTCCGCGTCGCTGAAGACGAAGAAGGCCAGCACGGTGCCGTCGCCGTCGAGGGCCTGGACCCGGATCCCGGCGGCCGAGACACGGCACAGCACCTGTGCCACACCGCCGGTGCCGGGGTTGAGGGTCAGGGACAGCATGGTCTGCTCGACCGAGGGGAGCGTCGGCAGCTTGTAGACCATCTCGACGTGCCAGCCGCCGGCCGTGGCGCCGGGCACCCGCCCCTCCAGCGAGGCGCTCTGGCCGAGCGTGGGCAGCGGGCTGGACCCGGCCGGGTAGTCGCTGCCGCCGAACGAGAGCCCGGACACGCGCAGCGGCCTGCCACCGCTGACGGCGGATGCTGCCTGGGTGGCCTCGGCCCCGTCCTCCATCGGCCAGTACGCCAGCGGGTTCCCGGAGGGGATCCGGCGCCGCAGGGTGGAGTCCAGCGCCTTGGTGCCCTGCCCGTAGCGGCGCAGGACACCGGCGGCCTCGACCGGCACGCGGACGTCCTTGCCGGAGACGTCCCACCGGGCGGGCCACGCGGAGACCTCGCCGACGAACCGGGTGCGCCGGTTGCTGATCGCCGCCTGGCCCGCGAGCGTCCACGGCAGGCCCACGCCGTCGCTGAAGGCTGTGGTGCCCGGTGCCTGGGCGGTGAAGTCAGGCGCGGCGACCAGGAGGCCGTCGATGCCGTTGCGGACCTCGGCCCGGTAGACCCGCCCGGTGACCGGGTACCGCAGCGGGGTGGCGGAGATGAGGTCGGCGGGCGCGATGCGCAGGGGGGCGGTGCTGGCGAAGGTGGTGCCGGTGCCGGTCACGCTGCCCCCGCCGAACTGCCGCCAGGGCGCGGTAAGGGTGGGGGCCCAGTAGAAGGTCGCGGTGCGGCCGCCCGATCCGTTGTCGACGTCCAGCGTGGCCCGCAGCGCGGCGCGGCGGGGCAGCGCGGGCAGACGCCAGCGCAGCAGAGCGCCGTTGGTGCCGTCGGTGCTGTGGTGGATGACGAGGTAGCCGTCCTCCAGGCGCAGCATGTAGGCCTTCTGTCCGGCGGCGTCCCACTTGCCGATGAGGATCTGGGCGCCGAGCCGGTTCCAGTTGGCCTCTCCCTCCCAGCGCAGGTCGAGGTCGCCGGTGATGTCGAGTGCCGCGGTGTCGGGGGTGGTGGCGTAGTTGGCCGGGTCGCCGTCCAGCTCCAGGTACGACGTCGGCCCGGGTACGGACACCCGCAGCGGTGTGTTGCGGCCGATGCGCCCGTACAGGTCGCTGCGGGGGTTGCGCGGCGAGTACCGGCCGAAGACGCCGGGGACGACCTTGGAGGCGCCGTTGTTGAAGGTGAGCGCGCACTTGCCGGGGTCAGTGCGGGCGCCCTCGTCCGCCCGCCCCCGCGAGATGCTGATCTGCTCGGCGGCATAGACGTCCTTCGTGACGTCCGTCCAGCTGCCGTCGATGAGCAGCTCTACCCGCACGTCCAGCGGAGTCTGCGGCCACGCCACGACAGCCTCCCTTCTGCTACTGCCCGAAGGCGACTTGTACGTTGCCGCGTCCCTTGACGCGGGTCAGCTTGCGCATCAGGCGGTGGAAGTCGTCCTGGGCGCCGCCCATCTCGAACCGGACCACCACGACCCCGCCGCCGGCGGGTCCGCCGACGAGCGGGGCCATGCCCGTGGTGAGCGGGGCCCCCGGCTGGCCTGCCAGCTCCGGCCGGACGAGCCGGCGCATCACGGCGTCGAGCTGGGGGCTGGTCTGCTTGATGCCCTCGACCACGCCGGGCGGGATGAACCGGCCCACGGTGTCCGCCATCAGGGCCGACGGGGACCGGATGCCGAGAGCTTTCTTGATCGCCTTCTGCATGCCCTGGGCGATCTTCAGCATCTGCTTCTCGATCGCCGCCTGTTCCTTCTGCAGGCCCTTGACGATGCCCTGGGCGGCCTGGATACCAGCGCCGTACATCGCGTTCCCGGCGACGGATCCGGCCTGGCCAGCGGCGGTGACGAGCTGGCCCTGGGTCGCGTTGATCTGCTGGATGGTGCCCTTGTCCGCGATCGCCAGCGCGGTCGCGGCCGCCGACCCCTGCTCGACGCCGGCCTGGGCGATCTGGGCGATGAGGTCCGCGCGGACGCCCTTCTTGCGCAGCCGGGCCAGGTCGGCGGCGAACTGCTTGGCCTGCTGGAGCTTGTTCTGCAGGCCGGTCAGGATGCTGTCGGCGGTGACTGCGCCACCAGTGGGGTTCTGGGTGATGTTGGCCGCGTCCAGCACGCCCTTCTTCACGTCCGCGGCGAGTTTGTCCCGGGCCTTGATCAGGTCGGCGAGCCGCGTGTTGGCGGTCTTCAGCCGTGCGGCGACGGAGGCCTCGCGGTTCGCCAGCCTCACCAGCTGCGCGGAGCCGGTGCTGATGTTGCCGAGGGCCTTGGACCTCTTCTTCCCCGGGGCCATGGCGTCGCGAACAATGTCCGCGAGCTTGGTCGAGGCCGCCCTGACCTGTTTGGCCGACCCGGTCAGACCGGCGACCAGGCCGCGGGCGATCCACCGGCCCTGGGCGGTCGTGACCTTCGACGGCGACGCGATGCCGAGGGCCTTGGCGATCGGCCCCGGGATCATGGACCGCGCCCAGCTGATCAGCTGGGACCTGATCCAGCCGCCCATGGACTTGATGCCGTTCCACAAGCCCTGTACGACCGCGACGCCCTTGGAGTACAGCAGGCTGCCCAGCGAGCCGATACCCCGACTGATCTGCCCGGGCAGGCCCTGCATCCACACGACCAGGGCTACGGCCCTCTGGATCGCGGCGATCTTCATTCGGTTGAAGTAGCCCGCTACCTGCCCAGGGATCCGGGCGATCCAGCCGACGGCGGCGAGGACACCGGACACCGCCCCCCGGACCTTGCCCCAGACCCAGTTCCAGGCCATGCCGGTGTACTGCTTGACCAGGTCCCACTTGGCGACGATCAGCACGACCAGGCCGACGAGAATGGCGATGACCCAGCCGACCGGGCCCATGGCGATCAGCCACTGGGCGGCCATCGTCGCGGCCCAGGCGATCGCGCGGGCGGCCATCATGGCGAACTGCACGCCGGAGACGACAGCGGCCCGGATGACGGCGAGGACCCAGGTCCCGATGGACACCAGCGCGGACCCTGCCCAGGCCGCTGCGGTGGTCAGTGCGGAGGCCACGGCGCCGGCGGCGATCCGCGCGTACGCCATCAGGCCGACCGCGTTCATGCGCAGCCAGTTCCCGATCACGCCCCAGGCCGAGGCGGAGATGATGGCGTTGGCGCCGGCCACCAGGGTGGAGACGGCCGAGTAGGTGGCCATCGCGCCCCGGACGACGAGCACCGTGGCGGCCAGCCCCATCAGGGTGTACGTGAGCGGCAGGAACACGCCCTGGTTGGTCATGGCGAACTGGACGAAGCCGCCGCTGACCTCGGCAAGCCGGGTCATCGCCTTGCGCTTGAACTCCTCCAGCGCCTTCGCGCCGCTGCCGCCCATCGTGTCGACGAGCCGGTCCGTCGACCCGGCCGCCTTGTCCATCCCGGATGCGGCGGCAGCACCGGCGGGGTCCATCGCGAATAGCGCGTCACCCATCACGGTGCCGGGGTCGCCGAACAGCGCGGTGGCGGCGTTGAGCCGGAGTTGCTCGTCCTTGGTTCCGCGCAGGGCATCGAGCGTCATCTGCAAGGCCTGCTGGCCCGCCTTGCCGCCCTGCTGAAGCTTGGCCTTGATGGTGTCCGCGTTGAGCCCGATCGACGTGAACGCGGTCTCGACTGCCGAGCCGCCGGCGAGAGCCAGCTCGCCGAACTGCCCGATGGCGTCGGCGACCTGGTCACCGTCCCGGGCACCCGCGTCGACGGCCTGGTCGATCAGCCCGATCGCTGTCCTGCCGT
Organism: Streptomyces sp. SCL15-4; assembly: GCF_033366695.1. Taxonomy (NCBI): domain Bacteria; kingdom Bacillati; phylum Actinomycetota; class Actinomycetes; order Kitasatosporales; family Streptomycetaceae; genus Streptomyces; species Streptomyces sp. SCL15-4. Next base: position 4,498,670 of record NZ_JAOBTQ010000001.1, read on the forward strand.
CCAGGCCGACGCGCTTGAACTGCACGGAGTACTCGTTGATCACGTCGAGGAAGTCGTCGGCCTTGTTCGCGGACGTCCCGAACCCGGCGGAGATGATGTCGAACGCATCGTTCGCGTTCTTCGCCAGCCCGGTGCGCATCAGCTGGCCGACGGCCGCCGTGGTCGGCCCGACCTCCTGGTCGAACGTCTCGGCGAGCGCGAGGGCCTTGGTGGTGACTCCCTCCAGGCCGCCCTCGACCTGCGAGACGTCGCCGATGTTCTGGTAGACGCCCCTGATGGCCTCGTTGACGGTCTGGATCGAATCGCCCCAGGCGCCCTCGTAAACCGACGCTGCGACCTTCGCCAAGTCGGCGGCCTTCTCCGGCCCGACGCCGAGCTGGGCGGCGAGCTTGTTGCTGGCGGCCGACATGTCGAGGCTGGCCGCCACGCCCACGCCGAGGGCGGTGGCGACGCCCGCGCCGATGCCGGCCGCCGCGGTGTCGAACCGCTCCCGCACCTTGGAGAGGCCCTCCCCGGTGCGGTCCCGGGCCACGAGGTTGAAGACGAGCGAGGTGTCGCTCACCGCCGTCCCCCCTTCAGCCGGGGGGCGTCAGCGGCCCCTGTTCAGGTCTTCATGCGCCTTGCGCTGGGCTTCCTCGTAGGCATCGAGCCAGTCGAGCAGCGCGTCGGTCTCCTCGACAGTGCAGGCGTCCCAGTCGCGGGGGCGCATGCCGAGCAGGTGGGCGGCGTCGCCCAGCCTGCTCAGTCGGCGACGGGCAGCTGGGCTTTTCCCTCGTCCTCCGGGTCCTCGAAGGCCTCCGAGATCTCCTCGTCCAACTTGGCGAGGATGGTGGCACGCTCGTCGCCGGTCGCGGACTCGGCGACGGACTTGCGCAGCTCGGCCAGCTCGCCACGGCTGTACTCCAGGGACAGCTCGTCCCAGGCGAAATCGACGTCGTCCAGCTTCAGCGTGGGGTGCTCGCGCTTGAGGTACGTGTACAGCAGGGCGCGGCGGCACAGCGACGAGCCGGCCACGACGTCCTTGGTGAACTCGCTCCAGTTGCGGCTGGTGATCCGCTCGATGTTCTCCCGCTCGGCGGACATGATCTTGCGCGGGTTGTACTTCCAGCGCTTCGGCTCGTCGCTGCCCTCGGGGCTGTAGACCAGGTACATCGCTCTCCCTATCGGGCCCGGGCGGCGAGGCGCCGGGCCATGTTCTCCATCGCCGTCTCCACGGCGGCCCTGTAGACGCCCTCACGTCCCTCGAAGCTGCGGTCGAACCACTGGATCTTGCCGGTCTGCTGCACCCAGACCTCGCGGCTGCCCCAGACGGGGTGCCGCCAGCCGCCGGCCCTGTTTGTCCTCTTGGGCGCGTTGGGGAAGCCACGGACGTTCTTCGTCTTGAACGCCTTCACACGGGCGCCGGACCAGCGCCCGCCGAGCTTGACCTCGGGCCGGATCTTCCGCGCGATGGACGACCGCAGAGCGGGCGCGGTGGGCAGGCCGGCCGATGACATCGACATAATCTGGGACTTCGCCTCGGCGGCCGCGGGCTTGAGGGCCTCGCGCATGTTCCGCGCCAGCTCCTTGCGCAGGGCCTTGCCGTCCTCCTCGGCCCGGATCGCGCGGGCCAGTGCGTCCAGGCCCTCGATGTTCTCGACGCCCAGGCCGAACGGCGGTCCGCCGGCCATCAGGTCGTTCCGCGGGCCACGGCGCCGGACGTGGGGAAGGTGATCCCCACGGTGGCCTCGTCGCCGACCGAGCCCTCGATCGGGTTCCAGCCCTTGATCAGGATGTTGCCGCTGTACTTCGGGTTCGTGGTGCTGACCGCGGACTGGTCGGCGCGGACCTCGAACGGCACCACGGTGCCGAGCAGCGGCCACATGATGGCGTCGAGCTGGCTGGCGGCGAAGTCCTGGAGGAACTCCACCGCGAGTTCAGCGGACTTCAGGCCGCCGATGACTTCCTTCCAGCCGAGGCTGCCGTAGGTCGTGACGTCCTTGTCCTCGACCTCGACAGACAACTCCGCCTTCTTGGTAAAGGTGTTCAGGGTCTGGCCGTTGATGCTCAGGTACTGGGCGAGCAGGACCATCTTGGGCATGGTGGGGCCCCCTTCCAGGGCATGGCGAACGGGCCCGGGAGGGCCTGGGCGGGTGTGGTGGCTACTGGACGCCGAGCGAGGCGACGAACAGGAAGCTGGGCGTGGTGCCGGTGACGGTCCAGGCGACGCGCCACCAGGGATCGGCGATCGCGCTGCCCGAGGTCCGCAGGATCTGCCCGCCGACGGCCGTGGCCGCGCCGAACGTCAGCCGGGTGACCGGTGCCGCGAAGGTGTTGTCCGCGGACGACTCGACCCGGGCGGTCAGGCTCGGCGTGGTGCCGGCCACGGACAGCACGTGCAGCGCGGCGTACAGCCGCCGCCCCGCGGGCACCGCGCCGATGTTCACGCCGGCGCCGGTACCGGTGGCGGTACGGGCTGTGCCGGGCGGGTGCGCGAACTGGCCGCGGACCAGCGGCCAGCTGCTCTTCGCGGACGTGGCCCAGGGAGCGATCTCGCCCACGGACTCGCCGAGCGTGTAGCTGGCCTGCATGGCGGAGGTGAAGTAGGCCAGGTCCCCGACGTTCGCGGAGTTGTTGGCGCTGATGGACCAGGGGCCGACACCACCGAGGTTGGCCCACGACGCGTCATCGACCTTGGACGGGTCGCCTGCCTCCCACTGTCCCTCACCGGAGATCTCCGCCGAGGCCAGCCCGCCCATCACCTCCTTCCAGCCGCCCGAGCCGAAGTTGGTGGAGTCCTTGTCCTCGACCTCGGCGGACAGCTCGATCTTGTTCGAGACGCTGGTCAGGTCGAGGCCCACGGTGAACGCGCGGACGTTGACCAGGACGGTCTTGGACATCACCCCTCCTCTTCCGCTGGCGCCCGGCGTCGCCCGCGTCGCTGCTCGGCCGGCGCCTGCTCGCCGCCTCCGGCATCCTCGGCGGCTTCCTCCGCGATGCCGGAGGCGATCAGGTGCGCGGCCTCGGCCGTCGGCAGGTCGGCGACCGCCCCCTTGGCGGGCCAGGGCTCGCCGTTGCGGGCGGCGCCGTCGGGCATCTCGACCAGCATGCGGATCAGCATCAGGTGCTCCCTTCTCCGATGACCTTGACGGCCAGCTCGGCGCCGACGTAGGTGGAGCCGGCGTGCTCGTACCAGCGGTAGCCCTGGACCCGCATGACGTGCAGGTCATGGGCCAGGCCGCCCAGTGCGTACTCGCCGGGCGCCCCGCGGGCTGTCTCGATCGCCTGCTTGAGCGAGGCGGGGCCGGAGCCGGACAGCATGCCGTCGAGGACGCGCTGGGCCGAGCGGTCGTCAGCACGGGAGACGAGCACACGGCAGGTGAACGTCAGCTCGTCCAGGCCGCGCGCCATGGCCCGGTCGAAGTCCTGCTCGTACTCGGCGACGAAGAAGTGCGGTGCGACCACGGCGTCCGGGACGTAGCCGGTGCACGTCAACGCCTTGATGCCTTCGGGCAGGACGACCGCCCGGGCCGCCTCGGCGATCGCCTCGCGAATGGCGGAGATCTGCATGCCGCCTCCTATCCGAAGCCCGGCAGGATGAACGGCTCGATCAGCGCCCACACATCCGGGTCACGGCGCGAGAGGTTGCGCACGCCCCACTCGGCCGAGCCGATGATGCCCTCCGGGCTGTCCTTACGCTTGTACAGCCGGGAGGCCTGGATCAGGGCCGCCTCGGTGATGTCGTCCGGCACGGCCGGCCACCCGAACCGGGCGGTGACCCGCAGCCGCCCCGTGGCCGATCCCCAGCTGCCGCTCGCCCGGAGCAGGCCGGTGATGGGCCGGCCGTCGAGGAGTGCGTTGTCGGGGCTGGTGTCGTAGCCGGTCGCCAGCGACCAGGACGTGCCCGAGCCCGTTTCGACGCTCAGGCCCTCGGCGCTGCCGATGTCATCGACCAGGAACAGGACGCCGTCGGGCTCGTAGACGATCCGGCCCCGCGGCCTGTAGATGCGCGCGACCGGCTCGGCGTCGAGCCAGAACCGGCGGCCGGTCGCCCGGTCGATACCGCGCGAGGCCGCAGCGAGGGCACTGGTCAGCAGCGTGTCCGCCGTGGTGTCGTCGGCCTGGATGCCGACCCGTTCCTTCAGTGCGGCGAGGGTGCCGTACTCATTGGCCATCGGCGTCCGGCTTCTTCGCGGCTCGCCTGCCAAGGGGGGCCTTGCGGACCTCGCCGGGCTCGCGGGTAGCGCGTTCGACCCGCGGGGCACCCAGGCGCCCCGCTGCGGGCATCTTGATGTCCGGGTCCGGTGCTGTATCGGTGAACAGGTCCGGACGTTCCGCCACCAGGGGGTGGTCGTCGGCGATGGACTGTCCCTCTCGCAGCGCGGCCGTGCCACCGGACCAGCGCACGGCCAGGGACTGCTTGACGTACTTCACCAGGTCTCCTCTCCTGCGGCCGGGGCTGCCGCCCGCATCAGCGAGCGGCAGCCGCACAGCAGACGGTCAGACGCCGTTGTTGTTGATGAGCAGGCGGAAGGCCTGGGGGTTGACCACGCCGGCACCGACCCGGGCCCACGCGAACCACCCGCGCTGACCGGTGGGCCGGTTGTTGGCAGTGTCGAACAGCTGCGGGATGAACTCCACCGTCATGCCCGCGCGCTGGGCCACCAAGTAGCCCTTGAAGTCGCCCACGACGAGCAGGGGTTCGCTGCCCGCGCCGGCGGGGAGATCCGCCATGAAGTCGTTCATGGGGTATTCCTTGCCGAACAGCCGGGGGATCGCCTCCTGGGTGATGTCCACGGTGAAGTTCGGGTCCGTGGTGCCCAGCTGCCGGATCGTGTTCTGCACGTCCGTCGAAGACAGCCACGCGGCGCTCGCGCGGCGCCGGTACTTCTGCGGAAGCGCGTTCCACAGGCCGTAGATGTCGGCTGCTGCGATGGCTCCCGAGGCGGCCGTCTCGATGGGAGCCGGCGTGCCGAGGGCTGCGAGCGAGGCGACCAGGCCGTCCGGCTCGTCGGTGGCCGAGCCGGTCGTGAGCTTCTCGGCCAGCAGTTCGTCGTAGCCCTCGGCGAGCAGCCCCGACATCTGCTCGGCGAAGCCGGGCCAGTCCATGCCGATCTCGATCGAGAACGGGATGAAGCCGTCCGCGCGGTGCGTCGGGACCTCGGGCTGGGCGATGGTCGGCGAGTTGTCGGCGGCCGGTGCCGCCTCCGCCTTGAACGACCACGAGACCCCGGCGGACGACAGGCCGCGCCAGGTGTCGTTCGTGATGGTCTCCACGCGGGCCAGGCGCAGGATGTCGTTCTCGCTGCCCTGCGAGGTCAGGATGATCGTCGGGTCGATCAGGACCGGCACGGCGAAGCCGCCCGAGGCGTCCACCCCGATGGACATGGCGCGCTTGATGAGCTGGACCTGCTCGATCGCCCGGGACTCTTCCGGCGTGAAGATAGGCGTCTGGCTGGCGGCAATCTTCTGGAACGCGCTGCGGTAGTGCGGATTCTCGGTGGCCAGCAGCAGCCGGCCGACCAGTTCGCCGTTGGTGTCGCCGGTCTGCGTCCGCAGTACCTTCTGCACCTGGGTCTTCTGGTCGTCGCGGAGGTGGCGGCCGCCGAGAGAGGAGTCGACCACGGCCATGGACCGGTCGTAGACCGCGCGGCCGGAGAGCGTCCGCGGGTCGTCCGCGAAGGGGTCGTTCTGCGGGGAGAACTGGGTAGAGGACCAGCGCTCACGGGACGCCCGCAGACGCTCGGACCGCTCGAACGCACGGACCTCGCCCTCGCGGAACCTCAGCTCCGCCTCCAGCTCGTCCCAGCTGCGCTGTCCGGTCTCGTCCAGGTCGTCGCCGCCCGCCTCGCGGTCGATGACCTCCATCTCTTCGTGGATCTGTCCGACACGCTCGGTCGCGGCCTTCAGATCCTTGGCCCGCTCGAACACCGGCTCGTCCCGGTCGCCGTCCTGCTTCTTCGTCATCGTGGGGTCACCTCTTCACGCCGAGTAGGGTCATGCGGCGGCGACGTGCCGCCGCGGAGAGCCCGTCGACGTGGCGGGCCGGCTCAGGGCCGGGTGCCGGGGTCAGCGGGGTGGGACGGTGCCGGGCAGCGGCCCCCTCCTGCGAGGGGGTGCTGAGTCCGTGCATCGCCCGGAAAGCTGCGAAGCTGCGCTGCAGTTCCTCGACCTGGTCCTGGTCGCGCTCGTGCAGCGACTCCATCAGCCAGTCCACACCCGAGCGCGTGGAGCGAAGCCCAGCGGTGGCGTCGGGGTTGGCCGGCCATGTGACAGGTCCGGCCTCGAACAAGCGGACCTCCTTGATGGTCCGCTCGGGCAGCCCGTCGGGGTTGTGATCACTTACGCCCGGATCGTGGTTCCAGTCCTCGCGCACGACCTCGAACATGAACGAGCTGCCGTAGGCGCCGGCGCGCAGCCCGGGGATCAGGTCCCGGTTGTAGGAGGTGTCCAGCAGCGGCACCTCCATGTACGGGGAGGACTCCCGCTCCTCCAGGACGGTGGCGACGCCGAGGCTCTTCTTGTCGATCTGCATGTCCCGGCCGTGGTTGAACAGCACCTTCACCCCCGCCGGCCCCAGCGCCTTGATCGTGCGCTTGAACGCGCCGCGGGCGGTCTTCTCCAGGAACCGTCCCTCCCACCAGGAGTCGATCTCGTACCAGGTATCGAACCGGGAGAACTCCACCGTCATCACGGTGCCGGTGTCGCCGGCCGTCTCGGTTCCGCTGGCGTCGACCGCGCCGACGTCGGCCCGGGCCTTGGTCAGGGTCGGCGCCATCGCGGCGCCACGGATCAGCTTGAGCCCGCGGATCGCGGCCATGGTCACTCCTCTGCCAGAGAGTCATCGGCGGTCGGCTCGTCGGCGGCCTGGGCCGCGGCCCCGGGAACGAACGGGGCATCGCCCCACGGCACAGGCGGACGCTCCTCAAGCCGCCGCACCTCGTTGATCGTTTCCCAGTTGCTCGACAGCGCGGACGCGTGCGCCTGGAAGCGCTGCAACGTGTTCGTCTCCAACAGCGCGTCGCGGTTGAGCTTCACGTACTGGGGCCTCGGCAGGAACTCGGACAACACCCGCTCCATGCGGCGGATCCACTTGCCCAGCGCGTACTTCAGCAGGGTCAGCTCGCGGTCCTGGATGTTCGCGTAGGTCATGCTGCCGCCGGTCTCGTAGCCGAGGATCTCGGCGATGCCGGGTCCGAAGATGCGGGCGCACTCCGCAGCCGAGTAGCCCTGTGTCTGCAGGAACTGCGACTCCTCCGGAGCCACCTGGATCGTCTCGTACTCCCAACCCTTACCGAAGACGACCGGCTCGCGGCTGCCCCGCAGGGCGGCAAGGAACCGGTCCTTCGCCGTGCGGACCTGCCCATCGTCCAGGGAGACTTCCGTGTTCTTCAGGATCGCCGACGGGTGCGCCCCGTCCTGGAACCACTGCAGCCCGAACCTGGCCCCGGTGAGCTGCAGCCCGATCGTTGTCGCGTGCAGCCGGACGGGCGACATGCCCAGCACAACACCCGGCAGCGGATTGACACGCCGGTGCAAGAACCTGCGGGAGTCAGTGACCTCCTGGCCGTTGACCGCCCACTTCACTTCGCCCTCGTCCATCCAGCCCGAGACCTCGTCGGGATGGAACAGGCGCACCTGCTGCAGGTAGCCGGCCGTCGCGCGCTGCAGCTCATCCCCGAACAGGTTGCCGCGCAGCAGCCACGACATCGTCGCCTGGTACCGCCAGTCCGCCAGACCGTGGCCGGACCCGTCTGGGTCCTCCAACCACCAGGGCAGCGACAACTTCCGTGCCTCGTCCCCTTCCCCGCGGAAGACACCGACAGGCAGCTCCGACACGATCGACGCGATGAGGTCGCAGGCGGACCACACCGCGACCGCCTGCAGCGAGGACTCCGCCCGGGACAGATCGACGTCCGCATACGACCGGGAGGTCTTGAGCAGCGACATGACCTGGTCCAGTGACATCTCTCCGGACCGTCGCAGACGTCCGTCTGCCGCACGGTCGCGGCTGCGCCACCACAGGCTCACGGCAGCCTCCGATCCGCCAGCAGCAGGAACACGCCCAGCACCACGAACCCCAGCGGAGCCCAGGCCAGCCACAACCCATACGCCACGAGAACAGCCCCGCACAGCCCGGGCCCCACGCGCAGGCAGACTCCCGCGATCTCTGCGGCACGGCCGGCCGCAGCCCGTCCCCGTCCGCGCTTCGCCATGCCCACGCTCCTTAGAAGATGTTCGCCATCGGGTCGTAGCCCTCTGCGACCTGCGGCCCCCTGATGAGCAGGGCCCAGCGGGCGAACGTGACCGCGCAGAGGGGCGAGATGTCCACGAGGCTGTTCGTCCTGTCCAGCGTCCAGGCGTCGCCGTTACGCCGGGTCCGGGCCCCGTTCACCGCGGCGGTCAACGGCACCTGATCGATGTGCTTGACGATGCCCTGGTTCATCGCGTCCGCCATCTGCCCACACGCCTCGGTGATATCCCCGGACCGCATCACCGCCAGGTCACCGCGCTGCGGCGCGTCCTTGTCCTTCGGCGACTCGATCCCGGCCGACACCAGGTCATCGATCAGCGATCCGGCCGGCGCCCCAGCGGAGGCGACGGCCACGGCCACCGGGCGCCACAGCTTGTGCAGCTTCACCACGGCGGGCACCACCCAGTCCGTGCCGGGACGGTGCGCAACGACCTCCAGGTGCACCGTGCCATCCGGCCGCAGGGAAGCGGCGGCGATCGCCGCCCGCTTCCGGTCCTGCGACACGTCCAGCGCCAGGGCGACCTTGCCCGGAACTGGCTTGCTCTTCGCATCGGTCAGGCCGGGCCAGGCAGCCTTGGGGACGTTCGGGTCAGACGGCGGGGTCGGCTTCCTGGTGCGGTTCAGATAGGCCCGGTCGAACTCCGCCGCGTCCAGCTTCTCCAACTCCGCAGCGATGACCTCCTCGGTCACCGTGTAGCCAAGCGCCGGCAGCGTCGCCCGCCACGTCGCCGGGTCCGCCCGGTCCATCTCCTCCGGGGCGTACCACTCGAAGTAAGCCGCGCGCGGCCGCGGCGCCTCCGGGTCCTCGGCGAGCGCGGCGAACAAGGCCTCGATCAGCTTCCGGCCCTTCTCCCGCTTCCTGTTCAGCCACACGCTCTTGGTCGTGCCGCCGGCGGATGCCCACCACAGCTGAGCCATTGCCCGGGTCAGCATGGCTGGGGAGAACGCCTGTTCGAGTCGATCATCTTCGTGACTGAATGCCTCGTCGATGAACCCCAAATCCAGCGGCGGCCCGTGCCCGGCTTTCTCGGTGTTCGCGGTGATACCCATGCGGCTGCGCGTCCGCGGCCAGAGGATCGCCTCGTTGCCGTTGCTCTTCCGGATCCGCGCGTACTTGGCCAGAGGCGAACCCGAGATCTTCTCCCAGAACTCGTCTTCCCACCGCTGCCGCGCCATGCCGCGGGTCTGGGCGGCGTAGACGACGTTCTGCCGCGGCCAGGCCATCGCCCGGTGGACCTGGGCGCCCAACGTCAGCTCGGTCTTGCCCTGCTGCCGGGACACGGAGAGGCCCACCTCGCGGTGCGCAAACAGGCCGGTGGCCGGGTCGATCTCCAGGGCGACGTCGGACACGTACTTCTGCCAGGGCATCGGCGGGGCGCCGAGCTTGGTCATGACCTTCCACAGCTTCGGTCCGAGTGACGGCCGGTCCGGATGCCGCGGCGTCCCCCAGCGCGGTGGGCAGGTCAGCCCGTACCGCTCGTACAGATCCTCGGCGAACTCAGTCGGGGGAGCCCAGGTCTCCGAGGTCGTCGTCATCGTCAGCGGCCCGCCCCTCCAGCAGCTGGGCGAGCGTCTGCCGTAGCTCGCGGGTCAACTGGGGCAGCAGCTTGTCGTCCTGGGCGATCGGCTCCCCGCACGTCTGGCACTCGGCGCTGGCAGCCGCGTCGATGCGGCCGGCCAGTGTGAACGCCAGCTCGGACAACGAGGGCTCCACGCCGACCAGGTCGCCGAGCTGCTCGACGTCGCTGCGCACGGCTTGCTCGACGGGGCCCATGACGCCCCCCTTCCATGATCATCCGACCGCGATCGGCCCGGGGGGAGAAAAATAAAAGCTGGGCGCGGGGTTGCGATATGTCCGATTTCTAAAAAATCTTGGGCGCTGCCCGAGCGTGCGATCGTGGTGTCATGACGCTGCTCTTGCTCAGGTCCGCCTCTGGTTCCGCACAGTCCTGGGCATCAGGGATGTCAGGACCGCACGGCTCCAGTCCGAGGTCAGCCAAGCGCGGGGGCGGGCCGCTGCCTGATCGCCTACGGCCCGGCGAACCAATCGACGCTGGTGTGCAGTTGCACCACCTCGGACAGCGGCCGGTCGCCCTTCTCGCTGTTGCACTTGCGGAGGCAGACGGGGCAGCCGGTGACGCCGTGGATGGGAGCAACGTTGGCGGGGTCGAGGCGGGCGCCGCCCTTGCTGACCGAGACCACGTGGTCGGCGGTGTCGCTGCCGCCGTGGCCGCAGACGACGCAGACGTCCGATGCGGCGAGGATCCGGGCGCGGAGCTGGCGCCACTGGTAGCTGGTGAGTTCGCTCCGGTCGGTGGCCATGCTCACCCCCCGGATACGGTTGGCGCCCATCCTCGCGGAGGGGCGCCGGCGGACTCTCACAGGGTCACGGGCAGGTGCGGCCCTTGACGGTCTCGAACTCCGTCTCGCCGTCCTTGAGGCCGGTGGCGGCCTCGCCCATGTCGCCGCGCGCGAGGCGCCCGTTGGCCAGGCGGTTGTCGCTGGTTCCGGTGCCGCCGGTCGAGCAGTTGATGTAGATGTGGTAGCCAGCGTCGTCGCTGAGGTTCTTGGTGACAGCGTCGAACACGGCCTTCAGATTCTTGCCGCTGCGGACGGTGACCTCGACTTCTCGGCTGTTCCCACTGTCGTCCTGCTTCGTGATCTCGTAGGCAGGCGTCGGGAGCTGGGAAACACTGCTGCTGTCGTCGCTGCTGCATGCGGTGAGGGCTGCGGCGAGGGTCGCGGTGATGGTGACGATGGTGATGCGGGCGCGCATGATCTCCCCAGGGCTGGCTGGCGCTGAGGAAGCATCATGCAGCGCGTCGTGACCAGACGCGCCCCATGTGGCCATGTTGTGACCGGGCTCAGTGCAGCACGGACAGCAGGTCGCACTCGCCCTTCAGGCAGACGCCCTGCCCGTCGCTGACGATGTGCACGTGGTGGCCCTGCTGGGTGAGTTGGTGGGCGGCCTCGGTGGCGCTCCGGGGCGCCTCGGTCGTGGCGGGCATGGCGCCTCCGGGTACGACGAAGGCCCCGCTGGGGGCGGGGCCTCGGGTGTCTGTGGTGCCGCGTGAGGGCACAGTTGTACACCGAGATCGTCACACAGGGCCTGACCTGCGGTCAAGCGGCCGCGCGCTCGCGGCGCTTGAGCGCGAGGGTGGTGACGTCGGTGACGGCGTAGTAGGGATACCTGGCGGTGCCGCCGGAGCGGGCGAGCTGGCCGCGATAGACCAGCTGGCGGAGGGCGCCGGCGCTGATGCCGCCGAGGACTTGGCGGGTCTGCTCGGCGGTGAGGTGACCAGGGCGGATGGGCTGCTCCATGGTCACCATGATGCGACAGGCCCCGCCATCGGTGGGTGCGATGGCGGGGCCTGTGATCAGCGGGCGCACGGTCAGGGGGTGAGGTCGCGAGGGACTCGGCCCGCGGCGTAGGCGGGCAGGTCCGGGCGCAGCTCGGTGAGCTGCTCGACGGTGTACTCCAGGCGCCTGGTCGAGATCGCGACGAAGCGGGCGCCACAGGGCCTGTCGCGCGGGTCGGGTGTGCCCCAGCCGGACATGAGGCGGGTGTGATGGGTGTCCTTGATGCGCGCTCCCTTCCCGCATCTGCCGCACTTGGTGGTGTACGAGTCGACTAGAAGCACGGCCGTCTGCTCAGGCATGACGCCCATCATCCCTTCTTCGGTGTGCCGGGGACGGGCCTTTCAGCACGCTTCACCCAGCCGCCGCGCGACGACTGGTAGGTGGTCTCGTGCCCCTTCAGCCGAGGGTCGGTGGGCTCCGGGTTTTTCTTCCAGCCGAGTGCCATGATGGCGGTCTCCTGTCTCGTGATCGGGATGGGACCCGGGGCGGCCGGCTAGCTGCCAGGCGGACGGCCGCCCCGGGGTGAGCTACAGGTCGCCGCGCCTCTCCAGCTCGTCCAGGGCCTCGTTGATGCCCCAGTGCGCGGCGTCGCGCGTGGCGTCGGACAGTTCGGGCCGGTCGATCTCGGCCTTGAGCCGCTGGACTTCGGCCTTGATCTCGTTGCTGCTCACGTAGTCGAAGTTCTTCATCACGGGCCCTCTCCGGTCGAACCGAGGCGGCTGCCCCAGGGGCTTCATGCGCGGACGGTGCCGCGTCGGCGGTGGGTGTCGGCGAGGTCGTAGACGATCAGCCCGCCATCGGTGCGCACTACACGCACCCCCTCTTCGGGTCCCTCCCGATCGGTGTCGTCGTCGTTGTCGTCGGCGGTCTGACCTGCGCCGACGACACCCGAGGAGGGGGCTTCCAGGGGAGGGGAGGGGACCTCGTCCCCGCGTAGCCCGGCCGCCGACGACCGGCCCTTCATCCGGACGTCCTTCACCGGCCACCTCATCCCGGCCGCCGCGGAGCGCACCGCGTCGGTGGTCGTGCTGAGGTGCTCGGCGAGGGGGACGAGCTGGGCATGCGGGGTGCCGATGTCCCGGACCGCGGCGATGAGCGCACGGGGCGAGACGGGCGGAGGCCCTGCGGGGGCCTGCTCGACGGTCGGCGTCGACTGCTCGGTGTCGGCCTGCTCATCCTCGGCTGAGGTCGCGTCGGCGGGCGCCGGTGCCGGGGTCGGCTGCCAGTCGTCGCGGCCGGCGCGGTAGGCCGCGCTGATCCAGGCGAGGACGGCTGCGGCGAGCAGGTGCCACCAGGCGCCGGACTGGATCCGGTCGTACGCCCACCTGCCGACGGCTACCCCAATCGCCCGGGCGATCAGTGCCGCACCGGCCAGCAGCGCCACGCGGATCCACTTGTCGAGGCCGGTCGACTCCCCTACCCACGCCCGGGTCCGCGCGTACCGGCTGTGCGCTCCCCGGATGAGGCGCCCGCCCCGGTCGGCGGCCAGCCGCGTGCTGCCGACGGCCACCCGGTCGACGGCCGCGCGGAGCCACTGCGCGGTGGTGGGGGCGCTCATACCAGGGTCCCGGTCGCGATCTGGCCGAGGACGAAGTGGCCCAGGCTGTTGGTGCTGCCGACGACCTGCTGGGCGATGACCGCGGCGGTGCCGGTGGAGATGCACAGCACGCACCCGGTGAGCACGCCCTTCTTCCACTTCCCCTTCACGGCCTTGGCGATCGACTTCCGCAGCCACCACAGCGCCATCGTGAGCGCGGTGATGACGACGGCGCCGTACCCGTCCAGGCCCGGGGCGGAGGCGCTGGCGAGGGTGGTGCCGTCCTTGCCGGTGAGCCAGCCCATGGCCATGCCGCCGGCGCCGTTGGTGCCCCAGCGCAGGAAACCGGCGGCGGTGCCGAGGAAGCCGGCGGGGCAGGCGACCATGAGGATGCCGCAGATGATCCCGAACCAGAACGGGATGAGCTGCTTCGGATCGCGGCTGCCGCCACCTCCGGCCGCGCCGGCGGCTGCTCCCCCACCGGCCTTGTACCAGCGGTAGTGCTCGACGCCGAGCAGGGCCAGGCCGACTGCGAACCCCGCGGTGGTGACGGTGCCGGAGGTGAACCGGCTGACCTCGGCTGCGAGGACGGTGCTCATGGACGGACTCCAGTCAGGATGATCACGAGGGAGTACAGGGGCAAGGCGAGGGCGGTGGCCTCGGCGGTGGCGTACAGCGCGAGCCGGGCGACGGTGGCGCGGACCCGCGGTCCCCACAGGTCCGGGTCGGAGTGCCTGGCTTGGATCCTGGATGCGTTGTCCCACCAGGCGACGACGGCGAGCGCGATCACGGCCACGACCCAGGCGCCGGTCAGCGACCCGTCGGCGCGGACGTAGGTGAGGACCCAGGCCCAGGGCCCGGACAGCGGGATCGCGGCGAGGGCCATCACCGCGTGGTAGCCCCAGCGGATCCGGCGCCACCACGGCTCCGGAGGCGGCTCCGCCGGACCCGTGTCGATGGTCACGGTGACGTGGACGTCGACCGGGATCGGCTGGGGCGGTACGGCCGGGCGGGGAAGGTGACGCCACCAGTCCGGACCGGGGACCGGGGCGGGCGGGGCCGGCGGGAACGGAGGCCGGGGCGGAGGAGGGGGCGGGGGTGTGCCCGGGGCGGGCAGCGGCTCCCCCGCTGGGATGACCCGGGTCGGGGTGATCGGACGGCGGCCGCTCACAGCGCCACCCCCGCGCAGGCGAGCGCGACAAGCGCAGTGGCGACCCAGGTGGTGGCGATCCAGATCCGGCCGGCGTCGTAAGCGCGGAGAGCGGCGACGATCGAGCCGAGGGCGACCAAGATGCCCAGCGGCGGGGCGACCACCATGGCGGCGACGAGCAGGCACGGCAGGCTCGCGGTGACGCCGAGGCCAGCCAGGACGGCGGTGAGCCATCCATGGCGCTGGTGCAGGAGCCAGGCGGTGGCCGCGCCGGGGGCGAGGCCAGCCAGGCAGAGAGCAAGGAACAGCATGGTTCCGGTCCTAGTGGAGGACGGCCGCGGCGAGCGCGGCGACGGTGAGGATCAGGGCGCAGGTCCCGGTGGCGGGCGGGACGGCGCGGAGGTCGACCAGGGCGAGACCGATGAGCCCGGCCCCGGCCGACACGGCGTAGAAGGCGGAGAGCAGCATCAGCCGCTGCCCGTGAGCGGCACCGGCTGGATGCGCCACAGCACCTCGGCGTCGGGGTGCTGGGTGCCGGGTCCGCCCAGGGTGAGCCAGCCGTCACGGGGCGCACCGTCCCGCTCGGCGGCGTCCTCGGCGGCCTCCCGGGACTCGTGGACGCTGTGGAACCGGTCGCGCTGGAGCAGGACGTACACACGCCGGGGGCCGGCGGACTTCCGGGCCTGGCGGAGCAGCATCCGCAGGGCGGCGCGGTCCTCGGTGTCGAGCAGGGCCTGGGCGCGCAGGGCCTTCAGCTCGCCCTCGGCGCGGGCGCCGTCGGCGATGCTGCGGGCGTGCGCGTCGCGCAAGTCCTCCAGCGTGGTCTCCGCGCGGATCGCGAAGTCGGTGGCGAACTCGGCTTCCAGTCGGTGCTGCTCGGCCAGGGCGCGGGCGGCCTCGGCCGCGGACTCGGCGGCGGCCAGGTCGGCGCGCAGTGCGCGCATGGTGCGGGTACGAACGATGGCGATCATGAGAGTCCTCAGAGTCCTCGGGTCTGGGAGTCCAGATGGCGGGGCGGGTCGGTGCGGCGGAGAGCGGCACCGCGGCCAGGTGGAGCACCAGCAGCAGGCCCAGGACGGGCCTGCCGGCCGGTCTCTTCAAACGGGCACGCCGACCGGGACGGGCGGCAGGTCGTCCGGGTGGAACAGGTTGCGACCTCGGAGGTCCTTGGAGTGGACGGTGAGGCGTCCCACCGCCACCCAGGAGCGCACGGTGGACTGCTCGATGCCGTAGTGCCGGGCGACGTCTGCGGACGTCATCAGGGGCGGCTCGGGCGGGGTCTCGTCCTCGGCGTCCTCGGCGTCCTGGGGTGCGTCCTGAGCGTCCTGCGCGGTCGGCGCGGCCGGGGCCGGGCGGGCGATGATCGGGAGCAGCCGGGCGCCCGGCGGGACGGGGATCGGAAAGGGACGACCGGCCGGGGACGCGGGCGCGTCCTGGGCGTCCTGGGCGTCCTCGGGTGCGTCCTGCCACGGCGACGGCAGGTCGATCGTGGCGAGCGCCGAGGCGTGGCGGCGGGCGGCGAGCAGCTCTAGCAGCTTCGTGCGCTGCTCTTCGCTCGCGCCGGTCTGTGCCTTGCCCACGGCCACGGACAGGCGCCGGGCGACCCGGGCCCGACCGCGAGCGCTGGGCTCCATGTCGGCCAGCTTGGCGGCCAGGTCGACGGCCTTCACGGTCCACCGGTCGCGGGTGATCTGCTCGGCGGTACGGTCGCGAGTCGCCAGGCCGAGGTAGGACAGCAGCCGTTCACGCGCCTCGCGGGCGAGCAGCGCCGGCAGACTGCTGGAGTCCGTACCGGGCTTGGCGTGCCGCAGCTCGATCCCCATCGCGAGGTGCCACAGCAGGGCGGCGAGGACCGGGCCGACGACGGCGCGGACGGTGCCGCCAATGACGCCCGACTCGGAGTAGGCGGGGATGATCTGCACGCCGGTGATGACCCAGACCAGCATGCCGGGGGCGCCGGGGGCGCCCTTCTTCGGGTCGCGGAGGTTCTGCCGGGCCATGAGGCCGCAGGCGAACAAGGCCAGCTCGGCGGCGGCGAACATGGCGCTCCGCTCGGCGCCCGAGGCCATACCGAGACGGTGCTCGGCGAACCGCCAGCTCGTGTCCGCGCTGTAGGCGGTGCAGGCCATGGCAGCGAGGGAGGCGAACAGGACGGCGGCGGGCGTCCGGCTGGTGGCCTTGCGGCCGGCCACGGCGAGCGCGACGACGCCGGCCAGGGACAGGGCGGCGGCGACAGTGGCCGGTACCGGGTTGGTCTGCGCCCACGTGGTGAGAGTGCTGGTGGTCACCGCTGCTCCCCTTCCGGGAGCGCGACCGCCTCGGTCCAGGTGGCGCCGGCGTCGAGCGCGGCGTCGGCCTGGGTGGCGGTGACGTACCCGGTGATCGGGTGCGTGGCGAGGCGCTCGCGCAGGTACTCGGCGTCCCACGTCAGGCTCATGACGGGTCCGTTGAAGCCGAGGGCGCTGCGCAGGGCGATCCGGGCCCACGTGACGCGGGCGGCCAGCAGCCGGTCGTGCACCTCGACGCCGGCGACGGTCGCCGGGTGCGGGAGGTCGATCGCCTCCAGCACGGCGGTGAGCAGGTCGCGTACGGGCTCGGGCATGTCGGGCGCGCTCATCGGGCGCCCGCGCTCTCGGCGGCGTGCGCGCGGGCCAGGGCGAGCTGGTCGCGGGCGCTTCCGGCGGCGGCCGTGCGGGTGTCGGCGGCGCCGTCGTAGTCGGCGCGGCACAGGCGGTGCAGCTCGGCGACGCTGTCGGTGTCGTTCGCCCTGGTGGGGGCGCTAAGGTGCTGCTGGGCCATGACGAGGTCCTATCTCGTTCGTGGTCAAGTGCCGACGCGCAGCAACGCGTCGGTGCGTAGAGGGCCGGGCGGCGCGCGCGCCTCGGGTGTTCCAGCACCCGGAGAGCTGCTGTCCGGCCCTCGCTCTATTCGGTTGTGTACTTCTTGATCGCGTGGGCGACAGCCGTCCAGCTCAGGCCCAGCGACTTCGCCAGCGCGTACACGCTGCCGAGGTCACCGACCCCATCCCGCAAGGCCATCGCTCGTCGTCTGCGGGCCGCTTCCGCCTGGCGGTCGAGCTGTTCCAGCAGCTCTTCCTCCGCGCGAAGGCGCTCCCGCCAGGGGGATGCTTCCACCTCTCCGAGAGTATCACATCCCCCCTTATGCACAAGGGGGGATGTGATACTCACTGGGCTATCTCCGGCTGAAGCCGCTTCAGCCGGAGATAGTCCGCCGGCCCGTACGCCGTACCGCACCACTGGCAGGTGACGACCGCCTGGCCGGGGTACGACCGCAGGGCGGCCCCGCACACCACCGGGTCCTCGCCGTCGCCAGCCTCGACCTGGGCGACGCAGTAGCCGATGTGAGTGCCGCGCCGGGCCCGCCGCTCGTCCGGGTCCTCAGGGTCCACGATCGACAGGACGTCGCGCTCCAGGTCGCGGACCTCTGTCGCCATGACGCCGGCCATCGGCCAAGAGCCCCCGATCCACTCCATGTTGAGCGACAGCGCGCGGGCCGCGACGAGGACACGACGCTCGACGGCGGTCGGTACGACGGGGCGGCCCCAGCCGCGGTCCGCCTGCATCGCGGACCGCCAGTCCTCCAGGACCCCGGCGATGCCGCCAGCGGCGCGGAGGCTGAGCACGGTCTCGCGCACGGGCAGCGGCGCCTCGGCCGGGGTGGTGCGCCCGTACTGGGGGGTGCCGCTGGCGGGGGCGAGGAACGCGGAGAGCGCGGCCCACAGCCGGGGCATGCGGTCGAGCCGCTCGGTGGTGGCGAGCGTGCAGCCGGGGCACAGGTAGCCGTGCTCCAGCTGTCGCTCGCACAGGCCGCAGGTGTTCACGGCGTGCTGGTCTCCTTGGGTTCGGCGATCCTGGCGGCGATCCTGGCGCGGATGTTGGCCGCCACCGGGTCCTCAGCGCTGTCGTCCTTGAGCACCACGCGGGCGTAGGTGTCCAGTTCGTCGCACCACTTGGTCAGCCGCTCCAGAGCGGCTTCGGCCTTCAAGGCGCGGTCCTTCCACTCGTCGCCTCGGCGCCAGCCGCGGTTCGCGTTCTCGTACAGCTCGTCCAAGGCGTCGTCGTTGATCGTGTCGGCGGTGTAGCGCTTGGGGGTCACAGGTAGCTCCCGGTGAGGGGGACGGTGGTGATCCGGTGCTTGCCGCGGCGTTCGAGGCCCTGGCCGTCCAGGTCGCCGCCCCAGTAGGTCCGGCGGCGGCGCGCACAGCGGCAGACCCGGGCGTCGGCGGGGAGGAAGTGGCCGCGGGGGCAGCGGCGGCGGCTCACGACTGCGGCTCCTCGTCCGCGCGGGCCAGGAGCTGCCAGGCCTGGCCGAGGTAGCGCTCGCGGTCGGCGTCCGGCAGCTGGTCGTACGGCGGCGCATCTCCGGTGAGGGCGGCGGTGCCGGCGCGGAGGCGGGCGAGGGCGGGGACGGTGAGTCCTGGCGTGGTCTGCTGCGCCTCGCCAGTGGTCGCCTCGGCGGCGGGCTGCGCCTCGGAGATGGCCTTGCGCAGCAGATGCGCGACGGCGAGTGCCCCGCGGTAGGGGCCGGCGCCGATCTCGGCCTCCAGGGCGTTCAGCCGCATGCCCTCGGTGTAGGCGATCTCGTATGCCTCCCGGAGCACGGCGGCCCGGTCGACGGGCGGGCCGGGCGGGAGCACCTCCCGGCCGACGTACGCGGCGACGCGCACCGTAATGGTGGCAGCGAGGTCGGCGATGCCGGCCGGGGTGCCGAGGGTGAGCGGGGTCTCGCGCAGGGCGCCGGTCACGACGCGAACGAGCGGGGCCAGTTCGGTGAGGTCGGGTTCGGCGGTGGTGGTGCGGTCGGTCATGGTCGCTCCAGGTGGGTAGGGTCGGTGGAGACATGCCTGGGCCGGGGCGCGCGGGTGGCGTTCACGACAGCACCGCCGCAACCCGCTGCCCCAGCCACTGGGCGACGTTGCAGGAGACGGCGTTCCCCGCTTGCATGGTCTGCTCGCCCTTGTTGCCGAGCACGATGTAGTCGTTCGGGAACCGCTGCGCCAGCAGCTGCTCGCGAGGTTGGATCATCCGGTAGTGGCAGTCCTCCAGGGCCGGGGCCGCAGCCAGTAGGCCGGCGGAGTCCTTCGTGCCGAGCGTGTGCAGCGGCTGTGTCACGGGCTTCGTGGCGGCGTTGCGGTACGGGATGACGAGCCAGTGGTGCCGCCCTTGTCCGGTCACAGTGTCGACCGGCTCGGTCACGGGGCGGGCGCTGCTGTGGCGGCGCAAGGTGACGATGAACGATTCGTCGGCTTGCGGCGGTACAGCGAGCGCGTGGCCGTCCCGGGCGGTGATGGTCCCGAACGGCTCGGCGAGACTGCGCACCATGTCGACTGGGCGCGCGTTGCCGCCGTAGTTCTTCACGTAGAACGCCCCAGTCGGGACGAGGACGGCGTCGCCGATCTTCGCGGTGCGCGCCGGGAGGGGAGAGCCGTCCGCCGGAAAGGCACGGCCGTCGTGCCCGCCGTGGTTGACGGTCAGCACCATCCGCCGGTCGCCGAGCAGCTCAAGGCCCTTGCGGATCCGAGCGACGGTGTTCTTCGCCAGGGGGCGCAGCCCCTTCGCCTCCCGGTCCCCGATGCGGACGCCGAGGTTCGACCAGTCGATGATCGAGGCAGCCGGCCGAACGTAGGGCTCGACGACCGCGTGCCGGCAGCGCGTTCCGTTGGGGCAGCGGTAGACGTACTGAGCGCCGTACTTGCCCAGCTTGCGGCCGGGCTTCTTCCATGACTGGAAGGCGTGGACGGTCTCCTCGCAGACCGGGCACCAGGCCCGCGGGCGGGGCTGAACGTCCGGCAGGGGGACGCCCTTGCGGGTGCAGATGATGTAGATCCGGTCCCGCCACTGCGGCGCCGGGGCGTTGCCCTTCTCGTCTCCGGCGTGCGCCGAGGACAGGGACACGAACTGGATGTTGTAGCCGAGGGTGCGCATGCCCGACAGCCACACGTCGAACAGCTCCCAGTCCGCAGCCTCCATCACGTTCTCGACCAGGACGGCCTTGTAACGGTGAACCTCGGTGGCGCGGATGACGTCCCAAAACGTTGCCCGGGTCCGCTCGAACGCGGCGCTAGGGACGGGTCCTAGCTCCTCGATGCCCAGCTGCCCGGCTCCGGCGGGGGTACGGCGGCGGCGCCCGCCGGCAGGGCTCAGCTCGGTGCAGATCGGCGAGGCCCACAGGATGTCGGTGCGCGGGAGGCGCCGCATGTCGTAGTTGTTGACGTCGGCGCAGAGGTGGTCGGCGTTCCGGTGGTTCGCGGCGTGCGTCTCGATGGCCCGCTGCCAGTGGTTCGCGGCGAGCTTGAGTTCCAGCCCGGCGGCGACGAGGCCGGTGGAGGATCCTCCAGCGCCGCAGAAGATGTCGGTGAAGGTGAGGGACATGGTGACCTCCGTGGTGTGATGGGTGGAGGTCCGGGCCTGATAGCGACAGGCCCGGACCGCTACGCTGCGGGGATCAGCTGGCCCAGGACGCGGCCGACGCGCTCCTGGTCGATCAGGTCGGCGACGTCGCCGGCGGTGCTGCCGGGCGGGATTCGGATGCCGAGGCGGTGAGCCAGCGCGCACTGCCTGCCCGTGGGCCTGTCCTGACGCCAACGGGCCTGGCGGGTGACGAAGGCCTGTGGCGCGAGGGTCTTGGCTTGGTGCTCCAGCCAGGCCAGCGCCTCGGGCAGCGGCCGTGCGACGTCGGTCTTCGGCGGGTGCACGCCGTCCGCCTGCGTCCAGCGGCGCATCCGGTAGAGCCGGGTGCCGGGGTCGCGCTGCAAGAACAGGAACATGGCGCTGGTCAGCCGGATGAACCAGACGCCGTCCTGCGTGCGCAGCCAGCGGATCGCCGACCCGCCGAAGAGGTTGATCTCCTCGGCCTCGACCCGCGCGGCGAGCGCACGCCGCTGCTCGGCGGCCGCGTGCTCCTCGGCGATCTGCCGCAGGCTCCGGCCGGCCTCCGCCTGGCCGATCTCCCGCTCCGTCAGGTCGACCATGCTGGCGAGCTTGTGGCGGGTCGCGGCGCCCATGACGTCCAGCAGCAGCGCGTCCGCCTTCCCGGGAGCCGGGCGCAGGCCGCGGCCGACCATCTGCACGTACAGGCCGGCGCTCTTGGTCGGCCGGGCGACGACAACGCAGGACGTGCGTGGCGCGTCGAAGCCCTCCGTCAAGACCATGCAGTTGGTGAGCACCTGGACGTCGCCTGCTTCGTACCGGGCGAGGGTCGCGCGGCGCTCGTCGCGGCCCATGTCGCCCCACACTGGGGCCGCCGTGATGCCGGCCGCGCGCAGCGACGCGGCGGCGGCCTGGGCGGTGGCGACGGTGGGGGTGAAGACGACACCAGGGCGGTCGGCGGCATGGTCGCGGTACGCCTTGGCGATGGCGTCCAGCGCTCCAGAGTCCTCCAGCGCCTTGCCCAGCTGGCCGTCGACCAGGTCGCCGCCGCGGGTACGGACCCGGTCGAGGTTCAGGGTGTCGACCTTGATGGCCATGCCCCGGACGTCGCACAGGTAGCCGTCGCTGATCATGTCGAGGATGTCCAGGCGGTACACGACGTCCTGCCAGACCTCGGCCAAGCCGCCGTCTGCGCGGGCCATGGTGGCTGTGAAGCCAGCCACCGGCACACCGCCGTCCCAGGCGCCGAAGTGCCTCAGGACCTCCATGTAGGTCGGGGCGGCGGCGTGGTGGCACTCGTCCACGATGATCAGGCCGATGTCCCGGATGGCCTCCCGCCGGCGGGGCACGGCCAGGGTCTGGACGCTGGCCACGATCACGTCGGCGTCCGCGTGGTCGTCGCGCTGGGCCTTGACGATGCCGACCCGCAGCATCGGGTCGACCGAGAGCAGCTTGGAAGCGGCCTGCTCGATCAGCTCCTCCCGGTGGGCGATCACCAGGACGCGGCGGCCGTCGAGGCTGTCGAGCATCTGGTGCGCCAGGTGGGAGAAGACGACGGTCTTGCCGGCGCCGGTCGGCAGGACGACGGCCAGGCGCTGCTGGCCGGCGGCCCAGCCCTGGCGTAGCGCCTCGATGGCGTCGAGCTGGTACGGGCGGGGTGTGAAGGACACGGGTCACCTCGATTCGGTGGAGAGGGGAGATCGGTACGCGCTGCGTACCGGCTGCGTACCGGCTGCGTACCGGGCAAAAAGGTGCTGTGACCTGCTCTTATGTCTCTCTCTAGAGACAGTGGTACGCAGGTACGCAGAAACACACAGGGGTCGATGTGCGCAGGCGCACGCGCACACACGCGCACGCGCGCCCACGCCTGAGGGGTGCCATTTCCAGGCGACTGCGTACCGCCCCGAAACCA
The DNA here is from genome assembly GCF_033366695.1 of Streptomyces sp. SCL15-4. Classification (NCBI taxonomy): domain Bacteria; kingdom Bacillati; phylum Actinomycetota; class Actinomycetes; order Kitasatosporales; family Streptomycetaceae; genus Streptomyces; species Streptomyces sp. SCL15-4. Next base: position 4,521,251 of record NZ_JAOBTQ010000001.1, read on the forward strand.
GCTGTCGATACGCGTCTGACCTGCGCAGACGAGAGGCGCAGGGTGGTACGCACCTCGTGCGTACCACCGCCCCCAGGGCTCTCATACCGTCTCGTCCTGGTCGCCGAAGGCGATGCCCTCCGGAGTGAACGCGAGGCACTTCGCCCGGGCGCCGCCGAACCGCCGGGGCACCAGATGCGGCGGGCGCTGGCTCTTGAGCACCTTGAGGTATCCGGCGTCGACCCAGCTGCCGACCACGGCGTCCAGCGAGTAGTCGGCGTCCGCCAAGATCTTGCGGACCCGCTCCGGCAGCAGGGCCACCTCGGTGACGCCGTCCTTGGTCGACAGGACGCCGAGCCAGCCGGAGTACGGCGGTTTCTCGTGCAGGGCCGCGCGGGTGACGCTGAAAAGTTCGTGCGCGTGCCCTGCCACGTACTCCCGTACGACGTCCAGCGCCATCTCGGGGCGGTTGTCGGTGGGGTTGTGGGCGGTGAAGAGCCCACGCCAGATGTCGGCGCTGAGCGGCTCGTACGGCAGCAGCCCGATGCGGCACGCGAGGATCTCGGCGAGCGCGAGGACGGCGACCATCGGTGCGCGTCTGTTGGTCATGTCGCCGGCGCCGCGGAACTCGGCCACCAGCGTGCGGTGGTGCTCCTTGAGCTTGTCCCGCCCGTTCGGCTGCGCCAGGCCGCTGAGGATGTACTGGATGAACTCGGGCCCGGCATGCCCGTGGTGGGCCAGGACGCCCTCGCGGACGGCGGCCGCCGTCGCGCCGCCTCCGTCGCCGAAGGGGGCAGTTGTGGTGCCGAGGATGCGGGCGGCGGCGCCCTGGCTGGTCGTGAAGCTGAGGGCCGGCCGTTCGCCGGAGGACAGGAGGATGGTCTCCCAGGGCAGCATGTTGCCGAACGCGCCGCCGCTGCGGGCCTTCCCGTGGTTCATCGGGAGCTGGTAGAGCACCTCATCGATGAGGGTGTCGTCGGTGACGGCCATCGTCTCGTCGAAGACGGTGACGATGCCGCGGACGAGGTTCAGCCGCTTCTCGATCGCGTACAGGGTGGTGCGCCAGTTGCTCATCGCGGAGGCGTGCTCGGACGGGTCCGCCCACACGCTGAGCGCGCACTGCAGCGCGGTCGTCTTGCCCTTGGTGGACCGGCTGGAGATGTCCAGCGTGAAGGAGTTCAGGCCGAGCGGCTTGAGCAGCGGGGCGGCGAGCGCGGCCGCGACGGCCACACGCGGCACCGGGAAGTCGGCCAGCTGGCCGATGGTCTCTCGCCAGCCGTCCAGCCCGCCCTTCCTGGCGTGCGCACGTGCCGGGCCGCGCTGCTCCTCGAAGGGGACGTCGACCTTGATGCCGTCCTCGGGGGAGCTGACGAACGTGCCGTCGTCCTGCCAGCCCAGCCAGCGGGCCAGCTGCTCGGACGGGATGCGTCCGACGTTGGCGGCCTCGAACTCGGCCAGCCACTTCTCGACTGCCCGGGCGTCGCCCTCGACCGCCGGGAGCCCGGCCGAGCCGAGCGTCTCGATCAGCTTGCGGCCGCGCTTCGCGGTCTCCCGGCTGACGATGCGGGAGATGCGGCGAGGCCGGCCGAGGCTGCGGTCGATCCACGACAGCTCCACGTACTGGTCGCCCTCGGGGTCCTCGAACGTGGCGCTGACGACCAGCGGGGCAAAGGTGACCCGCGTCCAGTTCTCGCCGCTGGTGCTGAGGACCTCCACCCCTCGGCCGGTGAGCCGGTAGTCCCAGGGCGTGCGCACCGTGGCGGGGAGACCGAAGGCGCTGGCGTAGTCGTAACCCTCAGGGGTGTCCGCTGGATCGTCCAGCGGCGCCTGGCCGGCGTGCTCGTCGTCGGCGGTCTCTTCGTCCGGCGCAGGGGGCGGGGCCGCGGGAGCGGCGGCGGGGGTGCCGCCGACGGGGGTCAGGTGGCGGCTGCCGTAGCCGAGGCGCGCGAGTTCGCGGGCGGCCGCCTTGTGGTCGCCGCCGTGGCTGAGCAGGGCGTAAGCGCCGAACTTGCTGTACGGCACCTCAGGCTGGAACTCGGAGCCGGTGGCGAAGACGAACAGCCGGTTGTGCTCGTCCCGTCCAGTCGTGGCCTTCACTCCGCCGACGCCGTCGGCCCATCCCCAGTACGTCTCGCTGCCACGCGTGGACAACGGCCGGAAGACGCCACGGAGGACGTCCGCCCAGTCGGCCCGGGCCTCGAAGTCGTCGCCGGGCCGCAGAGCGCCGTCCGGCCGGGGCGGTGCGGTCCGTGGCGCCGTCTTGGGGGACTCGGCCACGGGCATCGCGTCGAACGCCTGGCACAGTGCGTACAGGGCGTCCATGTCCTCGGGCCCGAGGACGGGCATGCTGGTCGGGCCGCCGGAGAGCCGGACGTACGGCCGGCCGCTGGGGTGAGTGGTCCCGTGGGACGGCGCGATGACGACGAAGCCGCCCTCGCCGCGCGTCTCGATCAGGGTGCGCACGATCTTCGCGCCGGGCTTCTCTGCGACGCGCTGCTGCTCTTGCGGGGTGTACTCGTCCGGCCTGGCGAGCCGCTGGGCCAGCTTCTTGTTGGCGGCGGCTGGCCTGCCCTCGATGACGACCTTGTAGTGGACACCGCCGGACGGCGACTGGTCGGCCCAGCCGGTGGTGACAGCCTGCCAGAGGTCGCCCAGGCCGCTGTCGGCGGCGAGTTCGGCGACAGCAGTGAGGACTCCCTCGCGGACGGCGAGGCCCTCGAACTCGATCAGCTCGATGTTGCCAGACACGGCACCGGTGACGATGCCGATGCCGGTGCGCCGGCCGTCCCCGAACCACGCATCATGCTCGGCGGGGGTGGAGCGGTCGACCTTGTACTGGGTCCAGCTGCGGACGTCCGGTGCCTTGGTGCCATCGGCTCGGACCGGCAGGACGCACAGGCCAGCGGCGTGCAGCTCTCGGGCGGCGGCCCGGAGGTCGGTGGACTGTGAGTCAGTCAACGGTCGTTCTCCTCATGGAACCCCCGGTGCACATCCCGGACCCCGGCGATGAAGGCGCGCAGCTCGGCGAAGCCGTGTTGCGCGGCGGTGACAGGGCGGCCCTCTACCGGGCGGGGACAGCCAGGGCGGTGGCAGATGTAGCGGGCGCGGCGGCCGTCCAGATCGACGTGGAGGACGCCAGCGAGGCGCTGGATGGCGGGCGCGCGCCCCGGAGCGTCCCGGGCGCGCGCGACGTCAACCGTCACGGTGCAGTCCGGGACGTGCGCGCGTGCCAGCCGTCGATGTCCTCCACGTGGCCGGCCGCGACGGACGCCTGGAAGGCGGCCGCGCGCGCAGCGGCTTCGTCGCGTTGTGCGACTTCCTCGCGCAGCAGGACGAGAGTGCGGGCTGGCCGCTGTCCGGCCGGGACGATGGCCATGCCTCCGCCGCCGGCCGTCCAGATGATCATCGTCCGGAAGACTTCGTCGTCGCGTGACGTGTGCACGGTGATGTCGTGTTGCGCGGCGTACGCGCGCAGCTGCTCGCGGGCGAGGATGTCCGAGACCCAGGCGATGCTGGAGCTGGGGGCACCGTTGATCCGGATCAGGTCACCGAGGGCGTCAAGGACGGGAGCCAGATCCTGGCCGACGACCAGCTTCGCGGCCTCGATCTGGATCAGGGTGCGGGCGACATCGGGCGTGGTGGTCGGCGTGGTGGCCGTGGGAAGCTCATGCACGAGCGGACCCCTTACTTGCTGGCGTGAGTGGGTGCGGACTGCTCGGACGGCGCTTCCGGCTGGACCCCGGGGGCGCCGTCGTCATCGGTGGCTGTTGCCGACTGGACCTCGACAACAGCGGGTAGGCCGAGAAAGGCCAGGAGGTCCGTCTTGCGGACTCGGAACGCGCGCCCGAACCGCACGACCTCGATGGGGAACTCGCCCGCCTTGATCAGGTCGTAGCCGAGCGTTTCGCCGATGTTCAAGGCGGCGAAGGCCTGCAGCGCGGTCGGCATGGCGGGGAGCTGGCGAACCTGCTCCAGAGAGAGTGGAGCGGCGGTCGTCATACGGCGCCCTGCGCGACGATGAAGGTCCGGCCCGCCCTCTCCATCGGTATGAACAGCACCAAGAGGTCGATGCCGAGGGCAGCGGCGATGGCCTTGGCTTTGGCCTCGGGCACAGTGCGCTGAGCACCGGACATGAGGGCGCCGATCGTGCCGTTCGCGATGCCGGCGGCCTCTGCGAGGCCGCGGCTGGTGATGGCATGGCCAGTGCCAGTGCGCTCCATCAGCATCTTCAGCCGGTCGCTGCTGGCGACGGCGTACATGGTGGGCGGAGTGTGCGCGGACATGTGCGTTCACCTCATGGGACGGTTCGTTCATCGCGCTGAACGGCGATGACCAAGAGCATCACACGAGCTGAACGTCCTGTCCAGCGTGCTGAACGGAGCGGTCAGGGTTGGCCTAGTTTTTGGTCAATGGAAGGGGGCGGGCTGGCGAACGTGACTCGCCTACTGAACAATCCGTCCAGTGAGTGGAACGACAATGGACAATGACCAGCGCATATCCATCGACGGCTCCAAGGGCGTAGCTGAACGATCACAGCGCATACCTCGACCCAGGAGTGGCAGGATGATCCCCATGGCGGCGCATAACGATCAAGCGACACGAGGGCCCGGCAGTCCCGAACGCCGCACGCAGTTCGCGGACTTGATCAGGGCCCGGAGGGCGGAGCTGAGGCTGAGCTTGAAGGAATTCGCGACAAGGTCCGTAGATCCGGTGACTGGCACGAGCGTCACGCGTGGCTGGATCTATCGCTTGGAGACCGGGGAGTCGGTGATCCCTCCGCAGCTACCCGAGCTGCGAGCCTTGCGTGCCGCGTGCGATCTGCCACTTGAGCAGCTGCAAGACGCTGCCGGCGCACAGTTCTTCGGGGTGGATCCGCTGGTGAGCGGCTCCACCGAGGCCAAGGCCTACGTGCACAAGCTAGATCGCCTCCCGGCTGAGCAGCGTGACCGCCTGCTTCGCCTCATCGACACTCTCGTCCCGCCGGACGACCCGAGCGCAAGTTGAATCGATCATTCCCCTAAACGTGACTCCCTGTAGTTAGAGTCAGCGCAGTGTAGAGATCTGTTGTCCGTGGTGCGATCATGTCCGGACGCCATTGACCGCAAATGTGCTGGTCGATGGGTTTAGATCGAACGCAAGTGCGGGCACATGCCGGAAGGATGGGGGAGGCTGCATGGAGTCACAGCGCCAGCAGGCGCGAGCCTGGTACTTCTTCAGTGATGAGGTACCGGACGGCGAAGTGATAGTGCCAATCAAGACACGATACGGCCTCGCGTTCGCGTGCCGACCCGGCGAGATGACCCAGCGCATGCTCGACGGGCTGAACGAAGCCGCGAGGCACGTACTCGGCGTGGGACTGGCGACCATCACCGACAATGAAAAGCCGCCCGAGCGGAAGGAGTAGTGCCGATGCCGTCAGCTCGCCGGGCCGGAAGCGTCTACCGTCGATGCGAGTGCCGCGATGATGACGGCAAGCTGCTGGGGCAGAAGTGTCCCAAGTTGAAGCGCAAGAACCATGGTGCGCCGGCGATCCGCCAGGAACTGCCGCCGGACGCCGAGGGGAAGCGCAGAACGTTCCGGCGCACCGGGTACGAAAGTGTGACGGAGGCCCAGGGCGACCTCTCCCGCCTGCAGGCCATCCTCGACCTCCCCGGCGATGACCCTACGGAGCAGCAGCGCGTAGGCGACCTACTCGCGGATATCGCGAAGCGCCGCGCGGCCATCCCCAAGGCCGCTGAAGTCCAGCGCCGCCTCGGCGTGGGCATCCCGCTCGACGGCACCACTACGGTCGGCGAATGGCTTGACCGGTGGATGGCCAGTAAGAAAACCCGGCCCACGACGAACCGCGGCTATTCCTCGCACATCCGGGTTCACCTGCGGCCTCGCCTCGGGCACTACCGTCTCGACCGCCTGACCGTCGGCCACGTCCAGGAGATGTTCGACGCGATCGCCGACGAGAGCGACGTCATCCGTGCTGAGAACGCCGCCCGTCGCGAGCAGGCAGCGCGAGCGAAGTGGACGAAGCCGGGACGGCCACCGGCCAAGGAGCGCGAGCGCCTGGCCGCTGAGCGCGCGAAGCTCGCCGAGATGAAGCCGTACCGGAAGGCAAACGGGCCCGCGACACGGCACGCGATCCGCCGCACCCTGCGCACCGCGCTGAATGCCGCGATCGCCCAGCAGCTCATCACCTTCAACGCCGCCAGCCACGTCGAGCTGGGCTCCAGCGCGCGCCCCAAGGGCCTGCTTTGGACCGCCGAACGAGTCGAACGCTGGCGCGAGACCGGCAAAAAGCCCAGCCCCGTGATGGTGTGGAGCCCTGAGCAGCTTGGGGCTTTCCTGGACGTCGCCGAGGACAACAGCCGGTTGTACGCCTTCTATCACCTCGTCGCGCACCACGGCCTGCGCCGTGGTGAAGGGGTCGGCGCTGACTGGTCGAACGTGCACCTGGACGCCAGACCCGCCCGGATCGATGTGCTCACCGAGATCGTGGTGGAGGGCTGGGAGCCCGTGGAGACGGTGCCCAAGACGGACTCCTCCATGGCCTCCGTGACGCTCGACCAGGGGACCGTGGCTGTACTGCGCGAGCACCGGGCCCGCCAGGAAGCAGAGCGTCAGGCGGCCGGGGCGGCTTGGACAGAGACCGGAAAAATCTTCACGACGGAGACAGGCGCCTGGCTGCACCCAGATGTGGTCAGCAAGGAGTTCCGGCGCCTGGTGGAGCTGGCAGACCTGCCGCCCATCAACCTGCGCGACCTCCGACATGGCGCGGCCGCGCTGGTGAAGGCCGGCGGCGGTGACATTGACGACGCCAGCAAGAAACTCAGGCACTCCACGATCGTGCTCACCGCCGACACGTACATGAGCCTCTTCCAGGAGTACGAGGAAGGGCTGACGGAGCGGGCGGCGGCCGCCGTGCCGCGGGCGCGCCGTGGGACTGGACCGGCCCCTGCCGCGGGCTCTGGACCGAGGCAGGGGCCGGGAGTAACAGCGTCGCAGCCAGCAGACGCTGAATATGACGCCTCCACGCTACGGGCCAGCACTGATGACGGGTAGGCCTCGGCGTAGACTTGATACCAGAGAAAGGGCCTCTGACCTGCGGGTCGGGGGCCTTCCTGCTGGCCCCGTGCTGGCCCGGAAGCCACATAAGAACACGGTACGAGGCGGCACGAGACACGGCGAAGCGGGTGTGGTGAACGAACGCTAAACGCCCCTGACCTGGGGAAGACGGCATGGCGGATGGTGTGCCGGTACTACGCGGCACGAGACGCCTTGAGGGCTCACCAGACTTTTAATCCATTGGTTGTGGGTTCGAGTCCCACAGGGCCTACGGTTCGCGGGTGGCCTTATGGCCTTTGACCTGCGGTGGAACGCCCGGGTCGGCTTCGGTCGGCTCGGGCGTCCGGCTGTGCGGTCAGGCCTGGCCCCGCTGCCCGTCCTCCGGAGAGGGGATCGGGGCGCCCTGGAAGGCGCGGGTCGCTGCCGCCTGGGCGGTGCGGTTCAGGGTCCGGTTCACGTGGTCCAGGTGCTCGGTGACGCGCGTCATGCTCGTCAGGGCCTCGTCGACCCGGCGCGCGATCTCCTCCTGCTCCGCGGGCGGGGGCAGCGCCAGCCGCGCGTCCATGAGCGACTTCTGGGTCAGCTTCCGGCGCCCGGTCGACCCCGACGTCAGCGGGATGAAGTCGTAGAAGGACAGCAGGATGTTGAGCGCGGCCGGTGTGATCCCGTTCTTCGGGCGCAGCACGTGGGCGTGGTTGTTCACCCAGGAGGGGCCCGTGATCAGGTAGGAGAAGGGCTTGGTGCGGCCGGTGAACGTCTCGTCCTCCACGACGAGGACGAGCGGCTCGTCGAAGAGCGCCTCGTCGATCCAGCCGACCTGCCCGTTCGCGCCGTAGTACGGGACGGAGCCCGGGCGCTTGGCGCGCTCGGTGTTGTTGACCGGCTTGCGCATGCGGTCCAGGCACTCGGTGATGTCCTTGACGCGCACCTGCTCCCAGCCGGCGGGCAGGTCCGCGTCGGGGCCTTCGGTGTGTGCGCGCCGCCAGTCCTCGGTGAGGCGGCCGGTGGAGGCCGAGGAGTACAGCGAGCGGGTGGCGCCCTCGATGATGCGCCGGGCCGCGGCCAGCCGCCCGGCGGCTGCCTTGGCGTGGTGGTTGACCAGCCGCAGGTGCTCGACGATCCGGAGCTGCTCGTCGAGGGACGGCAGCGGGATCTCCGTGTCCCGCAGGAAGCCCGCCGGGACGCGCGCCTGGCCGACGGACCCGGTCATATGGGCCTCGGCCTCGGTCCGGTACGACTTCTGGCGCACGAAGTTCCACAGGTACCGGGCGTCGACCGCCGGGCCGGGGCGCAGCACGTGGAATTCGGTCGAGCCGAAACCATGGCCGTTCGGCAGCTCCGGCACGACGGCCGACTTGCCGTTCTCCATGCACGGAGTGATCTTGGCGAAGAGGACGTCACCGGGGGCGAAGGTCCGGTAGCTCTTGGCGCGCAGGGCGCCGAGGGGCCGTTCCTCCACCCCGGAGATCTCGCCGGAGGTCTCGTCCACGGCGGCCATCGGCACGAAGCCGACGGGGTCCTCGTCCCGCAGCTCCTGGTACTTGGGCTTGGGCGGGTTGATGCGCGCCACTTCGCCGATCGCGGTCAGCGGCCAGCCGGTCACGCGCGGGCTCCTTCGTCGCCGAAGAGCTTCTGCAGCGCGGCGATGTGCCCGACCGCCAGCTTGAGTTCCGTCAACGCGTCGGCGATGAGGTCAGCCGGCTCGGGAGCGTCTTCGAGCTCGTCGGTCTCCTCGTCGCGCATCCACTTGAATGCGTAGCTGTCGAGCTTGTAGTCGGCCTTCTTGACCTGCTCGATGCCGAACGCGCGCCAGCGCCCCTCGGGCGAATCCGTCTCGCTCCGCGGGGACTGGCCGTGGGGGTCCGAGCCGTAGCAGCGCTCGAACTCGGCGAAGTGGGCGTCGGTGAGCGGGCGGGAACGCTTGGTGATGGAGGGGACGTTGGCGCGGGCGTCGTACAGCCACACCCTGCTGGTCGGGCGCCCCTTCGTGAAGAAGATGACGTTCGTCTTCGTCCCCGGAGTGTAGGGGTTGAACGTTCCCCTCGGGCAGCGCAGGACGGTGTGGACGTCCGCGTCCTCCATGAGGATCTTGAACACCTCGCCCGCCTTGTCGGCGAACAGGACGTTGTCCGGGACGACCACGGCGGCGCGGCCTCCCGGCTTCAGGATCGTGAGGACGTGCTGGAGGAAGTTGAGCTGCTTGTTCGAGGTCTCCACGGTGAAGTCCTCGCGGACCGGGATGTTGTTGGCGCCGCGGTTGCCGAAGGGCGGGTTGGTCAGCACCACGTCGAAGCGCCGGTCCGTGGGCGCCTCCTCGATGGAGTTCCCGAGCGTGATGTGCGGCTCCACCTGGTGGAGGTACAAGTTCATGAGCGCCAGCCGGCGCGGCCGGGCGACCAGTTCGTGGCCGTAGTACGTGGCGGTCTTCACCCGCTTCGCGGTGGCCCGGTCCAGCGCGCCACCGGTCTGGTCCTTCAGCCATTCGTACGCCGCGACGAGGAAGCCGCCCGTGCCGCACGCGGGATCGCTGATCGTCAGCTGCCGGTTGGTGCGCGGGTCCGGCCGCATGAGCCGCACCATCGAGCGGATCAGCGGGCGCGGGGTGAAGTACTGTCCTGCGCCCTTCTTTCCCTCGGCGGCGGATTTCTCCAGCAGCCCTTCGAACGCGGCCGCCTTGACGTCGACGTCGAGGCTGGTCCAGTCGGTCTCGTCGATCACCTTGATCAGCCGGGACAGCGCCGCGGGATTCGCCAGCCGGTTCTGGGAGCCGGAGAAAATGTCGCCGAGAATACCGGGCTGCTTTCCGAGCGTCCGCAGGGCGTTCTCGTAGGTCTCGATCAGCTCCATGCCGGACTGCCGGCGCAGATGCGGCCAGTCCGTTTTCCTGGGAAGCTTGAGTTCCTGTTCGTCGGCCATTTTGAGGAACAGCAGATAGGTCAGCTGCTCGATGTAGTCGCCGTAGTCGACACCGTCGTGGCGAAGCGTCGAGGCATAGCCCCAGAGTTTTCCAACGACGTCGGTCATACGGCGGCAAGCTCCTCGTTCAGATGCTCAAGCAGTTCGGACAGGTCGTCGAAGACGCGACGGGCGCGCCTCCAGCCCCCGGGAGCCGACAGGATCGGGATGAGATCGAAGTCCTCGCGATCGATCGACAGGTTCTCGACCAGGTGCTGTTCAATGTAGTCCATCCACTGGCGCTGTTCCGGGGTGAGCGTGCGGCCGCCGGTCACCTTGGCCACCGCCGAGGCGACTCGTTCCTGCGCGGTCAGCAGCGGGGCGTCGTCGCGCGCGGCGCGCTTCACCATGGAGATGATGTCCACGAGGGCCTTGCCGTACGTGGCACGGAAGGCGCGCTCCAGATTGGCTTCGGTGAAGTGCTCGGGCGTCCGGCTGAGCACGTCGCGCAGATCGGTCAGGACACGGGGGCTCCAGTCGCGCGGGCTCTTGAGCAGCACCGAGAACGCCTCGAGGGTTTCGCTCTCCTTGCGGACGTACTCGCTGAACGCCACCAGATAGTCCGCCGGCCGGTACTCCCGTCCGGCGGCGCCCCGGATGAGCCATTCCGAACGGACGTCGTCCACGGCACCGCCGGCCACCAGGAACGTCTTCACACCCCGCGGATAGTTCTCCAGCAGATCCTGGAAGGCCGCATCCCGGAGGATCTTCATGGTGCCGACGAAAGAGGTGCGCAGAAGAACGGGAAGCTTCGCCGCCCAGTCCGCGATATCGCCGTCGGGAAGGAAAGCGGCGAACGCCTCGTATCCCTCGCCGCTCATCGACTTGGCGATCCGCTGGAGTCGCTTGACCAGACGGCGGACGTTGTGGTCGCGGTCCTTGTTCTGCCAGATATCGGCAATTATCTGACGGGTGGACTTGTTGTCGCTCTCGGCCGGTTCGGCGGTGATTCCGGTCGTGTTCTTGAAGTACTCCATGAGACTGCCGTCGAAGCAGTCGAACACGACGAAATGATCCTTGTCCGGAGCCTGCGCGCCTCCCTTCCGCGTGCCCCGTCCCAGCATCTGCTCGAAGAGGATGCGGGACTTCACGGGGCGCAGGAAGACCAGGAACTCCAGGTCCGGGATGTCCACGCCCGTGGTCAGCAGGTCCACCGTCACGGCGATCCCGGGCCTCGGCCGGTTCCGGAACTCCCGGATCCGCTGGAGCGGGCGGTCGACCCGGCCGGTGATCTTGACGGCGAAGTCCTCGCCGCGGTCGAAGATCTCCCGGGCCATCTCCACGAGCTGGTCGGCGTGCGAGATGTGGGCGATGTCGTTGTGGGCGAAGATCAACGTCTTCGGGAAGCGGCCGTGCGCGGCCTCGAACTCGTCCGTGTAGTGCTTGAGCTCCTGGAGGATCTTGCGGTTGGAGTCGGGCGCGGTGACCTTGCGCTCCACCTCTTCGGCGTCGAACCGCCGTTCGTCCTCCAGCAGGTCGAGCTGCTTGGTGCCGGTCCGCGGGTCGATCTGGTCGACCTGCTCGCCCGCGTGCAGGAACACTCCGTTGATGCGGACGTCAGAGCGTATTTTCACCACGTCGTAGTCGACCAGGTGCCCTTCGCGCACGGCCCGTTCGTACTCGTAGCGGTAGACCATGTGCTCGAAGTACGCCATGGTGTGCGCGGCCGGAGTGGCGGTCAGGCCGATCTTGACGGCGTCGAAGTGGTCGAGGGTGTCCCGCCAGACGGCGCGCTCCTTCGCCGAGTAGCCCCGGTGGCACTCGTCCGCGACGATCAGGTCGAACGTGTGGATGGGGATGTCCAGCTGCTCGACATCGGCGTCGCTCTCCTCGTCGCCGAACCGCAGGGCCCGCTCCCCGCCGAAGAGGTTCATGGACATCCGCTGGATGGTGGTGACGTAGACGAAGGCGTCACCCAGCTTCGGGTCCGTCAGCAGGGAAGCGGGCATGACGTTGAAGTCGAACGCGAGGTCGTCCGCGACGTCCTCCCGTCGGAGGGCCTGGGAGTAGACCGGGTAGATCTTGTCGAACTTCATGCCCGGCTCGGCTTCGAAGGACGCGAACTCCCGCACGGTCTGGGCCGCGAGCGCGCGCCGGTCCACCAGGAAGAGCACGCGCCGGGCGACACCGGACTTCATCAGGCGGTAGACCTGGTTGACGGTCGTCAGCGTCTTGCCGGTGCCGGTGGCCATCGCGAGGAGCATCTTGCGCTTGCCCTCGGCGATCGCCTGCTCGACGGCCTCGTTGGCCTCCACCTGGTAGGGACGGAGCCGCTGGGGGAACGGCAGGGCGCGCAGCGCCGCGAGCTCCGCGTCGGCGTCCCGGTTGAGGAACTCGGCGAGCGCGGACGGCGTGTGGAAGGCGGAGACCCGCCGCGAACGGTTCCGCTGCCGGCGCACGTCGTGGAAGTGGATCTGCTCGCCGTTGGTGGAGTACAGGAACGGCACGCCGAACTCACCGCGGATGAGCGGGCCGTCCGCCATGCCCCGCGAGTAGCGCTCGGCCTGGGTCAGCACGCCCTGCGGTCCCACCGTGACCCTCTTGGCCTCGACGACGCCGCGGACCGCCCCGTCGTCGGTGAGGGCGTAGTCGGCGGGACCGGCGGCGGTCGGCCATTCCTCGACCGCGGAGGCCGGAGGCGGAGAGGCGGTGTACGACGGCTGATACGGCGTCACCTTCCAGCCCGCCGCTTCCAGCTTCGGGTCGATCCGGCGCTTGCGCGTCGCGGCTTCACTCTCCATGGCAGCCTCCATGATCCGCCCACCCCGGGCCGCTCGAAACGCCACCCGTAGCCCTTGCCGACCGGCCGGGTGATTCTCGTGTCCCACTGTAAAGAGGGGGACTGACAGCCGGTCCGAGGAAAGAAGGAGGCCGGGACGCGAGGACGCGGAGGGCGCCGGGGAGTTGGCCGGTGCGGTGGACGGCAACCGGGCGACGGGACCACCGGGACGGGCGGAAGCGGCCGGCCGGTGTCCGTGAGGCGCGGAGCGGAAGCGGTCGGCCGGTGTCCCCAGGGCGCGTGAGGCGGAAGCGGCTCACTCATGGGGCGACCGGCGACGCATGCCGTCCGGCCCTGGGTCCCACCGTCCGATCGCCGGTTACGCTGCCGACCCCCCACCTCCCCGCCCGGGGCCCGGGTTCGCCGCCCGGTACGCCCGGAGGGCACCGACGCTCGCCCTCGCCGTACCGGCCGCGCTGCGACTCCCGGCCCGACGCCACGCCTGATCCCACCGGCCCGTCAGCCCGCTGTCGCCTCCGTCGGTTCGGTCAGTGTGAGGGTGTGCCGGGTCTGGAGGGCCTTGGCGCGCAGGTAGCGGATGTTGTGGGCGGTGGTGAAGACGCCGGTGGGCACCCGGTCCCGGACGGTGAGGCCCAGCGCGCGCAACTGGCCCGCCTTGTCGGGGTTGTTGGACAGCAGGTCCAGCTCCGTGACGCCGAGGGCGGTGAGCATCTGGGCGGCGGCCGTGTAGTCGCGGGCGTCCTCCGGGAGGCCGAGGGCGGCGTTCGCCTCGTAGGTGTCGAGCCCGTCGTCCTGGAGGGCGTACGCGTCGAGCTTGTTGTAGAGGCCGATGCCCCGGCCCTCCTGGCGGAGGTAGAGCAGGACCCCGCCGCGGCCGGCGATCAGCTCGACCGCCTCGCGCAGCTGCGGGCCGCAGTCGCAGCGGGCGGAGCCGAAGACGTCGCCGGTCAGGCACTCGGAGTGCAGCCGCACCAGCGGCACCGGGCCGGGCTCGCCCAGGACGAGGGCGAGGTGCTCCCGGCCGTCGGTGAGGCCGTGGAAGGTGACGAGGTCCGCGTCGGCGCCGTAGCCGTCGGCGAAGCGCAGCGGTACCCGGACGCGGGCGCGCGGGGTGGCGGCGGGGAGGTCGGGCATGCGGATCCCTCCGGGACAGATGCTTCAGATTTGAAGCAGTGGCTCGCGGGGACCCTACCCCATGCTTAAAAGTTAAAGCAATCGTCCTCGCCGGGACCGGACCAGGTCAGGAGCAGGACGAGCGGCGCCGCCAGGGAACGTCGCCCCCGCCCGCCGCGGTCCCCTCGCCCTGCAGCCCGTGCGCGATCCCCGTACAGATCGCCTCCAGCTGCCCCACCTGCTCCGCGGTGAGCCGGTCGAACAGCAGCGCGCGGACCGTCTCGACGTGCCCGGGCGCCGTCCGCTCCAGCACGGCCGTCCCCTCCTCCGTCAGCACCGCGAGCGAGGCGCGTTTGTCCTCGGCGCAGTTCTCCCGGCGCACCAGGCCGTCCCGCTCCAGCCGGTTCACGACGTACGTCAGCCGGCTGCGGGTGATCTTCAGCGCCTCGGCGAGATCGGTCATGCGCAGCCGCCGCCCGGGCGCGTCGGAGAGGTTGGCCAGCACCGAGTAGAACAGGTGCGGCATGCCGCCGTCCTGCTGGAGCTGCCGGTCGATCGCGTCCTCCAGGAGGCGGGAGGCGGCGATGTAGGCGCGCCAGGCGCGCTGCTCCTCCGGAGTGAGCCAGCGGGTCGTCATGCCGCCAGTGTAGGTTTGTTCAAAAATTGAACCAAGCTGTCGCGGGCCCGCCTCGCCGCCCGCCTCCGGAAGAGAGAGCGCCGATGCCCCTGCCGTACGTGCTGCTGTCCGCCGCCGTCTCCCTCGACGGCTATCTGGACGACACGGGCCCCGAACGGCTCCTGCTGTCCGGCCCGGCCGACTTCGACCGGGTCGACGAGGTGCGGGCCTCGGCCGACGCCATCCTCGTCGGTGCCGGCACGATCCGCGCCGACAACCCCCGTCTGCTGGTCAACTCCGCCGAGCGGCGCGCGGCCCGGCGCGCGGCGGGCCGGCCGGCGTATCCGCTGAAGGTCACGGTCACCGGCTCCGGCGACCTCGACCCGGCGGCGCGCTTCTGGCACACCGGCGGCGACAAGCTCGTCTACACCACCGACTCCGGCGCCGTACGGGCCTCGCGCCTCCTCGGGAACATCGCCGACGTGGTCCCGCTCGGTCCCGCGCTGGACTGGCGGGCCCTGCTGGAGCACCTGCACGACGTGCGCGGGGTGGAGCGGCTGATGGTCGAGGGCGGTGGCACGGTCCACACCCAGCTCCTGGCGGAGGGCCTCGCCGACGAACTCCAGCTGGTTCTCGCCCCGCTGCTCGTCGGCGACCCGGCGGCCCCGCGGCTGTTCGGGCCCGGTGCCTACCAAGAGGGACGCCTGCGCCTGCTGGACACCCGCCGGATCGAGGACGTCGTCCTCATGCGCTACGCCCCCACGGCCCCCGGCACGGCCGCCGCCACCGCCGCCGACCGCCACTGGCTGCGCACCGCCTGCGAGCTGGCGGCCCTGTGCCCGCCGTCGCGGACGGCGTTCAGCGTCGGCGCGGTCGTGGTCGCCGCCGACGGCACGGAACTGGCCCGGGGCCACTCGCGCGAGGGCGGCGACGCGGTGGTGCACGCCGAGGAGGCGGCGCTCGCGAAGACCGATCCCGCCGACCCGCGCCTCGCCGGCGCCACCGTGTACTCCAGCCTGGAGCCGTGCACCCGCCGCGCCTCCCGGCCGGCGCCCTGTGCCGAGCTGATCCTGCGGGCGGGAGTGCGCCGGGTGGTCACCGCCTGGCGGGAGCCCGACACCTTCGTCACGGCGGCCGACGGAGCGGGCGTGCTGAGCGCGGCGGGCGTACGGGTCGTCGTCCTGCCGGAGCTGGAGGAACTGGCCAAGGCGCCGAACGCCCATCTGCCGGGCTGAGCGAGCGCCCGGGCGCGCCCGGGCGCACATACACCCAGGGCCCGGAATCCTTGGGATTCCGGGCCCTGGGCCTTCAGTAGCGGGGACAGGATTTGAACCTGCGACCTCTGGGTTATGAGCCCAGCGAGCTACCGAGCTGCTCCACCCCGCGTCGTTGTGACTCCAGTGTACGCCATCCGCGGGATGGTTCGCACACCGGTTTCGGCGGGCCCGCAACCGGTGACCGGGGACGTCACGGTGAGTGATCAGGTGAGCGCCGTACGCATAACATCTGAGTAACCATCAAAACCTCGAGTGACTGCTGAACCGTTCCGAGGCCCGATCAACTTGCCCGTTTTGACGGGATAGTTGCCGATAACCTCACCAGTAAATTCCTTGTTGATCGGGGCGAACGGCTTGGAAAGTGACTGGCAAGTCTATTAACGTTCGATAACGCAGCGCGGTCGTCCCAGCCGTCACAAGAGGCGGCTCCGCGCGCACGCGCCGAATCCCGCGAGGGAACCGGGGAACCACCTTTCTGGGGTGAATCACGCGGATACCGTCGTGTACTCACGCGAGTCCACGACCGGATATACGCGCGTAGGAGACCTTCCTGCTCCGAACCCGTCAGCTAACCCGGTAGGCGGAGGAAGGAAAGGAGCACGCCCGCGTGGCGTCCAACCGGCCTGTCCCCGAAGCCCCGTCCATACCGGCACAGCGCGAGTCCGAGCCCGAGACCTTCGGCTACGGTGCCTACCGCGCCGACGAGGGCCCGTGGGAGGAATGGAACCCCACCGAGGACTCCGTCGCACCGGTCCGCGGCCGGCACCGGGTTGCCAAGCAGCGCGGCGGCTTCGCGCGCAGCTCCACCGTCCTCGGCGTCGGCGTCATGGCCGCCGTCGGCGCGGGCGGCATGGCCAGCGCCAACACCGGCAAGCCGCCGGTCTCCATCTCCCTGCCGGACCTGCCCTCGGTCGGCTCCCTCTTCCACGACGGCTCCGGCGCCGACCGGCCCGCCGCCGAGGCCACCACGCTCAGCACCGTCGCCGTGGCCTCCGACCCGGGCCAGGACAGCGCCGACGCGGGCGAGGTGCTCCGCAACCGGATCATGGCGCAGGCCGAGCAGCAGCAGGGCCAGGCCGACAGCAGGGCGGCCGCCGCCGCGCTCGTCGCCGCCGAGAAGCAGACCGCGCGGGCCGCCGCCGAGGCCGAGCGGGAGGCCGCCGCCAAGGCCGCCGCCGCGAAGGAGAAGGCGGAGGCCGACGCGGAGAAGGCCGAGGCCGAGGCCAAGAAGGCGGCGGAGGAGAAGCGGCTGGCCGAGCTGGCCAGGCAGTACGCGCTCCCGACCTCCTCGTACACGATCACCTCGACCTTCGGGCAGGCCGGCTCGATGTGGTCCTCCGGCCACCACACCGGACTCGACTTCGCCGCGCCCACCGGCACCCTGATCAAGGCCGTGCACAGCGGCACGATCACCGAGGCGGCCATGGCCGGCGCGTACGGCTACCGCACCATCCTCACCCTGGACGACGGCACCGAGCTGTGGTTCTGCCACCAGTCCTCGATCAACGTCACGGCCGGCCAGAAGGTCGCCACCGGCGAGGTCATCGGCCGCGTCGGCGCCACCGGCAACGTCACCGGCCCGCACCTGCACCTGGAAGTCCACCCCGGCGGCTCGCCCACCGGCATCGACCCGATGGCGTGGCTGCGCGACAAGGGCCTCACCCCCTGACGGCCTTCCGGGAGTAGCGGGAATCCGGCGCCGGCGGCGGGATGCGATCGGCCTCCGCCGGCGTTGGCATGACGTATGACGTCACTTCGTACACTCGGCTCCTCCGATCTTGAAGTCTTCCCGCTCTGCCTCGGCGGCAACGTCTTCGGCTGGACCGCCGACGAGCAGGCCTCCTTCGCCGTCCTCGACGCCTACACCGCGGCCGGCGGCAACTTCGTCGACACCGCCGACGTCTACTCGGCCTGGGCCGACGGCAACAAGGGCGGCGAGTCGGAGACCATCCTCGGCGCGTGGCTGAAGGCCCGCGGCAACCGCTCCGACGTGATCATCGCGACCAAGGTCAGCCAGCACCCGGAGTACCAGGGCCTGTCGGCCGCCAACATCAAGGCCGCCGCCGACGCCTCGCTGCGCCGCCTGGGCACCGACCACATCGACCTCTACTACACCCACTTCGACCAGCCCGAGGTGCCGGTCGAGGAGATCATCGGCGCGCTGGACGAGCTGGTGAAGGCCGGCAAGGTCCGGCACATCGCCGCCTCCAACATCACCGCCGAGCGCCTGCGCGAGTCCCTGGAGTTCTCCGACCGCGAGGGCCTCGCCCGCTATGTCGCCCTCCAGCCGCACTACAACCTGGTCTCCCGCGACACCTACGAGGGCCCGCTGCAGGAACTCGTCGCCCGCGAGGGCCTGTCCGTCGTCCCGTACTTCGCGCTCGCCTCGGGCTTCCTGACCGGCAAGTACCGGCCCGGCGAGAGCGTCGACAGCGCCCGCGCCGACCGGGTCGGCGACTACGTGGCCTCCGAGCGCGGCCAGAAGGTCCTGACGGCCCTGGACGAGGTCGCCGCCGCCCGCCGGGCCCCGGTCGCCACGGTCGCCCTGGCCTGGCTCGCCGCCCAGCCGACGGTCACCGCCCCGATCGCCTCGGCCCGCACGGTGGAGCAGCTGCCCGCGCTGCTCGGCGTGGCGGAGCTGGAACTCACGGATGAGGAAGTGGCGAGGCTGACGGAGGCCTCGGCCTGAGTCCGCTCCACGGCGGTGCCGTCCCTCCGTCCGGCGCCCGCGGTCAGGTCCGGTACGGGTTGTACAGGGGGTAGGGCACCGCCGGGTGTCCGTACGGCGCCGCCGCCCGGTACACCGGGACCGCGGCGGCGGCCCGGCCCGCGTACTCCAGCGCCGGCCGGGCCAGATGCCGCCGCTTCCACAGCTCCTCCAGCAGCTCCCGCTCCCGCGGGACGAAGTCCGCTCCGGCCTTGCCGGCGTGCCCGCGCCGCCGCAGGAACGCGAGCGAGGTGGCGTACCTCTCGTAGCGGGCCACCTCCCGTGCCGCCGGACGGCCGTGGTGGTGCCGGGCGTAGTCCCGGGCCATCCGGCGCGCCCGCATCGATCCGAGCGCGAACGGCTCGGCCGGCCCGAGCCACCCGGCCAGCACATACGCCGGCAGCTCCGTCCGTACCAGGCGCAGCTCCCGCTGCCGGGTCCAGACCGCGAGCCAGGTCACCAGCCCGAACACGGGCACCATGAAGCCGCCGTACACGGCGAGGAACCCGTACTGCCCGAAGGTGGCCGAGCCGTTCCAGAGGGCGTGCATGCCCATCGCGAGCAGCAGTCCGCACACCGGCAGGAGGATCCGCCGGGCGGACCGGCGCTCGGCGGACAGCGCGGCGACGCCGAAGCCGATGCCGGTCAGGACGGTGAACAGGGGATGCGCGAACGGGGACATCACGATGCGCACGAAGAAGGTGGCGGCGGTGACGGAGGCGATGCCCCGGTCGCCGGTGAGCTGGTCGGTCCCGAAGGCCGTGCCGAGGTAGAGGATGTTCTCGGTGAACGCGAACCCGGTGGCGGTGATCCCCGCTATCACCACGCCGTCCACGATCCCGGTGAAGTCGCGTCTGCGGAACAGGAAGACCAGCAGTACGGCGGCGGCCTTCGCGGACTCCTCCACGATCGGCGCTATCACCGTGGCGCCGAGGGTGTCGGCGCTCGCCGGGTCGGCGGTGGAGGTGGCGATCCACTCCGTGGCGAAGCTGTTGGCCACGATGGCTATCAGCGCCGCCGCGCAGGCTCCCCAGGCGAACGAGAACACCAGGTTCCGCCAGGGGCCCGGCTCCACCCGGTCCAGCCACCGGAAGGCGGCCAGCAGCCAGGGCACCGGCAGCACGGCCAGCCCGAGCCCGACGAGGAACCCGTCCGTGCCGGTCTGCCGCCGCACGAGCGCCAGGATGACCAGCCCGGACAGCGCCAGCAGCGTGCTCGGCGCCCCGTACCGCACCCACCTGCGCTGCCACCAGTGCGGGTGGCGGAGCACACCGTCGCCGGGGCTCGGAGGACAGATCGCGGACGGAGGACTGGTGGCCACGGCATCGACCCTAACGGTGGCGGGACGAGGGGCCGATCGGATGACCGGCCCGGACGGTGCGCCGGACCGGGCGGTGCGCGAGCGGCGGGCGGTCGCCCGCCGCGGACGGTGAGCCCGGCACGGCGCACCGTCCGCGCGCGGACGGCCCGCCGGTCCCGGCGGCCCGCCGGTCGGCTATCCGTCCCGGCGGTGCGGTACACGCCGGAACAGCAGATCGTTCACGACGTGTCCCTTGTCCAGTCCCTGTCCCTCGAAACGGGTCAGCGGCCGGAACTCCGGGCGCGGCGCGAAACCGCCGTCCGGCCGGGTGTTCTCGAAGTCCGGGTGCGCGGTGAGCACCATGAGCATCTGCTCGGCGTACGGCTCCCAGTCCGTCGCGCAGTGCAGCAGCGCGCCGGGCTTCAGCCGGGCCGCGGCGAGCGTCAGGAACTCCGGCTGGATGAGCCGCCGCTTGTGGTGCCGCTTCTTGGGCCAGGGGTCGGGGAAGTAGACGCGCAGCCCGTCCAGCGCGTCCGGGCGGAGCATCTCGCGCAGCAGGATGATCGCGTCGCCGTTGCCCACCCGGACGTTGGACAGGCCGCCGCGTTCGGCGAGGGCCAGCAGGTTGCCCTGGCCTGGCGTGTGCACGTCGACGGCGAGGATGTTGGTGTCCGGGTCGCCCGCAGCCATCCGCGCGGTGGCCTCGCCCATCCCGAACCCGATCTCCAGGACCACGGGACGGTCGTTGCCGAACAGCTCGGCCGGGTCGATCACCCGCTGCCCGTCGATGTCCAGCCCCCACACGGGCCACAGCCGCCGCAACGCCTCGGCCTGCCCGGCCGTCACCCGGCTGCGCCGCGGCTGGAAGCTCCGGATCCGCCGCTCGAAGTGCGAACCGGCGGGGTCCGCCTTCGGCCCGTCCGGGAAGCGCGGTTCGCCCTTGGCCCGGGCGGGCCGGGCGGGGTCACCGGGGGCGGGCGGGGGTGCGGGGGTGTTCAGGGAGTCAGACACAGTAAGGCCGATTTTACGGGTCCGGGCAGCTCACTCCGGCGCCCGGAGCATGGCCAGCGCCCGGCGCCCGATCTCGCGTCCGATCGGCAGCGAGGCGGTGGCCGCGGGCGAGGGCGCGTTCAGCACGTGCACGGCCCGCGCGCCCTCCCGGATCAGGAAGTCGTCCACCAGCGTCCCGTCGCGCAGCACCGCCTGCGCCCGCACCCCGGCCGGCGCCGGCACCAGGTCCCCGGCCTCCACGCCGGGCAGCAGTCTGCGCACCGCCTCCAGGAACGCCCCCTTGGACACCGAGCGGCGCAGCTCGCCCGCCCCGTACCGCCAGTGCCGCCGGGCGATCGCCCACGCGCCCGGCCACGCCAGGGTGCCGGCCAGCTCGCGGGGCCGCAGGACCGTCCAGCCGTACCCCTCGCGGGCCAGCGCCGGCACCGCGTTGGGCCCGATGTGCACGCTCCCGTCGATCCCGCGGGTCAGGTGCACGCCGAGGAACGGGAACGCCGGGTCGGGCACCGGATACACCAGGCCCCGCACCAGCTCGGGCCGGGCCAGTTCGTAGTACTCCCCGCGGAACGGCACGATCCGCATCCCGGGCTCGTCCCCGGTCAGCCGCGCCACCTCGTCGCAGTGCAGCCCGGCGCAGTTCACCAGCACGCGCCCGCGCACGACGTCCCCGGCGGCGGTGCGCACGGCCACACCCCGCTCCGGCCGCCGGTCCACCCGGACGACCCGGGCGCCGTAGCGGATCTCCGACCCGGAGGCGCGGGCCAGCTCCCGGGCCACGCCCGCGTAGTCGCACACGCCGGTCGTGCCGACGTGTATCGCGGCCAGGCCGCGCACCTCCGGTTCGAACCCGGCGATCTGCGCGGGTCCCAGCTCCCGCACCGGGATGCCGTTCTCCCGGCCCCGCTGCACGAGCGCGTGCAGCCGCGGCAGCTCCGCCCGCTCGGTGGCGACGATCAGCTTGCCGGTGACGGCGTGCGGGACGCCGTACTCGGCGCAGAACTTCACCATCTCGGCGGCGCCGCGCACCGCGTACCGCGCCTTGAGCGAGCCCGGGCGGTAGTAGATCCCGCTGTGGATGACCCCGCTGTTGCGTCCCGTCTGGTGCCGGGCCGGCCCGTCCTCCTTCTCCAGCACGGTCACGCGCGTGCCCGGCGCCGCCCGCGTGATCGCGTACGCCGCCGACAGCCCGACGATCCCCCCGCCGATCACGAGCACATCACAGTCGTACGCCCCGCCCGGCACCGAGCACCACCTCCACTCCCGATAGTGCACTGCGCCACTGACAGCACCTTCAAACGCCGGGAGGACACGGCGCGGGGCCGCGGCATGCGGCTCCGCCGCGTGGAGGCGGCTCCTACGCCGGTGCCATCAGAAGCGGCCGGGCCCGCTCCCGCAGCTCCACCACCCGCGGCTCGTCCCCGTACGGCTCCAGCCGGTGCAGGAGGTCCTTCACGTACTCGGTGGTCCGGGCGGACGAGATCCGCCCCGCCACCTCCACGGCCCGCACGCCCTGCTCGCACGCCGCGTCGAGGTTCCCGGACTCCAGCTCGGCGACGGCCGACACCACCAGCCGCAGCCCGTGCGACCGCACGAACTCCTCCGTCGGCTTCGACAAGGCGTGCTCGGTGAACCGCCGCACCTGCCGGGGCGCCTTCAGGTCCCGGTAGCACTCCGCGGCGTCCGCGGCGAACCGGTCGTATCCGTAGAAACCCAGCCAGGAGGGGTCGTTGTCGCCGGGCCGGGAGCGCTCCAGCCAGCTCTCCGCCGCCTTCAGCGCGGTGCCGGCCGCCTGCGCGTCACCGGCGCGCGCGTGCGCCCGCGCCTCGACCAGCCGGAAGAAGCTCATGGTGCGGGCGGTGGCCAGGCCCCGGTTCCGCTCCAGCGCGGCCTGCGCGAGGTCCACGCCCTCGTCGCCGAAGCCACGGTAGGTGGCCTGCAACGACATGGAGGCGAGGACATAGCCTCCGAGGGGGACGTCCGCCGCCGCGCGCGCGAGGCGCAGCGCCTGGATGTAGTAGCGCTGCGCGGCCTCCTGCTGTCCGGTGTCGAAGGCCATCCAGCCCGCGAGCCGGGTGAGTTCGGCCGAGGCGCCGAACAGGGCGCGGCCCACCTCGTCGGAGTAGGAGCCGAGCAGCAGCGGTGCCGCCTCCACCCGCAGGCACTCCGGCACCATCGACGAACGCCAGTCGCCGCCGCCGTATTTGGAGTCCCAGCGCCGGGCGTCCTCGGCGGCCTCCCGCAGCTTCTGCACATCGCTGTGGCCGACTTTGAGCGGTGCGCCGGAGCCCTCGGCGGCGCCCGCCTCCCGCGCGACCGAGCTGTCGGCGGGGGTTATCAGCCAGCGCGAGGCGGGCGTTGCGTACGCGCTCACTGCGAACGATCCGGCGAGGGACTGCCAGATGCCGCCGGAACCGGCCCGGCGGCCGGCCAGGTCGAGGCGGTACAGCTCGGTGGCCGACTTCACCGCCTGGGCCACGTCCCTGGGGAAGGCGAGGCCCACCTCGGGCGCGGGGTCCGCGTCCGCCAGGCCGATCTCGTGCAGCGGCACGGGACGGCCGAGCTTCTGGCCGATGGCGGCGGCGATCAGGTGCGGCGCGGCACCCTGGGGCACCATGCCCTTCGACACCCAGCGCGCCACCGACGTCTTGTCGTAGCGAAGCGTCAGCCCGCGCTGGGCGCCAAGGTCGTTGACGCGCCGGGCGAGTCCGGCGTTGCTGATTCCCGCGAGGGCGAGAACGGCGCCGAGCTTTTCGTTCGGCCCGCGTTGCTCCCTGGACATGCGCCACCCCTCGACACAGACGGCTGCCGCGCTGGCATAACCATGCGGCATTCGTAAACCCAGCGTAGTTCGCCGCATCCCAAGCGTTAAGGGGCAATGTTCCGGATGGCGGGATTGTGGTCGGTGCGTCCGCGCGGCCCTTTACGCAGCGTGCGCGGGCTGTCGCCACGTGCCCCCGCACGTGTGGCCGTGCGCCCGCCCGTGCGCTCTTCTCCGGCCATCGGGGGAGCGATTCCATGGTCGTGCGTGGGTCGGCCCGCTGTACTGGATCCAGTGGGCTGGGGGACACCGCCGCCTTCATCCCCGCGGGTGGCGGACCGGTCCGGGAGGCGTCATCCGCCTCCCGGACCGTGCGTGTGTGTAAGCCCTCAGGCGCTCCGCAGGCCTGTACGGAGCGTGCTCAATTTCGTCGCGCTGTCACGGATTTGGCTGAAAAACATCCCCCATTCGTGTGGTGAAATTCCCTCGCGACCATGCAACTTGGGGGCGCGAAACGGGTTTTGGGGGAGCGCATTAGGGGCGCATTCGTGTCGCGCCCGTGGGGGCCCGGTCGCCGCCGCGCCGGCCGTCCACTCGTCAACTCCCTTGGCCCGCACCGTCGGCGTCCCGCGGTCCGAGGCGGCCGCGCCGCACCTCCCGGACGTGTTCTTCATGGCAGCATGGGGCCGTTCGTGCGGTGCACTGGTGGTCCACAGCCTGTGGAGGCGTCGATGCGGTGGTTGGTGGGGTGGAGCAGCACCGCCGCGGGCGCCGCCGGGATCGGTTCGGCGGGGGCCGTCGGATACGACGGCGAAACCCTGCAACCGGTCGGCTCCCAGCTCCTGTGGGGCGACCCGGACCCGCTGTGGGCGGTCGGCGACTGGCGCCCGGACGAGATCCGCGTGGTGCACGCCGACCCGGAGCACCGGATCGCCGTCCTCGGCATCTGCGGCGCCACCGACGAGGAACTGCGGCGTGGCCTGTTCACGGCGCGCGGGGGCGCGGTGCGCCACCTGACCACCTGGTCCGGCAGCTACACGGCCGTGGTCCGGGCCGGCCGCCGCATCACCGTCTGCGGCGACCTCGCGGGCGCCCGGCCGGTCTTCTACACCCCCTGGTCCGGCGGCACCGCCTACGCCACCGCCGCGCTGCCCCTGGCCGACCTCGTCGAGGCCAACCTCGACTTCACCCACCTCGCCGCCCTGCTCGCCGCCCCGGACGTGCCGGCCGCGCTGCGCGACACCACTCCCTACGACGGCGTACGGCGCGTTCCGCCGGGGCACGCCCTGGTGCTGCGCGCCGGGGCGCGCGAGATCGCCGGGTACGAGCCGGTCGCCTCCCTCGCCGTGTCCGCTCCTCCCGCCGATGCCGGCCACGCCGTGGACGCCGTACGGGACGCCCTGGTGGAGGCGGTCCGCACCCGGCTGGCGGCCCCCCGGCACGTGCCCGACCTGGACCCCGGACCGGTGCCCGGCATGGGACCGGCCGAGCGGCGCGCCGCCCGCGGGATGCCGGTGCCCGGCGTCGGCGCCGACCTGTCCGGCGGGCCCGCCTCCGGCACCCTCGCGCTGCTGGCCGCCGGGCTGCCCGGCCGTCCCGGCACGCTCCTCGGCCACCGCACCGGCGCGGGCGAGCGCCTGCTCGCCGTCACCTTCAACGACCTGGCCGTGCCCGGCCGCGAGGCCGAACTCGAGCGCGCGGGCGCCCTGGCCGCGGGCCCCCGACTGCACCACGTCGTGGTCACCGGCGGCGAGGAGACCCTGCCGTACGCCGACCTCGACGTCCCCCTCACCGACGAACCCGGCCCCTGCCTCGTCCAGGCGGCCCGGCACCGCGCGCGGCTCGCCGCCGGCAGCGCGGACCACTTCACCGGCCACGGCGCCCGCCAGGTGCTGGACGCCCACCCCGCCCGGCTCGCCGACCTCCTGGTGGACCGCCGGCGGCGCCACCTGGTCCGGCCGGTCGCCGCGCTCGCCCGCGCCGACGGCTCGGTGTTCGTCCCCGCGCGCGTGTACGGCGCGGCCCGGAAGCTGGCCCGCACCCCCTACCGGGCGGGACTGGAGGCGCTGGCCGAGCGGCTGATGCGGCGCCGCTTCGACGAGCCCCGGGGAGCGGCCGACGCGTCCCTCGCCGCACTCGCCTGGGCCGGGCCCGGGCCCGCCGCGCGATGGCTGACGGGAGAGGCGCTGGCCGAAGTATCGGTTCTCCTCCAGGCGGAGGCCGACCGCTCCGGAAGCGGCGCCCTGCGGCCCGGCGACTACCGCGCGCGGGCGGCGCTCGCCCGGCACGCCGCCGACCTCCGTGTCCTGGAGCAGGCCGCGGAGATCCGCTCCCAGCGGCTGCACGCGCCCTTCCTCGACAACCAGGTCGTCCGCGCCTGCCGCGCCCTTCCCGAGGCCCTGCGCGTCCGGCCCGGCGCCCGCGCGGCCGTCCTGCGGACGGTCCTGGAGGGCGCCGGTGTCACCGACCTGCCGCCCGGCTGGGGCACCCCGTCCCACGCCTCCTCGGCGGCGGCCGCGCGCGCGGGGCTGCGGGCCGCGGCCGACCCGCTCCTGGACCTCTTCGCCACGCCCCTGCTGGCCGACGCCGGCCTGGTGGAGGCCCGCGTCGTGCGCGCGGCCCTGCGGGGCGGCGCGGCGGGCGAGCCCCTGCCCCTGGACGGCCTCGCCGACCTCGTCTCCCTCGAACTGTGGCTGCGGCGCCTCCTCGCCCGCCGCGGCACGTGCTGGACGGGCACGCCGTCCCGTTCCCGAGCGGTCCCCGCGGGGATCCAGCCGAGGCGCGGCGCGCTGGCGCCGGGAGCGTGAGCCGGCGGGCAGGCGCGGTGCGGGGCGGGCCGGACCGGTGTCCGGCCGCGGGCCGTGGCGGGGCCGGCCGCGCGGTTCCCGCGCCTCCGGCTCCGCCCGGCCGGCCGCACCGGTGCGAAACCCCCGTGCCCGCTGTCACCGCAGCCCGCCACAATGACCGGGTGCGGTACAGAATCCTGGGCGTGACCCAAGCAGCGGACGACCGGGGGGCTCCCGTACCCATCGGCGGGCGACGGCTGCGCACGCTGGTCGCCGCTCTGGCCCTGCGGGCCGGCCGTACCGTCACCCCCGGCACCCTCATCGACGAGATCTGGGCGGACGACCCGCCCCAGGACGCCCCCGCCGCCCTCCAGGCCCTGGTCGGCCGGCTCCGCCGCACCCTCGGCAGGGACACCGTCACCTCCGTCCAGGGCGGCTACCGCCTCGAAGCCGGCAAGGACGACGTGGACCTCCACGTCTTCGAGCGGCTCACCCGCGCCGGCACCGCCGCCCTCGCCGCCGGTGACGCGGCCACCGCCCACCGCGTCCTCACCGAGGCCCTGTCCCTCTGGTACGGCCCCGCCCTCGCCGACCTCCCCGACCGCACCGCCGCCGCCCGTCCCGAGGCCCTGCGCCTGGAGGCGGCCCGCGCCCGCGCCGCCGCCGCCCTCGACCTCGGCCGCGCCCAGGAGGCCGTCCCGGAGCTGCGGGAACTGACCGCCGCCCACCCCTACGACGAGCCGCTGCGCGTCCTGCTCATCCGCGCCCTGCGCGACACCGGCCGCACCGCCGACGCCCTCGCCGCCTACGAGTCCGCCCGCCGCACCCTCGCCGACGCCCTCGGCACCGACCCGGGCCGCGAACTCCGCGAGCTGCACGCGTCGCTGCTCGGCGAGGAGCCCCCCGCCGCCGCCCCGGCGCCCCCGCGCCCGCCCCGGCGCACCGGCAACCTCCGCCCCCGGCTGACCTCCTTCGTCGGCCGGGAACCGGAGCTGGCGGCCATCCGCCGCGACCTGCGCGAGACCCGCCTGGTGACGCTCACCGGACCCGGCGGCTCCGGAAAGACCCGCCTCGCCGAGGAGGCCGCCGCCGCCCACCCCTCGGCCTGGCTGGTGGAGCTGGCGCCGCTGGAGAGGCCGGAGGCGGTCCCCGCCGCCGTGGTCAGCGCGCTCGGCCTGCGCGAGACGGTGCTGCTGGCCAACGAGCTGGGCACCCCGCAGACCGACCCCACGGCCCTGCTGATCGAGTACTGCGCCCCGCGCGCCCACCTCCTGGTCCTCGACAACTGCGAACACGTCATCGGCGCCGCCGCCGCCCTCGCCGAGACCCTCCTCACCCGCTGCCCGGGGCTCACGATCCTCGCCACCAGCCGGGAACCGCTGGGCGTGCCCGGAGAGTCGGTGCGCCCGGTCGAGCCGCTCGTCCCGGAGCAGGCGCACCGCCTCTTCGCCGAGCGCGCGCGGACCGTCCGCCCGGACGCGGACGCGGTGCTCGGCGACACCGAGGCCGTCGCGGAGATCTGCCGCCGCCTGGACGGGCTGCCGCTCGCCATCGAGCTGGCCGCCGCCCGGCTCCGGCTGCTGACCCCGCGGCAGATCGCCGACCGCCTGGACGACCGCTTCCGCCTGCTCACCTCCGGCAGCCGCACCGTCCTGCCCCGCCAGCAGACCCTGCGCGCGGTCGTCGACTGGTCCTGGGAGCTGCTGGAGGAGGACGAGCGGACGGTGCTGCGCGAGGTGTCGGTGTTCGCCGGCGGCTGGGACCTCGCGGCGGCCGAGGCCGTGTGCACCGGTCCCGCGGCGGACCTGCTCGGCGCGCTGGTCGACAAGTCCCTCGTGGTCGCCGCCCCGTACGACCCGGACGGCACCGGGACCGGGACCGGCATGCGCTACCGCATGCTGGAGACCATCCACGAGTACGCCACCGAGCGCGCCGCCGAGGTCCCCGGACTGCGCGCGGCGGCCGAGCGCCGCCACCGTGCCTGGGTGCGCGCGCTGGTGGAGGAGGCCGAGCCGCAGCTGCGGTCGGCGGCCCAACTGCCCTGGTTCACCCGCCTGGAGACCGAGCTGGACAACATCCGCGCCGCCCTGGACCGCGCGGTCCGCGCGGGCGACGAGGCCGGAGCGGGCGCCCTGGTGCTGGCCATCGGCTGGTTCTGGTGGCTGCGCAGCCACCGCCAGGAGGCGGTGGCCTGGGTGCGGCTGGTGCTCCGCCTGGGCGCCGCCCTGGACACCCTGCCGGCGGACGCGCCGCCCGGCGAGCTGGTGGCCCGCGTGGAGTCCGCCGACCCGGTGGGCGCCTTCCTCGCCGAGCCCGCCGGCCACGCCGGCCACCCGCTGGCCGAGCTGCGGACCGACCTGCGCATGCTCGACCTGTTCCTGACCTCCGAGTCGAGCGCCGACCACCTCGCGGGCGACGAGCGGACCCCGGAGTACGTGGCGCGCGTGCGGGCCGCCTACGAGCGCGGCGGCCCCGCGGCCGCCCGCTTCCCGGGCATCCTCTGGCCGCTGACCACCTACTACCTGGGCAGCCCCGCCGACGTCCGCCCGAGCCTGTCGGAGTCCGTCGCCAACGCCCGCGAGTACGGCGGCGACTGGGAGATCGCGGTCGCCCTGATGTACCGCGCGCATGTGGCCGTCGACTCCTCGGGCAACCTCCAGGGCGTGGACGAGGACCTGGCCGAGCTGCGGCGACTCGGCCGGCGCGTCGGCGACCGCTGGACGGGCGCCCAGGTGTGCAGCGCGGCCGGCGAGGCGGCCATGGCGCGCGGCCGGTTCGACGAGGCACGCGCCGAGTACGCCGAGGCGCTGCGCCTCGCCCACGAGGTCGGCGCGTACGCCGAGGCGCCGTTCCTGATCGCCCGGCTCGCCGAGATCTCCTACCGCTGCGGCGACCGGAACGGCGCGCTGGCGGCCCTGGACGAGGCGGAGTCGGCCGCCGACCGGTACGCGGTGCCGGAATCCCGGGCCTTCGTGCTGCTGCTGCGCGCCCACCTCGCCCTGAGCGACGGCGACACCGGCCGCGCCCGCGCGCTGTACGAGGCGTCCCGCGCGCTGGTCGGGAACGGCGGCACCGCGCCCCCGCAGTTCCTGGCGGCCCAGCGCATGGTCGAGGCGTACGTCGTCGCCGACGAGTCCGGCACGGCCGAGGGGCTGCGCATCCTGGCGACGGCCCTGCGCGAGGCCGTGGACAGCCGCTGCGCCGAGGCGGTCACGGCCGGCCTGGTGGACGCGGCGGCCTGTCTGCTGGCCCGGAGCGGCGATCTGCCGGGCGCCGTCCGGCTGTTCACCGCCGCCGACGGCTGGCGCGAGGGCATCCCCCGGCCCGCGCCGGAGCGCGGCGAGGCCGCCCGGGCGCACGCCGACGCCCGCGCGGCCCTCCCGCCCGACCGCTACGCCGCCGAGTGCGCCCGCGGCGCCTCCATGGGCGTGGCGGACGTCCTGCGGGACCTGGCGGCGGTGCCGGCGGCGAGCCGTACGGCCGGCGCGTGAACGGGCCTACCGGCAGGTGAACCGGGACTCCGCCCAGTCCGCCGGCGCCACCCGGCCGGGACCGTGGTCGCGCGGCTCCACCACCAGCCGTACGGTCCGGCGCCCGGTGAGGTCCACATGCACGGGGACGGCCGGGTCACCGCCCTCGACCATGCCGGAGCGCCACAGCGGCACCCCGTCGGCGTGGACGGAGAAGTAGACCCTGCCGAGCCCGAGGGCCATGTCGTCCACGCCGGCCCGCGCGTCGTAGGCGGTGCACGGCCGGTTGAGGTCGATGGTGACGGAGGACTCGCCGTGCACGGTGACTCCGTGCGCGTACGTCCTGCCGCCGATCGTCAGGCCGTACCGCTGCCACACCCAGCTGCTCCCGCCCAGCCTGATCTCGGGCTCGGTGCCGTCACCGGTGGCGTCGAAGCGCAGCGCGCTCAACTCGTAGACGGCGGGTGCGGGCGGCGGGGTCGGGGTCGGCGTCGGGGTCGGCCTGGGCTTCGGCTTCGGCTTCGGCTTCGGCGGCGGAGTGGACGTCGGCGTCGGGGTCGGCGTCGGTGTGGGCCTGGGGCGCGGCTTCGGCGGGGGAGAGGGCGTGGGCGTCGGCGTGGGCGTGGCCGGAAGCGGTGCGGGGGCGACGGCCGCCGGCTTCGGCGAGGGCTCGGGCCGGGGCCTTGGAGGAGCGGGCACGGGCGCCGGCGTCCCGGGGCGTACGACCGGAGCGGACGGGGACGGCCGGGCGACGGCCTCCTTCGCCGGGCGGTCGTCGTTCACCAGGGCCAGCGCGACCGCGGCGACGGCCACCGCGACCACTCCTGCCGCGATACCGGCCTTCACCGGCGCCCCGAGCCCCTCGGAAACCGCGGCCCCGCCGGCCCCGGACGAGCCGGTGGCCGCGGCGGCGGCCCCGGCCGCCCCGGCCCCGGCGCCGCCCGCCACGATCCCGAGCGCCTTGGCGTACCCGGCGGCCCCGAACCAGCCGATGACCGCGACCGGGACGACCGCGGGGATCCCGCTCGCGACCTCCTCGATCTGCGCCGCGGCCAGCCGGCACCGGGCGCACTCCGCGAGGTGCTCGCGCAGGCCCCGCTCGGCCCGTACGCGCAGTTTGCGGCGGGCGTAGGTGCCGAGCTGGTCGGCGTAGCGGGCGCACTCCTCGTCGGCGGTGAGCGCGGTGCTGACGTGGGCCTGGAGATAGGCCTGCTTCAGCCCCTCCCGGGCGCGGCTGGCGAGCACCCGGGTGCCGTTGGCGTCCAGCCCGAACAGGACGGCCACCTCGCTCGGGGACTCGTCCTCCACCTCGGTGTGCCACAGCACGGCCTGCCAGCGCTCGGGCAGGGAGCGGAACGCGCGCATGGCCAGGGACTGCTCGGCCTCGTGCAGGGCGCGTACGTCCGCGCCCGGATCGCCCGGGCCGGCGCCGGACGCCTCCGCGGCCCGCGCGGCCTGCTGGGCGAAGAGCGCGAAGTCGTCGACGAGCTGCTCGCGCCGGGCCGACTTGGCCCAGTGCGCGGCGACGCGTCGTACGGAGGTCAGCAGATAGGCCCGTACGGCGTGCTCGGGCCCGGAGCCGCCGCGCACCGCCTGGAGCATCCGGGCGAACACCTCGGCGGTGAGGTCGTCGGCGGTGTGGCCGTCCCGGCAGCAGGTCCGCGCGTACCGGCGTACCGCGTCGGCGTGCCGCCGGTACAGCTCCTCGTAGGCGAAGTCGTCGCCGGAGCGCATCCGTTCGATCAGCTCACCGTCGGCGGCGGGTATCTCCCGAGGCGGCGGAACACTCCCGTCCCCGGGTCCGCCGCGGAACGAGGCGCGTCCGCCTTGGCCGGGCACGTGCGGCCCGCGCCTCTCCGCGCCCCCGTGTGACTCGTCCCACCCGTCAGCGCTCATCGCGGACAGCTCCCGGCCCCGGCCCAGCCCAACCCGTCACCGGCTCAGAGTGCCACAGCCCTTTTCTCCCGAGCACCCCATCCACTCGTCCGAGCGCACTTGTCCCCGGGCCCCCGAACACCCTTCGAACGGGGACGGCCGGACCGACGGCACCGCTCACCGGGCCGCCGCCGCACGACCCGGCAGCCGCCGACGGCGGACGCGTCCCGCGAGCACCACCCGCGCGACGCGTCCGCCGAGGACGAACCGGGCCGAGCCGGACCTACGCCGGAGCCGGCGCGGGCCGGGACCGGAGCCCTTCCAGCAGGATGTCCAGCAGCCGGGCCGAAGCCGCCGCCTGCTGCGCCGCATCCGGCAGGGACGGCGCCGCCGTGGCGATCACCAGCAGCACATCCCCCACCGACACGTCCGCCCGCAGCTCACCCGCCGACCGGGCCCGCTCCACCAACTGCCCGACCACGTCGAGCAACGCCCCGGCCCCGGCGTCGTCGGCCCCCATCGAGGACTCGTCCGACACCAGCCGCAGCTCACCGCCGCCCGGCTGCACCCGCTGCGGAGGCACCCGGACCGCCTCACCCGGCCCGTCCGAACCGGCGGAACCGACCCGCAGCACCTGCGGCGGCAGCAGCCGTCCCGCGCCCGACGCCACCGACGTCCGCAGGAACCGCGACAGCGCCGACCACGGCTCGTCCTCCTGCCCGAGCGCCGTCCGCGCCTGCTCGGTCAGCCGCGCCGTCTCCTCCTCGGCGATCCGCCGCACCAGCACGTCCTTGCTGGGAAAGCGCCGGTACACCGTGCCGACCCCGACCCGGGCGCGCCGCGCCACGTCCTCCATCGGCGCGCCGTACCCCAGCTCGCCGAACACCTCCCGCGCCGCACGCAGCACGTGCTCCAGGTTGCGCTGCGCGTCCACCCGCAGCGGAGTCGTCCGCACCCCGTCCGCGCGTGGGGTGCCCGCCGCCGTACTCATCGTTCTGCCGCCGGGCGCGATGGCGGCGGCCGATGCCCAATGCGTGTCCTGAACATGCATGTCTTCCCCCGGTAATGACGTCTCCCCCCGGAGACTCTCCCCACCACTGGATACGAAGCGCGCGGATCTGGCATCGGTTCCGACCGGATCCGCCCGTCGCGGACCCGTTCGACCACATTCCCTACACTCCGTCGACACACGAACATAGTTGAGAGGCAGTCAATTCAGAAGGGGCAGGTTCCGTACAGTGCGCCCCCCGATCGGAGTACGGGGCGTGTACGTCCCGATTCCGTCCCATCCCGCCCTCTCCGCCGCCCCCGCTGACCTGCCCCCTTTCGTCCCGCACGGTCGCCGCGGCCGACTCGGCGCACACCCGGCCGCCGGTCACACAAATTGCCGGGCCTGTGGACAAACTCCGGCGCCGGGTGCGTCATGGGATGGTGAAGGAACGTGCGCGCATTCTGGTTGTCGGCGGCGGCTACGTCGGGATGTACACGGCCCTGCGTCTCCAGCGGAAGCTGAAGGCGGAGCTGAGGAGAGGCGAGGCCGACATCACCGTCGTCACTCCCGACCCCTACATGACGTACCAGCCGTTCCTTCCCGAGGCCGCCGCGGGCTCGATCTCGCCGCGCCACGTCGTCGTACCGCTGCGCCGCGTCCTGCACCGGTGTCACGTCGTCATCGGCGAGGTGACCTCCATCGACCACGCGGCGCGCACGGCGGCCGTCAGCACGCTCGCCACCGCCGACGAGGGCAGCTCCGCCGAACTGCTCGGCTACGACGAACTCGTGCTCGCCCCCGGCTCGGTCTCCCGCGCCCTGCCTGTCCCCGGCCTCGCCGAGTACGGCATCGGCTTCAAGACCGTCGAGGAGGCCATCGGCCTGCGCAACCACGTCATCGAACAGATGGACATCGCCTCCTCCACCCGCGACCCCGCGATCCGCGACGCCGCCCTCACCTTCGTCTTCGTCGGCGGCGGCTACGCGGGCGTCGAGGCCCTCGGCGAACTGGAGGACATGGCCCGCTACGCCGCCCGCTACTACCACAACCTCCGCCCCGAGGACATGAAGTGGATCCTCGTCGAGGCCACCGACCGGATCCTGCCGGAGGTCGGCCCGGAGATGGGCCGCTACACCGTCACCCAGCTGCGCCGCCGCAACATCCAGGTGCTGCTGGACACCCGCCTGGAATCCTGCGCCGACCGGGTCGCCGTCCTCAGCGACGGCCAGCGCTTCCCCACTCGTACGCTCGTGTGGACGGCCGGCGTCAAACCGCACCCGCTGATCGCCGCCACCGGCCTGCCGCGCACCGACCGCGGCCGGCTCCGCTGCACCGCCCAGCTCACCGTCGAGGGCACCGAGCACGTCTGGGCCGCGGGCGACGCCGCCGCCGTCCCCGACGTCACCGCCGCCGAGCCCGGCTCCGACACCGCGCCCAACGCCCAGCACGCGGTCCGCCAGGCCAGGGTCCTCGGCGACAACATCGCGCACGCGCTGCGCGGGGAGCCCCTGGAGACGTACGCGCACCGCTACGCCGGCTCCGTCGCCTCCCTCGGCCTGCACAAGGGCGTCGCCCAGGTCTACGGCCGCGAGCTGAAGGGCTACCCGGCCTGGTTCATGCACCGCCTGTACCACCTCAGCCGCGTGCCCACCGTCAACCGCAAGGCCCGGGTGCTCGCCGAATGGACCCTCGCCGGGCTGTTCAAGCGGGAGATCGTCTCGCTCGGCTCGCTCGAACACCCCCGTGCGGAGTTCGAACTGGCGGCCGGTGGAAAGCCTCCGCACAGCCCCTCCGACGACCCGAAGGGGTAGTCCCGTACGGACCCGGGAACTCCGCGGACCGCCGAGGCGTCTGACGGATGTCGCCGCGGTCCGCCCCCTGCCGGACCGCCCCCGTCCCCGGACCGGTCATCCCCGCCCGCCCACAGCACCCACGAGGGTTTCCCCACAGTGAACTTCACGCGCTGGAGCGCCCGGCTCCCCGGAACGCAGCGCCGCGCCGCCGCGCGGACCGAGTCGGCGGTCCCGCCGGACCGGCGGGGGGACGGCTCCGTGCCCGCGGCCCGCGCCGAACGGTCCGCCGACGGCGGACCCGCGGTGCCCGCCGTCGACGAACTGCCCACGCGTGACGTCCTGGACCGCGTCCCGGCCCTCGTCGCCCTCGTCCACGGCCCCGACCACCGCATCGGCTACGTCAACGGCGCCTACACCACCGCCTTCGGCGTCCGCCCCACCGGCGCCCCCGCCCGTGACGCCCTGCCCGAACTCGCCGAGCTGGGCCTGCTCCCGCTGCTCGACCAGGTGCTGCGCAGCGGCAGACCCCGCACCCTGAAGTCCCGCAAGGCCGTCGACGGCCGCTCGTACACCTTCACCTGCACGCCCGTCACCGAGGACGGCGACCGCGACGCGGGCGTGCTGGTCTTCGCCACCGACGTCACCGACCACGCCGAGGCCGCCGAACGCCTGCGCGCCAGCGAACGCCGCCAGCGTGAGACGGCCGTCACCCTCCAGCGCTCCCTGCTCCCGCAGGAACTGGAGCAGCCCGACGACCTGCGCATCGCCGCCACCTACCAGCCCGGCGGCACCGAGGCCGCGGTCGGCGGCGACTGGTACGACGTGATCACCCTCGGCGGCGGCCGGACCGCGCTGGTCATCGGCGACGTCATGGGCCGCGGGGTGCGGGCCGCGGCCGTCATGGGCCAGCTCCGCACGGCCGTCCGCGCCTACGCCCGCCTCGACCTGCCCCCGCACGAGGTGCTCCAGCTGCTCGACGGCCTCGCCGCCGAGATCGACGCCAACCAGATCGCCACCTGTGTCTACGCGATCCACGACCCGAACGAGGGCCGCCTGGTGTACGCGTCCGCCGGCCATCTGCCGATCCTGGTCCGCGACGAGAACGGCGTGGTCACCCGCGCCGACGAACCCACCGGCCCGCCGCTCGGCACCGGCGGCTGGATCCACTCCTCCGGCTGCGTCGACCTCGGCCCCGGCGCCACGGCCGTCCTCTACACCGACGGCCTGGTGGAGCGCCGGGACGCCGACCTGGACGAGGGCATCGCCGCGCTCGCCGGCGCGCTGGCCGGCGCCACCGGGAGCCCGCAGGTCGTCTGCGACCGCCTGGTCCGCTCGGCCGGCGTCACCGCCGACCACGACGACGACGTGGCCGTCCTCGTCCTCCAGCACCCGGCGCGTACCGGCCCCGACGGCGATCTCTTCCGCAACGCGGCCCTGGAACTCCTCGGCGGCGTCGAGGCGGCACCCCGCGCCCGCGCGTTCGCCTCCGGCGTGCTGACCAGCTGGCGCTTCCCCGCCGACCTGCACGACCTCGGCGTCCTCGCCACCAGCGAGCTGGTCGCCAACTCCCTCCAGCACGGCGTCCCGCCCATGCGGCTGCGCCTGCGCCGCACCGACCGCCGCCTGATCATCGAGGTCACGGACGGCGACGACCACCTGCCCAGGCGCCGCCGCGCGGAGCCGGGCGACGAGTCCGGCCGGGGCATCGCCATCGTGGCGACGATCGCCTCCAGCTGGGGCTGCCGCCGCACACCGGGCGGCAAGGCGGTCTGGTGCGAGTTCGTCCTGCCGAAGGGCTGAGCGCCGCGCGGGTAGGGGCCGGCTGCCGGGCGCGGGCGGTCCGCGGCCGGCAGCGCCGTTCCCCGCGCCCCCGCCAGGCGCCACCCCGGCGGCGCGGTCCTACGCCTCCGCGGCGACCGGCTCCGGTGCCCCGCCCCGGCTGACCACCCGGCTCTCCCGCGCCGTCCACGGCCGGTCCTGCGCCGCGGTGAGGCTCCGTCCCAGCCGCAGGGCCAGCACGGTGACCGACAGCGAGAACAGCAGGAAGGTCACGACGTACGGCGCGTGCAGCGAGGCGCCCAGCGGACCGCCCACCGCCGGGCCGACCGCCAGTGCCAGCTGCTTGACCAGCGCGAACGCCGAGTTGTACTGACCGGCCAGGCCCTCCGGCGCCAGATCGGCGACCAGCGGCGCGACCGTCGGCGACAGCATCGCTTCACCCAGCCCGAACAGCGCGTACGTCGACACGAAGGCGGCCGTGGCCATCTCCTGGCTGCCGTGTCCCAGCCCCGCGTACCCGGCGGCCAGCCACGCGACCGCCCAGATCAGGCCGACCGCGGCGATGACCCGGGTCCGCCGGCGCCGCTCCACGAGCTTCAGCACGGCGAACTGGGCGACCACGATCATCAGCGTGTTCGCGGCCAGCGCCGTCCCCAGCGCGGACGTGGATATCCCGGCCGCCTCCACGCCGTAGGCGCTCAGTCCCGACTCGAACTGGCCGTAGCAGGCGAAGAAGAGCACGAAGCCCAGCACGCACAGCTGCACCATCGCCCGGTTGCCGAGCAACTGCTTCCAGCCGCCCCTGGCCGACCGCGCCGGAGCGTCCGCCATCCGGGGGGAGTGCGGCATGCGCACGGTCGCCATCACCACGACCAGCACCAGGAACATCAGCGCCTCGATCGCGAACAGCAGCGTGAACGAGGACACGCGCGTGGTGTCGACGAGGTGACCGCCGATGAGGCCGCCCACGCCGAGCCCCAGGTTCTGCAGGAAGAACTGCATCGCGAACGCCCGCGAGCGCGTGTCCGCCGTGGAGCAGTCCACGATCATCGTCGCCAGCGCCGGCTGCATCACGGCCTGTCCGGCACCGAGCGCGGCGGCGGACAGCAGCACGCTCGCGGCCCCGCCCGCCAGACCGAGGCTCAGCGCGCCCAGAGCGGCGAGGACCAGGGCGGCGAGCAGGACCGGCAGGGGACCGCGCCGCACGATCGCCCGGCCGGCGAACGGCAGCACGATCAGCGCGGCCACGGCGAAGACGGCGAGCACGAGTCCCGCCGTCATGGCTCCCAGCCCCCGCACCTGCGCCACGTAGACGTACAGGTAGGGGACGGTGAAGCCGAGCCCGAACGCGCTGAGCGCGTTGCCCACGTGGATCCGGCGCATCGCCGCGCCCATCGCCCTGGTCACGTTCACCTCTCTCACTAGTTAGACCTGAAGACTTCGAAGCTAAAGTTCGAAGCTAAAGATTACACAGCGAAGGACTTCAAGGCAAAGGGGTCGCGTGCGATACTGCGGCCATGGCCGACACCCCCGGCGTCACGGAGCCGACACTCGAAGAACAGATCGCCGCCTACCAGCGCGAGTTCCAGGACCTGGACCCCCAGGTCGAGAAGATCGTGTCGGCGCTGTCCCGGCTCAACCGCCGGATGAATGTCGCGTACGGCCGTCAGACCTCCGCCCTCGGCATCAGCAATGCCGAGTGGGAGGTCCTCAAGGCCCTCGTCCTCTCCGGTGCGCCCTATCGCATGGGTCCGAGCGACCTGGCCAAGCGGCTCGGCCTGACTCCGGCCGCGATGACGCACCGGATCGACCGCATGGTGGCCGAGGGTCTGGTCACCCGGGAGCGGGACGAGTCCAACCGCGTCCGGGTCATCGTGGAGCTGACGCCCGAGGGCCGCGAGAAGTGGCTGGAGGCCATGCGCCTGGCGACGGTCTTCGAGGAGGACCTCCTCCAGGACCTCACTCCCGCCGAGCGCGCGGTGCTCGGCGAGGTCCTGACCCGGCTCCTGCGCCGGGTGGAGCACGCGCAGCCGGACGCCGGCGGCCGGCTCACCGACCTGGACTGAGACCGGCTCCCGAGGCCGCGCAAAAGATGTTGACAGAGGGGTGTTGACACGCCTGCTGTCGATCCGTAGGGTTCTTCGGGTTGCCACGGAGCCGTAACGGTTCCTCGGCAGCACTCCGCCGCCTTGAGCGGCACCCCTCACACCACCAGCACGATCTCCCGTACGGGTTGATTTCGGCGTGCCCGAATTCAATTCGAATACGGACTCGGCGGCCCGATTGGGAATCGCCGGGAGGATCCGCTAAGGTTTGAGACGTCGGAACGGCCCAACGGCCGGGAAGGCAAACCCCGCTGACCGGGGATCAGACGCCGAAAGGATCTGATAGAGTCGGAACCGCCGGAAAGGGAAACGCGAGAGCGGGAACCTGGAAAGCACCGAGGAAATCGGATCGAGAAAAGATCTGATAGAGTCGGAAACGCAAGACCGAAGGGAAGCGCCCGGAGGAAAGCCCGAGAGGGTGAGTACAAAGGAAGCGACCGTTCCTTGAGAACTCAACAGCGTGCCAAAAGTCAACGCCAGATATGTTGATACCCCGTCTCCGGTCATCACGGCCGGGACGAGGTTCCTTTGAAAAAACACAGCGAGGACGCTGTGTGCGAGAGGACTATTCCTCCTCTCGCACCGCTCTCGTGATGTGTCATCCCGATTACGGGAAAACATTCACGGAGAGTTTGATCCTGGCTCAGGACGAACGCTGGCGGCGTGCTTAACACATGCAAGTCGAACGATGAACCTCCTTCGGGAGGGGATTAGTGGCGAACGGGTGAGTAACACGTGGGCAATCTGCCCTGCACTCTGGGACAAGCCCTGGAAACGGGGTCTAATACCGGATATGAGCTTCCATCGCATGGTGGAGGCTGTAAAGCTCCGGCGGTGCAGGATGAGCCCGCGGCCTATCAGCTTGTTGGTGAGGTAACGGCTCACCAAGGCGACGACGGGTAGCCGGCCTGAGAGGGCGACCGGCCACACTGGGACTGAGACACGGCCCAGACTCCTACGGGAGGCAGCAGTGGGGAATATTGCACAATGGGCGAAAGCCTGATGCAGCGACGCCGCGTGAGGGATGACGGCCTTCGGGTTGTAAACCTCTTTCAGCAGGGAAGAAGCGAAAGTGACGGTACCTGCAGAAGAAGCGCCGGCTAACTACGTGCCAGCAGCCGCGGTAATACGTAGGGCGCAAGCGTTGTCCGGAATTATTGGGCGTAAAGAGCTCGTAGGCGGCTTGTCACGTCGGTTGTGAAAGCCCGGGGCTTAACCCCGGGTCTGCAGTCGATACGGGCAGGCTAGAGTTCGGTAGGGGAGATCGGAATTCCTGGTGTAGCGGTGAAATGCGCAGATATCAGGAGGAACACCGGTGGCGAAGGCGGATCTCTGGGCCGATACTGACGCTGAGGAGCGAAAGCGTGGGGAGCGAACAGGATTAGATACCCTGGTAGTCCACGCCGTAAACGGTGGGCACTAGGTGTGGGCAACATTCCACGTTGTCCGTGCCGCAGCTAACGCATTAAGTGCCCCGCCTGGGGAGTACGGCCGCAAGGCTAAAACTCAAAGGAATTGACGGGGGCCCGCACAAGCGGCGGAGCATGTGGCTTAATTCGACGCAACGCGAAGAACCTTACCAAGGCTTGACATACACCGGAAAGCATTAGAGATAGTGCCCCCCTTGTGGTCGGTGTACAGGTGGTGCATGGCTGTCGTCAGCTCGTGTCGTGAGATGTTGGGTTAAGTCCCGCAACGAGCGCAACCCTTGTCCCGTGTTGCCAGCAGGCCCTTGTGGTGCTGGGGACTCACGGGAGACCGCCGGGGTCAACTCGGAGGAAGGTGGGGACGACGTCAAGTCATCATGCCCCTTATGTCTTGGGCTGCACACGTGCTACAATGGCCGGTACAATGAGCTGCGATACCGTGAGGTGGAGCGAATCTCAAAAAGCCGGTCTCAGTTCGGATTGGGGTCTGCAACTCGACCCCATGAAGTCGGAGTCGCTAGTAATCGCAGATCAGCATTGCTGCGGTGAATACGTTCCCGGGCCTTGTACACACCGCCCGTCACGTCACGAAAGTCGGTAACACCCGAAGCCGGTGGCCCAACCCCTTGTGGGAGGGAGCTGTCGAAGGTGGGACTGGCGATTGGGACGAAGTCGTAACAAGGTAGCCGTACCGGAAGGTGCGGCTGGATCACCTCCTTTCTAAGGAGCATCTAGCTGCCGCGAGGCAGCCAGAGCCACTACGTCGGCGAATGATCGACGGTGGTTAGCTCATGGGTGGAACGTTGACTACTCGGCACTTTTGACCTGCTGCTCTTCCTAGTACTGCTTCGGCGTGGAACGGAACGAGCGAAGGGATGAGGGTATCGGGCACGCTGTTGGGTGTCTGAGGGAGCGAACTTCCTCAGTTGCCGGCCCCAGTGCACTCGGACCTTTGGTCTGGGGTGATGGGTGGCTGGTCGTTGTTTGAGAACTACACAGTGAACGCGAGCATCTGTGGCCAAGTTTTTAAG
Source organism: Streptomyces sp. SCL15-4 (assembly GCF_033366695.1). Classification (NCBI taxonomy): domain Bacteria; kingdom Bacillati; phylum Actinomycetota; class Actinomycetes; order Kitasatosporales; family Streptomycetaceae; genus Streptomyces; species Streptomyces sp. SCL15-4. Next base: position 4,562,020 of record NZ_JAOBTQ010000001.1, read on the forward strand.
GGCGCACGGTGGATGCCTTGGCACCAGGAACCGATGAAGGACGTGGGAGGCCGCGATAGTCCCCGGGGAGTCGTCAACCAGGCTTTGATCCGGGGGTTTCCGAATGGGGAAACCCGGCAGTCGTCATGGGCTGTCACCCGCTGCTGAACACATAGGCAGTGTGGAGGGAACGAGGGGAAGTGAAACATCTCAGTACCCTCAGGAAGAGAAAACAACCGTGATTCCGGGAGTAGTGGCGAGCGAAACCGGATGAGGCCAAACCGTATGCGTGTGAGACCCGGCAGGGGTTGCGTATACGGGGTTGTGGGATTTCTCTTGATCAGTCTGCCGGCTGGTCGACGAGTCAGAAACCGTTGATGTAGGCGAAGGACATGCGAAAGGTCCGGCGTAGAGGGTAAGACCCCCGTAGTCGAAACATCAGCGGCTCGTTTGAGAAACACCCAAGTAGCACGGGGCCCGAGAAATCCCGTGTGAATCTGGCGGGACCACCCGCTAAGCCTAAATATTCCCTGGTGACCGATAGCGGATAGTACCGTGAGGGAATGGTGAAAAGTACCGCGGGAGCGGAGTGAAATAGTACCTGAAACCGTGTGCCTACAAGCCGTGGGAGCGTCGGAACGAGGCTTGCCTTGTTCTCGTGACTGCGTGCCTTTTGAAGAATGAGCCTGCGAGTTTGCGGTGTGTTGCGAGGTTAACCCGGGTGGGGAAGCCGTAGCGAAAGCGAGTCCGAATAGGGCGTTTTAGTAGCACGCTCAAGACCCGAAGCGGAGTGATCTAGCCATGGGCAGGTTGAAGCGGAGGTAAGACTTCGTGGAGGACCGAACCCACCAGGGTTGAAAACCTGGGGGATGACCTGTGGTTAGGGGTGAAAGGCCAATCAAACTCCGTGATAGCTGGTTCTCCCCGAAATGCATTTAGGTGCAGCGTCGTGTGTTTCTTGCCGGAGGTAGAGCACTGGATAGGCGATGGGCCCTACCGGGTTACTGACCTTAGCCAAACTCCGAATGCCGGTAAGTGAGAGCGCGGCAGTGAGACTGTGGGGGATAAGCTCCATGGTCGAGAGGGAAACAGCCCAGAGCATCGACTAAGGCCCCTAAGCGTACGCTAAGTGGGAAAGGATGTGGAGTCGCACAGACAACCAGGAGGTTGGCTTAGAAGCAGCCACCCTTGAAAGAGTGCGTAATAGCTCACTGGTCTAGTGATTCCGCGCCGACAATGTAGCGGGGCTCAAGCGTACCGCCGAAGTCGTGTCATTGCAGCAATAAGCCCCAACGGGTGCTGTGATGGGTAGGGGAGCGTCGTCTGCCGGGTGAAGCGGCACTGGAAGGTAGTCGTGGACGGTTGACGAGTGAGAATGCAGGCATGAGTAGCGATACAAACGTGAGAAACGTTTGCGCCGATTGACTAAGGGTTCCTGGGTCAAGCTGATCTGCCCAGGGTAAGTCGGGACCTAAGGCGAGGCCGACAGGCGTAGTCGATGGATAACCGGTTGATATTCCGGTACCCGCTGTGAAGCGTCAAACATCGAGCATCGTGATGCTAAGGCCGTGAAGCCGTTCCGGACCCTTCGGGGAATGGAAAGTGGTGGAGCCGCCGGACCAAGCGGTTAGTAGGTGAGTGATGGGGTGACGCAGGAAGGTAGTCCATCCCGGGCGGTGGTTGTCCCGGGGTAAGGGTGTAGCCCGAGTGGTAGGCAAATCCGCCACTCTTGCAGGGTGAGACCTGATGCCGAGCCGATTGTGGTGAAGTGGATGATCCTATGCTGTCGAGAAAAGCCTCTAGCGAGTTTCATGGCGGCCCGTACCCTAAACCGACTCAGGTGGTCAGGTAGAGAATACCGAGGCGTTCGGGTGAACTATGGTTAAGGAACTCGGCAAAATGCCCCCGTAACTTCGGGAGAAGGGGGGCCACACCTGGTGATGAGCTTTGCGCTCTGAGCTGGGGGTGGCCGCAGAGACCAGCGAGAAGCGACTGTTTACTAAAAACACAGGTCCGTGCGAAGCCGTAAGGCGATGTATACGGACTGACGCCTGCCCGGTGCTGGAACGTTAAGGGGACCGGTTAGTCACATTTCGGTGTGGCGAAGCTGAGAACTTAAGCGCCAGTAAACGGCGGTGGTAACTATAACCATCCTAAGGTAGCGAAATTCCTTGTCGGGTAAGTTCCGACCTGCACGAATGGCGTAACGACTTCTCGACTGTCTCAACCATAGGCCCGGTGAAATTGCACTACGAGTAAAGATGCTCGTTTCGCGCAGCAGGACGGAAAGACCCCGGGACCTTTACTACAGTTTGATATTGGTGTTCGGTTCGGCTTGTGTAGGATAGCTGGGAGACTGTGAAGCTCGCACGCCAGTGTGGGTGGAGTCGTCGTTGAAATACCAGTCTGGTCGTGCTGGATGTCTAACCTGGGTCCGTGATCCGGATCAGGGACAGTGTCTGATGGGTAGTTTAACTGGGGCGGTTGCCTCCTAAAGGGTAACGGAGGCGCCCAAAGGTTCCCTCAGCCTGGTTGGCAATCAGGTGTTGAGTGTAAGTGCACAAGGGAGCTTGACTGTGAGACCGACGGGTCGAGCAGGGACGAAAGTCGGGACTAGTGATCCGGCGGTGGCTTGTGGAAGCGCCGTCGCTCAACGGATAAAAGGTACCCCGGGGATAACAGGCTGATCTTCCCCAAGAGTCCATATCGACGGGATGGTTTGGCACCTCGATGTCGGCTCGTCGCATCCTGGGGCTGGAGTCGGTCCCAAGGGTTGGGCTGTTCGCCCATTAAAGCGGTACGCGAGCTGGGTTTAGAACGTCGTGAGACAGTTCGGTCCCTATCCGCTGTGCGCGTAGGAGTCTTGAGAAGGGCTGTCCCTAGTACGAGAGGACCGGGACGGACGAACCTCTGGTGTGCCAGTTGTTCTGCCAAGGGCATGGCTGGTTGGCTACGTTCGGGAGGGATAACCGCTGAAAGCATCTAAGCGGGAAGCCTGCTTCGAGATGAGGACTCCCACCCACTTGATGGGGTAAGGCTCCCAGTAGACGACTGGGTTGATAGGCCAGATATGGAAGCCTGGTAACGGGTGGAGTTGACTGGTACTAATAGGCCGAGGGCTTGTCCATTGATGCTCGCGTTCACTGTGTTGGTTCTGAAACCACGACCATGTCGCCCCCTTGGGGGGCGTTCCGGTTGATTGTTTCATAGTGTTTCGGTGGTCATAGCGTGAGGGAAACGCCCGGTTTACATACCGAACCCGGAAGCTAAGCCTCACAGCGCCGATGGTACTGCAGGGGGGACCCTGTGGGAGAGTAGGACACCGCCGAACAATTTTTGGGAAAACCCCCGCACCGTATGGTGCGGGGGTTTTCTGCGTTATGCGTGCGGTGCGGATATCTTGGGCCCATGAGTCTCGTGAGCGGCAACGACTACGTCATACGCGCTGTCCGTCCCGGTGATTGGGAGCGGGTGAAGCAGCTGCGGCTGGACGCGTTGCGGGACCCGATCGCGCACCTCGCCTTTCTGGAGACCTACGACGCGGCCGCGGCCCGGCCGGATTCCTTCTGGCAGGACCGGGCCGTCGGCTCGGGAGAGGGCTCCACGACGGCCCGGCAGTTCATCGCCGAGGCACCGGACGGCGGCTGGGCCGGCTCGGCCACCGTGCTCATCGAGGAGGCCGGCAGCGAGGACTGGGCCGGATTCCCGGTCGAGCGGCGGCAGGGCCATGTGGTCGGCGTGTTCGTACGGCCGGAACACCGTGGGAAAGGGCTCATCGAGGCGCTGTTCGACGCCGGGCTGGCCTGGGCCTGGGAGAGCGGCGTCGAGCGGGTGCGGCTGTTCGTCCACGAGAAGAACACACGGGCCCAGGCGGCCTACCGGAAGATCGGCTTCGAGGCGAGCGGCCGGGTCGTGGCGTTCTCGAAGGACGAGGCCCAGGAGGAGCTGGAGTTCGTGGTGGAACGGCCGCTCTGAGAAAGCCTCTCCGATACGGAAAGCGCTCCCGGAGCCTTGCGCGAGGACTGCTCAGACCGGGAGTTCCTGGTGCGGCCAGCGGGTGCGGGCCTGCTCCCGGGAGCGGAGCAGCGCGAACGTCGGCAGGCCCTGGTCGGCGCCGGCGGCCAGCAGGTCCGGCAGCTCGGGCAGCGGCGCCACGGCCGCGATGTCGTCCAGGACCAGGGTGAGTGGTGGGTCGAGCCGACCGGAGGATGACCGTTCGGCCATGCGCCGGCCGCGCTCGACCACGCTGGAGACGAGGGCCGTCAGGAGCGGCATCGCGCCCGGATTGCTCCGCGGGTCCTCGATGGATTCACCGACCAGATAAAGCGTGCCCCCTTCGTGGACGAAGGAATCCAGGGCGAGGGCATCGCTTCGGTTGGGAGTGCACGCCTCCCGGATGTTCACCGTGAACAGCGCCGACAGGGCCCTGCTGGTCAACTCCTGCGCGATGTCCCGGCGTTCCGGGTGCGCGGTGAGTGCCGCCTCCAGCTCGCCGGCGGCGCCGGGCGCGGCCTTCGGGTGGGTGCGCAGGGTGCGGACCGCGTCCTGGACCTGGGTGCCCTGCGCCCAGCGGTGCACGTGCCGGATGGTGCGGTTCTCCAGGGCGGCGGCGTGCAGATAGCTGCGCAGCAGGACGATCGCCGTGTCGGCCACCGCCTGGTCGATCCGCGCGGTGGGCCGTACGGGGGCGAGCAGGGCCGTCGCCCGGTGCAGGGCCGTCTGTCTGTCCTCGCAGCCCGCCGTGGGCGACCAGTGCAGGCGGGCCGGGGTGTCGCACCGGTGCGTGGGGTCGTAGAGCAGGGTGGGGCCCAGCTTGGCCCGGGTGTCCTTGGTCTCCGCCCACAGGGCCGGGTTGGAGGTGACGAGGAGGACGGGGCCCTCCGCGTCGCGTACGGCCTGGACCGCGGCCGTCTGCCGGTCCTCCCTCGGCGCGATGAAGACCGTCTCCCGGTCGCCGCCGGCCGGCGGACCGGCCGGCGGCGCCGGCACGGCCGTCTCCCCGGCGGGCGTCACGGGCAGCGGCTCGGTGCGCGGCAGGAGGACCTCGTGGCGGGGCTCCGGGACGTCGTGGCGCCGCTCCTGGGCCTCGTACCGGGGCTCGGCGGGCAGGGGCCGCGGCGGCGGGCCGTCCAGCGGGTCCCGGGCCGTCGTGGCGCGTCGTAGCCGGCTCGCGCGCCAGCGGGCCACCGCGCCCAGCGTGAACACGGTGAGCACGAAGAGGATCATCAGCTGGCCCAGGAACAGGCCCCAGAACAGGCCCCACCCGGAGAGCTGGCCCGGCGGGGTGTCCGGCCAGGCGCCGGGAAGGTCGTGCGGCCGGCCGATGAGGTGGCGCATGGCCAGGGGGGTGCGGGTGAAGGTGACGCCGTCCGGCCAGGCGCCCTGGGAGAACCGGGCCGCGAGGCCGGTGGCCGCCCACACCAGGACGGTCATCCCGATGAGGAACGCCAGGACGCCGACCAGCAGCCCGTCCGGGATGCCGCCCTGGCGGTCCCGGCGGGGGTCACGGCGATCGTCCGGTCTCACACTGCACTCCCTCTAGGCCACCGTCGACTCGGAGTCGCCGAGGTGCTGTTCCACGAAGGCCGCCGCCCGCTGCTCGGCCTCCAGCTCGGCCGCGCGCAGCGCGTCGTCGGCCGCCAGTTCGCTGGACGACTGGGTCATCGCGCGGTCGGTGAAGACCAGTGGCCGTTCCGTCTCCGTGACCAGATGCTTGACCACCTGGACATTGCCGTTGACGTCCCAGACCGCGATACCCGGCGTGAGCGTGGGGATGATCTCCACGGCCCACCGGGGCAGGCCGAGGACGCGGCCGGTGGCCCGCGCCTCGTCCGCTTTCTGGGCGTAGATCGTCCTGGTCGAGGCCATCTTCAGGATGGCCGCGGCCTCCTTCGCCGCCGCGCCGTCGACCACGTCGGACAGATGGTGGACGACCGCGACGAAGGACAGGCCGAGCCGGCGCCCGAACTTCAGCAGCCGCTGGAACAGCTGGGCCACGAACGGGCTGTTGATGATGTGCCAGGCCTCCTCGACCAGGAAGATGCGCTTCTTCCGGTCGGGGCGGATCCAGGTGTGCTCCAGCCACACGCCGACGATCGCCATGAGGATCGGCATGGCGATGGAGTTGCGGTCGATGTGGGACAGGTCGAAGACGATCAGGGGCGCGTCGAGGTCGATGCCGACCGTGGTCGGGCCGTCGAACATGCCCCTCAGGTCACCGTCGACCAGCCGGTCCAGGACCAGGGCCACGTCCAGGCCCCAGGCCCGTACGTCGTCTATGGCGACGTTCATCGCCTCCGCCGACTCCGGCTCGGGATGCCGCAGCTGCTCCACGATGTCGAAGAGGACCGGCTGGCGGTCGACGATCGTCTCGTTGACGTAGGAGTGCGCGACCTTCAGGGCGAAGCCGGCGCGCTCGTCCAGGCCGTGGCCCATGGCGACCTCGATGATGGTCCGCAGCAGGGCGAGCTGCCCGGTCGTGGTGATCGCCGGGTCCAGCGGGTTGAGCCGGATGCCGTGGTCGAGGGCGGCCGTCGGGTCGAGCCGGATGGGCGTTATCCCCAGCTCCTCGGCGATCAGGTTCCACTCGCCGACGCCGTCCTCGCCCTGTGCGTCCAGGACGACGACCTGGCGGTCCTTGAACCGCAGCTGGCGCAGGACGTACGTCTTCTCCAGCGCCGACTTGCCGTTGCCGGACTCGCCGAGGACCAGCCAGTGCGGGGCCGGCAGCTGCTGGCCGTACAGCTGGAAGGGGTCGTAGATGTAGCCCTTGCCGGAGTACACCTCGCGGCCGATGATGACGCCGGAGTCGCCGAGGCCGGGCGCGGCCGTGGGCAGGTAGACCGCCTGGGCCTGGCCCGTGGAGGTGCGCACCGGCGGCCGGGTCGTCTCCACCTTCCCGAAGAGGAAGGAGGTGAAGGCCTCGGTGAGGACGGACAGCGGATCCCGCATCGGAGAATCAGCCCCTACCTTCGGATGCCGGTGGCGAACGGGAGTGTGTTCACGAAGGCGCGGTGGTGCTCTCGGTCGCACCACTCCAGCTTGAGGTACGACTTGCCGGCGGAGGCCCTTATCGTGCGCTTGTCGCGGTTGAGGGCTTCCGGGGAGCGGGCGGAGACGGTGATGTAGCCGACGAGGTTGACGCCCGCGGCGCCGCTGGCGAGGTCCTCGCCGCGCTGGTCGAGCCGGTTGTGCGCGGCGATGTCCCGGGGGTCGACGGTGCGGTTCATCTTGGCGGCGCGGGACGCCTCCGCCTCGTCGTTGGTCTTCTCGGTCAGCATCCGCTCGATGGCGACCTCGGTGGGTTCCAGGTCCATGGTCACGGCGACCGTGCGGATGACGTCCGGGGTGTGGACGAGGAGCGGGGCGAGGAAGTTGACGCCGACGGGGGTCATCGGCCACTCCTTCACCCAGGCGGTGGCATGGCACCAGGGGGCGCGGGTGCTGGACTCGCGGGTCTTGGCCTGGAGGTAGGTCGGCTCCACGGCGTCCAGCTCGGCCGGCCAGGCGTTGCGCTGGGTCATGGCCTGGATGTGGTCGATGGGGTGGTCGGGGTCGTACATGGAGTGGATCAGGGAGGCCAGCCGGCCCTGGCCGAGCGGCTGCCGTACCCGGATGTCGGCCTCCTGGAGCCGGGAGCAGATGTCGGTCAGCTCGCGGGCCATGACGACGGCGAGCCCGGCGTCCCGGTCGACCCGGCCGCCGCGGGTGCGGGCGGCGCGGGCCATGGCCTGGGCCTCGGCGGCCAGTTCCCGGCTGTAGTGCATGCAGGCGACGAGGTAGGCGCGGTGCTGCTCGCTGCTGGTGGAGACCATGGACTGGAGCTGGTCGTAGGAGTTCTGGAGCCAGCCCGGGGCGCGGTCGTCGCCGCGTACGGCGACGTCCTTGGCGTGCGCGTCCGGGTCGGCGGGCAGGGTGCGGGCGAGCATCTGCAGCCGGGTGACGAAGCCGTCGCCGTTGGCTACGTGCTTGAGCAGGGTGCCGAAGCGGTCGACCAGGGCCTCCTGGTCCTCGGAGTCGCGCAGGCCGACGCCGGGGCCCTCGATCTCGATGGCGGCGGTGACCGTCTTGCGGTCGGCGTGCAGCAGTACGGCGATCTCGTCGGGGCCGAAGGGGGCGGCGAGCCAGGTGATGCGGCCGATGCCGGGCGGCGGGCCGACCTCGATCTCACGGCCGTCGAGCCGGGTGCCGGCCTCCATGGCGGTGGACCGGTAGGCGGCGCCGCGCTTGACGGTCCGCTTGAACGAGCGGTTGATCTCGAACCACTTGTAGAAGGTGCGGCGCTTGTACGGGACGTAGACCGCGGCGAGCGCGAGCAGCGGGAAGCCCATCAGCAGCACGATCCGCAGGGGCAGCACCGGGACGAGGAGGCCGCACATCATGCCGAGGAACGCGCCGGCGATGATCAGGGCGATCTCGCCGGTCTCGCGGTTCCGGCCGATGATCGCGTTCGGCCGGGCGCGGCCGATGAGATACGTACGGCGGGGCGTGACCGGATGGGACAAGTGGGACTCGGTCGTCAACGCCCTTCACCTCCTGAGCGGTTGTTGCGGGTGTTGCCGGCGTGCGGGGTGTTGACCGGGCTGGGCGCGCGGGGCGCGGGCGCGGCGGAGGGGACGGCTCCGCCGCCGCTTCCGCCCGGGGTACGGGTGCTGTGGGCGGCGACGCCGCCGGAGGCGGGGTTGGCCTGGCGGGGGGTGCTGCCGGACTGACCGGCCGCGGCGTTGCTGTCGGCGCGGGTGCTGTGGGTCTTGATGCCCTGGGCGACGAGGGTGGCGGGGGAGCTGATGACGGCGGCGGCCTTGCCCTCCGCGCCCTGCATGATGCGGTTGTTGCGGCCGCTGGCGATCTCGTCGCCGAAGCCGGGGACGAAGCGGTAGATCATCGCGCTGGCGAAGATGGCGAGCAGGATGATGGCGAGGCCGGAGACGACGGCGGAGAAGGCGTCGGGGCCGCTGTCGCCGGACAGGGCGCCGGCCAGGCCGAGGACGATCACGATGACGGGTTTGACGAGGATGACGGCGATCATGATGCCGGCCCAGCGGCGGACGTGGCCCCACAGGTTCTTGTCCACGAGGCCCGCGTAGACGACGGTGCCGAGGAGGGCGCCGACGTAGAGGAGGGCGGCGCGGATGACCAGTTCCAGCCAGAGGACGCCGGCGGCGAGGATGCTGACCAGGGAGACGACGATCAGCATGATGGGGCCGCCGCCGATGTCGTTGCCCTTCTTCAGGGCGCCGGAGAAGGTGCCGAAGAACGTGTCGGCCTGGTCGCCGGTGGCCTTGGCGAGGACGTCGGTGACGCTGTCCGTGGCGGAGACGACGGTGTACAGGATCAGCGGGGTGAAGGCGGAGGCCAGCACGGTGAGCCAGAGGAAGCCGACGGCTTCCGAGATGGCGGTGGTCAGCGGCACGCCGCGGACCGCTCGCTTGGCGACGGCGAGGAGCCACAGCAGGAGCGTGAGGATGGTGGAGGCGGCGAAGACGACGGCGTACTGCTTCAGGAACGCCTGATTGGTGAAGTCGACACCGGCGGTCTCCTTCACGGCCTTACTGAGCTTGTCGACGGTCCAGGACGCGGCGTCGGCGCAGCCTTTGGCCAGCGAGGAGAGGGGGTCGAGGGTGTCGGTGAGGGGGTTGCCGGGGGTGGAGGGAGATTTGTCGGAGGGGTCGCCGGTCTTGCAGAACTTCCGGGCGGGAGGTGCGAGCAGCGAGCAGTCCGTGCTCGAGCTAGGAGTCGGCGTGGGCGAGGGGGCCGCGAAAGCTCGTGCGGCCAGCAGTACGGTGGTGGTCTGGACGGCCACCACCAGACCGGCAAGTTTGAGTACGCGCTGGCTACCGGGCATACGTGAACCCTCCGAACTCCTTGACCGCCTTGCCGATCTCGTCGGCGCCGGAGACGGGATTGTCTCCGGTGATCGGGGTGGGGCCTGTTCGCTGGCTGGTCTCCAGCACCTTCCAGTCGCTGCCGTTCCACTTCAGTTTGAGGGTCACGGTGGACCAACCGCTGGTCACAGGGTTGTTCGAGCTTTCACCGGCGAGGCCGAAAAGTGTGTTGCACCATACGTCGACGGTCGCCGCATCGGCACCGTAGGACGTCGTCTTCGTCCCGGCCGGCAGCGTGCGGTCGACGAAGGTCGTGTTGTCGGGAACGCTGCCGTCGGGGTTGAGACCGATGTTCTTCAGAAAGCCGGTCGAGTAGTTGGCATCGAAAACCGACTGGAGTCGGCTCACGGCGCTCGGATCGGCTACCGCCTCGACAATGCTGTGCCTGCTGGCCGTGTCGATCATGCCGTCGGACCACAGCACCACCGCGTAGTTCGCCGCTGCGCTCTGGGCGCCCTGGGGGGTGTGGGCGAAGCCGGAGGGGATGGTGCCGGGGTTCGAGGTGACCGGCTTGGTTCCGGTGGGGGCGGTGGCGGCGGACCTGGGCCGGTCGGTCTTCGTCGACGCCGTCTCCTCGTCCTCCCCGCCCCCCCGGTTCGCGAAGGCGATGGCGGCGATGAGGAGGATGACGACGCCGACCACCGTGATCAGGCTTCTGGAGGAGGAGCGCGGGGGGCGGCGGGGGGCGCCGCCGTAGGGGTCGGGGTCGGGGAGGCGGGTCCGGGTCTGGCCCGGCTCCGGGTGGTCGCCGTAGCCCTGGTAGTCGCGGTCTCCGGGACTCATGCCGCGTACGCCCCCTCCACGTCGTAGAGATACGACGGTAGCCGTGCTGGTTCCCGCGCGGGCGCGGTGTGGTGACTCGACATCAGGGAAACGCAACCTCAGCCGGTGGGCACGACGGACGGGTGGGGTGGAGGGGACAGCCGGGGCCGGGCGTGCCCGGTACGGGTGGGGCTACACCGCCATGCCGTACACGATGGTGAACAGGGTGCCGAGGGAGCCGATGATGAAGACCCCGGTGAGGCCGGCGATGATCAGGCCCTTGCCCTGCTCCGCGCTGAAGGTGTCCCGCAGGGCCGTGGCGCCGATACGCTGCTTGGCCGCCCCCCATACGGCGATGCCGAGGCAGAGCAGGATGGCGACGGCCATGACCACCTCGATCATCACCTTGGCTTCGTTGCCCAGGCTGCCGAAGGGGCCCCAGTCCGGAGCGATCCCGCCGATGATGGTGTTGATGTCTCCCTTGTCGGCCGCAAAGAGCATGTAAGTCACCGCCCCTGGTGGGTAGTTCCGCGAGCCCCTGCGGGCGCAGAGGTCAGGCCTCATTGTCGCCGACAACGTCGCCAACGTATGTCGACTTGGCGTCATTCACTGGCGGGTTTCGTATGTGTGGCACCTACCGTCACTCTGTGTATCACGGCAGGTCACCCCGGGCAATGAGGTCGGACCGGAACCTGTGTGTGGTTCCGTCGTTGACCCCCTTTACGACCTGCGCGGTTTCTGACGGTTGGTCGGGCGGGTGGCCGCGTCGATGTTCTCATGGCGTCGCCCACCGTGATTCACAGCGAAAATTCAGGGAAGCCGCAGCCCGTTCCTCGCCATTGACGGTCAGAGTGGGGCTTGATGAAGCGCATCTCACGCGGCTCGGTCAGCTCGCGGCCCGCGCGGCTCGGCACGGTGGTGCTGCTCGCGCTGACCTCGGCCTCCGTGGCCGCCGCCGACGACGGGTGGGGGCCGCTCGGGGTCACCGCGGACGCCGTGGCGACCCCGCGGAGCGCGCGGGTGGGCGCGCTGTTCGCCGCGGACGGATCGGGCCGGCCGGCCGGCGGTCACTTCTGCACCGCGTCGGTGGCGCACAGTCCGCGCGGTGATCTGATCGTCACCGCCGCGCACTGCCTGGACGGTTCCGGCGACGACCCGGTGTTCGTGCCGGGCTACCGCGACGGGCGGGCGCCGTACGGGGTGTGGAAGGTGACGCGGCGGTACCTGCCCGAGGCGTGGACCCGGGACCGGGACGAGGACGGCGACCTCGCCTTCGCCACCGTCGCCGCACGGGACGGCGAGCGGCTGGAGGACGTGACCGGGGCCGACCGGTTCACGACCGGGGTGGCCACGGGCGCCACCGGGGTCACCGTCACCGGATACCCGGACTCCCGTGAGGTGCCCATTGTCTGCGCCAACAAGCCGGTCCCGTACAGCCGTACCCAGCAGCGCATCCACTGTCCCGGCTTCACCGGCGGCACCAGCGGCAGCCCCTGGGTCAACGGCGACCACGAGATCGTCGGCGTCCTCGGCGGTCACGAGGAGGGCGGCAGCACAGCCGACACCTCGTACAGCGTGGTGCTGGGGCGGACGGCGGCCGAGTTGTACGAGCGGGCGGCGGGCGGTTCCTGACCCGGGCTCAGGGCCGAGGCGGACGCGTGATCCTCGTGGCGGTGTCTTCGCCCGTGGACGTGCTCAAGCCGCCGCAATCGTCGCGGCCGGCGACAATTACGGCGTCATTCGCGCGCGGTGCACCGTGAAATGACGCCACTTCACGCGAATGGGGTCTTGGAACGGCCTCGTATGGGGGAAAGTTGAACCGTGCGGAAGTCATGGGTGATCGGTGGGGCGGCCGTCGCGCTCGGCGTGAGCTTTGTGATGCTGCTGGTCGTCGGTGTGTACATCGTGGCCGGGAACCTGGTCAACGGGGTGACCTCGGGGGGCCGGGGGCTGGCGAAGGGTGCCGTGCCGGCCGCCTACTCGTCGTTGGTGCAGAAATGGGGCAACCTGTGCCCGGCGCTCACGCCCGCGCTGCTCGCCGCACAGCTCTACCAGGAAAGTGGCTGGAATCCGACGGTGGTCAGCCCGGCCGACGCGCGCGGCATCGCGCAGTTCATCCCCAGCACCTGGGCCACGCACGGCATCGACGGCGACGGTGACGGCAAGCGGGACATCTGGGACCCCGACGACGCCATTCCGTCGGCGGCCTCCTACGACTGCGAACTCGCCAAGTACGTCAAGGACGTTCCCGGCGACGTCTCCGACAACATGCTCGCCGCCTACAACGCGGGCGCGTACCGCGTGATCCGGGCGGGCGGAGTGCCGGCCATCAGCGAGACGCGGAACTACGTCCAGCGGATCCGCAGCCTGGAGAAGAGCTTCGCCGCGCCGGTCAGCCGGCTCGACCCCTCCCACCAGGCCGCCGGTGCCATCGCGTTCGCGCAGAGCCGGCTCGGCACGCCGTATCTGTGGGGCGGCGAAGGCACCGCCGCGCAGGGCGGCCGCTTCGACTGCTCGGGCCTGACCAAGGCCTCCTACGCGAAGGTCGGGATCAAGCTGCCCCGGGTGGCCAACGACCAGTACAACGCCGGCCCGCACCCCTCGCGGGACCAGCTGCTCCCCGGCGACCTGGTGTTCTTCTCCGACAACCTCACCGACTCGCGGGCCATCCGGCACGTGGGGATCTACGTCGGCGGCGGATACATGATCGACGCTCCGCGCACCGGCGCGGTGATCCGTTTCGACCCGATCGACACCCCCGACTACTTCGGTGCCACCCGGGTCACCGAGGATGGCGCGAAAGCACTTCCCACAAACGTATGAACCGTGTGTAAAGCTGCCCCCTGAACTGCGGTGACGAGTCTCTCTTCGATAACGTCTGCGTGATCTTTCAGTGGAGAGTGGAACGTATTCATGGTGGCCGTGCGTTCCTGTTGACGTAGCCGAGCGGACGTCAGTGCGGCAGTGCAGCGGAAGCGGATCTACGAACCACGGGGGGCTGGAGCGACGCACACCCGGTGCGTCCGGACGAACGACGAAGGGGCCGCAGCACCATGGCTGTACTCGCCGAATCCGGATCGAACCCCGACGTCGACCTGCTGTACGACATCAACGGCCTGGCCAAGGACGCGCCGCACTGGTTCGACCGGGTCATGGAGTTCGTCGGCGAGTACGGACTGCTGCTCGCCATGGTGCTGCTCGTCCTGTGGTGCTGGTGGTCGGTGCGCCGCCGGGGCGGCGAGGACGCGGCGCCGTCGGTGGCCGCGCTGGTGTGGGCGCCGCTCGCGGCCGGCCTCGCGGTCCTCGTGAACGTCCCGATAAGGGGCTTCGTGGAGCGCCCGCGGCCCTTCCGCGACCATCAGGGCCTGGACGTCCTGGTCTCCGGCAAGGACGACTTCTCCTTCGTCAGCGACCACGCGACGCTGACGATGGCGCTCGGCGTGGGCCTCTTCGTCGCCAACCGCCGCTTCGGCCTCGCCGGCATCGGCCTGGCCCTGCTGGAGGGCTTCTGCCGGGTCTACATGGGCGTGCACTACCCGACGGACGTCGTGGGCGGTTTCGCGCTCGGCACGGCCGTCGTGCTGCTGCTGTCCCCGCCGGCCATGGCGCTGCTCACCCCGCTGATGCGGGCCGTGGAGCGGTCGCCGCGGGTGGGCCGGCTCGTCCGGCGGCGGACGGCGCCGGGTGTGCCGGTGCTGCCCGGCGCGCACCGTCCGGCGAAGCCCGAGGAGCGGGACCTGGCCGCGTAGCCGGGAGCGGCCGGCTCCGGTGACCGGAGGCCGGCCCGTGGTCGTCCCTACAGCCCCTGCGCGTACGAGAAGAACCGCTGGGGGTCGTACTGCTTCTTCACCTTGTCCAGCCGCGCCGCCGCGTCCCCGTAGTACGCCTTCTTCCAGTTCTTCAGCGTGGGGTCCGTGTAGTTCTGGTAGGCCGCGCCGGAGGCGTACGGCGCCATCGCCCGGTGCGCCGACGTCAGCCAGGACTGCGCCGTGGTGCCGGAGCCGCCCGCGCCCCAGGAGGCGATGTACTGGGCCAGCATCCGGGAGCGGCGGTGGACGAACGCGGTCGCGGTCGGCGAGACCCGGTTGACCGCGCCGCCGAGCGCCGTGAACGCGATGCTGCCGCCTCCGCCGCGCACCGCGGCGATCTGCTTCAGCACGGTCTGGATGCCGGCCGCGGACAGCGAGCGGTCGAAGAAGTCGGAGCGGGCCGCGTACGTCTCCCGGCCGAGCGCGCCCTGCGGGGAGCGGCCCGGGGTGGGGCCCGGCAGATGGCACTGGGCGTCGGTGGCGAAGGAGGAGCAGCCTGCGTAGATCTCCATGGCCTCCTCGTAGCCGCGGCGGCGCAGGGAGACCGAGCGGGCGTTCGCGCTGGCCAGGTGGGCGAGGCGGTCCACGGCGTTCTGCAGCTCGCGGTAGGTGCCGAGGGAGAAGCAGGAGACGGAGACGGTCGGGGTGCGGCCCGGCGAGCAGGCCAGGTGCAGGGAGGACCAGATCTCGTCGGGCTGGGCCGGGCCCCACTCCTGCCAGGCCTTCAGCACCTTGGCGGCCTTGGACCAGGGCCAGGTCAGGTACGCGGTGACGGCCTGCGGTGCCGTGTGGGTCCTGAAGCGCAGCTCGGTGACGACGCCGAAGTTGCCGTTGCCCGCGCCGCGCAGCGCCCAGAACAGGTCGGCGTGGTGGCGGGCGTCGGCGGTGACCTGGGTGCCGTCGGCGGTGATCAGGGTGGCCTGGGTGAGGCTGTCGCAGGTCAGGCCGTAGGCGCGGGAGGCGACGCCGTGGCCGCCGCCGAGGACCAGGCCGGAGACGCCGACGCTGGGGCAGGAGCCGGCGGGTATGGTCACGCCCTTCGCGGCGAGCGCGCGGTAGACGTCGATCAGCTTGGCGCCGGCGCCGACGACGGCCTCGCCGCCGCCGGCCCGTACGCGGTTCAGCCGGGACACGTCGACGATCAGCCGCTGGTCGCCGGAGGAGTAGCCGGCGTAGGAGTGGCCGCCGTTGCGGATGGCGACCTTGACGCCGTGCGCGTGGGCGTAGGCCAGGGTGGTGCGGATGTCGGCGGCGTGCGCCACGTAGGCGACCGCGGCCGGCTTCAGGCCGTCGAAACGGGTGTTGTAGAGCTGGTGGGCGGTCTTCCAGGAGGCGTCGCCGGGCCGGACCAGGGTGCCGTCCAGGTCCCGGGCGAGGGCCGTCCAGTTGGCGGCGGCCCTGGCCGTGGCGGCCGAGGCGGTGGTCCGCAGCGCGGTGACGGAGGCCGAGCCGGCGAGCGACGCCGTGGGGGCCGAGGAGCCGCCGCCCGCCCCGCACGCGGCCAGCGCGGTCGTCGCCAGGGCGGCCGTGCCGCCCGAGATGAACGTACGCCGTTCCATGTCCGTCGCCCTTTCCTCGGCTGTCGTGGAACGAGACGACGTCGCGCACCGCGGGGTTCCGCCGAACGGGTGAGGAACCCCGCACAGGCGTTCGCGTGGGGGCGCTCGCCGGGACCTCCGTGTGCCCTCCCCGTGAGCATTCCGTGACCTAACCGGGCCGACGGCAGGGGTTCACTCTGCGTTCATTTCTGGCCATCGGCGGCTTCACCTGTTCTGCCTAATTTCGGCCGTACACGGTGCGGAGTGCGGCCGACGAACGCGTTCGCACCCCCGCATCTCTCACCTCGCGCGCCGCCGATCGCGGCGGCTCCTGGAAGGAACTCCCGAAAGTGAAGCTTCAGCGCAAGAACCGGCTGCGCGCCCTCTCTCTCGGCGCTGTCGCCGTCTCCAGCGCCCTGGCACTGACGGCGTGCGGCTCCGACGACAACGGCGACGGCGGCAAGGCCTCGGGCGGTTCGTCCAGCGCCGCGGGCGCCGGCTCCGTCAAGTGCGACGACGCCAAGGGCCAGCTGCTCGCGGACGGCTCCTCGGCGCAGAAGAACGCGATCGACGCCTGGACCAAGGCGTTCTCCCCGGCCTGCAAGGTGCAGATCAACTACAAGGGCGCCGGCTCCGGTGCCGGTGTCACCTCCTTCACCCAGGGCCAGATCGCGTTCGCCGGTTCCGACTCCGCGCTGAAGCCCGAGGAGGTCGCCGCCTCCAAGAAGGTCTGCGACGGCGGCCAGGGCATCGACCTGCCGATGGTCGGCGGCCCGATCGCGCTCGGCTACAACGTCCCCGGCGTGGACAACCTCGTCCTGGACGCCCCGACGATCGCCAAGATCTTCGACAGCAAGATCAAGAACTGGAACGACGAGGCGATCAAGAAGCTGAACCCCGAGGCGAAGCTTCCCGACCTGAAGATCCAGGCCTTCCACCGCTCCGAGGACTCCGGCACCACGGACAACTTCACCAAGTACCTGCTCGCCACCACGCCCGACAACTGGAAGTACTCCGGTGGCAAGGCCTGGCAGGCGCAGGGCGGCCAGGCGGCCTCCGGCTCCGCCGGCGTGGCCCAGGGCGTCAAGCAGAACTCCGGCGCGATCGGCTACTTCGAGCTGTCTTTCGCCAAGGGCATCGACACCGTCGCCATCGACACCGGCGCCAAGGCCCCGGTGAAGCCGTCCACCGAGTCCGCCACCGCGGACATCGCCGCGGCCAAGGTCGTCGGCACCGGCAAGGACCTGGCGCTCCAGCTGGACTACAAGACCAAGGCCGAGGGCGCCTACCCGATCACCCTGGTCACCTACGAGATCGTCTGCGACAAGGGCAACAAGGCCGACTCCCTGCCCGCCACCAAGGCGTTCCTGCGCTACATCGCCAGCGAGGACGGCCAGAAGGTGCTGGCGCAGAACGACTACGCCCCGATCCCCGCGGAGATCATCGCCAAGGTCCGCACCACCATCGAGGGCCTGAGCTGACCTGATCCGTGAGTGCGGCCCGCGCCCCGACGGGCCGGGCCGCCGTCCGGTGCACCGCCGCCACGAGCCGCGCCCCACGGGACCGCGACTCCGCAGACCGGAGAACCCGATGGACATATCGACGACAACCGACGCCCCTCCCTCCGCCCCCCAGCCCCCGCTCGCCGAACGCAAGCGCGCGGCCCGCGGCGCCACCCGGCCCGGTGACCGGATCTTCCTGGGCCTGTCGCGCGGCTCCGGCATCCTGCTGCTGGTGATCATGGCCGCGATCGCGGTCTTCCTCACCTACCGCGCCTCCCTCGCGATCAGCAAGGACCACGGGAACTTCCTCACCACCTTCGAGTGGAACACCAACCTCACCCCGCCGGTCTTCGGCATCGCGGTGCTGGTCTTCGGCACGATCGTCTCCTCGGTGATCGCGATGGTCATCGCGGTCCCGATCGCCGTCGCGATCGCCCTGTTCCTCACCCACTACGCCCCGCGCCGGCTCAGCGGCCCGATCGCCTACGTGATCGACCTGCTCGCCGCCGTGCCGTCCATCGTCTACGGCCTGTGGGGCGCCCTCGTCCTCGTCCCGCACCTGCGCGGCCTGTACGGCTGGCTGGACACCTACCTCGGCTGGACCGGGATCTTCGCCTGGGACGACGGCGCCCCGCGCACCATGCTCGCCGTCGGCATCCTGCTGGCGATCATGATCCTGCCGATCATCACCAACGTCAGCCGCGAGGTGTTCCGCCAGGTCCCGCGGATGCACGAGGAGGCCGCCCTGGCCCTCGGCGCCACCCGCTGGGAGGTCGTGCGGATGTCCGTGCTGCCCTTCGGCCGCTCCGGTGTGATCTCCGCGTCCATGCTCGGCCTCGGCCGTGCCCTCGGCGAGACGATGGCCGTGGCCACCGTGCTGTCGCCGGACTACGACATCCACGCCAGCCTGCTGAACCCCGGCGGCGGCACCTTCGCCCAGAACATCGCCAGCAAGTTCGGCGAGGCCAGCGAGCAGGGCCGGGACGCGCTGATCGCCTCCGGTCTGGTCCTCTTCGTCATCACGCTGCTCGTCAACGGCGCGGCCCGCGCGATCATCGCCCGCCGCAAGGAGTACTCGGGGGCCAACGCATGAGCACCGCAGCCGTCACCGACAAGCGCCCCGGCTCGCTGCGCGGCGCCGGCCTGCCCCGGTGGGCCCCGTGGGCCATCGCCGCCGGGTCCGCCGCCGTCGCGGTGGGCATCGGGCTGGGCGCCGGCCTCGACAGCACCGTCCAGTGGGGCCTGATCGCCGCGATCCTGTTCGTCCTCGGCACCTACGGCATCGCCGCCCGGGTGGAGGGCCGCCGGCAGGCCAAGGACCGGGTCGCCACCTCGCTGGTCTGGGTCGCCTTCCTGCTCGCCGTCGTCCCGCTGGTCTCCCTGGTGTGGACGACCGTCTCGCGCGGCGTGAAGGTGCTCGACGTCCACTTCCTCACCCACTCCATGGGCGTCGTCGCCGACTCCGAGCCCGGCGGCGGCATCTACCACGCCATCATCGGCAGCCTGGAGCAGGTCGGCCTCGCCACCCTCCTCGGCGCTCCGATCGGCGTGCTCACCGCCGTCTACCTGGTGGAGTACGGGCGCGGCCGGCTCGCGCAGGCGGTCACGTTCTTCGTCGACGTCATGACGGGCATCCCGTCGATCGTCGCGGGCCTGTTCATCCTCAGCCTGATGCTCATCCTCGAGCTGGACCCGTTCGGCTTCGCCGGTTCGCTGGCCCTGGCCATCCTGATGATGCCGGTCGTCGTCCGCTCCACCGAGGAGATGCTCAAGCTCGTCCCGAACGAGCTGCGCGAGGCGTCCCTGGCCCTCGGCGTGCCCAAGTGGCGGACCATCCTGAAGGTCGTCCTGCCGACCTCCGTCGGCGGCATCACCACCGGCATCATGCTGGCCATCGCCCGGATCGCGGGCGAGACCGCGCCGGTGCTGCTGCTGGTGTTCGGCAACCCCTTCATCAACACCAACCCCTTCGACGGGGCGCAGGCGTCGCTGCCGCTGTACATCTACCAGCAGTACGCGGCGGGCAACGACGCGGCGTACGACCGCGCCTGGGCGGCGTCCCTCACGCTGATCGCCTTCGTGATGATCCTCAACCTGCTGTCCCGCGGCATCGCCCGCTGGAAGGCGCCCAAGACCGGTCGCTGACGCGGCCGCACAGCGACCGAGCTTGAACCCCTGGAAGTGAAGCAGACATGGCCAAGCGAATCGACGTGAGCGGGCTCACCGCCTACTACGGCTCCCACAAGGCGATCGAGGACATATCGATGACGGTCGAGCCGCGCTCGGTGACGGCGTTCATCGGCCCCTCCGGCTGCGGCAAGTCGACGTTCCTGCGCACCCTGAACCGGATGCACGAGGTGACCCCCGGCGGCCGCGTCGAGGGCAAGGTGATGCTCGACGACGAGGACCTGTACGGCACCGGGGTCGACCCGGTGTCCGTGCGCCGCGAGGTGGGGATGGTCTTCCAGCGCCCGAACCCGTTCCCGACGATGTCGATCTTCGACAACGTCGCGGCGGGCCTGCGGCTGAACGGCACCCACAAGAAGAGCGAGCTGAACGACGTCGTCGAGAGGTCGCTCAAGGGCGCGAACCTCTGGAACGAGGTCAAGGACCGCCTGAACAAGCCGGGCTCCGGGCTCTCCGGCGGCCAGCAGCAGCGGCTGTGCATCGCGCGGGCCATCGCGGTCGAGCCGAAGGTGCTGCTCATGGACGAGCCGTGCTCGGCGCTGGACCCGATCTCCACCCTCGCCATCGAGGACCTGATCGGCGAGCTGAAGGACCGGTTCACGATCGTCATCGTGACCCACAACATGCAGCAGGCGGCGCGGGTCTCGGACCGTACGGCGTTCTTCAACCTGTCCGCGGTGGGCCAGCCGGGCCGGCTCGTCGAGATCGACGACACCGAGCGGATCTTCTCCAACCCGTCGGTCCAGGCCACGGAGGACTACATCTCCGGCCGCTTCGGCTGACCGGCACCCCGCCCCGGCACGTCCGGGCGGGACGGACCCCTCGCGGTGCTGCATGGCGGTGCCACCGTGAGGACGCAGAAGGGCCCGCCCCCGGCTCCCGGGGGCGGGCCCGTCGCGTTCGGCCGTCGTGCGGTCCTACAGGGCCACCAGCTTCACTATGCCGAAGGCCAGGGCCGCGACCAGGGCGGCGGCCGGCATCGTGATGAACCAGCCGAGGACGATGTTCTTGGCCACGCCCCAGCGGACCGCGTTGACCCGCTTGGTCGCGCCCACGCCCATGATCGCCGAGGTGATGACATGGGTGGTGGAGATCGGCGCCTTGAAGATGAACGCGGTCGTGAACATGATCGAGGCGCCGGTGGCCTCCGCCGCGAATCCCTGCGGCGGGTCCAGCTCGATGATCTTGCGGCCGAGCGTGCGCATGATCCGCCAGCCGCCGGCGTACGTGCCCAGGGACAGCATCACCGCGCAGACGATCTTCACCCAGACCGGGATCGGGTCGCCGAACGTCTCGTGGCCGGAAATGACCAGGGCCAGCACCACGACGCCCATCGTCTTCTGGGCGTCCTGGAGGCCGTGGCCGAGGGCCATGCCGGCGGCGGAGACGGTCTGCGCGATGCGGAAGCCCCGCTTGGCCTTGTGCGGGTTGGACCGCCGGAACAGCCACATGATCGCCGTCATGACCAGGTAGCCGACGATCAGGCCGACGAACGGGGAGACGAACATCGGGATGACGACCTTCTCCAGCACCCCGCTCCACAGCACGTCCGTGCCGCCCGCCAGGGCCGCCCCCACCATGCCGCCGAACAGCGCGTGCGAGGAGGACGACGGCAGGCCGTAGTACCAGGTGACCAGGTTCCAGACGATCGCGCCGACCAGTGCCGCGAAGAGGATGCCCATCCCCGTCGAGCCGTGTGGCGTCTCGATCAGGCCCTCGCTGACCGTCTTGGCGACGCCGGAGCCTAGGAAGGCGCCGGCCAGGTTCATCACGGCCGCCATGGCGAGGGCCGCCCGCGGGGTCAGCGCGCGCGTCGACACCGACGTGGCGATGGCGTTCGCGGAGTCGTGGAAGCCGTTCGTGTACGTGAAGAAGAGCGCGACCGCGACGGTCACGATCAGGGCGAAGGTGTCCATCGACGCCTCAGGACTCCTTGACGGCGATGGTCTCCACCGTGTTCGCCACGTGCTCGAAAGCGTCCGCCGCCTCTTCCAGGACGTCCACGATCTGCTTGAGCTTCAGCACCTCGATGGCGTCGTACTTGCCGTTGAAGAGGTGGGCGAGCAGCTTGCGGTGGATCTGGTCGGCCTGGTTCTCCAGCCGGTTGACCTCGATCCAGTACTCGGTGAGGTTGTCCATGGTGCGGAGGTTCGGCATGGCCTCCGCCGTCAGCTCCGCCGCGCGGGCCAGGACCTCGATCTGCTGCTCGACGCCCTTGGGCAGTTCCTCGACGTTGTAGAGGACGACCAGGTCGACGGCCTCCTCCATGAAGTCCATGATGTCGTCCAGGGAGCCGGCGAGGGTGTAGATGTCCTCCCGGTCGAACGGCGTGATGAACGAGGAGTTCAGCTGGTGGAAGATCGCGTGCGTGGCGTCGTCACCTGCGTGTTCCGCGGCCCGCATACGCTCTGCGATCTCGGCCCGGGCGGAGGAGTCCGCCCCGAGCAGTTCCATCAGGAGTTTCGAGCCCGTGACGATGTTGTCCGCGGACGCGGCGAACATGTCGTAGAAGCTCGTCTCCCTGGGGGTCAGACGAAAGCGCACGTGGGGTCCTCGGGGTGCTTCGGTTTCGGTCAGGCTGATGCTAGGCGCATCATCCGGCCACGGCTAACGGGCCGCATCCCAGTGTCGCCCATCGGGCAGTGTGATGAGCACAGGGGCGTACGAAGGCGCCCTTACCCCGCAAAGTTCGTTACCATATACCCAGTAGGGGTATCTGTCCCTTTTGTCCGCAACTCGTCCCGAGACGGAGGCCCGCGGTGACGACGACCGAGGCCGGCGCCACGCACGGCTACCACAAGCAGAAGGACGAGCACCTCAAGCGGCTGCGCCGCATCGAGGGGCAGATCCGCGGGTTGCAGCGGATGGTGGACGAGGACACCTACTGCATCGACATACTCACGCAGGTCTCCGCCTCCACCAAGGCCCTGCAGTCCTTCGCGCTCCAGCTGCTGGAGGAGCACCTGCGGCACTGCGTGGCGGACGCGGCCCTCAAGGGCGGCGACGAGATCGACGCGAAGGTGGACGAGGCGACGAAGGCGATCGGCCGGCTGCTGCGCACCTGAGCGGTGCGGCGGCGCGGGCCGCGCTCAGCTGCGGTCGCGCTCCTCGGCGACGCGCAGGACCGCGTCGATGCTCTCCAGGCTGAGCCGGTCCTCGGCGGCCGAGGCCGCGATGATCAGCTCGCCGCAGAGTTCGATCTCGGCGAGGGCCACGTGGTCCTGAACCGCCGTGCCGCCGACCGGAGCCACCCGCCTCACCTCTTCCCTGCCGTCACCGCTTCCTAGGGTAGGCAGCGGTCCGCACACCGCGCATGGCACGGACGGGCTACTTACAAAAGGGCCGTCTGGGACTAGTGACCGGCCGGAAATCAGCCGCTCTTGCCGGGCTCGTCCCCGGCGACCCGGCCCGTGTAGATGTCCGCCGGGGCCGGCAGCCGGATGTCCGCGCCCACGCCGAAGTCGTACAGCAGCAGCGTGGAGGCGACCGCGACGGTGGCCTTGGCGTGGCCGTTGACGAAGCTGAAGCGCTGCCGGAGCTTGCGGACGCGGCCCTGGTCGTCCAGGTAGGCGTCGAACGGCACCCGGGCCGTGGCGAACCCTTTCGCCGCCGCGGCCAGCGCCGCCCGGGTCCCGGCCGGGGCGTACCGGGCGGCGCGGCCGAGGTCGGCGGTGCCCCGGTAGTGGCGTACGGCCGTCCCGGCCACCTCGGTGCGGTCCACGAAGGCCGCCTCGACGGTGCCGCGCAGCAGCTCGGCCGCCGCGTACGGGTCGGTGGCGCCGCCGGTCACCAGGTTGCCGTCGGACAGCGTCGCGGTCTCCACCCGCACCCATTTGCCGGCGGGCACGCCCGCGCCCCGGTTCTTCATGTACAGCGCGGCCGGGGTGAGGAGTTCGGTGATGGGCCGGTGCCCGGAGGCTCCGGTGGGGCCGGCGGGGAGCATCACGGTGAGCCGGCCGAGGCGGCGGCGGTAGTCGTAGACACCCCGGCCGCGGATGGTGACCCGGGTGCCGCCGGTGGCCATCTCCATGGAGGTGCCGGCCTTGGAGCTGCCCGCGTCCCGCAGCGCCTCGGCGGCCCGGTGCAGCACGCCCACGGCGTCGCCCGCGCCCTTGACGTCCTCGGCGGCGGCCCCGCTGCCGGAACAGCCGGCGGCGCCGGCCCCGAGGAGGATGCCGAGCGCGGCGAGCGTGCCGCCCGCGCGCCTGTGCTGCCGCCGATCCATCGCCTGCCTACCCCCAGCCGGTGTGTCCGTCACGGGCCTCCCGTTGTCCGGATAACGACGGCTGGGGAGCGCCGTCACGCGCCGCGGACGCGCTCGGTACGGTGGTCGGCGTGGCACTCACCCCGGCGCAGCAGGACGGGCGGGAACACCGCACCTCGACGACCGAACAGGGCCGCTTCTGCGTGGCCCGCTGCACCTGCGGCTGGCGCGGCCCGGCCCGCCGCGCCCGCAGCCAGGCCCGCACGGACGCGGAGACCCACGCACCGGCCGGCTGAACGGCCCCGGGGGCGCGGAGCGCGTCCCGCCGTCCCCGTCCCCGTGCCCGGCGGTTCGGCCGGGCGAGGTGATCTTGGTCCCGTCGTTCTTCGCGGCTTCTGCGGGGCCGCCCGGAGGCGGTGGGCTCAGGTTCGCCGTTCCGTGTGTCCGGTGGGTCGGTCCAGGGCGTCCACCAGTTCTCGGTCGCGGGGCTGGGTCAGGCGGGCCCGGGCGGCGGACGGGGTGAGCCAGAGGATGCGGTCCACCTCGTGGTTCGGGAGGAAGTGGCCGGAAACCGCCTCGGCGGCCCAGTACCGCACCCGCTTGAGGCGGCCGTCGGCCGCGTAGCAGACGGAGGGCAGCTCACCACCGGGCTCGGCGGTGTACCCGGTCTCCTCCGCGACCTCGCGCAGCGCCCCGGCGAGCGGGTCCTCGCCCCGCTTCAGCTTGCCCTTGGGATGGGACCAGTCGTCGTACTTGGGCCGGTGCACCAGGCAGATCTCCAGGGCGCCGGTGAACGGTGAGCGGCGCCACAGGACGCAGCCGGCCGCCTGGACCACGGTGCCGGCCATGCCGTCTCCCGCCGGATCAGGGCGCATGCACGGCCTGCTTCTGCCAGGCCTGCTGGAAGGCGAACCGGGCCGCCTCCACCTCGTGCCGCTGGTCGGCGTGGAGCACGCCGAGGGCGTAGGCGGTGGCCGGGGTGATCCGGGGCGTACGGGCCGCCTGGGCCGCCGCCGCTGCCGCCTCCGAGGCGTCCCGGTGCCGGTTCAGCGCCTGCCCGGCCGTCAGCAGCCGTACGTCCAGCGGCGCGTTGCCGCCGTGCAGCACCTCGCGGGCGTACCGGTACAGCCGCAGCAGCAGCCGGACCTGGTGCCAGGGGCCGTCCTGGGGGTGCGGGGACGGCTCCGGGGACAGGCCGTGGACCAGGGCCTCCGCGTTGTAGGGGTGGCCGGCGGTGACCAGGGGCAGCGCGGCGACGGCGTCCGTGAGGCGTTCCTCGGCGGCGGCGGCCAGCGGGCCCAGCCCGGTGCCGGGCGCGGCCGGGGTGAGCGGGACCTCGCTGGCGAGGACGGCGACCTTGTCGGCCACCGCGTGGAAGCGGGAGGAGCCGAGGGCCTGGAGCGCCGTGGAGTGGGCGCGGGTGCGGGCCAGGGTGAGCTGGCGTTCGAGCAGGGCGCCGGCCTTGGCGGCGCCGACGGTGAGGGTGCCGCGCTCCGGCGGTGCCGTGGCGTACGCCGGCCCGCCGGGGTGCGCCGCCTTGCCGGAGAGGGACCGGCCGCCCACCGCCATCGCGTCGACCGCCGGCACGGGCAGCGCCGTCACACCGGAGAGTCGGTGCAGCGCCAGCAACAGCCGCTCCAGCCGGGCCTGGTAGGCGTGCTCCAGGCCCAGGGTGCCGGACAGCCACGCCAGTTCGGGCCGGATCTCCTCCGACCAGCCGGGGTCCAGGAGCGGGCGGAAGGTGTGCAGGCTGCCGCTGATGCGGCGGGCCGAACGGCGCAGGGCGCGCGCCGCGTCGACGGAGTCCTCCGCGCCGTCGCCCGCCACGCCCGTACCCGCGCGCACCCCGGCGCTCCCGCCGTTGCCGCCGGTCTCCCGGTGCAGGCGCAGGGCGCGGAGGAACTCCGTGGCCTGGGCGCGCAGGTAGTGCGCGAGTGCGTCTCCCGTCGCCTCCTCGGCCGTGGGGTCCGTCTGGTCAAGGTGTCGCTGTGCCACGCCGGCGCCTCCGGGCGTCTATGAGCATCTCCTGGACGTTGCGCAGGGGTCCGCCGTCCCCGTCGTTCGCGTGCCGCGTCCACTCGCCGTCCGGGCCGAGGCGCCAGGAGGCGGTGGTGTCGGACATGCCGGTGTCCAGCAGCCGGTTGAGGGCTGCGCGGTGGCCGGGGTCGACGACCCGGACCAGGGCCTCTATCCGGCGGTCGAGGTTGCGGTGCATCATGTCGGCGCTGCCGATCCACATCTCGGGTTCGCCGCCGTTGCCGAAGGCGAACACCCGGGAGTGTTCCAGGAAGCGGCCGAGGATGGAGCGGACCCTGATGTTCTCCGACAGGCCGGTGACGCCGGGGCGTATCGCGCAGATGCCGCGCACCCACACGTCCACCGGCACGCCCGCCTGGGACGCGCGGTAGAGGGCGTCGATGAGCGCCTCGTCCACGATCGAGTTGACCTTGATCCGGACGAACGCCGGCCGGCCCGCGCGGTGGTGCTGGATCTCCTTGTGGACGCGGGAGACCAGGCCGTCGCGCAGCTTCTTGGGTGCCACCAGCAGACGGCGGTAGGTCTCCCGGCGGGAGTAGCCGGACAGCCGGTTGAACAGGTCGGAGAGGTCCGCGCCGACCTGCGGGTCGGCGGTGAGCAGGCCGAGGTCCTCGTAGAGGCGGGCCGTCTTCGGGTGGTAGTTGCCGGTGCCGACGTGGCTGTAGCGGCGCAGGGTCTCGCCCTCCTGGCGCACCACCAGCGACAGCTTGCAGTGGGTCTTCAGCCCGACCAGGCCGTAGACGACGTGACAGCCGGACTCCTCCAGCTTGCGCGCCCACTTGATGTTGGCGTGCTCGTCGAAGCGGGCCTTGATCTCGACCAGGACGAGGACCTGCTTGCCGGACTCGGCGGCGTCGATGAGCGCGTCGACTATGGGGGAGTCGCCGGAGGTCCGGTACAGGGTCTGCTTGATCGCGAGGACGTCCGGGTCGGCGGCGGCCTGCTCCAGGAAGGCCTGCACGGAGGTGGAGAAACTGTCGTAGGGGTGGTGCAGGAGCACGTCGCGGGCGCGCAGGGCGGCGAAGATGTCGGGCGGCGACGCCGACTCGACCTCGGCGAGGTCGCGGTGGGTGCCGGCGATGAACTTCCGGTACTTCAGCTCCGGCCGGTCCAGCGAGTGGATGCGGAACAGGCCGGTGAGGTCCAGCGGGCCGGGCAGCGGGTACACCTCGGCCTCGGAGATCTTCAGCTCGCGCACCAGCAGGTCCAGCACCTCGCGGTCGATGGACTCCTCGACCTCCAGGCGCACCGGCGGGCCGAAGCGGCGCCGCATGAGTTCCTTCTCCAGGGCCTGGAGCAGGTTCTCGGTGTCGTCCTCCTCGACCTCCAGATCCTCGTTGCGGGTGATCCGGAAGGCGTGGTGCTCCAGGATCTCCATGCCCGGGAACAGCTCTTCGAGGTGGTTGGGGGCGGCGATGACGTCCTCGATGGGGACGTAGCGGCCCGGCGAGGCCTCCAGGAAGCGGGAGAGCAGCGGGGGCACCTTCACCCGGGCGAAGTGCTTGTGGCCGCTGACCGGGTTGCGCACGACGACGGCCAGGTTCAGCGAGAGGCCGGAGATGTACGGGAAGGGGTGCGCGGGGTCGACGGCCAGCGGGGTGAGGACGGGGAAGATCTGATTCCGGAACAGGGTGAACAGGCGGGCCTGTTCCTTCTCGGTCAGCTCCGTCCAGCGGACCAGGTGGATGCCCTCCTCGGCGAGCGCGGGGGCGACGTCCTCGTGGTAGCAGGCGGCGTGCCGGGCCATCAGCTCGCGGGAGCGGGCCCAGATCATCTCCAGCACCTCGCGCGGCTGGAGGCCGGAGGCGGAGCGGGTGGCGACGCCGGTGGCGATGCGGCGCTTGAGGCCGGCCACCCGGACCATGAAGAACTCGTCCAGGTTGCTGGCGAAGATGGCGAGGAAGTTCGCGCGTTCCAGCAGCGGGGTGTCCGGGTCCTCGGCCAGTTCCAGGACCCGCTCGTTGAAGGCGAGCCAGCTGCGCTCGCGGTCGAGGAAACGTCCCTGGGGCAGGGGGGCGCCGTCGGCCGGGGTCTCCTCGTACGCGTCGAGGTCCGCGTCGAGGTCGGGTGCCAGACCGGAGACAGCGGGGGACACGGCGTGCTGCCGGTGCGCGGCGATGGAGCCCACGGGGGGCTGCTGCGTGTGCGGGGCCTCGGCCTGGGCGTCTTGCTGACTCATGAACCCATTCTTCCCCGCTGCGGCTGACACGGGCGCGTCGGAACGCGCGGGCGGGAGCCACACGGTTCCGCTCTCCGCGGCGGGCCCCTCGGGGGGCGGCGGAGGCTCTGGCACGACGGGCGTCATTGGCCGAGCGTCGCAAGCCCGGCTGAATCAATGGTTACGGCGACATGACGTGTGGGATAGCGGGGAGCGGCCCGAAGGGGTTCCGGCCGAGGTCGGACGGCTGCCTTCGGGGCGGTGGCCGGGGAGGGGCCGGGCGGGCGGCGGGGCGGTGATCCGGGAGGAGGCCGGGCGGGCGGCGGTGCGGTGCGGCGGGCGCGGTCCGGGTGGCGGCGGTGCGGCGGGCCTGCCGTGGCCCACGGCCGCGACGGGCGCGTACGCCGTCCGGTGCTCCGGGTGGGCTCCGGTCCGCCGTTCCTCGGTCCCGGGTCGGGTGGCGGTGCGGTGGGCGGGTGTGGGTTCGGCGGGCCTGCCGTAAGCCGCGGGTCCGGTGGGCGCGTACGCCGCCCGGTGCTTCGAGTGGGCTCCGGTCCGCCGTTCCTCGGTCTCGGGTCGGGTGGCGGTGTGGTGGGCGCGGGTGTGGGTTCGGCGGGCCTGCCGTAAGCCGCGGGTCCGGTGGGCGCGTACGCCGTCCGGTGCTCCGGGTGGGCCCGTGCCCTCGCTCCTGGATGCGGCCTCGGTCCGTCGCTCCTCGGGTCCGGCCTCGGCCCCTCGCTCCTCGGCGCGGTCGGTTCCCGCCGGCCGGGCCGTCGTGCCCCGGCGGGCGCGGGCCGGGGCCCGTCTGCTCTGCTGGACGGTCCGCGCGGGGCGGGAGACGAGGTCGGGAAACCGGTCGCGGCCGGCGTGAACCGTTCGGCGGGGCCGGTCCGATGAGGAGACGTGAGCGAGACGAGAAGCGACGCGGAGCTGCTGCGGGCCATCGCGGCGGACCGCGACCGGCACGCCTTCGAGGAGCTGTTCCGGCGGTACGCGCCCTGGCTGACCGCACGGCTGCGCGGGCGCTGCGCCGACGCCGGGGTCGTGGACGACATCGTCCAGGAGACCTTCCTCGCGATCTGGCGGGGCAAGGCGCGCTACCGAGAGGAGGGCGAGGTGGCCGGCTGGCTGTGGCGCATCGGCTCCCGCCGGCTCGTGGACGCCCAGCGCGGCGACGGGGCCCGCGGTCGGCTGCGGCAGGCGCTGGCCCGGCTGCGCCACCGGGACGAGGCGTCCGCCGAGGACCGGGTGCTGGCGGGCGTGGAGCACGGGGACCTGGCGGGCGCGCTCGTCCGGCTCTCCCCGGAGCTGCGGGCGGTGCTCCAGGCGACGGTCGTCGACGGGCTGACCACCCGGGAGGCGGCCGTCCTGCTCGGGATTCCGCCCGGCACGGTCAAGACGCGGGCGATGCGGGCCCGCAAGCAACTGCGGGAGGCACTGGCATGACGGACCGAGGACCGGCGGAGGTGTCGGCATGAGCTGGCACGTCGCCGAGGAGGACCTGCGGGCCTACGCCCGAGGAGAGCTGGAACCACCGCTGCTGTGGTCCGCCGACACGCATCTGGCCGGATGCGCCGAGTGCCGGTCGGTGCTGGCCGCGGCCTGGGACGGCGAGGCGCTGGACGAGGCCTGGGCGCGGCTGGACGCCGAGCTGGACGCGCCCCGGCCCCGCCCGTTCGAGCGGCTGCTGCTGCGGCTCGGCGTGGCCGGCCACACCGCGCGGCTGCTGGCCGCGACCCCCGTGCTGCGCCGCTCGTGGCTGACGGCCGTGACGCTGGTGCTGGCGATGTCCGTGCTGACCGCCCGGGCCGGCCACTCGGCCATCCCGTTCCTGGCCCTCACCCCGCTGCTGCCGCTCGCCGGGGTCGCCCTGTCGTACGGGCCCGTGGCCGACCCGACGTACGAGATGACGGTCGTCTCGCCGCTGCACGGCTTCCGCCTGCTGATGATCCGTACCGTCGCCGTGCTGGCCGCCGCCCTCGCCCTGACCGCTCTGGCGGGCCTCGCCCTGCCCGGGTTCGGGCTGAGCGCGTTCGCCTGGCTGCTGCCCGCGCTGGCGCTCACCGCGACCGGTCTCGCGCTGACCCCCCGGCTCGGTCCGGTCGCCGCGCCCGCCGTGGCCGGTGGCGGCTGGGTCGTGCTGCTGCTCCTCGCCGAGGCGGCCCGGGACGGCGGCGACCGGGTGCTCGCACCGTTCACCGCCGCCGGGCAGGGCGCGGCCGCCGCGGTCGCCGCCCTCGCCGCCGGCCTCCTCTTCGTCACCCGCGACCGCTTCGACCAGTCCACCGGAGGCGCCCGATGAACCCCCTGTCCGCCCCCTCCCGCAGGAGCCCCGCATGACCACCACCGTCTCCGCCTGCGGACTGACCCTCCGCTACGGCGGCACCCGCGCCCTGGACGAGGTGTCGGTGCGCCTCGGTCCGGGCGTGACCGGGCTCCTCGGCCCGAACGGCGCCGGGAAGACCACGCTGCTGCGGGTGCTGGCCACCGCCGTGCCCGCCGACCAGGGGGCCTTCACGGTGCTCGGGCACGACCCGGCGACCGCGCGGGGCCGGCAGGAGCTGCGCCGGAACCTGGGCTATCTGCCGCAGACCCCGGGCTTCCATCCCGACTTCACGCCCTTCGAGTTCGTGGACTACGTCGCGATCCTCAAGGAGCTGACCGACCGCGCCGCCCGGCACCGGGAGGTGCGCCGCGTCCTCGCCGAGGCCGACCTCGCCGACGTGCGCGGCAAGCGGATCAAGAAGCTGTCCGGCGGCATGCGGCAGCGCGTCGCACTGGCCGCCGCCCTCGTCGGTGACCCCGGCTTCCTGGTGCTGGACGAGCCGACCGTCGGTCTCGACCCGGAGCAGCGCATGCGCTTCCGCGAGGTGATCGCCCGCGCCGGAGAGGACCGTACGGTGCTGCTGTCCACGCACCAGACCGAGGACGTGGCGATGCTCTGCAACCGGGTCCTGGTGATGGCGGGCGGCCGGATCCGGTTCGCCGGCACCCCGGCCGAGCTGACCGCGCGGGCCGCCGGCCGGGTGTGGAGCAGCGGCGGACGCGATCCCGGCGCGAAGGCGGGCTGGCGCACGGGTACGGGCACCTTCCGCAACGTGGGCGATCCGCCTCCCGGCGCCGAACTGCTCGAACCCACCCTGGAGGACGGCTACGTGCTCACCCTCGACGGCGAGCCGGCGGAGGCGACCGCATGACCGCGTCCGTACGGGAGAAGGAGGCGCAGGCCGCCCCGGCCGCGCCCGGCACCCCCACGGCGGCCGTGCTCGCGCTCGCCCTCTTCGAGGCCCGCAGGCTGCTGCTGCGCATGCCCGTCCTGCTCGCTCTCGCCGGATACACGGCCTGGCTCGTGTGGCACAACCTCCAGCCCTGGGACGAGTTCCCGGTGCTCCAGGACGCCGACCGCGCCACCCAGGGCGGCCCGCTGTTCGTCGCCCTGGCCGCGCTGCTGTGCGCCGACCACGCCGTGCTGCGCTCCCGCCGCCGGGACACCGAGCGCCACTTCGGGGTGCTGGCGCTGTCCCGGGGGCAGCGCACGGCGGCGCACGCGCTGTCCGTCGTACCGCTCGCGCTGCTGGTCGCCGTCGGAGTGACCGCCCAGTTCACCTGGGAGGCGGTCAAGCCCGGCGCGGTGGGCCACGGTTCGCCGGCCGAGCTGCTGGCCGGGCCGCTGACGGTGCTGCTGTTCGGGGCGCTCGGCGTGCTGCTGGCCCGGCTGGTGCCGTCGGCCGTCGCCGCGCCGCTGCTGATCGTGGTGTTCTTCCTGATGTTCGTCGGGGCCGCGTTCCCGTTCGGCGGCGAGACCGGGGCCGCCTGGTTCGCGCCGGTGGTCGGCACGGCCAACAGCACCCCCTTCCCGTCCGGCCTGCTGGGCCGGCCCGCCGCCTGGCACGCCCTCTACCTCGCCGGGCTCGCCCTGACGGCCGCGCTGCTCGCCGTCCTGCTCTCCGGCGCCCGCGGCCGGACCGTCCGGGCGGCCGTCGCCGCCGCGCTGGCCGTGACCGTGCTGGGCGGCGCCGCGCAGACCCGCGAGGTCCCACAGGCGACGGAGGCGGCCCGGCAGCGGGCCTCGCTCACCCCGGAGAAGGAGCAGACCTGCGTACGGCGGGGCGCCACGGAGTACTGCGCGTTCCCCGAGTGGGCGCCGCGGACCGCCGACTGGGAGCGGGTCGTGCGCGGGGTGCGGTCCCTCGCGGGCGGGCCCGCGCAGGGCCGGCCGCTGCTGGTCCGGCAGCGGCTGGAGGCCCGTTACGGCCTCTCCGGCGACGCGGCGCTCCCGCCGTCCGCCGCTTCGGGCCGGGTGAGTGTGGGCACCGCCTGGGGCGGCAACCGGATTCCGGAGTTCTCCACGGCCGTGGCCGCCGTGCTGGTCGCGGGTGACGAGAAGGCGGCGGCCGATCTGTGCGACGGCCGGATGGTGACCGTCATGTGGCTGTCCCTCGCCTGGCAGGACGACCCGGAGTCGCAGCTCCGGCACGTCCGCCTCGACGACAGCCTCAGCGGTGAGGCGGTCGTCCTCTCCCCGACCGACCCGCTCACCATGACGGCCGGTCAGACCGAGGTCGTACGCGCCCTGCTGCGCCGGCCGCTGCCCTCGGTCGTCGGCCGGGTCAAGGCGCACTGGGCCGAGCTGACCGCACCGGAGGTCACCACCGCCCGCGTGGCCGAACTGCTCGGCGTGGGCGCCGAGGCGGGGCCGGACCGGTGCGGGGCGTGATCCGGGCGCTGGCCGTCCCGGTCTGGCGGACGCTGCCGTGGCGGACCCTCGGCGCGGCCGGGACGGCCGGCCTGCTGATCCCCGGCCTGCCCCGGCTGTGCGGCGCCGAGCCGGCCGACTGGATCACCCTGCTGATGCTGCGCGCCGCCGCCCTCGTCCTCGCGCTCGGCCTGGCCTTCCTGCTGGACGACCCGGCACGGCACGGCACCGCACCGGTGCCGACCGGGCGGGCGGCGCGGACCGCGCTGCGAGTGGTGCTGGTGGCGCCGGCCGCCGCGCTGTGGTGGACGGCGGTGCTCTTCCTGGTGCCCGGCGCGCACCGGCCGCCGGCCGGGGACGTCACCCTGGAGGCCGGGGCCGCCTGCGCGCTGGCGCTGGCCCTGGCCGCGCTCGCCGTGCGCCACTCGGACGACCCGCGGCCGGGATGGCCGGCGGCCATCACCCTGCTGGTCACCGCCCTGCTCGCCCCGCTGCTGCTGCCGGCCGACTGGCCCCTGTTCGTGCCGCCCGGGGACCCGCGCTGGGACACGGCCCACGACCACTGGGCCTGGCTGCTGGCGGCGGTGGGCACGGTGGGGCTGCTGACCCTCCACGAGCCGCTACGACGGCCCTTTCGCCGCCGGTCACCAGGGCCCCGGCGCACCGGTCGACGCGCGCGGGGCTCTCGGCACCTGGGCTGAACCGTCCCTCACGTCTCCGTGCGGTACATCAGGTCCGTCTCGTGGACCGTGAAGCCCAGCCGCTCGTACACCGCCACCGCCGCCGTGTTGTCGGCGTCGACGTAGAGCATCGCGGTCGGCAGCTGCTGGGCGGCCAGGTGGCGCAGCCCGATCGTGGTGAGCGCCTTGCCGAGGCCGCCGCCCTGCTCGCCGGGCCGCACCCCGAGGACGTACACCTCGCCGAGGCCCTCCTCCGCGTGCGTCTTGGTCCAGTGGAAGCCGATCAGCTCGCCGCGCCGCTCGGCGAGGAAGAACCCGGCCGGGTCGAACCACGGCTCGGCCTTGCGGTCGTCCAGGTCCCGCTGGGTCAGCGAGCCCTGTTCCGGGTGGTGGGCGAAGGCGGCGGCGTTCACCGCGAGCCAGGCCGCGTCGTCCTTGCCCGGCACGAACGCGCGCACGCTCACGCCCTCCGGCAGCACCGGCTCGGACAGCTCCAGACCGGTCAACGGCCGCCGCATCTGGCGCAGTTCCCGGAACAGGTTCAGGCCCAGCACCTGGGCCAGGTGCCGGGCGGCGGGGTGTCCGCCGTGCGCCCACACCCGCAGCCGCTTGCCGGAGGCGGCGAGCAGGGCCGAGCCGAGCGCCCGGCCGTGCCCGTGCCCGCGCTGTCCGGGGTGCACGACCAGCTCGGCGGCCGGCGGCTCCACCGGGTCGGTGTCCTCCAGCTGGGCGTAGCCGACGAGTTCGCCGTCGACCGTCAGCAGCAGATGCGAGACGCCCTCGCGGGAGCCGCCGCGCAGGTGCAGCCGGCCCTGCTCGGACACCGGCTGCTGCCCGTCGGCCCCGGCGGCCTCGCCGAGCAGGCGCAGCACGGCCTCGCCCTGGTCCGGGGTGAGCGCGGAGAGGGTCTCGATGGAGCGGGCGGGAAAGCCCCGTACGGTGTCGTCGCTGCTCATGCGTACGAGAGTACGGGGCGCCCGGGGTGAAGTCCCGGCACACCGGCGGCAGACGCACCGGGCGGGAGCGGCGCGGAAGGGAAACCAGGATGTGACCTGAATCCCCTGTCGCGCTACGCGCGTTGACTTTAGGCTGCGCCGAGCACCACAGCCGACCCACAGGGGGGTTCCGCATGCCATCCGTACCCCGGCGCACCAGACGCCGCACCTACGCCTTCCTCGCCGCCACGGCCGGTCTCGCCACGGCGGCGGCGCTGGCCACCGCGCTCCCGGCGGACGCGCACGAGGACCGCCACCCCCACCGTCCGGGCCGCTACCAGGACGTCCAGCTGCTGTCCTTCAACGACCTGCACGGCAACCTGGAGCCGCCGTCCGGTTCCTCCGGCCGGGTCACCGAGCTGCAGCCGGACGGCACGACGAAGACGATCGACGCGGGCGGGGTGGAGTACCTCGCGACCCACCTCCGGAACGCCCGCAAGGGCCACCCGTACTCGGTGACGGCGGCCGGCGGCGACCTGGTCGGCGCCTCGCCGCTGCTGTCGGGCCTGTTCCACGACGAGCCCACCGTCGAGGCGCTGAACAAGCTGGACCTGGACGTCACCTCGGTCGGCAACCACGAGTTCGACGAGGGCGCGCGGGAACTGGCCCGCCTCCAGAACGGCGGCTGCCACCCGAAGGACGGCTGCTACACGGACAAGGAGTTCCAGGGCGCCGACTTCCCGTACCTGGCCGCGAACGTCCAGGACGAGACGACCGGCAGGCCGATCCTCAAGCCGTACTGGGTGTGGAAGAAGAACGGCGTCAGGATCGGCTTCATCGGGGTCACGCTGGAAGGCACTCCGGGCATCGTCTCCGCCGAGGGCGTCAAGGGCCTCGCCTTCAAGGACGAGACCGAGACCATCAACAAGTACGCCAAGGTGCTCCAGCGCCAGGGCGTGCAGTCGATCGTGGCCCTGATCCACGAGGGCGGTTTCCCGGCCTCCGGCTCCTACAACTACGACTGCGACTCCCCGGGCGCGGGCGACGGCATCTCCGGTCCCATCGTGGACATCGCCAAGAACGTGACCCCGGCGGTGGACGCGCTGGTCACCGGCCACACCCACCAGGCGTACGTCTGCACGGTCCCGGACCCGTCGGGCCGGCCCCGCATGGTCACCTCGGCGTCCTCCTTCGGCCGCCTCTACACCGACACCACGCTCACGTACGACCGCCGGACGGGCGACATCGTGCGTACGGCGGTGAACTCGGCCAACCACGTGGTCACCCGGGACGTCCCCAAGGCGGCGGACATCACCGGCCTGATCGGCAAGTGGAACGCCCTGGCCGCGCCCATCGGCAACCGGCCCATCGGCTACATCTCCGGCGACATCGGCAACACCGGCACCGAGTCCCCGATGGGCGACCTGGTCGCCGACGCGCAGCTCGCCCACGGCCGTGAGCTGGACCCGAAGACCAGCCTGGCGCTGATGAACCCCGGCGGCGTCCGGGCCGGCCTCACCTACGCGGCCAAGGGCGCGGAGGGCGACGGCGTGGTCACCTACGCCGAGGGCTTCACGGTCCAGCCGTTCGCCAACACGGTCAACCTCGTGGACCTCTCCGGCGCGCAGCTGATCCAGGCCCTCAAGGAGCAGGTCAGCGGCGTCAACGAGGCGGCCCCGAAGATCCTCCAGCCCTCGGCCGGCCTCACCTACACCCTGGACCTCACCAAGTCCGGCGCGGACCGCGTGGTCACCGGCTCCATCCGCCTGAACGGCGCGCCCGTCGACCCGGCGGCCACCTACCGCGTCGCCATGAACGCCTTCCTCGCGGGCGGCGGCGACGGCTTCCCGAGCCTGGGCCAGGGCAAGAACACCGTGGTCGGCTCGGACGACCTGGCGGCCCTGGAGAAGTACCTGACGGCGAACTCGTCGCCGTCGTCGCCGATCGCACCTCCGGCGGCGAACCGCGTCACGATCGTCAAGTAGGCCCTGTCTCCACCCCTCTGGCCTTGTCCACAGCTGTGGACAAGGCCAGAGGGCCGACGGGGTGGTTGTCGGCGTCGTAGGCGTTGCCGTCCGCGTCGTGGAAGACCATGCCCTCCGTGTCGCCCTCCGTCATGCGCTTACGACGGATGGAAGATTCCCAGATCGTGGTGGAAGAACTCTTCTTGGCTGGGTGCCGAACCGGCCGAGGCGCCACCGGCGGAGGAGTAGGACCTCGGCCGCCGCTCCGCAGGACGGGGCGACGGCCGGAGTGCCCCGACCTCAGGAAGCCGAAGGAGTCCAGTCGCCCAGCCAGTCGCCGATCTCCTGGCCGGAGGCCTGCGCGTCGGTCAGCTGGGGCCGGTCCGTGCTCGCCGCTCCCGCGCCCGCGCCGGTGTTCTTGTACTCGGCGAAGCGGTCGTCCTTCCAGGAGAAGCCGCTCATGTCGGTCCACGGCGCCGTCCTGATCGCCGCGCTCAGCGACGTGTTGCGGACCGTGGTCTGCGGGTCCAGCGTGGCGTCGCCGCCGGCGTGCCAGGGGCGGCCCAGGTAGAAGCTGCGGTCTGAGACGTCACCGGACACCGTCGAGTTGGCGATCAGGAGGCCCTTGCGGTTCGCGGCCGTGGACGGAGCCGTCACGTAACCCGCCGACGTGCCGTTCCACCGCTTCTTCAGGGTGATCACCGACTTGTCGATCACCGCCGTGGCGCGGCCGAAGATGAAGTCGACGTTGCCGTTCACGTACGAGTTGGTCATGTAGACCCGGCCGAGACGGTCCTTCGACGCGGTGTCCAGGAGCAGCGTGTCCTGGTCGCCGCTGACGATCACCCCGTCCAGGAAGACCTTGTCGGAGGCCGTGCGCAGGGCCACCGCCTGCTGGGCGATGTCCTGGTGGGCGGCCTCGTCGAAGTCGTTCGTGATGCTGAGGTTGCGGGCCTGGAAGTCGTCGGCCTCCACCGCGACCGTGGCGCTGCCGCCGGTGCCGTAGGTGCCCGAGCCGTCCGGCTTCGGCGTGCCGGACGCGTTGTTGTAGACGATCACCGTGTCCTTGCGGCTGGCGCCCGTGCCCTGGATGGTGACGTGCGGCTTGTTCGACGGCACCTTGACCGTCTCCCGGTACGTGCCGGGCTTGACCGCGATGACCACCCGGGAGGCGTTGTTCGCCGGGACCGCGTTCACGGCCGCCTGGACGGTCGTGTACTGGCCCGAGCCGTCCTTGGCGACCGTGAGAGTGGTGGCCGCCGCCTTGGCGGTCGTCGTGGCCGTGCCCAGGGAACTCCTCGGGCCCGCGCCCGACTTCACCACCGACGGCACGTCCGCCGCCTTGTCCGGCGTGTAGGCGTAGTAGCTCTTCGGGTCCCACGACCCGCCCGCGCCGCCGCTCTCGTTGCGGCCGCTCGTGCCGGAGAAGACGTTGCCGCGCTGGACGAGGGTGGCGGTGGAGTCCCTGATCACCGGGTTGTTCAGGCCCTGGAAGTAGGAGTTCTCCAGCAGCATGTTCGTCCTGCCGCGCGCGTAGTTGCCGTAGGACGACGTGATCGCGGTGCCCGGCTCGTCCACCAGGTAGTTGTTGTACAGGTGGGCGTGGGCCACGTTGTCCGTGGACGGGTTGCGCTGCTCGGTCTCGCGGATCCAGTTGTGGTGGATCGTGATGTCCGCCGTGGTGTTCTCGGTCCAGCCGATGCCGAACGCCTTGTTCTCCTGGCCGAGCCGGTTCCAGGACACCGTCAGGTACGTGGTGTCCTTGCGGCTGTCGATCAGCCCGTCCGCCATGTGCCGGATGTCGTTGTGGTCGATCCAGACGTGGTGGGCGCCGTCCATCTGGATGCCGTCGTAGTCGTGCTCCTTGTCGTTCCAGACGCCCTGGTACGCGTCCCGGATGGTCAGATTCCGGATGATCACGTTGTGGACGCCCTGGCCGAGGAAGAAGCCGCCGCCGACGATCTGCCCCGAGGTGCCGGAGCCGATGATGGTCTTGTCGGACCGGACCTTGATCTCCTTGCCGACCGGGTCCATCGTGATCGCGGCGGCCACGACGATGATGTACGGCTTGTCGGCGGTGGCGTACTTCTCCAGGTCGGCGAGCGTCCGCACGGTGACGATCTCGCCGCCGCGCCCGCCGTACGTGCCGTTCTGCCCGAGCGCGTTCACCGAGGCGAACCCGTCGGCGGCCTGCGTGGCCCAGGCCGGTACGGCGGTCGCGGCCGAGGCGTGCGACGAGGCGCCGGGGCCGAGCAGGCCGTAGCCGAGTCCGCCCGCCGCCGCGAGCGCGAGCGGCAGCCCGACCGCGAACGCGGCGCGGCTCCTGCGGTGACGGGGAGTGCGAGTGCTCATGAGCGACTCCAGGTGTGGTCCGTGTGGGGTGCTGCACCACAGTCGCCGCGGACCGGAGAAAGGTTGCCGGGCGCGGTCAGCCGGCGGTGTGCAGGCCGAAGCCCGAGCGGCCCGGGATCTCCAGGCCCTCGCGGAGACGGAGCGAGGGCATCTCGTAGTCGCCGTCGTTCTGGCGGCGGTACGGGATCGGGTCGGTGTCCTCCAGGGTCAGCAGCCGCTTCTTCCACTGCTCGGCCGCGTCCGCGAAGACCTCCGCCGACATCCGCACCGTCCGGTACAGGACGAACGGCGGCAGCACCTCCATACCGGGGTGGTAGAGGATGCCGTGCTGGATCGGGTACAGCAGGTCGTCGATGGGGCCGTTGATGCCGCGGTCCGAGTAGTGGGACTCGGGGCCGCCCACGGTCAGGGACAGCATGGCGCGCTTGCCCTTGAGGGCGCCGTCGCCGAAGCGGTCGCCGTACCGGGTCTCGTTGTGCTCGCCGACGCCGTACCCGAAGCCGTAGGTGAACACGCGGTCCACCCAGCCCTTGAGGATCGCCGGCATCGAGTACCACCACAGCGGGAACTGGAGGATCACGGTGTCCGCCCACTTCAGCTTCTCCTGCTCGGCCCGGATGTCCGCGCTGAGCACACCCGTGCCGTAGGCCCGCCCGGAGTCGTGGACCACGTCCAGCGGGCTGGAGACGGCGTCGCCGAAGTCGTCCGCGCCGACCGCGGAGTTCCAGCCCATCGCGTACAGATCGCTGACCCGTACGGCGTGCCCCGCACCGGTCAGCGTCTCCACCGCGATGTCGGTGAGCGCGCCGTTCAGCGACCGCCGCTCGGGGTGGGCGTGCACGATGAAGACCTTCATGTCTGCTCCTGCTCCTTGCGTCGAGGTGCCTTCGATCCTGGCGGGACCGCGCCTCGCGATTCAGGGGCGCTTCCTCCGTAGGACCGGACTTCCTGGTACTCGCGGGGCCACCCAGCCGGGGCGTCCGGCGCGGATACTGGAGCGATGGACGACCTGGCTGATTTCCTGCGCACCCGGCGAGCCCGGGTCCGCCCGGAGAGCGTCGGCATCCGCGCCGACTCCCGCCGCCGCGTGACCGGGCTGCGGCGCGAGGAGGTCGCGCACCTGTCCGGCGTGAGCGTCGACTACTACGTGCGGCTGGAGCAGGGACGGGCCCGCCAGCCGTCGGTACAGGTCCTCGACGCGCTCGCGCGCGTCCTCGGACTGGACCAGGTCGAACGCGAGCACCTGCACCGGCTCGCCCACCGGGTGGTGACCGAGCCGCGCCGGGCCACCACGGCACGGCCGCGCCCCGAACTGCTGCGGGTGCTGGAGCTGATCCCCGACGCCCCCGCCTTCCTCATCGACCACCGGCTGACCGTGCTGGCCGCGAACCGCCTCGGCGACCTGCTCTACGGCCGGCCCGTGGAGGGCCTGAACATCGCCCGGCACCTCTTCCTGACCGAGGAGGGGCGGGCGCTGTTCGCCGACTGGGAGGACTGCACCCTCGACGTCGTCGGCCATCTGCGGCTGTCCGCCGGCCGCTGCCCCGACGACCGCGAACTGGCCTCCCTCATCGGCGAACTCGCCATGCACAGCGAACGCTTCCGCCGGCTGTGGGCACGCGCCGACGTCCGCACTCGCACCCACGGCCGCAAGGCCTACCACCATCCCGCGGTCGGTCACCTGGAACTGCACCAGGAGAACTTCGCCCTCCCGGACGTCACGGGCGCGGAACTGATCGTCCAGTCGGCCGCTCCCGGCACCGCCGCCCACGACAACCTGCGCCTCCTGGCCAGCCTCGGCGCCACCGCGGAGGGAACACCGAGTCCGCGGACCGCCCCGGCCGCCGACCGGTCCGAGTAGGCGACAGGCAAGACCCGGCTCAGCCGGCCGCGGTCTCCGGTGCCTCCGGCGGCGGGGTCGGGGCGCCCGGCAGGCGGACCGTGGCCACCGTGCCGGTGCCCTCGGCGCGGGCCAGCGTGACCTCGCCGCCCGCCTGCTGGACCGTACGGGCCACGATGGACAGGCCGAGACCGGAGCCGGGCAGGGCACGGGCGCTGGGGGAGCGCCAGAAGCGGTCGAAGACGTGCGGGAGTTCGTGCTCGGGGATGCCGGGACCGTGGTCGCGGACCGTCAGCACGCCCTCGTGCAGGCCCACCTCGATCGTGCCGCCGTCGGGGCTGAACTTCACCGCGTTGTCCAGGATGTTGACCACGGCCCGCTCCAGCGCGGACGGCTCCGCCCGCACGTACCAGGGCTCCAGGTCGGCGGTGACCGACAGCTCCGGGCCGCGCAGCCGGGCCCGGCGCAGGGCGGCTTCCACGGTGTCCCGGAACGAGACCACCTGGACCCGCTCGCCGCGCTGCCCCTCCGACCGGGACAGCTCCTGGAGGTCGCCGATCAGCGCGGCCAGCTCGGTCATCTGCGCCTTCACCGAGGCGAGCAGCGCCTTGCGGTCCTCGGGCGGCAGCGGCCGGCCGGTCTCCTCGCTGCGGGTCAGCAGCTCGATGTTGGTGCGCAACGACGTCAGAGGAGTGCGCAGCTCATGGCCGGCGTCGGCGATCAGCTGCTGCTGGAGGTCCCGGGAACTGGCCAGCGAGGCGGTCATCGAGTTGAACGACCGGGACAGCCGGGCCACCTCGTCCTCGCTGTCCTCCTCCACCGGGATGCGCACGCTCAGGTCCTCGGTCCGCGCCACGTGCTCCACCGCCTCGGTGAGCCGGTCCACCGGCCGCAGCCCGACCCGCGCCACCGCGAGCCCGGCCGCGCCGGCGCCGAGGACACCGATGGCCGACACCAGCAGCAGGATCAGGGCGAGGTCGCTGAGATTCTGCTGCGTGCTCTTCAGCGGCATGGCGACGAGCACTCCGACATTGGGCCCGCGCTCGCCGGTCGCGGACGCGGTCGCGAGCAGGGGCCTGGTGAGCACCCGTACGTCGTTGCCCTCGCTGTCGGTGCCGTTGCGGAAGTAGAGCGTGTTGACGTCCAGGTGCCGGATCTCCGACTTGTCGGCCTCGGTGACGTCGATCTTCGCCGAGGCGCCGCCGAACAGGCAGACCTTGCCGTCCTCCGTCACCACCTGGGAGTACCGGTCCCGGAACGGGTTGTCGGACGGCGCGGTGTCCGTGCAGCGGGTGAGGGCCAGCAGCACCTGGTCGGACTGCGTCGTGTTCTTCAGCGACTTGCGCAGATCCTCGTCCACCTGGTCGTACAGCTTGCGTTCCACGATGAACCAGCAGGTCATCGACACCGCCGCCACCGCGAACGCCACCGCCGCCGCGACCAGCATCGCCAGCCGCGCCCGGATCGGCAGCGCCCGGTACCGGCGCACCAGACGCCTCACTCGGCGCCGCCCTGCCTGAGGACGTAGCCCACGCCCCGCACGGTGTGCACCAGGCGCGGCTCGCCGCCCGCCTCGGTCTTGCGGCGCAGGTACATCACGTACACGTCCAGCGAGTTGGAGGACGGCTCGAAGTCGAAGCCCCACACCGCCTTCAGGATCTGCTCCCGGGTGAGCACCTGGCGCGGATGGGCCATGAACATCTCCAGCAGGGTGAACTCGGTGCGGGTCAGCTCCACCGGCCGGCCGGCCCGGGTCACCTCCCGGGTGGCCAGGTTCATGCGCAGGTCGGCGAAGGTCAGTGCCTCGTCCTGCTGCGCCTCGGCGGACACCGCCGCCGCGTAGGAGCTGCGGCGCAGCAGCGCGCGGATCCGGGCGAACAGCTCGTCCAGCTCGAACGGCTTGACCAGGTAGTCGTCGGCGCCCGCGTCCAGGCCGGTCACCCGGTCGCCGACCGTGTCGCGGGCGGTGAGCATCAGGATCGGGGTGGTGTCGCCGGTGCCCCGGATACGGCGGGCCGCCGTCAGGCCGTCCATGCGGGGCATCTGGATGTCCAGCACGAGCAGGTCCGGCCGGTAGGCGCCCGCCTTCTCCAGGGCGTCCGCCCCGTCGACGGCGACTTCGGTGTCGTACCCCTCGAAGGCGAGGCTGCGCTGCAGGGCCTCGCGCACGGCCGGCTCGTCGTCGACGATCAGGATGCGCTGGGGGTCACGGTCGCCTTCGGCGGGGCTCATCGCTCGCGGTTCCTCGGGGTGCGGTGGTCGGTGCGGATGTCTCTCAGCGTGCCATGTCCCGCGGGCCGGTGAGGGACGCGCGGGCCGGTCAGGCCCGGACCGTGCTCAGCCGGTGCAGCGGAACCTTGCGGCGGTGCCGGCGGACGGCGGAGGTGCGCAGGCCCATCAGCTGCGGGACCGGGGTCACGGGCCGGGCGGCCACCTCCGGGGCGCGGGGCGCCGGAACGGGCACGTGCAGCTCGGACACGATGGACAGGGCGAGGGTGAGGCCTGCGGGGCCGCGTTCGGCCATGCGGTGGGGAACGTGCTTGATCATGACCTGCTCCTTGCTGACTCGTGCGCCGGCTGGGCGCTTGAGTGGTCTAGCTGGTGCCGCCCGCCCGCAGTGCGGCCAGGTCGGACTTGACGGTGTTGACCGGGATGGCGAAGCCGAGACCGATGCTGCCGGCGTCCGAGGACGAGGACGCCTGCGAACCCGAGGAGTACATCGCGGAGTTGATCCCCACGACCCGGCCGTTCGCGTCGAACAGCGCGCCGCCGGAGTTGCCGGGGTTCAAGGAGGCGTCGGTCTGTATCGCCTTGTAGGTGGTGGTGGACGAGCCGGTGTCGCCGTTGAACTCACGGCCGCCGAACTGGAACGGCCACTGGTCGTCGCCGCCCTGGCCCTGACCCCGGTTCTCGTCGGTGGAGACGGTGACGTCCCGGTCCAGGGCGGACACGATGCCGCTGGTCACGGTGCCGGTCAGGCCCTCGGGGGAGCCGATGGCGACGACCGGGTCGCCGACCCGCACGGTGTCGGAGTCGCCGAGCGCCGCCGCCTTCAGGCCCTTGGCGCCCCG
Organism: Streptomyces sp. SCL15-4; assembly: GCF_033366695.1. Lineage (NCBI taxonomy): Bacteria > Bacillati > Actinomycetota > Actinomycetes > Kitasatosporales > Streptomycetaceae > Streptomyces > Streptomyces sp. SCL15-4. The sequence goes on from NZ_JAOBTQ010000001.1 coordinate 4,605,618, forward strand.
CACCTTGATCAGCGCGAGGTCCTTGGAGCTGTCGGTGCCGAGCACCTCGGCGGTGTGGCTCTCGCCGTCGCTGGTGCGCACCTTGACCGAGGTGGCGCCGGAGACGACGTGGTTGTTGGTGACGATCTCGCCGTCCGAGTCGATGATCACGCCGGAGCCGGTGGAGGAGCCGCCCGCGAGCGTCGCGTTGATCTCGACCACGCTCGGGCCGGCCGCGGCGGCGATCGCGGCGACGTCACCGCGCTTGGCGGTCGGCACCGCGGGGGCGCCGACGGCGGCGGCCGTGTCCTCGCCGGTCAGCTCCTGGACGGTGTAGGCCGTGGCACCGCCGACCGCCGCCGCCACCAGCGCGACGGCCGCGAGCAGCGCCACCGGTCCGCGGGTCCGCTTCTTCTCCGGCTCGGGTTGCGGCGCCGGCCGGTACGGCGGCGGGGGCGGCCACTCGGGGTGCGCGGAGGAGGCGGGGGAAGAGTACGGCTGCTCGTAAGTGCCCTGGCTCTCGGTCATGACAAAAGAGTCCCCCGTGACCATGAGAGCTTCCTGAGTGCACGCTGAGAAGCCCGGCAGAACCGTGTTTGCCCGATATAAAGACGGGGAGGGAGGCGTGTCCCTCAGCCGGTGCACCCGCAGCTCGTGCGGACCACCAGGCGGGACGGGAACGTCTTCAGCCGTTCCCGGCGGGAGCCCGCCACGCGCAGGCCGTCGTCCAGGACCAGGTCGACCGCCGACCGGGCCATCGCCGACCGGTCGGAGGCCACCGTGGTCAGCGGCGGATCGGCGAGCGCGGCCTCCTTGATGTCGTCGAAACCGGCCACGCCCAGCTCGCCCGGCACGTCGATGCGCAGCTCGCGCGCGGCCCGCAGCAGGCCGATCGCCTGGTCGTCGGTGGAGCAGAAGATCGCCGGCGGGCGCCGGGGCCCGGCGAGGATGTCCAGCGCGATGCGATAGGCGTCGTAGCGGTTGTACGGCGCCTCGAACAACCGGCCCTCGATGGGCAGCCCCGCCTCCGCCATGGCCCGCTTCCAGCCCTCGACGTGGTCGGAGACCGGGTCGCCGACGGCCGGGGTCTGCGCCGTACCGCCCATGCAGGCCACGTACTCGTAGCCGTGCTCCAGCAGGTGCCGCACCGCGAGCTGGGCGCCGCCGAGGTCGTCCGTCACCACGGCCACGTCGTCGATGGCCTCCGGCCGCTCGTGCAGCAGCACCACCCGGGCGTCCCAGGCGTCGATCTCGGCGGCGGCGAGGTCGTTCAGCGCGTGGGAGACGAGGATCAGGCCCGAGACGCGCATCCCGAGGAAGGCGCGCAGATAGTGCACCTCGCGCTCGCCGATGTAGTCGGTGTTGCCGACCAGCACCATCTTCCCGCGCTCGGAGGCGGCCTGCTCGACCGCGTGCGCCATCTCGCCGAAGAACGGCTGGCGGGCGTCGGGAATGATCAGCCCTATGAGGTCGGTGCGCCGGGAGGCCATGGCCTGCGCCACCCGGTCGGGCCGGTACCCCAGTTCCTTGATCGCGGCGAGGACGCGCTCGCGCGTGGCCGGGGCGACCGGCCGGGGTCCGTTGTTGATGACATAACTGACGACGGCGGTGGAGGTCCCAGCCAGCCGTGCCACGTCATCCCGAGTCACCTTGGCCACGCGCGGAGTCTACGCGGATGGACCCCGTCCGGGCAGGGCGTATCACCAGGTGGCCGGGGTCCGTCCGGGCGGTGTCCGGGGGCCGGTCAGGCCTTGGCGTGCACCTCGGCTCCGGCCGGCACGGCGGTTGCGTCCGCATCTTCCGCCTTTGCCCGGGCGGCCTTGCCCTTGGCCTCCTCGGCGGCCCGGTCGGTCTTCTCGGGCGTAACGAATCGATAACCGACGTTCCGGACGGTGCCGATCAGCGACTCGTGCTCCGGGCCGAGCTTGGCCCGCAGCCGCCGTACGTGCACATCGACCGTCCGCGTGCCGCCGAAGTAGTCGTAGCCCCACACCTCCTGGAGCAGCTGGGCGCGGGTGAAGACCCGGCCGGGGTGCTGCGCGAGGTATTTGAGCAGCTCGAACTCCTTGAAGGTCAGGTCCAGGACCCGGCCCTTGAGCTTGGCGGAGTAGGTGGCCTCGTCCACGGACAGATCGCCGTTGCGGATCTCCATGGGCGAGTCGTCGTTGACGATCTGCTGGCGGCCCATGGCCAGACGCAGCCGCGCCTCGACCTCCGCCGGGCCGGCGGTGTCGAGCAGGACGTCGTCGATGCCCCAGTCGGCGGTGACGGCGGCGAGGCCGCCCTCGGTGACGACGAGGACGAGCGGACAGCCGGGGCCGGTGGAACGCAGCAGCTGGCACAGGCTGCGGACCTGCGGGAGGTCACGGCGGCCGTCGACGAGGATGACGTCGGCGCCCGGCGTGTCGACCAGCGCGGGCCCCTCCGCCGGAGCCACCCGCACGTTGTGCAGGAGCAGGCCGAGAGCGGGCAGTACTTCTGTCGACGGCTGGAGGGCGTTGGTCAGGAGCAGCAGAGAACTCATATGTCTGGTTCCTCCTCGGTCCCTGCGAGGACGCTGTGCGGACGGGCACTGCTCTGCGATCCCGAAGGCCCCGTACACCCGCGGGGCACCTGAGGTTTCCCGCTTCGTATACAACGCTTCCGAAAGCACAAAAGGACCCGGGGGCTACGCTGCCCGAGTCCTCTGCCCAGCAGAATAGCCCACATGAGCAACCGACCGGCAGGTGATGCGGCACGTTCCACCGTTCGTCCGCATGGCGAGACGAAGGGAAACGGCCAGGTGCGGGCCTTTCTCCGCACGGCAGACGGGGTGTCGGTCGAATCCGTATACGATCCGGGCGCCGACGCCGTGTACGAAGGCTTTGCCGGTCCTTTGGAAGCCGATTCTCCGGTTTCCCGCGCACCGGTGTTCGTGATCGCGCACGGCTTCACCGGGGACGTGGACCGGCCGCACGTCCGCCGGGTGGCCCGCGCGCTGCGCGGCCACGGAGCGGTCGTCACGTTCTCCTTCCGCGGCCACGGACGCTCCGGCGGCCGGTCCACCGTCGGCGACAAGGAGGTGCTGGACCTCGCCGCCGCCGTGGAGTGGGCCCGCCGCCTCGGGCACGCGCGCGTGGTGACCGTCGGCTTCTCCATGGGCGGCTCGGTGGTCCTGCGGCACGCGGCGCTGCGCCCCGGCACGGTGGACGCCGTGGTCTCGGTGAGCGCGCCCGCCCGCTGGTACTACCGCGGCACCGCCCCCATGCGCCGCCTGCACTGGCTGGTCACCCGGCCCGAGGGCCGCCTGGTCGGCCGCTACGGCCTGCGCACCCGCATCCACCACCGTGACTGGGACCCGGTCCCGCTCTCGCCGGTGCAGGCCGTCCCGCGGATCGCGCCGGTCCCGCTGCTCGTCGTGCACGGCGACCGCGACGGCTACTTCCCGCTCGACCACCCGCGGATGCTCGCCGAGGCCGCCGGCGACCACGGCGAACTGTGGATCGAGGCGGGCATGGGCCACGCCGAGCACGCGGCGGACGACGCCCTGCTGGCCCGGATCGGGGACTGGGCGGTGTCGGCGGCGGGCTAGCCTGACTCACACTGTCTTTGACTTTTCTTGTTTCTTGCCGTCGATTGAGGATTCAGATGCCCAAGGTCACGGTGCGCTACTGGGCCGCCGCCAAGGCCGCGGCCGAGGTCGCCGAGGAGCCGTACGAGGCGGACACGCTGGCCGGTGCGCTGGCCGCCGTCCGCGCGCGCCACCCCGGTGAACTCACCCGCGTGCTCCAGCGTTGTTCCTTCCTCGTCGACGGCGACCCCGTCGGGACCCGCGCGCATGAGACGGTACGGCTGGCCGACGGCGGCACGGTCGAGGTGCTCCCGCCGTTCGCAGGAGGGTGAGCATGACCGACCAGCCGTACCAGGGCGGCCCGTACCAGGGCTACGACCCCTACCAGCAGCAGTCCCAGCAGTGGCCCGGACACGAGCAGCAGTACGGGCACGACCCCGAGACGACCCAGCAGTGGCAGGGCCAGACCTGGGAGACCCAGACGCACCCGGCGGTGCCGGCGGAGCAGACGCCGTACCCGCCGCGGCAGGAGCAGCCGCAGGCGCAGTACCAGCAGCCGTACTACCAGCAGCCGCAGCCGGAGCAGCAGGCGCAGTACCAGCACCCGCAGTACCAGGAGCCGCAGCCGCCGTACCGGCAGGACCAGCAGTACGCGGACCCGTACGCGGGAGCGTACGAAGGAGCGCACACCGGTTCCTACGCCGGAACGCCCGGCGGTTCGTACGCCGGCGCCCAGGAGCCCGAACCGGCACCGGCACCGGCACCGGCACCGGCACCGGCACCGGCCGCCTCCGTGCCCGCCGCGGCCGAGGGCGCCGAGCCGGCCGACGAGCCCGCCTACGGCCCCGCCACCCTCGCCGGCAACGCCCGGATCACCGACGCCCAGCGGGCCCGCCTGGAGGGACGTTCACCGATCATCGAGCCCGGCATGCAGCCGGCGGCGCTCACCGCGCTGCTGGGCCTGCTGCTGGCCGCGGCGGCGCCCGTCGCGTCGTACGCCCTGGTCGTGCCGCTGGTGGTGCTCCAGGCGGTGACGGCCGCGGGCTGGTTCCGGCTGAACGGCATGTGGCCCGCCCGGCAGGGCATCGCGCTGGCCTTCGCGGGCGCGCTGACGGCCGACGCGGCGGTCCTCGCGGCCGGCCGCGGCCACGCGCTGGTGGCCATCCTCGGCTCGCTCGGCCTGTGGGTCCTGCTCTCGCTCGTGCTCCAGCTCCGCTCGCACGCCTCGCCGGACGAACGGATCAGCGGCCTGATGGCCACGGTCGTCTCGGCGGCCCTCGCGGTGCTGGCCACCGGCTATCTGGCCGCGGGTGCCGACGAGGTGTCGGTGGGCGCGGCGGCCGTCGCGGCGGCGGTCGTGGCGCGCGCCCTGCCCCTGCCGGGCCCGGCCCGGGCCGTGGCCGCGCTGCTCGCGGCGGCGGGCGCGGGCATCGTGGTGGGCGGCATGACCGGCCTCGGCACCAAGGGCGCCGTCCTCGGCGCGGCGGCCGGGGCGTGCGCGCTGATCGGCCACCGGGTGGCGAGCTACGACTACCCGTCCCGGTTCGTGCACTTCACGGCGGGCGTCGCCCTGCCGCTGTCGGCGGCGGCCCCCGTGGTGTGGGCGCTGGGCCGAGCGCTGGGCTAGCCCGGTCCGTCCATGCCCTGGGCATATGGGGCCGGTAGGCATCGGGCCAATCAACCCGGTCACACGGACCCCTTCCGTCCCACGCGGCGCCGACTGTGCGGACCGGCCGGCCCTCCGGGGAATCGGCCCGGAGATCCAATTCCGCGCCGTCGGCCCGCCGGCCTGCGTTTTCCCTGATCATCACGGCTCTCGCGGATGCTCTTGGCCGTAAAACGCGCCTTCCGGATCAGCAACCGTTGATCAGGCTCTGAGCCCTATCTAGCCTCTTCAGGAGTCTTCACCGGGCCCAGACGCGCGTCGTCTTCGCCGAGCACGAAATCCCCAGCCGAGCATGGGAGATCACCGTGAGCAGCAATGGGCAGGAAAGCACTGTCGTCAACCCCCTGGAGCAGGACGCCGTCCGCCGCATGGCGCACCACTACCACCGGTACGGCATCGTCACCGTCACCGACCTGATCCGAGAAGAGACCCGCAAGAGCGTACGGGCCGAGGCGGACCGGCTTCTGGACAAGTACGCCGAGCGGCGCGACCTCCGCCTACAGACCACCGGCTACACCCGCCGCTCGATGTCCGTGGTGCAGAGCGAGACGATCGCCGGCAACAGCGAACTGGTCACCTCGGTCTACGCGAATCCGGAACTGCTCGGCGCGCTGGAACGCATAGCCGGCGAGAAACTCCACCCCTGTCCCAAGGCCGACGAGGAATTCCTCATCACCCGGCAGGAACGGAGCGGGGACACGCACGGCTGGCACTGGGGCGATTTCAGCTTCGCCCTGATCTGGGTCCTCCAGGCCCCGCCCATGGAAATCGGCGGCATGCTCCAGTGCGTGCCGCACACGGAATGGGACAAGAGCGATCCGCGGATCCACCAGTATCTCGTCGACAATCCCATCCACACCTATCACTTCGCCTCGGGTGACGTGTATTTCCTGCGTACCGACACCACGCTCCACCGCACGATTCCGCTGCGCGAGGACGCCACCCGCATCATCCTCAACATGACGTGGGCGGGCGAGCGGGACCTGCGGCGCGAACTCCAGGGCGACGACCGCTGGTGGGAGGACGCCGACGTGCCGGCCGCCGCCGCCCTGGAGGAGTGACCGGCGCCCGTTCCCGCGGCCCGGCCAGGGCCTGACGCACCTTCCCGCTTTCGCCCGCCTTCTCCCGCGACGAGGGACCACCATGACCGATCTGAACACCCCCGAAGCCAAGCCGCTGACGGACCACTTCGACCACGTGGAGCCGGGCATCCGCCGGCGGATCGCCGTACAGGACCCGGAGATCAAGGACTATCTGGACGGAGTGCTCGCGAAGATCGCCTCGCACCGCGGCGTCGAGCACCCGTACCTGAACGCCTACCGCACCACGGCGCTCACCCCGGAGCAGGAGCGCCTGATGTACAGCGAGTGCTACTACTTCTTCCGCTACCTCCCCTTCTACATCACGGGGATGGCGGTCAAGACGCGCGACGAGATGATCCTCCGGGAGATCATCCTGAACGTGGCGGACGAGGTCGGCGGAGAGGTCACGCACTCCACCCTCTTCGCCGGATTCCTCGCCCGGATCGGCATCGACAAGGAGCACCTGGACGGCTACGAACCGCTGGAGGTCACCAAGCGGCTCAACGACGGCATCCGGGTCCTGTACACCGAGTCGCCGATCCACAAGGCCCTCGGCGCGCTCTACGCCGACGAGACCATGTCGTCCATCATGGTCTCCAAGATCAACGACGGGCTGCGCAACCAGGGCTACGACGACGACCTGCGCCACTTCTGGCAGCTGCACATCGACGTCGAGGTCGGGCACAGCAACTCCGTCTTCAACGCCATCGCCCCCTACGTCGGCTCGGCCGCCACCCGCGCCGAGTTCGAGTCGGGCGCCTACGAGTTCCTCGGGCTGGTGGAGGACTACTGGGACGGTGTGCAGCGGCTCGTGGGCCTGGACGCATGAGCCCAGCGGCATCCGGCACCACCGGGTCGGCCGACGGCCTGCGGCACATCGCCGCCGGGCGGCCCGTCCCCGGGTCCGTGCACTCGGTGTCCGTCTCGATCCCCGACGTGGCCTCGGTCATCGGCTACGAGTCGCACGACCCGGCCACCCTGAGCCGTATCTCCTGGGGCTACCCGCGCTTCCGGCCCCATCCGTACGTGGCCCGGGTGGCGGAGCTGGCCGCGCGCGAGGACGCGGGCGGGGAACGGGACGGGGAGCTGCTGCCGACCCGCTCGGCGCACGCCGCGCGGGCCGCCGCGGCCTACGCCGGCCTGCCGCCCGACGCGGTGCGCGACCTCACCCTCGGCGGACACGTGCTGTCCGGGGTGCGGCTGCCCGCCAAAGGGCCCGGGGCCGCGCGGGCGCGGGCCCACGTCATGCACACCGGCGGCCACCTGTCCTCGCGGCAGGCGGAGGACGTGTTGTGGGACGCCGGCCTGATCGACGGCCGGCAGCCCGAGGAGACGGTGGACGAGTCGCCCGGCAAGGCCGTCACGGCGGCCCTCGCCGACGCCTACGGCGTGCCCGGCCCGGAGTACGTGAGCTTGCGCAACAGCGGCATGAACGCGGTGGCGGCGGCCATCGAGGCGGTCACGGAGATCCAGCGGGACAGCGGGCGGCGCCGCTGGCTCCAGCTCGGCTGGATCTTCTTCGACACCATGCACCTGTTCGAGAAGAAGGTCGTGGACGCCGAGCACACCACCGTCCCCGACCCCTTCGACCTGGCGGAGGTCGCCCGGGTCGCCGCCGCGCACGCGGGCGAACTGGCCGGCATCGTCGCGGAGATCCCGAGCAACCCCGGGCTGAGCGTCCCCGACCTGCCGGCGCTGCGCGAGATCGCCGACCGGGTCGGCTGCGCCCTGGTCGTCGACGCGACGATCGCCACCCCGCACAACGTCGACGTGGTGCCGTACGCCGACGTGGTCTGCGAGAGCCTGACCAAGTACGCCACCGGCTCGGCCGACGTGCTGACGGGCGCGGTGGTGGTCGCCCCCGGGTCCCCGTTCGCGCGGGACCTGCTGACCGTGCTGCCGCGGTACGGCGACGAGCCCTACCGCCGGGACACGGCCCGGGTGGCCGCCCGCATCCGTGGCTACGCCGAGCGGATGGAGCGGGTGAACGCGGGCGCCCTCGCCCTCGTCGAGTGCCTGGACCGCCACCGGGACGTGGTGCGCGGCACCGGCTGGCCGCTCGATGCCCGCTCCGCCGCCAACTACCGCAAGGTGGCCCGGCGTCCCGACGCGCCCGGCGGACTGCTCATGGTGGATCTCAAGGTGCCCCTGGAGCAGGTCTACGACCGGCTCGCGGTGGCCAAGGGGCCCAGTTTCGGCGCGGAGTTCACCATGGCGTCCCCGCAGGTCTTCATCGCCCACTACGACCTGCTCGCCACCGACCGGGGGCGGGCCGCGCTGCGCGAGCGCGGGCTGCACCGGGACATGCTGCGGGTCTCCGTCGGCACCGAGCCGCCGGAGGCGGTGGTGGAGACCTTCGAACGGGCCCTGCGGCCCGGCTGACCGGCGCGCCGGAGCGGAAGGCGGGACGGGTCCTCGGGGCCCGCCCCGCCTTCCGCCGCTCCACCGGGCCCGTCCCGCGGTCAGCCGGCGGCGGGTCGCAGCAAGAGGGTCCGTGCGGCCTCGCTGTATCGTTCGGCGGCCCCGAACGTCGGTGCCAGCGCGGTGAGTTCCACGAAGCCGCAGGTCTTCAGCGCGCCCAGGACATGCAGCGCGACGCCCTCGCCCCGGTCCCGGCGATACAGCAGATCCTGGCCGCGCAGCCGTGCCACGGCGGTCTCCGGGTCGAGCCGGCCGAGCGCCTCGGGGTCGAGGATCCGGCCGTGGACGTAGCACATGGCCTGCCCGTCCGGCCGGCGCAGCCGCCCGTCCGCGCCGACGCTCCGGCCGACCAGGGCCTCGGCGTAGCGCAGGACGTGGCTGGGGCCGACCTTGCGCAGATTGATCTCCACGGCGAGCGGGCCGCGCTCCCCGGCGATCACGAAGTCCACGCCGAAGCTGCCCCGGTGGCCGAGCGAGGCGAGCACCTCGCCCGTCCGGGCCACCGCGTCGGTGAGGGCGGGCCGCCACCGCTCGCCGGCCGGATACCGGCAGCCCCAGTACTGGCCTCCGGAGAGCACCTGGTCGTGGCAGGCGAGCACCTTCACCGCGCCGTCCGCGCCGATGAGGCCCTGGCCGCTGGGCGAGGAGGCGACGTCCTCCAGGAACTCCTCCACGATCACGCCCTCGCCGGCCAGCTCCCGGTGGAACTCCTCGGCGGACATCCGGATGATCTCGGCCGAGCCGAGCAGGTCCCCGGTGCGGATGTACTTCCGGCAGTCGACCAGCACGTTGCCGACCGAGGCCGCCCAGGTGCTCGCGCTGACCTTGACCAGCACGTGCCGCGGCCGGTCCGGGCCGCCGGCCAGCCGCCGGATCGCGGCGTCCACCTCCGCCTCGCTGCGCAGCGCCTCGGCCCCGCCGCCGGGCACGGGCACGCCGGCCCGCAGCAGGATCTCCTTGCTGCCGGCCTTGCTGCCCCAGCGGGTGGCCAGGGAGGCGTGGCCCTCGTCCAGGTCGGCGCCGGTCCTGCGGGCCAGTTCGTCCAGCGCCTCGGACGCCATGAAGTGCACGATCCCGGCCCGCGCGGTCTTCCCGGCCGCGTCCCGCAGCGCGGCCACGAGGCCGTCGTCGCCGAGGACCAGCTCGTCCAGCGGGCGCGGCCGGCGGGCGTCGGGAGTGAGCAGGGTCAGCCGCTCGCGGGCACTTTCGATCATTTGGTCGTCAAAACCGAAAACATCGCGGAAATGATATTCGAGGGTGTAGGGGTCGACGGGTTCCGAGGTGACGACGACGGCTCTTTCCGCCGGGTCCTTCAGGCTCCACAGATAACCCAGGCTTCGCTCGGCGGAGTAACGCAGATACGGCACCTCTTCCAGCATGCGATCGGCGTAGTTGAGCGCGTAGATCAGGATCTGCGTATAACCGGTATCTGCCATGCTGGGAGATTAGGGGCGGCGCCTGGAAAATGGTAGCGGAATCGCCCGTTCCGGTGGCGGCCGTAATGCACTCCGTCATCCTCATATTCCAACGTCACGCTTTCGTGTGGCACATGCCGAAGGGCCGCACCCCCGCCGGCGTCCAACCCCGGGGATGCGGCCCTTCAGCCGTCACGGTGAGCCCTGTCGGTACGGGCCCGGTCCAGCGCGCTCAGACCGCGATGGCGACCTCCGCGAGCCCGCCCTTCTGGGCGACGACCGTACGGTCCGCGGTCCCGCCCGGCACCAGCGCGCGGACCGTCCACGTGCCCTCGGCCGCGTAGAAGCGGAACTGGCCGGTCGCGGAGGTGGGGACCTCCGCGGTGAACTCGCCGGTCGAGTCCAGCAGCCGGACGTAACCGGTCACCGGCTCGCCGTCGCGGGTCACCTGACCCTGGATCGTGGTCTCACCGGGCTTGATCGCCGAGGCGTCCGGGCCGCCGGCCTTCGCTCCGCACATGCTGTATCTCCAGAAGGGTCTGACCAGGAGGTCGGTCGGGATGGGTTACTTGCCGGCGCCGAGCTCGATCGGCACGCCGACCAGGGAGCCGTACTCGGTCCAGGAGCCGTCGTAGTTCTTGACGTTCTCCACGCCCAGCAGCTCGTGCAGCACGAACCAGGTCAGGGCCGAGCGCTCACCGATGCGGCAGTAGGCGATCGTGTCCTTGGCGAGGTCGACGTTCTCCTCGGTGTAGAGGGCCTTCAGCTCCTCGTCCGACTTGAAGGTGCCGTCGTCGTTGGCGTTCTTCGACCACGGGATGTTCCGCGCGCTCGGCACGTGGCCCGGACGCTGCGACTGCTCCTGCGGCAGGTGGGCCGGCGCGAGCAGCTTGCCGGAGAACTCGTCGGGCGAGCGCACGTCGACCAGGTTCTGCGCGCCGATGGCCGCCACGACGTCGTCGCGGAAGGCACGGATCGAGGTGTCCTGCGGCTTGGCCCGGTACGCGGTCTTCGGGCGCTCCGGGACCTCGTCGCCGGCCACCAGCTCGCGGGCGTCCAGCTCCCACTTCTTGCGGCCGCCGTCGAGGAGCTTGACGTTCTCGTGGCCGTAGAGCTTGAAGTACCAGTAGGCGTACGACGCGAACCAGTTGTTGTTGCCGCCGTAGAGGACCACGGTGTGGTCGTTGGCGATGCCCTTCTCCGACAGGAGCTTTTCGAAGCCCTCCTGGTCGACGAAGTCACGGCGGACCGGGTCCTGGAGGTCCTTGGTCCAGTCGATGCGGATCGCGTTCTTGATGTGGTTCTTCTCGTAGGCGGACGTGTCCTCGTCCACTTCCACGATGGCGATGGTCGGGTCGTCCAGGTGCTCCTGGAGCCAGTCGGCGTCGACCAGGACGTCGCTGCGGCTCATGCTCTTTCTCCTCCGGGGCAGTCGCGGCGGGGCGTGCGTATAGAGAGGGGTGCGCTCGGTGTCCGAGCGGCACACGGATGCCCTGACCACAGGGCGGATGAGGGACGCGGGAGCCGGGGGCTTCCGCTCAGAAGGGGCGACAGAGCATGGCGGCCACGCGGCACAGGTCCACTGCCCGCCGCTTGGTGAGATCCGCTTGTCCCCGCGGCCGGAGGACGCTCGTCGAGTACCGCATGGGGCCGATCGTAGGGACGACGGGGCGGGCGTGTCACCGGTGTGTCATATGGCGAGACGCGATCGTCCGAATGGTGGTACGAGAAGAGCGCCCGGCCGACCCCGGAGGGCCCGCCGGACGCTCGTGCGCCCGGGTGCGGCTACGGTGCGGACGCGGCCGTCTCGCCAGTCGGACGTTCGCTGTCCATCCCGCAGTTCCGGACGTCTACCCCGCCAGCCGGACGCCCGAACCCTTCACGCTGATCTCGACGCCCTCCGGCGCCGCCTGCACCTTGTCCAGCTTGATCCCGCCGGGCAGCTGGTCGATGGCCTGCTGGAAGTCGGTGATCGTGCGGATGCGGTCCTCGGCGATCGCGGCGCCGGCCAGGCTGGGCAGCGAGTCCGCGTGCACCTCGACCTTGCCGTCCACGACGCTCACCGAGCTGAGCACGGACACCGTCTGCTTGATCCCGAGGGCCGGCGCGGTCAGCTCCACCGCCACCTTGATCTTGCCGTGGCCGCCGTCGGAGAGCCCGGTGACCCGGGCGCTGGCCCCCGGGGCCACCTGGGTCGGCTCCGGCCTGGCGGTCTTCAGCAGCTCGGCGTACGAGACCGTGCCGGTGCCGGTCGCGGTGGCCGCGGTGGCGGAGCTGTAGTCGCCGGAGAACTCCACGCCCTTCATGTGGGCCTTCAGGTCCTCGACCCGGATGGTCCGGCCGGCCTCGCCGGTGGCCGCGTCGTACTCCTCGATCCCGACCTCGACGTCGTCCAGGGAGCCGCCCGCGAGCTGGGTGAGGAACGGGAAGCCCTTGATGTCCACGTCCGGCGTGGCGCTCAGCTGCTCGTTCGCCTTCAGCTTGTCCGCGGCCTCGCCCTCGGCGAAGTGCACCGCGACCCGGTCCGCGATCACGAACAGCGCGCCCAGGATCACGACGACGATCAGCAGTATGCGCAGGCCTCGCATGGGGTTCCCCCGGGTCGGTGGTGGTGGTGACGGGCGTCCGGTACGGATACGCCACGGTAACCCCGCGGGGCCCGGCGGCCGGAAAATTGTGGATCAGTTGTGACAGGGGCCGCCGGCCCTACTCTGGAGCTATGTACGCCCGGCGACGGCATCTCTACTTCGCCATGATGGGGACGTGTATCGGCCTCTTCGTCCTGGCCTGGGGGGTCGTACGCATCTGGTCGGTGCCCGCGGCCGTCGGCCTGTGCGTCGTGGCCATGGTCATCCCGCCGGTCGCCGCGATGGTCGCCAACCGGCGCGGCCCGGAGGACCGCTGGTGGGACGATCCCTCGGGCGACCCGGAGTCGGACGAGTGGTGGGACGAGCTGGACGGCAAGAAACGCCCGCGTCCGTGACGGCGGATCAGTAGACGAGCGCCTGGGCGCCGTCGGCCAGCGCCTCCTGCACGAACACCTGCGCGCCCGCGATCCGTACGCCCTCGATCACGTCCTGTTCCGTGATCTCCCGGCGGGCGGCGCACTGCGTGCACAGCGTGATCCGCCCGGCCGCGAGGACCGACTCGATCAGGTCGGGCAGCGGGGCCGCGTGCGGCAGCTCGAACTCGGCCGCCCGTCCCGGCAGCGCGAACCACGAGGACTCACCGGTCAGCCACAGCGAGACGTCGACCCCGCTGGCCACGGCCACGGCGGCGACCGTGAACGCCTGCGAGCACCGCTCGGGAGCGTCCGCCCCGGCCGTCACCTTGATAACGAGCTTTTTCGCCATACCCGAATCGTAAAGCGCTTGCCCGCAACTCCATGCGCATGTCATGAGTCTCCTGTGCGAGCGCGGGACGACACAGCCGCGCCGCCCTACTTCGCGGGCGGGGACAGCCGTCGGGAACTGGCCCGGCAGCTCACCGATCACGGCCTGCGGCACATCGCGGGCCGTGGCTGGAGAACCCCGGACGGCACCCGCACCACGATCCGGCTGCTGCGCTTCGGCAGCGCCACCGTCTCCGAGACCCTGCTGACCGGCAGCCTCGCCAACACCGGGGCGCCCGCCCATCCGGCGCGCGGTGCCGAGTACTACGAGCTGGACGAGACGTTCCCGCCGCGGGCGCGCATGAAGGGCGTGACGCTCTTCCCGTACACGGAGTCCAAGCCGTACGGCGCCGAGCAGGTCCGGCAGGCGTACCTGGTGGCCGGGGACACCGTCGCGGTGATCACCCAGTCCCGCAAGGGCGGGGTGGACGCTGTTCCGTTCCGGCAGGCGGTGACCCTGCAGACCGAGCTGCTCAGCTGAGCGGACCTCGTCAGGAGGGCCGGGGCCCGGCCGCGTAAGCTGGGCTCCGGCTCTGTCGTATGCCCACCCTCGCTCAAGGAGCACCCGTGGAGATCTTCTTCGAAACCCTGCTGGTCCTGGTCTGCGTCGGCGTGCTCGCCTTCGCCGGTCTGACCGTGAAGAAGCTGTACCAGGGCCAGCGCTGACCCCCCTCTAGGAAAGCCTCCGCTCATGATCGAGATCCCGTCCGACCTGCACAAGGACCTTGTCCCGCTCGCCTTCCTGCTCGGCAGCTGGGCCGGCGCGGGCGTGCACGACTTCCCCGGCTCCGAGAAGTGCAACTTCGGCCAGGAGGTCAGCTTCACCCACGACGGCCGGGACTTCCTGGAGTACCGCTCCCACACCTGGGTGCTGGACAAGGACGGCAACAAGGTCCGCCCGCTGGAGTCGGAGTCCGGCTTCTGGCGGATCGACGCCGACCGCAAGGTCGAGGTCACGATGACCCGCGACGACGGCGTCATCGAGATCTGGTACGGCGAGATGGCCGACAAGAAGCCGCAGATCGACCTGGTGACGGACGCCGTCGCCCGCACTCCCGGCTCCCCCGCCTACAGCGGCGGCAAGCGGCTGTACGGCTACGTGAAGAGCGACCTGATGTGGGTGGGCGAGAAGCAGACCCCCGAGGTCCCGCTGCGCCCCTACATGTCGGCCCAGCTCAAGAAGGTCGTCACCCCGGAGGACGTCGAGCGCTGGGCCAAGGCCCTCCCCGACGACATGCCCGACGACGGCATCGCTTTCTTCAAGTAGTCCTAGACTCGTCGGTGTGGTGAGCACCGACTGGAAGAGCGACCTCAGGCAGCGCGGCTACCGGCTGACGCCGCAGCGGCAGCTTGTCCTCGAAGCCGTCGACACCCTTGAGCACGCGACCCCCGACGACATCCTCGTGGAAGTGAGGAAGACGGCGTCGGGGGTCAACATTTCCACCGTCTACCGGACGCTGGAGCTGCTGGAGGACCTGGGCCTCGTCAGCCACGCCCACCTCGGGCACGGCGCGCCCACCTACCACCTCGCCGACCGGCACCACCATCTGCACCTGGTGTGCCGGGACTGCGAGAACGTCATCGAGGCGGACGTGGAGGTGGCCGCGGAGTTCACGGCCAAGCTGCGGGAGCAGTTCGGGTTCGACACCGACATGAAGCACTTCGCGATCTTCGGCCGGTGTCAGGACTGCTCCCCGAAGGCTTCAGGTAGCACGTCGTAGGCTTGCGTCATGAAGAGCCCCCTGCTGTCCCTGCCCGGCGCAGTCCCCGCCGAGGGTGTGGACGAAGGTGTCGCCGCCCACTACGGCGACCTGTTCCGCGAGCAGCGCGCCCTCGCCGACGGCACCGGCTTCGTCGACCTGTCGCATCGCGGTGTCGTCACCGTCAGCGGTGACGACCGGCTGAGCTGGCTGCACCTGCTGCTCACCCAGCACGTCAGCGAACTGCCCGCGGGCGAGGCCACCGAGGCCCTGATCCTCTCCGCGCACGGGCACATCGAACACGCGCTGTACCTCGTGGACGACGGTACGACCGTCTGGGCGCACGTCGAGCCCGGCACCCAGGACGCGCTGATCGCCTACCTGGAGTCGATGAAGTTCTTCTACCGGGTGGAGGTCGCCGACCGCACCGCCGACATCGCCGTGGTCCACCTGCCGGCCGGCTCCATCGCCGACGTGCCGGACGGGGCCGTCGTACGCGAGACGGCGTACGGCCGCGACCTGTTCCTGCCGCGCGCGGAGCTGGAGCCGTTCGCCGCGTCGCACGGTCCCGCCGCGGGGCTGCTCGCCTACGAGGCGCTGCGGGTCGAACAGCACCGGCCCCGGCTCGGGTTCGAGACCGACCACCGGACCATTCCGCACGAGCTGGGCTGGATCGGTACGGCCGTGCACCTGCAGAAGGGCTGCTACCGGGGGCAGGAGACGGTCGCCCGGGTGCAGAACCTCGGCAAGCCGCCGCGCCGGCTGGTCTTCCTGCACCTGGACGGCAGCGAGGTGCACCTGCCGGTGCCGGGGACCGAGATCCGGATCGCGGACGAGGGGCCCGAGGGCCGCAAGGTCGGCTTCGTGACGACGTCCGTACGGCACCACGAACTGGGGCCGGTGGCGCTGGCGCTGGTGAAGCGGAACGTGCCGGCCGACGCGCGGCTCCTGGCCGGAGAGACGGCGGCGGCTCAGGAGGCCGTGGTCGAGCCGTAGGCGCCCTTTTCGGGCCGCTCACATCTCCAGCAGCACCGTGAACGGGCCGTCGTTCGTCAGGTTCACCCGCATCTGCGCGCCGAAGCGGCCCGTCGCCACCGTGGCGCCCAGGGCGCGCAGCCGGGCCACGACCTCGTCGACCAGGGGCTCGGCGAGGTCGCCGGGAGCCGCCGCGTTCCAGGTCGGGCGGCGGCCCTTGCGGGCGTCGCCGTAGAGGGTGAACTGGCTGATCACCAGCAGCGGCGCCCCGGTGTCGCTGCACGACCGCTCGTCCTGGAGCATCCGGATCGTCCACAGCTTGCGCGCCAGCTGGGCCGCCTTCTCCTTGGTGTCCTCGTGGGTCACCCCGACCAGGACGCACAGCCCCTCGCCCTCGATCGCGCCGACCGTCTCGCCGTCCACGACGACGCTCGCGCCGTCCACCCTCTGCACCACCGCACGCATGCCGACCATGATGCCCGGTGCCCCGTGCCCGCCCGCACACGGTCCGGGCCGAAGCCGGTATGGATCCGTTACCGCCCATCTGGGGCCGTTCGGGGGCTCTCGGTCACATAGCGGCCGGTTGGGGTGGCACGATGCTTCCCACACGCCGGTCGAGGGGACGGTCACACGCAGATGAGCACACCGAGCACGAGCGGGCGGCTGGGGACACAGGGGACGCACCGGCCGCCCGCGCAGCGCGCCGACGGCCCCCCGGACCCCGGCCCCGGCGAGGGCGGCCTGGCCCGGCTGAGCCTGCCCGAGCTGCGCACTCTGCGCCGCGACGCCCAGCGGGACGAGGCGGATCTCAGTTATGTGCGGCGGCTGCTCCAGGGCCGTATCGACATCCTGCGCGCCGAGCTGGGCCGGCGCGGCCGGGCGTCCGTGCCGGCGCCCGCCGACGGCTCCGTGGTGGACCGGCTTCCGGAGATCCTGCGGGACGCCCCGGCCCGGCAGCGCTCCTCGGCCCGCCATGTCACGCTCGGCACCCCGCACAACGAGGAGTACGGGCGGCTGGCCGCCGAGATGCTCGCCGAGGTGGAGTTGTCGGACCTGACGGCGCGGACCGACCCGGAGCTGACCGCGGCCATGGGCCGCCTGGTCCGTTACGAACAGGAGGTCTCGCGCTGCCGCCAGCGGCTCCAGCGCACCGCCGACGACTGCGGCGGTGAGATCGCCCGCCGGTACCGGGAGGGCGAGGCCCAGGTGGACGACCTGCTGACGTGAGCGCGGCGCGGGCCCGCTGCGTAGGCTCCCCCCATGGCTGAGATGGGTCTGCGCGAGCGCAAGAAGCGGCGGATGTACCAGGACGTGTCGGACACCGCCGTACGGCTGTTCCTGGAGCGCGGCTTCGACGCGGTGTCCGTGGCGGAGGTCGCCGCCGCGGCCGGGATCTCCAAGCCGACCCTCTTCCGGTACTTCCCGGCCAAGGAGGACCTGGTCCTGCACCGGATCGCGGACCACGAGACGGAGGCCGCGCGGGTCGTCGCCGGGGCGGCGGACCCGGTGGCCGCGCTGCGCCGGCACTTCCTGGCCGGGCTGGACCGGCGCGACCCGGTGACCGGCCTGAACGACCATCCCCAGGTGCTCGCCTTCCACCGCCTGCTCTACGGCACCCCGTCCCTGGTGGCGCGGGCCTACGCCCATCAGGAGCGCTCGGAGGCGGCGCTCGCCGAGGCACTCGGCGGAGATCTGGACGCGCGGCTGGCCGCCGGGCAGATCATCGCCGTCCAGCGGGTCCTGGCGCTGGAGAACTGGCGGCGGATCGCGGCGGGCGAGCCGGTCGAGCGGGTCGCGCCGGACGCCGTGCGGGCGGCGGAGCGCGCGTTCGGGCGGCTGGCCGAGGGGCTGCCGGAGCTGCGGCCTGCTCAGTGAGACTCGGTTAAAAATGTAACTCGGTAACATTTTCGCGTACGCTGATGCCATGACGTCGACCGACCCCGCCCTCACGGAAGCCCTGCACACCGAGCGCGCCTACCACGACGCCTGCCGCGCGGCCCTCGCCGCGATGGTCGACGGCGCCGCCGAACAGGTCGTCACCGGCGAGGACGTCTCCGCCTCCGGAGCCGACGCCGAGGTCCTCGGACACCGGCTGCGCAGCCAGGCCAAGGCGCTGCGCGAACTGCCGCCCGGCCCGCTGTTCTTCGGCCGGCTGGACTTCGCCGGCGGCCATCCCGGGCACGGCGGGCAGAGCTACCACGTGGGCCGGATGCGCATCACCGAGGACCCGGCGGCCCCGCCGCTCGTCGTCGACTGGCGGGCCCCCGTCTCCCGCGCCTTCTACCAGGCGAGCGCCACCGACCCGCGGGGCGTGGAGGTGCGCCGCCGGTTCGGCTGGGCCCCGGGCAGCCGGGGCGACGCCGCCGACCTCACCGCCTTGGAGGACGAGCACCTGGGCCGCGGCGAATCCCGCACCAGCGACATCGTGGCCCGCGAGATCGAGCGGCCCCGCGTCGGACCCATGCGGGACATCGCCGCCACCATCCAGCCCGAGCAGGACGACCTCGTCCGCGCGGACCTCGCCGATTCGGTGTGCGTCCAGGGCGCGCCCGGCACCGGCAAGACCGCCGTCGGCCTGCACCGGGCCGCGTACCTGCTCTACACCCACCCCAAGCGGCTCCAGCGCTCCGGCCTGCTCGTCCTCGGCCCCAACCGCACCTTCCTCGGCTACATCGCCGAGGTACTGCCCTCGCTCGGCGAGAGCGCCCGGCGCGGCACCGCCGACAAGGGCTACCGCCAGCGCACCCTCCTGGAGGAGATCGCCCGCCACCCGGCCACCGGCACCGACCCGCTGCCCACGGCCGTCGTCAAACACGACCCGCGCATGGCCGAGGTGCTGCGCCGGGCGCTGTACGCGCGCGTCACCACCGACGGCGTGAGCGACCTCGCCGTCCCGGACGGCTCCTACCGCTGGCGGGTGCCCGCCGCCGACCTGGCCGCCCTGGTGGCCGAGGTCCGCGCCGAGGAACCCCCGTACGCCATCGGCCGGGAGCGGGTGCGCACCCGGGTGGTACGACGGCTGCGCGAGCAGGCCGAACGGCGCTCCGGGGTGCTGCCCGCCGCCTGGGTCCGCCGCGTCGAGCGGTGCCGGCCGCTGACCGCGCGGCTCGACGCCGTGTGGCCGAAGGTCCGCCCCGAGGAGGTCCTCGCCGACCTCCTCCCCGACGCGCGGGCGCTGGGCCGGGCCGCCGACGGCCTGCTGGACGCGGAAGAGCAGGCGGCGCTGCTGTGGCCGCGCCCGCCCCGCTCGTACAAGTCCGCCCGCTGGTCGGCCGCCGACCTGGTCCTGCTGGACGAGCTGGCCGGGCTGATCGAGCACCCCGAGGGCTACGGCCACATCGTCGTGGACGAGGCGCAGGACCTCTCCCCGATGGAGTGCCGGGCCATCGCCCGCCGGGCCGTCTTCGGCTCGCTCACCGTCCTCGGCGACCTCGCCCAGGGCACCACTGCCTGGGCCGCCCGGGACTGGTCCGTCCAGCTGCGCCACCTCGGCCGGCCGGACGCGGCCGTGCTGCCGCTGACCACCGGCTTCCGGGTGCCGGCCGCCGTCCTGGACCTGGCCAATCGGCTGCTCGCCCGGCTCGGCGTCGACGTCCCGCCGGCCACCTCGCTGCGCACCGACGGCGAGCTGACCCTGCGCCCGGCGACGGACGTGCTCGCCGCCACCGTCACCGCCGTCCGCGACGCGCTCACCCGGGAGGGCTCGGTCGGGGTGATCACGGCGGACGCCGACGCCGGCCGGGTGCGGGCGGCCCTGGCCGGGGCCGGACTCGACGCGGCCGGCCCCGACGCGCCCGGCGCCCGGCTGGCCGTCGTCCCCGCGAGCCTGGTCAAGGGCCTGGAGTACGACCACGTCGTCGCCGTGGAACCGGCCGCCGTGGCGGAGGCGGAGGAGCGGGGCGCGCACCGGCTGTACGTGGTGCTGACCCGGGCGGTGTCCCGCCTGGACGTGGTGCACGCCCGTCCGCTGCCGTTCTGAGAGCCGGACGGGGCTCAGAAGCCGACGTACTCCGCCAGGTGCTCGCCCGTGATCGTCGAGCGGGCCGCGACCAGGTCCGCGGGGGTGCCCTCGAAGACGATCCGGCCGCCGTCGTGGCCGGCGCCCGGGCCGAGGTCGATGATCCAGTCCGCGTGCGCCATGACCGCCTGGTGGTGCTCGATGACGATCACCGACTTGCCCGCGTCGACCAGCCGGTCCAGCAGGCCGAGCAACTGCTCCACATCGGCCGGGTGCAGCCCGGTGGTCGGCTCGTCCAGGACGTAGATCCCGCCCTTGTCGGACATGTGCGTGGCCAGCTTCAGCCGCTGCCGCTCGCCGCCGGACAGCGTGGTCAGCGGCTGGCCGAGGGTGAGATAGCCGAGGCCCACGTCGGCCAGGTTCCGCAGGATCCGGTGCGCGGCCGGGGTGCGGGCCGCACCGGCGCCGAAGAACTCCCCGGCCTGCTCCACGGTCATCGCCAGCACCTCGCTGATGTCCCGGCCGCCGAGCCGGTACTCCAGCACCGAGGCGTCGAACCGCCGGCCCTCGCACTCCTCGCACGTGGTGGCGACACCGGCCATGATCGCCAGGTCGGTGTAGACGACTCCGGCGCCGTTGCAGGCCGGGCAGGCGCCCTCGGAGTTCGCGCTGAACAGCGCCGGCTTCACCCCGTTGGCCTTGGCAAACGCCTTGCGGACCGGCTCCAGCAGCCCGGTGTACGTCGCCGGATTGCTGCGCCGCGAACCGCGGATCGGGGTCTGGTCGACGAACACCACGCCCGCACCGGCCGGTATCGACCCGCGCACCAGCGAACTCTTCCCGGAACCGGCCACTCCGGTGACGGCGGTCAGCACGCCGAGCGGCACGTCGACGTCGACGTCCTTCAGGTTGTGGGCGGTGGCGCCGCGGATCTCCAGCGCGCCGGACGGCTCGCGCACCGACTTCTTCAGCGCGGCCCGGTCGTCCAGATGGCGGCCGGTGAGCGTGCGGGCGGCGCGCAGCCCGGCGACGGTGCCTTCGAAGCAGACGGTGCCGCCGGCCGTACCGGCGCCCGGGCCGAGGTCCACCACATGGTCGGCGATCGCGACGACCTCCGGCTTGTGCTCCACGACGAGCACCGTGTTGCCCTTGTCCCGCAGGCGCAGCAGCAGGTCGTTCATCCGCCGGATGTCGTGCGGGTGCAGACCGGCGGTCGGCTCGTCGAAGACGTACGTGACGTCGGTCAGCGAGGAGCCGAGGTGGCGGATCATCTTCGTACGCTGCGCCTCGCCGCCGGAGAGGGTGCCCGCGGGCCGGTCCAAGGAGAGATAGCCGAGACCGATCTCCACGAACGAGTCCAGCGTGTCGCGCAGCGAGGCGAGCAGCGGGGCCACGGACGGCTCGTCCAGCTCCCGCACCCACGCGGCCAGGTCGCTGATCTGCATCGCGCAGGCGTCGGCGATGCTGATCCCCTTGATCTTCGAGGAGCGGGCGGTCTCGTTGAGCCGGGTGCCGTCGCAGTCGGGGCAGGTGGTGAAGGTGACCGCGCGGTCCACGAACTCCCGGATGTGCGGCTGCATCGCCTCCCGGTCCTTGGCGAGCATGGACTTCCGGATGCGCGGGACCAGACCCTCGTACGTCATGTTGATGCCCGCGATCTTCATGCGGGTCGGCTCGCGGTACAGGAAGTCGTCCAGCTGCGCCCGGGTGAAGGCGCGGACCGGGCGGTCCGGGTCGTAGAGGCCGGACTCGGCGTAGAGGCGGTGGTTCCAGCCGCCGGGCTTGTAGCCGGGGATGGTGAGCGCGCCCTCGTTGAGGGACTTGTCCGCGTCGTAGAGCTGGGCCAGGTCGATGTCGGTGACCGTGCCGCGGCCCTCGCAGCGCGGGCACATGCCGCCGGTGACGCTGAACTCGCGGCGCTCCTTCACCTGCTTCCCGCCGCGCTCCAGGGTGACCGCGCCGGCCCCGCTCATGGAGGCGACGTTGAAGGAGAACGCCTTGGGCGAGCCGATGTGCGGGGTGCCGAGGCGGCTGAAGAGGATGCGCAGCATCGCGTTGGCGTCGGTGGCGGTGCCGACCGTGGAGCGCGGGTCGGCGCCCATCCGCTGCTGGTCCACGATGATGGCGGTGGTCAGCCCGTCGAGCACGTCCACGTCGGGCCGCGCCAGCGTGGGCATGAAGCCCTGCACGAACGCGCTGTACGTCTCGTTGATCAGCCGCTGCGACTCCGCGGCGATGGTGTCGAACACCAGGGAACTCTTGCCCGACCCGGAGACGCCCGTGAACACCGTCAGCCGGCGCTTGGGGATCTCCACGCCGACGTTCCTGAGGTTGTTCTCCCGCGCGCCGTGCACCCGGATCAGCTCGTGGCCGTCGGCGGCGTGCGGTGCCGTCACCGGCGCGTCGTCCGTCCTCGCGGTCATGCTCATCGTCTCTCCGTCCCTGGAACCCACGCCACGCTAACGGCGCTGACCGCCCGACCGCTTCTCCATTACTGACGGAAAGGCCGGTTCCCCGGCCGGCCGGGGGTTTGCCGCGCGGCTCGCGGCGGAAGGTTCCGGCATGCACCGGGACGGCTGGCACCTCACCGAAGACATCGACGACTTCCTCGGCCGGGCCGGGCCCTTCCTGCGCGCGCGGCCGGATCTGCACACCATGGCGCTGACGGTGACCGAGACCCTGCGCACCCAGGGCGCGGCAGCGTACGGCGGCCGGGCCCCGCTCCTCGGATACCTGGTGGAGTCGGGCGAGGTCCGTGCCGCCTTCCACCGCAGGACACCCGGCCTGCTGAGCCCCACCCCGCTCACCGCGCGGCAGGCCGGCGCCCTCGCCGCGCGGCTGGCCGGCCGCGGTCACGTCCTCGCCGGGGTCGGCGCCGAGCAGCACACCGCCGCCGCCTTCGCCGAGGCGTGGCGGCGCGCCACGGGCGCCACGCCGGTCCCGCGCGCGCAGCGGGTCCGCCTCTACCGGCTCGCCGCCCCGACCCCGCCCGAGCCGTCTGACGAGGGCCGGGCCCGCGCCGCCGGCGCCCGCGACCACGGCCGTGTCGTGCGCTGGTGCCGCGCGTTCACGGCGGACGTCGGGGAGGACTTCCCCGCGGACGACGCCGCCTGGCCCGGCACCCGCTTCGCCGCCAAGCGCTTCACGTTCTGGGAGACCCCGGACGGCACCCCCGTCTCCCTGGCCGGGGCCACGCCGATGACCGCCGGCCACGTCCGGGTGGACCCCGTCTACACCCCGGCCGGCCTGCGCGGGCGCGGCTACGCGGGCGCGGTGACGGCGGCGGTGAGCCGGGCCGCGCTGGCCGCGGGCGCCCGTGCCGTCGTCCTGTTCGCCGACCCGGCCAACCCCACCAGCACCGCGCTCTACCAGCGCATCGGCTACGTCCCGGTCGCCGAGTTCACGGTGTACGACTTCTCGTGAGGGCGGCCGTACGTCCCTGCTCGGGGGCGGTGCGGCGGTCGTGCTCCGGGGCGGTGCGGAGGGTGTAGGGAGGCTGTCGGTGGTATGTCGGTGGAGGTTGCGACCTTGGGCGGGCCGGTGCTCCTCGGGAGCACGCCGACCCCGCAGCGCAAGGAGCCTGTCATCGTGTTTTCCGCATCCCGGAGCCAACCGTGGGACGTTCACCGGCCGCCTGCCGCCGAGGGCAGGACCTTCCTGGTCACCGGGGGCAACGCCGGCATCGGTTACTTCGTCGCCGAGCAGCTCGCCGCCACCGGCGCCGTCGTCGTACTCGGCAGCCGGGACACCGCGAAGGCCGACGCCGCCATGGCCTCGATCCGCTCGCGTGTCTCCGGCGCGCGCGTACGGCACCTCTGGCTGGACCTCGCCGACCTCTCGACCCTGAAGACCGCCGTGGACGCCCTGGACATCGATCACCTCGACGCGGTGGTCCACAACGCGGGGGTCGCGCTGGACGCTCCGCCGCGCCGGGAGACCGTGGACGGCCACGAGCTGATGTTCGGCACCAACCACCTCGGCCACTTCGCTCTCACCCAGTGGCTGGCCCCCTTGCTGTCCGCGGCGCCGGCGGGCCGCATCGTGACCGTGGGAAGCTTCGCGGCGCGGTCCGAGCGACTGGACCTGGACGATCTGCAGTCGACCCGCGACTACCGGCCCAAGCGCACCTACGGCCGGTCGAAGCTGGCGCAGATGTGCTTCGGCTTCGCACTCGACCGTCGCCTGCGCGCGGCCGGCAGCACGGTGCTCAGCGTGGTGGCCCACCCCGGCGGCGCACTGGACTCCCTCACCCCGTCCCGTCCGCCGGTACGGGTGACCACCTCCGGCGAGCGGCTGCGCGCGCTGCCCGCCGGGCTCCTGGTGCAGGGCAAGGACGCCGGGGCGTGGCCCGTCGTGCGCGCCGTCCTCGATCCGGCGGTACGGGGAGGGCAGCTGTGGGGGCCGAGGGTCTTCGGTCTGCGGGGCACGCCACGGTGCGAGCCCGTCCCCTCCCACATGGCCGACCGGGCCGTCGCCGCTCGCCTGTGGGCCGCCAGCAGCGAACTGACCGGCACCGACTCGCACCTCGGCTTCCGGTAGGCGCGGAGCCCGGTCGCGACACACTCTTGCAAGCGGATGCTTGCAAAAGTTAGCGAAGGTGGGGCAAGGTGGAGGCATGGCATCGCTGAACGTCGGCAATCTCGGTGAGTACCTGCGCGAGCAACGGCGCACCGCCCAGCTCTCGCTACGGCAGCTCGCCGACGCCGCCGGTGTGTCCAACCCGTACCTGAGCCAGATCGAGCGCGGGCTGCGCAAGCCCAGCGCGGAGGTGCTCCAACAGGTCGCCAAGGCCCTGCGCATCTCCGCCGAGACCCTGTACGTCCGCGCCGGCATCCTCGACGCCGAGCGGGACCGCGACGAGGTCGAGACGCGCGCCGTCCTCCTCGCCGACCCCTCGCTCAACGAGCGCCAGAAGCAGGTGCTGCTCCAGATCTACGAGTCGTTCCGCAAGGAGAACGGATTCGGAACCGGTGAGCCCGACCGGGCCGGGGCGGACGGGGACGGCTCCGTGGACCAGGAGGCCGGTGGCGGCAGCGGTACGGCCGGCGGAGGCGATGCCGCCGGAAGCGACACCGACGCAGGTCGGCGACGGACGGCCGGATAACGCCGGACCAGGGCTCGGACGCCCGCCGCGGACCTCGTCAACCCAGCCGAACGCGAATTCGATCCGGGAGGATCCCACCATGGCCATCACCGACGACCTGCGCAAGACCCTCAGCGACCCGACCCCGCTCTACTTCGCCGCCGGCACCGCCGATCTGGCGCTTCAGCAGGCCAAGAAGGTGCCGGCCCTGGTCGAGCAGCTGCGCGCCGAGGCCCCGGCCCGCATCGACGCCGTACGCAACACCGACCCCAAGGCCGTGCAGGAGAGGGCCGCCGCGCGCGCCAAGGAGGCGCAGGAGACCCTGCAGACCAAGGTCGGCGAACTCATCGGCGCCCTCGACGTGAAGAAGCTCGGCGAGACCGCCCAGGACCTCGCCCTGCGCGGTGTCGGCGTCGCCGCCGAGTACGCCGTCAAGGCCCGCGAGACCTACGAGAAGGTCGCCGAGCACGGCGAGCAGGCCGTGAAGACCTGGCGCGGCGAGGCCGCCGAGGAGATCGAGGACCTGGCGATCGTCGTCGAGGGCAAGCCGGAGCCGGCCGCGGTCACGCCGGAGCCCGTCCCGGCCGAGCCGGAGCCGGCCGCGCCGAAGCCCGGGCCCGTCGCGGTCGGGGACGACGAGCCGAAGCCGGCGACGGCCGAGGAGAAGCCCGCCAAGAAGGCGCCGGCCGCCCGCAAGTCCACCACCGCGAAGAAGACCACTCCGTCGGCCAAGTGAGAACGACCGGCCGGACGGTCACGGGCCGGGCACCTTCGGGGGTGCCCGGCCCGTTGTATGGGTACGGTGGCGGCGTAGCAGGACCGGGAATCGACGGACGGTGGACGACATGCTGATGCTGGGCTTCGCGGGGTTCATGGGCATCTTGAAGATCATCCTCATGGCCCTGGCCGCGTTCGGGCTGTTCGACGCCGCGTTCCGCCGCGAGGACGCCTTCCGCGCGGCCGACAAGCAGAACAAGGTCTTCTGGCTGATCATCCTCGGCATCGCGCTCGTGGTCAGCTATCTGTTCTCGATCCTGTCCATCCTGCCGATCGCCGGCGCGGTCGCCAGCATCGTCTACCTCGTCGACGTCCGCCCCGCCCTCCGGCAGGTGGGCGGCGGCCGCGGCTGGGGCGGCCGCCGGGGAAGCAGCAGCGACGGTCCGTACGGGCCGTGGAACGGCGGCCGTTAGCGGCACCGGGCAGGACACCGCCGCGCGCCCCGGCAGGCAGGCCGGCGCCCGCCGGCCCCGACGGGCCCCGGAAACCTCCTACGCCGCCCGGTCCAGCAGCACCACGGCCACGTCGTCCGTCAGCTCGCCGCCGTTCAGCTCCCGCACCTCGTGCACCGCGGCCCGCAGCAGCTCCTCGCCGCGCAGGCCCTCGGCGAGCTGCCGGCGGATCATCTCCACCATGCCGTCCTCGCCGAGCCGCTCCCCGTCCACGCCGACCCGGCCCTCGATCAGGCCGTCGGTGTAGAGCATCAGGCTCCACCGGGCGCCCAGCTCCACCTGCGTCCGGGGCCAGCGGGCGCCGGGCAGCAGGCCGAGGGCGGGGCCGTTGTTGTCGTAGGGCAGCAGCCGCGGCGGCCGGCCGGGGCGGGCGATCAGCGGGGCCGGGTGGCCCGCCAGGCACAGGCCCGCGCGGCGGCCGTCGGGGGCGATGTCCACCGTGCACAGCGTCGCGAAGATCTCCTCGTCGGCGCGCTCGTGCTCCAGCACCTGCTGGAGGGTGTTCAGCAGCTCGTCCCCGCACAACCCGGCCAGGGTCAGCGCCCGCCAGGCGATGCGCAGCTCCACGCCGAGCGCGGCCTCGTCCGGGCCGTGGCCGCAGACGTCGCCGATCATGGCGTGCACGGTGCCGTCCGGGGTGCGGACGGCGTCGTAGAAGTCACCGCCGAGCAGGGCCCGGGAGCGGCCCGGCCGGTAGCGGGCGGCGAACCGCAGCGCGGAGCCGTCCAGCAGCGGGGTGGGCAGCAGACCGCGCTCCAGGCGGCGGTTCTCCTGCGCGCGCAGCCGGCCCTCGGCGAGCCGTCGCTCGGCCGTCTCGGACCGCTTGCGCTCCACGGCGTAGCGGATGGCGCGGCTGAGCAGCCGGCCGTCCAGCTCGTCCCGGAACAGATAGTCCTGGGCGCCCACGCGCACGGCCTCGGCGCCGCGCTCGGCGTCGCCGGAGGCGGTCAGCGCGAGCACGGCGTGCCGGGGCGCGAGCCGCAGCACGTGCCGGAGCACGGCCAGCTCGTCGTCGGTGTCGTCGCCGCCCGGCGCCGGGAGCGCCAGGTCCAGCAGGATGCAGTGGACGTCGTCGGTGAGCAGCCGCCCGGCCTCGGTGAGGTTGCGGGCGGTGCGCACGCGGATCGGCTTGCCGGCCGAGTCCAGCAGGTCGGGCACGATCGGCGAGCCGGCCGGGTCGTCCTCGATCAGCAGCAGGGTGAGAGTGGCGCCGGAGCCGTGCGCGGGCGTGGCGTCGCGGTGCGCCTCTTCCTTGAGGGGGCCGCCGACGGCGTGCGGGGCCTGCGCCTGACCACTCTCCACGGCCGGGATCGCTCTCTGCCGCGGTACGGGTACGGGCATCGTCTTGGGTTCCTTCCCTCCCCCCGAGGGCTCGGCGGCATCGAGGGTCTCGACCCACCGACGGGTGACCATAGCGGCTGGGACCGCCTCGGCGGAATGGTGTGAGCCGCGTCGCTCCGCCGTCCGCCGCCGTCATATGCCGCGTTCCCTACCGCAGTTGGACACGCCGACGGCCCGGCCGGGATGACGAAGCTCACGTCCGGCGGGAGTTGGCCGTGCGGTGGGTCACGTGACGGAGGTCACCGGCCGTGGGAGCGGTCCCGGGGCCGGGTCCGGGACCGTCAGGCGTCCGGTCGTACAACGCCCAGGATCGGCATCGAGCCGGCGCCCGCCTCCGTCACCGTACGGCCGGGGCGCGGGGCGTGGATGATCGTCCCGTCGCCGATGTACAGCGCCACGTGGCTGGCGTCGTCGAAGTAGATGACGAGGTCGCCGGGGCGCATGTCCTCGACGTCCACGTGCGGCAGCTGCCGCCACTGCTCCTGCGAGGTGCGCGGCACGGGATGCCCGGCCGCCGCCCAGGCCTGCGAGGTCAGGCCCGAGCAGTCGTAGGAGTCCGGGCCCTCGGCGCCCCACACGTACGGCTTGCCGAGCTGCGCGGTGGCGTACGCCACGGCCTTCTCGCCCGGCGCGGAGGCCTTGTCGTGGGCGTCCTTGAGGACACCGGTGTCCAGCCAGGCGGTCTGCGCCTTCTTCGCGGCCTCCCGCTCCAGCTGGGCCAGCCGCTCCTTCTCCTTCTTCTCCAGCCGGGACTCGAGCTTCTCCGCCGCGTCGATCTGCTCCTCGATCTCCTTCTTGGCGGCGGCCTTGGCCTTGCGGTTGCCCTCCAGCCGCTTCCACTGCGCGGCGGCGTCGTCGGCGTACGCCCGCAACTCCTTCTGGGCGCGGGACATCTCGGCCATCAGCCCGGTCGCCGCCCGCTGGCCCTGGAGCACCCGGCCGGCGCCGTCCAGGAACCGGCCCGGGTCGTCGGTGAGCAGGAACTGGGCGGTGGAGGAAAGGCCGTTGGTGCGGTACTGGTCCCGGGCCGCCGCGCCCGCCCGGTCCTTCAGCCCGTCCAGCCGCCGCTGCCCCTGGTCGATCTTCCGGGTCAGCTCCGCGATCTCGGCGGACTGCTTCTTCGCCTTCTCCTCGGCCGCGTTGTAGGCGTCGGTGGCCACGGCCGCGTCGTGGTAGAGCTTGTCCAGCTTGGCGCGGACCTCTTCAAGGTCCTTGTCCGGTACGGGAGTCACCGCAGGCGTGGGTGTGGGTGCGGGTATGGGCGCCGGGGCCGCGAACGCCGTGCCCGGTGCCGCGAGGACGGTCACCGCGCAGACCACGGTCAGAGCGGCCGTGAGCAGGCCGCGCTTGCCCGAACCCATACCTTTTCCCCCAAACTGATTTACCGTCAGTAACTTACGGTCGTCTGAGGGATCGTGCCACGGTCGCGCGCAAAGCGACAGAGGTCGTCGGAGACCGGACACCCCCGCCGGCCGCCGCGTACGACGATCACCTCGCCCCCTGTGACGAACGGGACGCGGCAAGCGTTCCCCCCCGCCCGTGTGACCGGATCGGCGGACGGTCAGCCCACCGGCGCCAACGCCGCCCAGGCCACCGTGACTTCGCCCTGCCGCCAGCGCGCCGGGGCGTCCGTCACCGGCCAGTCGGCGGTCAGGTCCCGCACCGCGCGCACCCAGCGCTGCCGGGCGCCGTAGGCGGCGTAGGGCGCGGCGGCGGCCCAGGCGCGGTCGAAGTCGCGCAGGAAGGCGTGCACCGGCTCGCCCGGGACGTTGCGGTGGATCAGCGCCTTCGGCAGGCGCTCGGCGAGGTCGGACGGGCGTTCCAGGGAGCCCAGCCGGGTGGCGAAGGTGACCGTGCGCGGGCCCTCCGGGCCGAGCGCCACCCACACGTGCCGGCGGCCGATCTCGTCGCAGGTGCCCTCCACCAGCAGCCCGTCCGGCGCGAGCCGCGCGCACAGCTGCCGCCACACCGGGGCGACCTCCGCCTCGTCGTACTGCCGCAGCACGTTCGCCGCGCGGATCAGCACCGGGCGCCCGGGGACCGGCAGCTCGAAGCCGCCGTGCCGGAAGACCAGGCCCTCCCGCTCGTACGGCCGGGCCGCCGCGACCCGGGCCGGTTCGATCTCGACGCCGACGACGTGGGTGCCGGGCGCGGCCGCGCGCAGCCGGGCCAGCAGCTCCACGGCGGTCCAGGGCGCGGCGCCGTATCCCAGGTCGACGGCCAGGGGGTCGCTCGCGCGGCGCAGCGCGGCACCGTGCGCGGCCGCGATCCAGCGGTCCATGCGGCGCAGCCGGTTGGGATGGGTGGTCCCGCGCGTCACCGTGCCCACGACCGGGCGCCCGTTCGAGCGCAGCCGGGAGTGGGGGAGGGGGGCTGCGGGGGCTCTCATGGATACGAGGGTAATAGGGGCGCGCGTCTCGACCGGCGGCATATCGAACAGTTGCCCGACTACAGGTAATGATTCGGCAAAGCCGCTTGATCGGGAAATGGCAGGGCACTCGCCCGCTGTTGGATCCCCAGGAAGGGCGCGCTGGGCCCTTCCACGGCATGCCCGCACCAAGGAGGTCCGCCACGTGAGCCAGTACGTCAGCAGGCTCGGGCGACGCTCCCCGTCGGCCTCCCGGCTCCGGCTCTCCCGCAGACCCCGGCGGGTCGCCATGCTCTCCGTGCACACCTCCCCGCTCCACCAGCCCGGCACCGGCGACGCGGGCGGCATGAACGTCTACATCGTGGAGCTGGCCCAGCGGCTCGCCGAGATCGACATCGAGGTCGAGATCTTCACCCGGGCCACGACCGGCGGCCTGCCCTCCGCCGTCGAGCTGGCCCCCGGCGTCCTCGTCCGGCACGTCGACGCGGGCCCCTACGAGGGCCTGGCCAAGGAAGACCTCCCCGCCCAGCTGTGCGCCTTCACCCACGGCGTGATGCAGGCGTGGGCCGGCCACCGTCCCGGCCACTACGACCTCGTCCACTCCCACTACTGGCTCTCCGGGCACGTCGGCTGGCTCGCCGCCCAGCGCTGGGGCGTGCCCCTCGTGCACGCCATGCACACCATGGCCAAGGTCAAGAACGCCAACCTGGCCGAGGGCGACACTCCCGAGCCCGCCGCCCGCGTCATCGGCGAGACCCAGATCGTGTCCGCCGCCGACCGCCTCATCGCCAACACCGTCGAAGAGGCCGGCGAACTGGTGCGGCACTACGCCGCCGACCCCGCGAAGGTCGCCGTGGTCCACCCCGGCGTCAACCTCGACCGCTTCCGCGCCGCCGACGGCCGCGCCGCCGCCCGCGCCCGCCTCGGACTGCCGCAGGACGCCCTGATCCCGCTCTTCGCCGGCCGCATACAGCCGCTGAAGGCGCCGGACGTCCTGCTGCGCGCCGTGGCCGTGCTGCTGGAGCGGCGCCCCGAGCTGCGCTCCCGCCTGGTCGTCCCGGTCGTCGGCGGCCCCAGCGGCAGCGGGCTCGCCAAGCCGGAGGGGTTGCAGAAGCTCGCGGCCCGGCTGGGCATCGCGGACGTGGTGCGGTTCCGGCCGCCGGTCGGGCAGGAGCAGCTGGCCGACTGGTTCCGGGCCGCGTCCGTGCTCGTCATGCCGTCGCACAGCGAGTCCTTCGGCCTGGTCGCCATCGAGGCGCAGGCGACCGGCACCCCGGTGCTCGCGGCCTCGGTCGGCGGCCTGCCGGTGGCCGTGCGCGACGGCGAGACCGGCTTCCTCGTCCAGGGCCACGACCCGGCCGACTACGCCCGTGTGCTGGGCCGCTTCGCCGACCACCCGGACCTCGCGGCCCGCATGGGCCGGGCCGCCGCCCGGCACGCCCAGTCCTTCGGCTGGGACACGGCCGCCGCCGCCACCGCCGACGTCTACACGGCCGCGACCCAGTCCCACCGCCGTCGCGTACGCTCCCACCATGGGTGATGTCGAGCAGGCCGGGCAGGTCCTGGAGGCCGTCTTCAAGGACGCGGAGCTGGAGTGGGAGCGCCCCGCACCCGGGAACTACGTGGTCAAGCTCCCCGGCACGCGCAAGCTCTCCACGACGGTCTCCTTCCTCGTCGGCCGCCACTCGCTGTCGCTGAACGCCTTCGTCATCCGCCATCCCGACGAGAACGAGTCCGGCGTCCACCGCTGGCTGCTGGAGCGCAACCTCAAGCTGTACGGCGTGAGTTACGCCGTGGACCGCCTCGGCGACGTCTACGTCACCGCCCGTCTCCCGCTCGCCTCCGTCACCCCGGACGGGGTCGACCGCCTCCTCGGCCAGATCCTGGAAGCGGCCGACGGCGCCTTCAACACCCTGCTGGAGCTGGGCTTCGCCTCCTCGATCCGCAAGGAGTACGCCTGGCGCGTGGCCCGCGGCGAGTCCACCAGGAACCTGGAGGCGTTCACGCACCTGATCGAACGCCCGGCGGACTGACGCGGGCCGCCCGCGGAGCCGGGACGGCTCCGGCCAAAGACCCTTCGGCGGGCCCGGCCGGGGGTCCTGGGACGGCTCCGGCCGGAGACTCTAGGACGGGTCCGGCCGCGGGGTCTCGGTCGCGGTGGCGTGGTCGAGTTCGTCGGCGAACGCCCGCAGGGCATCGGCCAGTTCCTTCTTGGTCGGCAACTGGCCGACCTTCCTGTCCAGCTCCGTGACGCGCCGGTTCAGCTCCTCCAGGCTCGCCGTGCCGGTGGGCTCGTCCGTGGGGCCGGTGCCGCCGTCGGCGCCCGCGTTGCCGCTTCCGTCGCTGCTGCCTCCGTCGACGAGACCGCCGGTGCTGCCGGAGCCGGCGACGGAACCCTCCTCCGGGTCGCCGCCGGACGTGCCACCGCCGTCGGACGTGCCGCCGGAGAACAAGCCGCCGTCGGTCGACGTGCCGCCGGAGGATATGACCCCGTCGGACGTGCCCCCGGTGCCGGAGTCCGGCGGGACGGTGGCCGCGACGCCGCGGCCCTGACGCGGAGCGTCGTCCGAGGGGGCCGCGAGCGCCACGCCGACGCCGGCGGCGATCAGCACCGCGGCGCCCGCCACGGCGAGAGAGAGGCGCCGGAGCGGCACCGCGCGGGCGCGGACGGAAGGGTCGCCGGAGGTCTGTGTGTCCCGTGCTTCAGGTGTGTCAGCCATGCGGGGAGGCTAACCAGTGGTGATCGGCGGACGGGCGGCTTCCGCCGATCCCCTCGCACGCCGCCGCGCCTCCACGGAACTCAGCGGGCGCTGTCGCGGTAGCGGCCCGGCGTGACGCCGACCAGCTTCCTGAAGTGCCGGGTGAGATGGGCCTGGTCGTAGAACCCGGCGGCCGACGCGACCTCGCCCGGCGGCACCCCGTCGAGCAGCAGCCGCCGGGCCCGCCCGATCCGCAGGGATGTCAGGTACTGGTGCGGAGCGATGCCGTACGCACCGCTGAACGCCCGTACCAGGTGCGCCGAATGGGCGTGCAGCGACCGCGCGGCCTCTTCCAGGGAGAGACCGTCGACCACTCGCGCGTCCAGCAACTCCCGCAGCGCACGGGCGAGTACCGGGTCCGGGAACCGGCGCGGCGCACCGGCGCGCGGCCGCAGATGGAGGCGCAGCCGTTCCGCGACCAGCGTCAGCCTGCTCTCCGCCTCCAGCTCGTCACCGGGCCGGGCGAGGGCGGAGTGCAGCCGGGCGACGCGCACGCGGAGGACGGGGTCCCGGAGATCGGGGGAGTCCACGGCCGGACCGATCAGCTCCTCGCCGAGCCGGCCGGCGTCGAGGTACACGACCCGCTTGCGGAAGCCTCCCGGCGTGGCGGGGGAACCGTTGTGCGGCACGTGCGGCGGCAGCAGCGACACGGTGTCGTGCGGGGTGCCGTGCTCGTGCCGGTCGAGGTCGTACCGTACGGCGCCGTCGTCCACGATCAGCAGCGTCCACGCGTCGTGGACGTGCATCGGATAGGCGTACTCGGTGAAGCGCGCGTGGAAGACCTCGGTGACGCCCGGCACCACGGGGCGCCACGCGGTGACGAGTTCCTGCCCGGCGGCCATGCAAAAAACGTACAAGACCCGGCCGTGCCCCGGAGGAGAGTCTCGGTCCATGAACACCGAACCCGTCCGCTTCGATACGAAGATCGCCGTACTGCTGCGCGAGGACCTGGAGTCCTGGCAGCGTCTGAACGTCACCGCATTCCTGGTCAGCGGCCTGGGCACCGAGGCCCCCGAGGTGATCGGGGAGCCGTACGAGGACGCGGACGCCGTGCCGTACCTGCCGATGTTCCGCCAACCGGTGCTGGTCTTCGAGGGCACGAAGGAGATCCTGAAGGCGGCCCACGGCAGGGCGCTGGCCCGCGCCCTGCCGCGCGCGGTGTTCACCTCGGACCTGTTCGCCACGGGCCACGACCGCGACAACCGCGCGGCGGTCCGGGCCGTCCCGACGGACGGCCTGGACCTGGTGGGGCTGGCGGTGTACGGCCCGAAGAACGCCGTGGACAAGGTCCTCAAGGGCGCGCGGATGCACCCGTGAGCGCGTTCAGCCGAACATGCCGGGCACGTAGTCGCCGGCCGGCTGCTCGACGATGACGTTCGCCCGGTTGTAGGCGTTGATCAGCGCGATGAGCGCCACCAGGGCGCCGAGCTGCTCCTCGTCGTAGTGCCGGGCGGCGTTCGCCCAGACCGCGTCCGGTACCCCGCCCGCGCCGTCCGCGATCCGGGTGCCCTGCTCCGTCAGCTCCAGCGCGGCCCGCTCGGCCTCGGTGAAGACGGTGGCCTCCCGCCAGACCGCGACCAGGTGCAGCCGGGTCGCGCTCTCTCCGGCCGCCGCCGCGTCCTTGGTGTGCATGTCGGTGCAGAACCCGCAGCCGTTGATCTGGCTGGCGCGGATCTTCACCAGCTCCTGCGTGGCGGCCGGCAGCGAGGTCTCCGCGAGCGCCTGGCCGACGGCGTTGAAGTGCCGCAGGGCCTTGCCGATGACCGGGTTGGCGAAGAGGTTGAGGCGAGCGTCCATGGTGTCTCCTGGTGGGGTACGGCTGCTTCCACCTCACTGACAGCCGCGGGCGCGGGGATGTGACACGCACGGATGTGACCTGCGTCTCGGCGGCGGCACGCTCAGGCCGTACGGACCTCCGTCCCCGTCTCCACCGGTACCGGCGCGGGGGCCGGCCGCTCCGGGGGCAGCCGGCGCATCAGGACGCCGTACCCGAGTCCCGCCGCCGTGCCCACCACCGCGCACAGGCCCCACAGCCAGCCCGCGCCGAGGCGGTCGATGACCGCGCCGGACATCAGCGGGGCGACCAGCGCGGCGACGGACCAGGACAAGGTGTAGACGCCCTGGTAGCGCCCACGGCCGTGCACCGGCGAGAGCCGGACCACCAGACCGGTCTGGACCGGGGCGCTGACGATCTCGGCCAGGGTCCACACGCACACGGTCAGCATGAAGACGCCGACCGACCCGGCGAAGGCGGTCAGCCCGAAGCCGTACCCGGCGAGCAGCGAGGAGACCACCAGCAGGCTGCGCGGGTCCCGGTGTTCGACGAACCGGGTGACGGGGATCTGGAGGGCGACGATCAGGACGCCGTTGACGGCGATGGCCAGGCCGTAGTCGACGGGGGAGAACCCGGCCCGGCCCATGGCCACGGGCAGTCCGACCGAGCCCTGCTGGAAGACCAGCGCGACGAGGAAGGACAGCCCCACCACGGCCATGTACCGCCCGTCGCGCAGCACCGCGCCGAGACCGACCTCCGCCTCCTCCCGCCGGGCGGCGGGCGCGGGCCGCGACTCGGGCACCTTCGCGAACACGACGACCGCGCAGGCCAGGGTCATCCCGGCCTCGATCAGGAACCCGGCGCGATAGCTGATCTCGGCGATGAACCCGGCGGCCATGGAGGAGACGGCGAACCCGAGGTTGATCGCCCAGTAGTTCAGCGAGAAGGCGCGCACCCGGTCCTCGGGGCGCACGATGTCGGCCAGCATCGCCTGGACGGCCGGCCGGGAGGCGTTGGAGGCCATGCCGACGAGGAAGGCGACGGCGGCGATGGCCACCGGGCCGGTCATGAAGCCGAGCAGGGCCACGGAGCCGGCGGTGGCGCTCTGCGCGATCAGCAGCGTGGGCCGCCGTCCCAGCCGGTCGGCCATCACCCCGCCGGCCAGCGAGGACACGACCCCGCCGAGCCCGTGCAGCGAGGCGACGAGACCGGCGTACGAGGCGGAGTAGCCGCGGTCGAGCGTGAGGTACAGCGCCATGAAGGTGGCCACGAAGCCGCCGAGCCGGTTGACGAGCGTGCTCGTCCACAGCCACCAGAACTCGCGCGGCAGCCCGGAGACGGACTCCCGGACGGCACGTCTGACACGGGCTGACGACATCGAGGTTCCCCCAACGGCGGTAAGTGGCTCAAGCGGTGGTCATACCTTACGGAGGGGGTGGCCGGCGCCGCCATTCAATTAGCGGAACATGTCAATCGACGCGGGACGCCGGTGCACGCCCGCGTCCCGTCCCGGATTTTCCTTAGGTAGGCTCAGGACCATGGCCGACGCACCGTACAAGCTGATCCTCCTCCGCCACGGCGAGAGCGAGTGGAACGCGAAGAACCTGTTCACCGGCTGGGTGGACGTGAACCTGAACGAGAAGGGCGAGAAGGAGGCAGTCCGCGGCGGCGAGCTTCTGAAGGACGCCGGTCTCCTGCCCGACGTGGTCCACACGTCCCTCCAGAAGCGCGCGATCCGCACGGCCCAGCTGGCGCTGGAGGCCGCGGACCGCCACTGGATCCCGGTACACCGCTCCTGGCGCCTGAACGAGCGCCACTACGGCGCCCTCCAGGGCAAGGACAAGGCGGCGACGCTCGCCGAGTTCGGCGAGGAGCAGTTCATGCTCTGGCGCCGCTCCTACGACACCCCGCCCCCGCCGCTGTCGGACGACTCCGAGTTCTCCCAGGCCCACGACCCGCGCTACGCGACGATCCCGCCGGAGCTGCGCCCGCGCACGGAGTGCCTGAAGGACGTCGTCGTCCGGATGCTCCCCTACTGGTACGACGCCATCGTCCCCGACCTCCTGACCGGCCGCACGGTCCTGGTCGCCGCCCACGGCAACAGCCTGCGCGCCCTGGTCAAGCACCTGGACGGCATCTCCGACGCCGACATCGCGGGCCTGAACATCCCGACGGGCATCCCGCTCGCCTACGACCTGGACGCCGACTTCAACCCGGTCACCCCGGGCGGCACGTACCTGGACCCCGAGGCGGCCGCGGCGGCCATCGAGGCGGTCAAGAACCAGGGCAAGAAGAAGTAAGCGCCTGCGATCAAGCCCCCTGCCTGCGGGTTCTCCGCCGGGAGGGGGCTTTCTTTTGGCTTGGGCCGTTGCTGGGCCGTCATTTGGATATAAATCTCAAAGATTTTTTATGTCCGGCAGTGCGATGTTATCAGCTGGCGATCATCGCATTGGGACGGGACATCTGTCCCCGAGGGAACAAGAGGAGCGCATCCGATGCGTAACCGATTCTGGACAACCATGACCCTCGCGGCCATCGGCGTGACGTTAGTCAGCGCCGTTCGGGCAATGGCAAGTGAAAACACGGCGGCCGGCACCGTCCCCTGGTCCGTCGCGTTCGGAACGGCCTCCGCGGCAGGCAATCGATGGACCGAGCCCAGAAGCACCGGTTACAGCGAAGACCTGGTGCTCAGCGGCAAGCTCACCAACACCGGCGACGGCTGCTTCTCGTTGTGGGCGCAATACTGGCACGACTTCAGCGGAACCCCTGCCGCCAAGCAGGTCGAGATCTGTGGTCCCGGGACCGTCGACGTCAACGTGCGTCATCGTTACGACTACATGACGTCGGGGGAGATCACGATCTGTAAGGGCACAACGAACACCGCCGAATGCGGCCCATGGGTCGACGTGACGTGGTGGCCCATAGGTAGGGAATGATCCCGGAGTTCACTCCCCCTGGAAAAGTAATTTGTTGGGGAAAGAATGACTGCCTAGTACTACAGCCGGTTGTTCGTGGAAAGTGACGGTTTAGAGTTCTGGTCGCTGGATGGCGAGTCGGAAGCGCTGTGCGCCTCGGTGGACGAGGTGTTCGCGCGTGCAGCCTCGCGGGAGAACTTGTGGGCGATGGTGCGCGGGCTGCCAACCGGGGACGCACCCTGATTGTCCGCGAGCTTTACCTCGGCAGACACTGGGCCGGCACCACCGCCGAGTATGAGCGTCGCTGTGCCGAGCAGGGCATCCCGCGTGTGCCCTTCACTTACTTCTCTGCCGACGAGCGTACGGGCAGTGCCACGCGCTGCGCGTCTGGGTGGAAGAGCGCCGTGTGCGCTACGTGCTCGCGGGGCCCAGAGAGGAGGTGGTCCCACTGCCGGACAAGCGCACCCGACAAGCCCGCGAGCGGTGCGCCCTCGTGCCGGCGGAGGCGTTGGAGCGCCGCTCGTGCGCCGACGGAGATGTCCTACTTCCTGTACCACACCGACCCCGGCGCCACCTTGGTCGCGCTGGTGACAGCCGCCGGGCAGCACTGGATGGTGAAGAGTCGTTTCAGGTAGCGAAGGGACAGGTGGGACTGGCGAGCATGAGGTGCGCAAATGGTGCCTCTGGTACCGGCATACCGTCGTGTGCATGCTTGCCATGGCTTTCTTGGTTGCCGTCCGGAGCCGGCTAATACCCTGCCGACCGCCGACACTCGACCTCCGACCGTGAACCAGATCCACCGCCTGTACTGACCGGATCGTTCTCGTCCAGGCCCCGCGCCGCACGGACCTGCTTGGCCATGCCCTGGCACCGCTGGCGGACCCGTTACCAGATCCTGGCCCGGGCCGGCCACTACCGAGGCCGAGTTGCACGAACTTACTCACGGTGAAACCACTGGCGGTAACCCTAGTGGTGCCAAGCTCGCCCGCCCGTGTTGTGGATGAACCGCTGCAAGACCTTGAGGGTGGTCAGGTACTCCTCGTCGGAGATACCCGCGTGCCGCTCCGCCCAGAGCTCGTCCTGAAGGGCCGCGGCCTTGTCGTAGAACGCCCTGCCCTCAGCCGTGATGCCCAGGCGTCTGTCGGCATCCTCGGTGATCCAGCCCCGGACGATGAGCGCGTCGATCTCGGACTGCATGGTTTCCGGTCCGGTGTCGAGGTAGTTCCGAAGGAGGCGGGACACTTCGTCACGGGTCTTGACGGTGTCGGCGCTTGCGACCTGTGCCAGAACCCACCACTGCGGTTGAGTGGTGCCGATCCCGGCGAGGGCGGCCTGGGTACGGGCGATGACGGCCTTGCAGGCCGCCCAACTCCAGTAACCGATGGGCTGCTTGATCAAGTCGGTGTCACTGTGCGAGTACTCCATGGCCGAAACCCCTGTCGTCTGAGTCGTTCGACGAGATCGACCGTAGAAACTGAACTGGACTTGAGGTCAAGGACGTACCGGCGACTCGTCCAAGAGGGCGCCTACTTGCTGCCCACTTACCGTTGCACCACCGGTCGTAGTAGTAGGGAGTCATCCCTCCGTACTCCTCCAGGCCTCTCGAGCGGTACAACCGGTGTTCCACTCGGGGGGCCTCGTGTTCCTCGAGGCAGGCGGCCACCTCGCTGAGCTGTCCGAGGACGGCCTTACGCCGCGGGTCGTACCGGTGATCCCATGCGCGGAGCGCAGCCGGGCCTGCGCTCCTGCCGGCACCCCGCTCCAACCCGGTCGGTGTCCGTGCGCCGCGCGCGCAGCAATCAGATGTTCACTGTAGGAGGTGCACCTCTTGGTTGGCGCAATCGGCGCCGAAGCAGCACAGAGTCACTTAGCGACAGCCTCGCCGAACATGCCCCCAACGTCGTGCTTTACCGGGCAGGTACACGGACTGCCCGATGCCCCAAGAAGCGTGTGACTCGTGATCACCCGCGCCCAAGCGGCTCAAGCCCAAAGCCGCTGCACCCACCTTCCACGGGAAGGAACACTAGATCTTCCGAAGCGGAGCGAACCGATCACAGGACGCCTACTCAGCATGTACTCTGTGCTTGCATTTCCACGAGAGAGAGGACGAGCAACCATGGTTGCAGGCCGCCGCGCCATTTGCATTGGGATTGATGAATACCAAGGCGAAGACCGCCTGGATCTATGTGTAGCCGATGCTACAGAGGTAGCTGACTACCTGAGTCAATCTGAATATGGGTTCGATGTTGAACTACTGGTTAACGAGGAGGCGACTCTCCCCAATATACGTCGTGCCCTGCTGTCCGTAATGGATGAGGATCTCGAGTTTTTTCTCCTCTATTTTTCAGGACACGGATTAGTTACAGATCTTGACGCCTTCCTTGTAACAGTCGACTATCAACCACTCGCCGAGGGCGTGAGTCTCGCCGATCTGGCGCGTTACACAGAGAAGATCTCCCAAAAGACCAAACACTGCTTGACTATTTTGGACTGCTGCCATTCTGGTGCGGGGCAGTTTGGTGCAAGTCGTCAGATGGTTACACCCGAGGAAATCGATCGAGGCATTCCAGCCCGCACGGAGTCGCGCAGTTTGCTGGCGGCCTGCCGCCCAGAACAAGTGGCGATTGAAGATAGCAAATATGGGCATGGGTTGTTCACTTACATGCTCCTAGAGGGCCTCTCAGGTGACGCCGCCGATCCGTACGGAAACGTTACCGTGGGCGGCCTTTCCGAATTCATCGACAGGAATCTAGAAGCTGCGGGGGCAGAACAGATTTCGGTCATGAAGGGTGATTCTGCGGGTCGCGTTATCCTCGGGCGGGGTTTTACGCCGATCGCAGCCGATGCCCTTCCAGAATACGAGAAGAAGAGGATTATTGCCCAAGGGAAGCAATTTTTGGAGGATTATACGTCGCAGCTGACAAATCACCCTGAAGACTGGCGACGTCACGGGCACAGGAACGCTTCCATGCTGCTTCCGCCGACTCTCCGTTGGTTCGAAAGGCAGAGGAAGCAGCATAAGGATCTTAAGGTGGATTCTGAGTTCTCCCGTCTGTATGCCGCTGTAACTAACAGAGTGAAGCAGCTTGCAGAAATCGACCTGGGGACGGACGTAGGTGAAGGAATAGTTACCAGGAGCATCGGAGGTGGGGGCTTCGGGACGGTTTACGAAGTTCAACGAGCGGATGGTCAGAAACTAGCCTACAAGGTGTATCACCCTACCGAGTACGGCGACTCAGAAAAGAAGAGCCTTTTCTCTCGCGGATATAAGGCCATGCAGCAACTCGACCATCCGCGGGTCATCAAGGTTGAGAAATACACGGAGGCCCCTCTCGGGTTCTTCATGGAATATGTGGATGGCCCCAATTTTCGAGACCTTCCGAATATTATTGAAGACGCGGTAGAAGTCCTTCAGTTCCTCCTGCTGACAGCGGAGACCATCGCGCACGCCCATAGTCGACCGGTAATCCATCGGGACATTAAGCCAGAAAACATCCTGGCACTCTATCGGCCGGATGATAATACCTGGATCCCTTATCTGACGGATTTCGATTTGGCTTGGTTCGACCAGGCAACTCAAGTCACTAAACAGGCGTGGGGGAACATCTCCTACTCCGCTCCGGAGCAGATGGCTAACCCCAGGTCGGCGGCGGCCCATAGCGCCCAAGTGGATATTTACGCTTTCGCTCAGCTGGCTTTCTATGCAGTCACGGGCAGTGACCCGGTTCCGGTCGGTCGAGCCGACAATAGTCGACTCCTTCAAGAAAAGTTGAAGGCATGGCCGGTTGGGGCAGCGGCACAGAAATTCGTGGCCTGGTACGACCGTTGCAGTGAATCCAGCCCCCACGACAGATACCCGAACTTCCGCTCGGCTATGGATGAATTGGCTGATGTTGAGGCATCGATTCGCCGGGCTTCCTCAAGTGCAGTGACGCCGCGCGCCGCACTGAATGAAATTGCCTTTGCTCTATCCGGCTTTGGTGCAGCTGGAAAAATCGACGTGGCTGGAGGCGCGTTTCATAGCACGTCGGGAAGAACTTCAATCACGCTTACGGCTTCCAATATTCAGACGAGCACACAAGGTGAGAAGTTTGACCTCGAGGCGCGCCTGAGCCTTGATCGCATAACAATCGAAGGTAATTCGTCGAGTGAGCGTAAGCGAGCGAAAATAAATAGTCGAATCGATGAAGTTACTCGTCAGCTGGAAGGCGTTAAACGGCGACCCGGAAATCAGGGAACCTTTGAAACTTTCATTTCCATAAACGGTGTCGAATGTGGCTATGCCGGAATTCAGCGTGCGAGGATTTCGCTTAGTCATGTGATTGAAGCGATTGAGCGTACCTGATGAATTCAGGTACAAGGATGTCGCGTGGCGTCTCGAGTTTTTCTGGCACTGAGACTTCCTGTCGACGCATGGAGCTAACGTAGGTGGCGTACCGGGTGGGCCAGTGGCGTGTGCCGGACGTTTCGCGGTCGTCCACGCCGACGAACCACTTGGTGAACGACCGCTCCACTCCCTTGAGGACAAACTTGCGATAGGCCCCGCTCAGGGTGCAGTCCCGGACCGCCTCGTGTGTGCTCCGCAGTGCAGCTGTTCAGTGGGGGGGGCGGACAGGGCCGCTTCGGTGGCGCGGCCCTGTCCGGTGCCTGAGCCCCAGATCATGACAGCCACGAACAGGTCACCCAGCTTTCGGGATCGTCGTCACCAACGCGGTCGCGGAGTTGGGCCAAGTCGCCCCGGCTGACGAGGCGGTCACCGTTCGCGCCGCCCCACACATCCAGCGCCCACACCGAGTACGTGCGTCGCTCTGTGCGGCTCCAACGACGGGTGCCTCGTTTCCGTGCGGAAGCGCACGGGCGTCTGTCTCGCCAAGGTGCGGAGGCTGATCAGTCACGGCCTGGCCGAGGAGTGGTGGCACGTGGAAGGGGGGTGCGTCACCGCGCAGTGGCGGGCCGCCTCCACCGGCTGAGGGGCCTTTACGACTGCTCCTTACCTCGCGGGTAATCGACCCACCCCTCCCTCCCCTGGCAGCGTCGAGCACATCGACGGGAATCCCCGCCAGTAGCCGGCCCCGCAGCCGTGAGGAGAGCTTCATGTCCGACAAGTACAGCGCGACCAGCGTGAGTTCAGATGCCGTCGCCGAGGCCACCCGCTCCGTCGTGCGGGAGTTCCTCGCCGCCCGGCTGGCCGGAGACACCGAGCGGCTCGTGGAGATCTTCGCCGACGAGGTCGACTGGCTGCTCGCCGAGAACCCGGGCGTTCCGTGGATCCGGCCGAGGTCCACCGGTGCCGAGTGCGCCGCTCAGTTCACGGAGTTGATGGAGCACACCGTGCCCGAGGACGCTCACGCCTCCGTCGACGCCTTCCTTGTCGATGGTGCCGACGCCGTGCTGATGGGGCACCTGTCGGGGACCGTGCGCGCCACGGGGAAGTCCTTCGCGGGGCCGTTCGCGCTGCGGCTCACCGTGGAGGGCGGGCGGATCGTCCGGCATCACCTCTACGAGAACAGTGTGTCGATCGCCGAGGCGTGCAGCCGCTGACCAGTGAAGACGCCAGGGTCAGACCTGTAGCGGGACCGGGTGTACCTCGTCCGCCCGGTGCCCGGCGCGTTCGTGGACGCGTTGGACCGCCTCCGCCGACGGGGCCTCGGAGAGGCAGTAGACCGTGCCGGAGTCCGGGTCCGCCCAGGCGTGTTCGAAGTGGACCGACTCGTCCTGCTCGATCGCGAGGTCGGCCTGGTGCGCCGCCATCAGCTGGTCGGCCGTGATGCCCTGCATGCCGCGGTGGATGTCCATGAACCTGGCCATGGTCCCGCGCCTCCTTCCGGCCGGACGTTTCCCCTACGTCCATGCTGCGCCCCGGCGGCGGGACGGGCACCCGGAGCGGCGGAAGGCCGGCGTGAAGCGTGTTCGCGCCGGCCCCGGTCGTTGGTCAGCCGCACTGGCAGGGGTTGCCCGACTGGCAGCCGCAGCCGCAGCCCGAGCCGCAGCCGCACGCGGCGAGCAGTGGAAGGCTCCTGGTCTCGGCGGGGTGCTCGGTCTCGCGCTCCTGCGTGGGGTCGGGCGTGGTGCTGCCAAGGGATTCGGCCATGGGTCCCTCCTAATACCTCGGGGCAGGGATGCCCTCGCCCATTTCATGCCCGTTCGGCCGGGCGCATCAACGGCGCACGGAGGCGTCCGGCCACCGCCGGGTCACCGGTCACCCCTGGGTCATTGGCCACCGCCGGGTCATCGGCCACCCCCGGGTCACCGGTCACCCCTGGGTCATTGGCCACCGCCGGGTCATCGGCCACCCCCGGGTCACCGGTCACCCCTGGGCCATTGGCCACCGCCGAGTCACCGGTCACCCCCACGTCTCCGGCACCGTCCCGGCCCTCCGGCCCCAGGCATCCCCCGGCCAGGGGCACCAGGGCGCGGCCACACCGACTCCCCGCCACACCGACAGCGCCACGACAAGCCCCCCGAGCCCCCCCCGAGCCCCCCGAGCCCCC
Organism: Streptomyces sp. SCL15-4; assembly: GCF_033366695.1. NCBI lineage: Bacteria > Bacillati > Actinomycetota > Actinomycetes > Kitasatosporales > Streptomycetaceae > Streptomyces > Streptomyces sp. SCL15-4. The sequence continues at coordinate 4,649,715 of NZ_JAOBTQ010000001.1, forward strand.
CCGAGCCTCCGGAGGGCTACGCCCCCTCCACCCCCGGCACCCCCTGGATGTCCGGCTGAAGCTCGTCCGCGTGCTCGCCGGTCACCAGGTACACCACCCGCTTGGCGACGGCCACCGCGTGGTCCGCGTACCGCTCGTAGTAGCGGCCCAGCAGCGTGACGTCGACGGCCGTCTCGATGCCGTGCTTCCAGCGGTCGTCGATGAGGTGCTGGAAGAGGGTGCGGTGCAGCAGGTCCATCTCGTCGTCGTCCTGCTCCAGCTGGAGCGCGAGATCGACGTCCTTGGTGACGATGACCTCCGCGGCCTTCGCCATCAGGCGCTGCGCGAGCTGGCCCATCTCCAGGATGGTGGCGTGCAGGTCCTGCGGGACCGCGCGCTCCGGGAAGCGCAGGCGGGCCAGCTTCGCCACGTGCTGGGCGAGGTCGCCGGAGCGCTCCAGGTCGGCGGACATCCGCAGCGACGTGACGACTATCCGCAGATCCGTGGCCACCGGCTGCTGCCGGGCCAGCAGGGCTATCGCCCGGGCCTCCAGGTCGTGCTGGAGCTCGTCCACCTTCTTGTCGGCCTCGATCACGCTCTCGGCCAGCTTCAGATCCGCGTCGAGCATGGCGGTCGTGGCGCGCCCGATGGCCGATCCGACCAGCCGGGCCATCTCCACCAGTCCGTCGCCGATCGAGTCCAGTTCCTCGTGGTACGCGTCCCGCATTGTCGGTTCCCTCTCGTGCGTCGTCGTCCGGGAATGTCGGGGGCCGTCACATCACGCGTGCGCCCCTGGCGAAACCGGCGGTACGTGCCCCACGTTCCACGCTGTGCCCCGTACGCGTCTGTTTCCGCCATCCCGAATGAACCAGTGCTGGCTCCAAGGTGAACTCTGGGCGACGAGTGTTCGAGGTCGCACCCGGACGGCTGTGGGCATGTCGTACCCCATGCCTAACCTTGAGACATGGACGTGAACGCGGCGGTCGCCGCAGCGGCAGCGATCGCCGGGGTGCTCACCGGCGTCATCGCCATGCTGGCGTTCCGCTGGAGCGAACGCGACCAGAAGCGACCGACCAGGACTTCCTTGCACACCGATCCCGTACTCCCGCCCGGCGTGGACACCGTCTTGTCGGTGCTGCGCTCCTCCGCCGTCGTCCTCGACGAGGCCGACGCCGTCGTCAAGGCCAGCTCCGCCGCCTACGCCCTCGGGCTGGTGCGCGGCGGCACGCTGTCCGTGGAGCCCATGCTCCAGATGGCCCGGGACACGCGCAGGGACGGAGAGATACGCCAGGTCGAACTGGATCTCCCCCGGCGCGGCACCGGGCGCGGCGAGGCCCTCGCGGTCTCCGCGCGCGTGGCCCCGCTCGGCTCCCGCCTGGTCCTGCTGCTGGTCGAGGACCTGACGGAAGCCCGCAGAATCGAGGCGGTACGACGCGACTTCGTGGCGAACGTCAGCCATGAGCTGAAGACGCCCGTCGGCGCGCTCTCCCTCCTCTCCGAGGCGGTCATGGACGCCTCCGACGACCCCGAGGCCGTACAGCGCTTCGCCGGCCGGATGCAGATCGAGGCGACCCGCCTCACCAACCTGGTCCAGGAGCTGATCGACCTCTCCCGGGTGCAGAACGACGACCCGCTGGAGGACGCCGAGCCCGTCCGGGTGGACGAGCTGGTCGCCGAGGCCATCGACCGCTGCCGCCACCAGGCGGGCACCAAGCAGATCACGATGGCCACGAACATCTGGGCGCCCGAAGGGGCCGATCAGGGTGGTGGCGGGCGACGGGAGGGCGGCGCCGCCGACCTGCACGTGTGGGGCAACCGCGGCCAGCTGGCCGCCGCCCTCGGCAACCTGGTCGAGAACGCCGTCAACTACTCCCCGGCCCGCACCCGCGTCGGCATCGCGGCCCGCCGGATCTCCGCGCCCGGTGGTGACATGATCGAACTGGCCGTCACCGACCAGGGCATCGGCATCTCCGACAAGGACAAGGAGCGCATCTTCGAGCGCTTCTACCGCGTGGACCCGGCCCGCTCCCGCGCCACCGGCGGCACCGGTCTCGGTCTCGCGATCGTCAAGCACGTGGTCGCCTCGCACGGCGGGGAGGTCACGGTCTGGAGCGCCGAGGGCCAGGGCTCCACCTTCACCCTCAGGCTGCCGGAGGCGGGCGCGGCCCGCGACCGCGCACAGCAGCACCCCGGCCTCGACGACGAGGCCGGCACCACCGACTCATCCCCGTACGCTTCGCTTCCCGCCCCGGAGGTCCTTCCGTGACCCGTGTGCTCGTCGTCGAGGACGAGGAGTCCTTCTCCGACGCCCTGTCGTACATGCTCCGCAAGGAGGGCTTCGAGGTCGCCGTCGCGGCGACCGGTCCCGACGGACTGGACGAGTTCGAGCGCAACGGCGCCGATCTGGTCCTCCTCGACCTGATGCTGCCGGGCCTGCCCGGCACCGAGGTCTGCCGCCAGCTGCGCGGCCGCTCCAACGTTCCCGTGATCATGGTGACCGCGAAGGACAGCGAGATCGACAAGGTCGTCGGTCTCGAAATAGGAGCCGACGACTACGTCACCAAGCCGTTCTCCTCCCGTGAGCTGGTCGCCCGCATCCGCGCGGTGCTGCGCCGGCGCGGCGAGCCGGAGGAGGTCGCCCCGGCCGCGCTGGAGGCGGGTCCGGTCCGCATGGACGTCGACCGCCACGTGGTCACCGTCGCCGGCTCCAAGGTCGACCTTCCGCTGAAGGAGTTCGACCTGCTGGAGATGCTGCTGCGCAACGCGGGCCGGGTGCTCACGCGCATGCAGCTCATCGACCGGGTCTGGGGCGCCGACTACGTGGGCGACACCAAGACCCTGGACGTCCACGTCAAGCGCCTGCGCGCCAAGATCGAGCCGGACCCGGGCGCGCCGCGCTACCTGGTGACGGTGCGCGGGCTGGGCTACAAGTTCGAGCCGTAGGCCGCGACCGGTCCGGACGTATGACGAAGGGCGGCACCCCGCGCGGGGTGCCGCCCTTCGTCATACGCGGCTGGTACGCGCACACGTCCCGGTACGCCGACGTGCGCACGACGGGCCGCTCGGCCACGGCGAGCCGGCGGCCCTTCGACGCGTCAGTGGCCGGCGGCCGACTGCGAGGCCGAGTCGCCCGGAGTGGCGGCCTCGCCGGAGGCGCTGCCGGACGGGGTCGCCTCGCCGGTCTTGCCGGGCTCGCCGCTGTGCTCCGGCTTGCCGCTCGCGGAGGCGTGCGCGCCCGGCGCGCCGGACTTCGAGGCCGAGGCGGACGCCGACGCGGACGGGATCTGCGACGGGCCCCACTGGTCGAAGTAGCTGGTGGCCGGGACCACGAAGGCGCCCAGGCTCACCTTGCCGGTCTTGCTGAAGGTGAAGGTGATCTTCTGGGCGTTGCCGTCCTGGACGGCCTCGCGGCCGCTCGGCAGCGTGGCGGAGGCGTTGCCCTTGCCGCCGAGGACCAGCGAGCCGCCCGCGGGGACGGTCACGCTCTTGCCCTTGACGGGCTTCAGCTCGGCGGACGTGCCGCCCGCCAGGGCGACGGACTCCAGGGTCTCGGCGGTGTCGCCGGAGTTGAACAGGGTCGCGGAGATCACCGCGGGACCCGTCGACTTCAGATCGGGCTGGGTGATGACCAGGGCGTTCTGGATCTTGATGGCGCCGACGCTGGTCGCCGCGTTGTCCGGCTGGATCTCCAGGGTCTGCGAGTCGTTGCCGGCGCCGCATGCGGCGAGCGAGGCGATCGAGAAGACGATGGCGGAGGCGGCGAGGGCGCCGCGTCGAAGGCTGCTGCTCACGGCGGCGGCAACTCCTTGAACGCGCGGGCGGCTCCTCTTATAAAGCCGCCCTAAGTGTCTGTCAGCGGGCTTAGGTTACCGAGCCGTTCCGATGCCGCCGCACCCGACCCTCCCCCAAGCCCCGTCCATCCCTCCAGGTGGGGGTACCGCGCCGGGGCACAAGTGACTCCTCGGTCACATTGCGGGACGCTCGTCCGGCATTCGTATTACGCGGTGGTGCGCGCCTTGCCGCACCCCGCGCGAAATTTCCGTGAAGGAATGTGCGGCGCTCCCGGATATTGATCACGGCGCGCCCGTCCGACTGCCGTTGATCAATTCCTGAATCGGCTCACATCCACCGGTGGGCACCGAACGGAGTAGCGGAAGTCGCACGGCTGACGCCGGACAAACCGGGACGTTCCTCCACTTGGAACGCCCTCCCGAGGCGTGTAACGTACGCGTTTCCCCTTGCCCGGAGAGCCCCTCCCACCTGCGAATACCCGCTTCCCCAGGTCCCTCGCAGCACGTCCCGGTTGCTGTTGTCAAGCCCCGAGATATGCCCTGACCTGCGAAAACGCCATTCAGAAGACGCCGTATCCGTGTTACCCTGGATAGCCACGGAAGGGGTACCTGTCACATGACGTTCAAGGTTGGCGACACCGTGGTCTATCCCCATCACGGGGCCGCGCTGATCGAGGCTATCGAAACTCGCCAGATCAAAGGCGTGGACAAGACCTACTTGGTGCTGAAGGTCGCCCAGGGTGACCTGACGGTACGTGTGCCAGCGGACAATGCGGAGTTCGTCGGCGTGCGTGATGTGGTCGGTCAGGACGGACTGGACCGAGTCTTCGAGGTGCTGCGCGCGCCGTACGCCGAGGAGCCCACAAACTGGTCCCGTCGCTACAAGGCAAACCTGGAGAAGCTCGCCTCCGGCGATGTCATCAAGGTCGCGGAAGTCGTGCGCGACCTGTGGCGTCGCGAGCGCGAGCGCGGACTCTCCGCCGGTGAGAAGCGCATGCTCGCCAAGGCCCGCCAGATCCTGGTGAGCGAGCTGGCGCTCGCGGAGAACACGAACGAAGACAAGGCCGAGGCCCTGCTCGACGAGGTGCTCGCCTCCTGACGCGCAGCGGCAGCGAACCCTCGCTTCCGGCACGCCCAGCACAGCAGTGAAATGCCGCGGTGCCCGATGACACTGACCCTGTCGCCGGGCACTGCGGCATCTTCGTCCCCGCGGGGCGTGCCTCGGAAAGTCTGTGGACCGACCCCCCGATACTCGGCGTGCCGGGCCCGGGCGGATGGCTCGACCAGGGTCACGGAAAGGGTCCGGTCAAGGCGTCGCGCCCGGCACTCCTCCAGGCCATACCCACGTAGGTCGAGCACACAAACCTGACAGGAACCGATGTCTGACGAATCGCGCCCCACGCCCGCGCAGCACCCCGTCGCCGCCGTGATTCCCGCCGCCGGCCGGGGCGTGCGCCTCGGTCCGGGCGCCCCCAAGGCACTGCGCGCGCTGAACGGCACGCCCATGCTCATCCACGCGGTCCGCGCCCTCGCCGCGTCCCGCCATGTCTCCCTGGTGGTCGTCGTGGCCCCGCCGGACGGTGCCGCCGAGGTCAAGTCCCTGCTCGACGCGCACGCGCTGCCCGAGAGGACCGACTTCCTGGTCGTCCCCGGCGGGGAGTCCCGCCAGGAGTCGGTGCGGCTCGGCCTGGAGGCCCTGCCGCCGCGGTACGGCATCGTGCTGGTCCACGACGCGGCCCGCCCGCTGGTCCCGGTCGAGACGGTCGACGCGGTCGTGGAGGCCGTCCGCGACGGCGCCCCCGCCGTGGTGCCCGCGCTGCCGCTGGCCGACACGGTCAAGCAGGTCGAACCCGCGGCCGCGCCCGGCGAGCCGGAACCGGTCGTCGCCACTCCCGAGCGGGCCCGGCTGCGCGCCGTGCAGACCCCGCAGGGCTTCGACCGGGCGATGCTCGTCCGCGCCCACGAGACCGTCACCGAGAACGTCACCGACGACGCGAGCATGGTCGAGCAACTGGGACTGACGGTCGTGGCCGTCCCCGGTCACGAGGAGGCCTTCAAGGTCACCCGCCCGCTGGACCTGGTCCTCGCCGAGGCGGTCCTGGCCCGCAGGAGGCTCACCGATGGCTTCTGAGGCACCGCTGCTTCCCCGGGTCGGCATCGGCACCGACATCCACGCCTTCGAGGAGGGCCGCGAACTGTGGTGCGCCGGCCTGAAGTGGGAGGGCGAGGGACCCGGACTGGCCGGCCACTCCGACGCCGACGTGGTCGCCCACGCGGCCTGCAACGCGCTGTTCTCCGCCGCCGGGCTCGGCGACCTGGGACAGCACTTCGGCACCGGCCGTCCCGAGTGGTCCGGCGCCTCCGGCACCACGCTGCTCACCGAGGCCGCGCGGATCGTCCGGGCGGCGGGCTTCGCCATCGGCAACGTCGCCGTGCAGGTGATCGGCCCCCGCCCGAAGATCGGCAAGCGCCGCGACGAGGCCCAGAAGATCCTCTCCGAGGCGGCCGGCGCGCCCGTGTCGGTCTCCGGCGCCACCACCGACGGCCTCGGCTTCCCCGGCCGTGAGGAAGGGCTGATGGCGGTGGCGACGGCCTTGGTGGTGCGGGTGAACTGACGGCGTGCGAGGGTACCCTCACGACCACCAGTGATCCCTGGACTCCGGAGGGTACCCATGTCCGCCGTACTGTCCGACCGCCTGAAGTCCGTGCTCGACGACAAGGTGTTCATCGTCGTCGGCACCCTCCAGCCCGACGGCAGCCCGCAGCTGTCCCCGGTCTGGGTGAAGCGCGACGGCGACGACCTGCTCTTCTCCACCACCGTCGACCGCCGCAAGTACCTGAACCTCCAGCGCGACCCCCGGGTGACGGCCGTCGTCCTGAACCCCGAGTCCCCGTACGAGTACGCCGAGATCCGCGGCACCGCCGAGATGACGACGGACGACGGCCCCGAACTCATCAACGAACTCAGCCGCAAGTACACCGGCAAGGACTACAAGGACTTCAACCCCGACTCGGTCAACGACGCCCAGCGCGTGGTCGTGCGCATCCGGCCGCGGAAGGTCGTAGGAAGGCTGTGAGGAGGCGTTCCTCCGGGGAAGGCGCATGGCACCGCCATGCGCCCACTACTCTGGAGTGGTGACTATTCGCCTGTACGACACCAGCGCCCGGCAGATCCGTGACTTCACCCCGCTCAAGCCGGGCTGCGTCTCGATCTACCTGTGTGGCGCCACCGTGCAGGCGGCCCCTCACATCGGCCACATCCGCTCGGGTCTCAACTTCGACATCATGCGCCGCTGGTTCGCCTACCGCGGCTATGAGGTGACGTTCATCCGCAACGTCACCGACATCGACGACAAGATCATCGTCAAGAGCCACGAGCAGCACCGGCCCTGGTGGTCGATCGGATACGAGAACGAGCGCGCGTTCGACGAGGGCTACACCGCCCTCGGCTGCCTGCCGCCGACCTACGAGCCCCGCGCCACCGGCCACATCACCGAGATGGTCGAGATGATGCGGGGCCTCATCGACCGCGGGCACGCCTACGCGGCCGACGGCAACGTCTACTTCGACGTCCGCTCCTTCTCCCGCTATCTGGAGCTGTCCCGGCAGGAGCTGGACAACCTGCTCCAGCCGTCCGGCGAGGGCGAGACCGGCAAGCGGGACCCGCGCGACTTCGCCCTGTGGAAGGCGGTCAAGCCCGGCGAGCCGAGCTGGCCGACCCCGTGGGGCCCGGGCCGCCCCGGCTGGCACCTGGAGTGCTCGGCCATGGCCCACAAGTACCTGGGCAGCGCCTTCGACATCCACGGCGGCGGCCTCGACCTGATCTTCCCGCACCACGAGAACGAGATCGCCCAGGCCAAGGCCTACGGCGACGAGTTCGCCCGGTACTGGGTGCACAACGCCTGGGTCACCATGGCCGGCGACAAGATGTCCAAGTCGCTCGGCAACAGCGTCCTGGTCAGCGAGATGGTCAAGCAGTGGCGCCCGGTCGTGCTGCGCTACTACCTGGGCACGCCGCACTACCGCTCGATGATCGAGTACAGCGAGGAGTCGCTGCGCGAGGCCGAGTCCGCGTTCGCGCGGATCGAGGGCTTCGTCCAGCGGGTCACCGAGCTGGCCGGGAAGACCGTCGAGCCGGCCGACGAGGTCCCGCCCGCCTTCGCCGAGGCGATGGACGACGACCTGGGCGTCCCGCAGGCCCTCGCCGTCGTGCACACCACGGTCCGGCAGGGCAACAGCGCCCTCGCCGCCGACGACAAGGACGCCGCCGTCGCCCGGCTCGCCGAGGTGCGGGCCATGCTCGGCGTCCTCGGGCTCGACCCGCTCGACGCGCACTGGGCCGGCGAGGCCGGCGACCGGGGCGAGGACCTGCACGGCGTGGTCGACAGCCTCGTCCGCCTGGTCCTCGACCAGCGCGAGTCCGCCCGCGCCCGCAAGGACTGGGCCACCGCCGACGCCATCCGCGACCAGCTCAAGGACTCCGGGCTCGTCATCGAGGACAGCCCCCAGGGCCCGCGCTGGAGCCTCGGCGCGCGCTGACCGGCGACTGATCGACTGTGCCGCCCGGCCCTCCGGGCGGCACACTGCATAAGACGTACGTACGAAGCCTCAACGGAGACGGGTAACTCATGGCCGCGAACAACCGCCGCATGTCCGGCAAGAAGGGCGCGCAGGTCGGCAGCGGCGGCAAGCGACGCCGGGGCCTGGAAGGAAAGGGCCCGACCCCGCCCGCCGAAATGCGCAAGGGGCACGCCAAGCAGCGCGCCGCCGCGGCCAAGACGCGCCGCGCGCAGGGCCGCACACCGCAGCGCCGGGGCGGCGGCAGGTCCGCCTCCGAGATGGTGGTGGGCCGCAACCCGGTGGTGGAGGCGCTGCGCGGAGGCGTCCCCGCCTCCACGCTCTACGTCCAGCAGTTCATCGACAACGACGAGCGCGTCCGCGAGGCCCTCCAGCTCGCCGCCGAGCGCGGCGGCATCAACCTCATGGAGGCCCCGCGCCCCGAGCTGGACCGCATGACCAACGGCCTCAACCACCAGGGCCTGGTCCTCCAGGTCCCGCCGTACGAGTACGCGCACCCGGAGGACCTCCTCGACGCCGCCGCGGAGGAGGGCGAGGACCCGCTGGTCGTCGCTCTGGACGGGGTCACCGACCCGCGCAACCTCGGCGCCGTCGTCCGCTCGGTCTCCGCCTTCGGCGGCCACGGCGTGGTCGTCCCCGAGCGCCGCTCGGCCGGCATGACCGCGGGCGCCTGGAAGACCTCCGCCGGTACGGCCGCCCGCACGCCGGTCGCCCGCGCCACCAACCTCACCCGGACCCTGGAGGCCTACAAGAAGGCCGGCCTCACGGTGGTCGGCCTGGCGGCGGACGGCGAGGCCGAAATCGGCGAGCTGCAGGCCCTCGCGGGTCCGGTGGTCATCGTCGTCGGCAGCGAGGGCAAGGGCCTGTCCCGCCTGGTCGGCGAGACCTGCGACTTCCGGGTGCGCATCCCGATGCCGGGCGGCGCGGAGTCGCTCAACGCGGGCGTGGCGGCCGGGATCGTGCTGTACGAGGCCGCGCGCAGGCGGAGCTGACCGAGGGCCCGGGCGGGCTGAACACCCGTCCGGTGCCTCCCTCTTGAGGGCTGATTCGGGTGGCCGCGACGGGGTGGGCACGGCTTTGACGGGGTCCGGACACATCCGGGCGGTCAAAGCAGTGTCCTAACACCACGTCACTCGGTTAGATGAGTGTGGACACCAGAACACCCCGCACACCCACGGGGGACCGCTCGTCGGGTTTCGACGACGCTCCCGCGCTGAGCATGGTGAAGGTGCCGAGCGATCCGGCGCAGGTCATCGTCAATCACGCCAGCTTCCGCGTGCAGCTGGGCGCGACGGCCAAGGGCACCCAGTCCCCCCGGATCACCCGGCATCTGAACGCCACCGGCCAGGAGACCGCCCGCAGGCCGGTCCTGGGCACGGCGGGCCGGGCGGCCGACGCCACCGGCCGACGCCGCCCGGTCGTCTGGAGCGGCCGGTCCGCCCCCGACGACACCGGCGCCCACCGGCTCCTGCAGGCCGTGCGGGGCAGCGTCCGCCACGCCGACGAGCCCGAGGCCGGCGCCACCCAGGTCATCCCGCGCGTGCAGAGCGGCTACGCCGACGGCTACGCCGAACTCGACCAGACCGTGGAGACCCCGGTCGTCGGCCACCAGCGCACGGCCCCCGACGCCACCCGCCTCCTGCCGCACATGCGCACGGTCACCGGCGCCTACGACCCCCCGTCCCACCCCGACGCCGGCCACGACCCGTACGACGCGTACCCGGCCGGGCCCGACCCGGACCAGGAGGAAGCCGATCCGCGCCGCACCCGGCGCCAGAGCGACGACCCGGCCCGGCACGCCTACTACCCGGGCCGCCGGATGAACCTGGGCGTGGTCCTGCTCCCGCTCAGGATCTTCCTGGGCTTCATCTCCATCTACGCCGGCATGGGCAAGCTGTGCGACCCCGTCTACTTCGACGGCGGCGAGCGCGGCTCCATGGTGAAGTGGCTCAACACCCTGCACCCGTGGGACGTGGCCGAGCCGCTGCGCCAGTTCGCGCTCCAGCACCCGGTCGGCTCCGGCCTGGTCATCGCCTTCCTCCAGGTCGTCGTCGGCGTCCTGACCATCCTGGGCTGCTGGCAGCGCGTGGCCGCGGTCGTCGGCGCCCTGCTCTCGGCGGCCCTGATCGTCACCGTCAGCTGGAAGACGGTCCCGGCCTACGACGCGCCGGACATCATCTACCTGGCCGCCTGGTCCCCGCTGGTCATCGCCGGCGCCCCGGTGTACTCGGTGGACGGCCGCCTCGCGGGCGGCGCCTGGCGGCGGCTCGGCCCCCGCTCCGACATCTGGGAGCTGCGCGGCTACGTGCTGCGCCGCGGCGCGCTGATCACGGCCGTCACCGTCGGCCTGACCCTGCTCATCGGCTCGCTGCTGGGCGGCGCGGTCCGCGACTCCGGCCGCGTGGTCGTCCCCGGCCCCGGCGAGGCCCCCCGCAACCAGCTGCCCGGCTCCCCGCTCCCGCAGGAGCCCGGCAAGCGCCACAAGAAGGCACCGGCGGCCTCCGCCACGCCCACGGACGGTGCCACGGCCGGCGCGAGCCCCTCCCAGGCGGCGACCCCGCCCGGCGCCGGCCGCGCCACCACCGGGGCCACCACCGCGGCCCCGACCCAGACCCAGGGCACCACCGGTCAGGTCCCGCCGCGTCGGTCCGCGCCGACGGGCGGCGTCCCCAGCACCACGGCGGGCCCGACCAGCACGGGCGGTACGACCACCACCGGCGGCACCACGTCGACCGGCGGCACCTCCACCGGCACCACCTCGGGCGGCTCCACGGCCACCGGACAGCCGGGCCTGGTGGGCGGCCTGCTGGGCTGACGGCACGGAAGGCGCGAAAGGCGCGAAAGGGCCCCGTACCTCTGCGGTACGGGGCCTCTTCGGCGTACGGGGTCAGCGGCTCAGGGCCGCCAGTTCCTTGGCCGCCTCGGTCAGGTCCTTCGCCGTGTCGATGGCCCGCCAGTACGCTCCCTGCGGGATGGGGAACCCGGCCAGCTTGTTCTCCCGGGCCAGCCGGGGGAACGTCGTCCGCTCGTGGTCTCCCCGCTCGGGCAGCAGCGTGGCGAACCCGGGCGAGAACACGTACACACCGGCGTTGATCTCGAACGTGGACGGCGGGGCCTCGATGAAGTCGGTGATGTGCCCGAACCCGTCGGTCTGCACCGCGCCCCAGGGCAGGCGCGGCCGGGCCAGCGCGAGGGTCGCGACGGCGTCGCGCTCGGTGTGGAAGTCGGCCATGTCCCGCAGGGAGAACCGCGTCCAGATGTCACCGTTGGTGGCGTACCAGGGGCGGTCGGGATGGGGCAGCCGCTTGGCGGCATAGCGCAGGCCGCCGCCGCGGCCGAGGGGCTCGTTCTCCACGACGGTGGTGACGGAGACGGGCAGATCGGCCGAGTCCAGCCAGTTCTGCAGGACATCGGCGAGGTGGCCGCAGGAGACCACCACGTCCGTCACACCCTCCTCGGCGAGCCAGGTGAGCTGGTGGCCGATGATCGGCGTGCCCGTGCCGGGGATCTCGACCATCGGCTTGGGCCGGTCGTCGGTGTACGGACGCAGCCGCGAGCCCTGGCCACCGGCCAGGACCACGGCTTGAGTGGGGCGCGACGCGGCGCTCGGATGGGTCATGACGGCACTGTACGTGGCGCCTCACCGCGCCCGGGCAGCGGCAACACCCTGCGCGGCCCGGCCGCGGCGGGCGGCGGTGAGGAGGCCGTCTGGTCTTGGCACGGCGGGTGGCGGTGAGAGGGGTCGCGTGCCCGCCGTGGTGGGGTGGGGTGGTCGTGCGGGTGGCCGCCGCCGGTCGTCCGTGTCAGCCGTGGGCGGCCAGGACGCCCGAGGCGAAGGCCGTGTCGCACACGGGCCGGGCGTAGGACTGGGCGCGCGGGGCGCCGTAGATGCGCACCGCGGCCGTGCCGAGGGCGCGGGCGATGGAGGAGCAGTGCCGGGCGAGCGCGGGGCGTCCGTTGACGGCCCGCTGGAGGTGGGTGAGCACCGCGCCCGGGTCCTTGTGCTGGAGTTCGCTCATCAGTCGCTCGCGGAGCACGTCCTGCGGTGCGCGGGCGGCCGTCCGGGCGGGAACCGTCGCCGACGTCACGTCGGAGGCGGCCAGCACCGAGCCGGCGGGGCTCCCCGTCCAGCTGACCCGGGTGACCGCGAGGGTCCCGGAGAGCACCATGACGACGGGCAGGACGAGGGCGAGAGTGCGGCCGATCCGGCGGGCAGGGCCGCCCCGGTGGCCGCGTCGCGTCTGTGGGGTGGTGGAGTGCTTCACGCGTGTGAGGGTAGCGCCCGGTAACGACATGAGGACAATGTGTCACCCCTTTGGGTGATGAGAACGTACGGATTTCCGAGTAACGGGTTGACGAAGCAGCCCACGGGAAGGGCCCCGCACGCCGAGCGTGCGGGGCCCTTCGGGTGCGGTGGGGCCGTCAGTCGGTCAGCCGCTCGCCGGTGGAGGTGGAGAACACGTGGGTCTCGCCCGGCCGCGGCACGACGTGCAGCGTGGCGCCCTTCTCCGGCACGGCGCGGCTGTTGACGCGGACCACGAGGTCCCGGCGCTCGCCGCCGACCTCGACGGTGCCGTAGACGTAGCCGTCGGCGCCGGTCTCCTCCACGACGTTCACCGAGACGGCGAGGCCGGCCGGGGCGTCGGCGGTGTCCTTCGTCAGGGACGCGGCGGCGCCGCCGTCCAGCTCGACCACGTCGAAGTGCTCGGGACGCACACCGACGGTGACCGTGCGGTCGCCCCTGTCGGCGGCGGCCTTCAGGGCCTCCCGGTTGACCGGGACGACGCTGTTGCCGAACTTCACGCCGCCGTCGGTGATCGGGACCTCGATCAGGTTCATGGCCGGGGAGCCGATGAAGCCGGCGACGAAGAGGTTCGCGGGCTTGTCGTACATGTTCCGCGGCGAGTCGACCTGCTGGAGCAGACCGTCCTTGAGGACCGCCACGCGGTCGCCCATCGTCATGGCCTCGACCTGGTCGTGGGTGACGTAGACGGTGGTGATGCCGAGCCGGCGCTGGAGCGAGGCGATCTGCGTACGGGTGGAGACACGCAGCTTGGCGTCCAGGTTGGACAGCGGCTCGTCCATGAGGAAGACCTGCGGCTCGCGCACGATGGCGCGGCCCATGGCGACACGCTGGCGCTGACCGCCGGAGAGCGCCTTCGGCTTGCGGTCCAGGTACTCGCTGAGGTCGAGGATCTTCGCGGCCTCCTCGACCTTCTGCCGGATCTCCGCCTTCGGCACACCGGCGATCTTGAGCGCGAAGCCCATGTTGTCGGCGACCGTCATGTGCGGGTACAGGGCGTAGTTCTGGAACACCATGGCGATGTCCCGGTCCTTCGGCGGCAGGTGCGTGACGTCGCGGTCACCGATGCGGATGGCGCCGCCGTTGACGTCCTCCAGGCCCGCGAGCATTCGCAGCGAGGTGGACTTGCCGCAACCGGACGGGCCGACCAGGACGAGGAACTCGCCGTCCTCGATCGCGATGTCGAGCGCGTCGACGGCGGGCTTGTCGGAACCCGGGTAGATCCGGGTCGCCTTGTCGAACGTGACTGTGGCCATGGTGAAGGGCCCCCTTCTACCGGCAGGAACGTGCCGGACGATCCGTTGTAGGAAGGTGGTTGGCGTAGTCCACCGAGGTGAACTGGACCGAGACGCTACCTGGCGATCACCTGCCTGTCAGTACTTCGGCCCCGGTGAACTTCGCGGAAATTTTCGACAGGCCGCCCCCCGGACCTGGGTACACTGCACGAGCACCCCGGTGCGCGCCTCCTTAGCTCAGCTGGTCAGAGCGCCGCTCTTGTAAAGCGAAGGTCGTCGGTTCGAATCCGACAGGGGGCTCCGGCAAGCCCGGGTGGGACCCGCTCCCACCTGGGCTTTCTCATGTCAGCAGGCGGGCGATCTCCAGTTGGCGGGGCTCGATGGGGCGGCCGTCCTCCACGTCCCACAGGGCGTTCTGCAGCAGCCGGCCGAAGGTCCAGGCGCGGGCCCGGGCCCGGTCCAGGCCGAGGACGTCGGTCATCGCGTCGAAGCGCCAGCGGACCTCGGCCGCCTCGAACCGGTTGTCCAGGGCGGGCCACAGTTCGAAGCCGGGGTCGCCGGCCAGCGGCTTGGGGTCGATGGCGAGCCAGTCGGCGCGCTCGGCGGCCAGCACGTTCTCGTCGTGCAGGTCCCAGTGCAGCAGCCGGTCGCCGGGTTCGGCGGCGACCTCGCGGACGGCGGCGGCGCAGTCGGCGACGATCCGGCGGGCCTCGGGATCGGGGATGCGGGCCAGTGCCCGGGGGGTGCGCTCCAGCATGGACGCGGTGATGTCGCCGAGCCGGCGCAGTCCGGGCGGGGCCGGGAAGGAGGTCAGATGGGCCAGCAGCCGGGCGATGACCAGGACCGCCTGGCGGGTGTCGGCGAGGTGGGCCAGCATCCGGGTCTCGTCCAGGCGCTCCAGGAGCATGGTGCCGGTGGCCGGGTCGTGGTCGAGGAGCCGTACGGCCCCGTCGCCGTCCCAGGCGCGCAGCGCGACCGGCTCGCCCTCGCTCTCGTGGTCGGGCAGCTGGAGCTTGAGGACCGCGCGGAGGCCGTCGGCGCGGACCACCGGCAGCACCAGGGCGCTGACGCCGTGCATGGACGGCCCGTCGAGCCGTAGCTCCCAGCGGTCCAGGAAACCGGCCGCGAGGTCCGGCAGCGCGGTGATGAACGCCTTGCCCGTCGCGCCGTTGTACATCTCCTGTGCCTCGGCGAGCTTCGCGGGAATGTCGATCACCGGTCGGACGATACCGGCGTGCGTGAATCGGCTCATGCGAATCAACCGGGTCCCGGGCCGGGCGTGGGCGTACGTCCGCGCCGCTCCCGGCACCCATGTGTGGCTGGGGATCCTGTTCGTCACGACGGTGGTGCTGCACTCCATGCCGTCCGGGTTCGAGGAGAACTTCCTGCGGCACCGGTCGACGAACCTGCACGAGCTGTCGCGCAGCCCGGTGCGGGTGCTGGTGGCGAGCGCGATGTGGATCGAGAGCGGGCACTGGCTGCCGTACGCCTTCCTGTACACGGTGTTCCACGCGCCGGCCGAGCGCTGGCTGGGCACGGCCCGCTGGCTCGCGGTGTGCGCGCTCGCCCACGTGGGGGCGTCGCTGGCGAGCGAGGCCCTGCTGCTGGCGGCGATCCGCACGGGCCGGGCCCCGCTCACGGCCGTCGACACCCTGGACATCGGGGTGAGTTACGCGCTGGCCGGGGTGATGGCGGTGCTCGGCTACCGGCTCGCGGTGCCCTGGCGGTACGGGTATCTCGCGGCGGTGCTCGCCGTGTTCGCGCTGCCGCTGGCCGCCGGGCCGACCTTCACCGACGTCGGCCACCTCCTCGCGGCGCTGCTCGGTCTCGCCTGCTATCCGCTGGTCGGAGGGCGGGGAAAAGCACGGAATCCGAAGGAGACACCGGCCGGGGCCAGGGGTTAACGTCCCGGCCATGAACAGCTCGGCAAGCAACGCCGTCAACGGCGGCGTCTCGTTCTGGTACGCGGACGACGGTCTTCCGGCGGTGCGCGAGCCGCTGACCGGGGACGCGTCCGCCGACGTCGTCATCGTCGGCGGCGGGTACACCGGCCTGTGGACGGCGTACTACCTGAAGAAGGCGGCGCCGTTCCTGCGGATCACCGTGCTGGAGCAGAAGTTCTGCGGCTACGGCGCCTCCGGCCGCAACGGCGGCTGGCTGTACAACGGGATCGCGGGCCGCGACCGGTACGCCCGGCTGCACGGCCACGAGGCCGCCGTACGGCTCCAGAAGGCGATGAACGACACGGTCGCCGAGGTGGTCGCGGTGGCCCGCGCGGAGGGCGTCGACGCCGACATCCATCAAGGCGGTGTCCTCGAAGTGGCGACCACTCCGGCGCAGTTGGCCCGGCTGAGGGCGTTCCACGCGCAGGAGCTGTCCTACGGCGAGACGGACCGGGAGCTGTACGGCGCCCGGCAGACGGCCGAGCGGGTCCGGGTCGCGGACGCCGTCGGCTCCACCTGGACCCCGCACGGCGCCCGGCTGCACCCGGTGAAGCTGGTCAAGGGACTGGCGGCGGTCGTGGCGGCGCTCGGGGTGACCATCCACGAGTCGACGCCGGTGACGGAGATCCGCCCCAAGCACGCGGTCACCCCCTACGGCACGGTCCGCGCGCCCTATGTCCTGCGCTGCACCGAGGGCTTCACCGCGGCCCTCAAGGGCCAGCGGCGGACCTGGCTGCCGATGAACTCCTCGATGATCGCGACCGAGCCGCTGACCGCGGAGCAGTGGGCGGCGATCGGCTGGACGGGCCGGGAGACCCTCGGCGACATGGCGCACGCCTACATGTACGCCCAGCGCACGGCCGACGGCCGGATCGCGCTCGGCGGGCGCGGGGTGCCGTACCGCTTCGGCTCGCGCACCGACAACGACGGCCGCACGCAGGAGGCGGCCGTCGCGGCGCTGCGCGAGATCCTGACCCGCTTCTTCCCGGCCCTGGCGGGCGTGCGGATCGAGCACGCCTGGTCGGGGGTGCTCGGCGTGCCGCGCGACTGGTGCGCCACCGTCTCGCTGGACCGCTCCACCGGGCTCGGCTGGGCGGGCGGCTACGTCGGCTCCGGCGTCGCCACCGCCAACCTGGCCGCCCGCACCCTGCGCGACCTGGTCCGGCAGGACTCCGGCCAGGGCGGGCGGACCGAGCTGACGGAGCTGCCCTGGGTGGGCCACCGGGTCCGCAAGTGGGAGCCGGAACCCTTCCGCTGGCTGGGCGTGCGGGGCATGTACGCCACCTACCGCGCCGCCGACCGGCGCGAACGCAGGTACCCGGACATCCGGTCCTCGCGGCTGGCCCGGCTGGCGGACCGGGTGGCGGGCCGCCACTGACCGGGCCCGGTCCGGCCTCACGCGTGCTTCAGGCCGGCGGCGGGCCGGCCCAGGATCAACGACACGGCGGTGACGGCACTGTTGAAGGACACCTCCGCGAGCACGCCCGGCGCCGCCACCTGGTCGCCCACCAGGTACACGCCGTCACCGCGGTCCACGGCCGGCCGGTCCCGCCAGGTGCGGCCCGGCAGATCCACGGCCCCCGTACGGCCGTCCGCCACGGCCTCCCGCCGCCAGGTCACCCGCTCCCGCCAGCCCCGGAACCCCAGGTCGAGCAGGGCCTCGGCACGGGCTCTCCCCTCGGCCCGGCGCCGTCCGGGCCCGATCGGGAACTGCCCCTGGATCAGCTGCTCCCCGGCCGGGGCGAGGGACGGGTCCTGCGCGGTGAACCGCTCGATCCAGCCCGGCGCGTCGAGGTCGGAGACCGCGAAGGCGTCCCCGCGCCGGGTGCGTACGGCGAGGTCGACGAGGACGGTACGGCTGCCCGGCCAGGTCAGCGAGTCGTCCCCGAGCAGCCGCCGGGCGGCGGGCAGGGCCGTGGCGACGACGACCTGGGCGTTCTCGGGCAGGGCGTCCACCCGGGCCCCCGTCTCGATCCGCACGCCCAGGTTCCAGGCCCGCGCGGCCATCCGCTCGACGACCGCGCCCCAGCCGCCGCGCGGGTAGTGCGCCTCCGGCGGCAGCTTGGCGGCCCGGCGCAGCCGCTCCTGCACGAAGGCGGCGGACAGGCCGCCCGGGTCGTGGTGGAAGAGGGCGACGGCGGCGTAGTGGGCCGCCGCGCGGGCGCCCTCCTCGCCGGCGATCCCGGTGGCCCAGCTCAGGAAGTCGGTGTCGACCGGGGCCGGGCCGAGGCGTGGCCGCAGCAGTTTGAGCATGCCGAAGGGCGGGGTGCGGCGCAGCGCGCCGTGGTGGCGCAGCCGCAGCCGGGCGGCCTCCAGCGGCGGCAGGGCGGCGAGCGGGCCGAGCAGGTCCCGCTGCCGCAGCCAGGTCCAGTGCGGGCCGCCGGAGTAGACCGCGTGCGGCCCCTCGTTGGTCCGGTACGGCCCCGGCGCCGTCCGGGCCCGCCCGCCCAGGGTGCGGTGGGCCTCGTACACGGTGACCTTGGCCCCGGCCTCGGCGGCGGTGATCGCGGCGGTGAGCCCGGCGAAGCCGCCGCCGATGACGGTGATGTGACGCATCAAGTCTCCTGGGATCGGTCCGTCTCCTTGACCGGTACGACGGCCGGGGGCCCGCCGGATGTGACATCGCGGCGTTCGCGCAGCTCAGGCCGATTGTCGGTGGCGGGGTGCAGCATGGGGGCATGGTGAGGCGAACGACGGGGAGCAGGGCCGGGACCGGGGCGGCGGTGCGGGGCGCGCGGCGGCCGGAGCTGCGGCTGCCGGCACTGGACGCCTGGGACGGCGGCACACTGGAGCCGGACGGTGACTACGACGGGCTGGAGTTCCGGGAGCTGGACCTGACCGGCCAGGACGCGCGGGGCGCGCGGTTCATGGACTGCGCGCTGACGGGCTGTGCGCTGGACGGGACGGCGCTGGGCAGAGCCCGGGTACTGGACTCGGTCCTCACCGGCCCGCGCGGGGTCGGCACCGGGCTCGCGGAGGCCACGTTCCGCGATGTCGAGTTGGTCGACGCCCGGCTGGGCGGCATCCAGATGCACGGGGCGGTGCTGGAGCGGGTCGTGGTCCGGGGCGGCAAGATCGACTTCCTGAACCTGCGCGAGGCCCGCCTGAAGGACGTCGTCTTCGAGTCCTGTGTGCTGGTCGAGCCGGACTTCGCGGGAGCGCGGCTGGAGCGGGTGGAGTTCGTCGACTGCGCGCTGAGAGGGGCCGACTTCGGCGG
The DNA here is from genome assembly GCF_033366695.1 of Streptomyces sp. SCL15-4. NCBI lineage: Bacteria > Bacillati > Actinomycetota > Actinomycetes > Kitasatosporales > Streptomycetaceae > Streptomyces > Streptomyces sp. SCL15-4. The sequence continues at coordinate 4,668,761 of NZ_JAOBTQ010000001.1, forward strand.
CGCGACGCTGGCGGACGTCGATCTGCGCGGGGCCGCGCCGCTGGAGATCGCCCGGGGCCTGGACCGGCTGTCCGGCGCGGTGATCGGCACCGGGCAACTGCTGGACCTGGCCCCGGTGCTGGCGGCGGAGCTGGGCATCCGGGTGCTGGACTGAGGGGCGGCGGCCGGGGCCGGGCCTCAGGCGTGGGCGGGCTTGCCGTCGCCGTACAGCCAGTCCTTCCAGATCGTGCGGAAGTCCTTGCCCGGGGCCTTCCTCTCCACGTAACGGACGAAGTCGGCGGTGTCGGCGGTGCCGTGCCGGTGGGCGGCGGCCCAGCCCTGGACGATGTCGTAGAAGGTGTCGTCGCCGACCGTCCGGCGGATCTTGTGCAGGACCATCGCGCCGCGCTGGTAGACGGGGCTGTCGGAGATGTGCGCCGCGCCCGACGGCCTGGCCGGCGGGAAGGCCCAGATGTCGTCGGGGCCCTCCTCGTACAGGCTGGTGAAGGTCTCCTGCGCGGTGGGTCCGCCGTTGTCCTCGTCGTAGAGCCACTCCGCGTAGGTCGCGAAGCCCTCGTTCAGCCACATGTCCCGCCAGGACGCGGGGCCGACCGAGTCGCCGTACCACTGGTGGACGAGTTCGTGCACCAGGGTGGAGACGTCGGGCGGGCCGGGGAAGAAGGGGCGGGTCTGGGTCTCCAGGGCGTAGCCGGCGTCGCGCGGGCGGTCCACGATGGCGCCGGCGGAGGAGAAGGGATACGGCCCGAAGTTGTACTCCGCCCAGTCGAGGATCTCCGGGATCTTCGCGAGCACCTCGGCGCTGGCCTCGGCCTGGCCGGGGTCGACGGCGGTGATGACCGGCAGGCCGTGCGGGCCGGTGGTGCGGGTGACGTCGAAGTGGCCGATGGCCACGGTGGCGAGATAGCTCGCCATGGGCTGGGCCGTCCGCCAGCGGTAGGTGGTCCGGCCGTCCCTCGTGTCCTCGTTCGTCTGCTCGCCGACCGAGACGGCCTGGAGGCCCTCGGGGACGGTGACCGATATGTCGTAGGTCGCCTTGTCGGAGGGGTGGTGGTTGCCGGGGTACCAGGTCATGGAGCCGACGGGTTCGCCGAGGGCGAGGGCGCCGTCGGCGGTGGGCAGCCAGCCCTCTTTCGAGCCGTCGGGGTCGGTGAGGGTGCGCGGGGTGCCCGAGTAGCGGACGGTCGTGCGGAAGGTCTCGCCCTTGCCGAGGCCGGCGCGCGGGCGGACGGTGAGTTCCTGTCCGGAGCGGCTCCAGCGGGCCTTCTCGCCCTCCACGCGGACGGAGTCGACGCGCAGTCCGGACAGGTCGAGGTGGAACGCGGACAGGTCGCGGGTGGCGCGGGCGGTGATCACCGCGGTGCCGGTGAGCCTGCGGCCGGCCGGGGTGTAGTCCAGGGCGAGGCGGTAGTGCCCGATGTCGTAGCCGCCGTTGCCGGCCTTCGGGAAGTACGGGTCGCCCGCGCCGGAGCCGCCCGGGGCGCCCCGGGCGCCGCTGTCGCACGCGGTACCGGTGACGGCGAGGACGAGCAGGGCGGCGACGGCCGGGACAAGGCGTACCGATCTGGACATGTCAGTGATCTTAGGCGTGCGGCACGCGCCGCGGGCGGTTCCGGGCGGTCCGCCGCAGGTGCCGGGCGGGCCGGCGTGACACCATCTCCCCGTGCTCGACATCGGCTATGCCCTCTCCAACCGGTTCCCGGATCCCCCGCAGACCGACTACCGGCGCGCGGACGCGCACGCGCTGCGGCACGACCTGTTCTGCGGGGACGTCTATCTCGCGGACACCGAGACCGACCGGGAACTGTCCACAGCCTGGGGATGGGTGCCGGTGCTGGACTTCGCGTGGGCGCTGTGCGACATCGTCGAGCAACTGGACCGCGACCCGATGGGCTCCCGGGCCGCCCGGCCGCAGCGGGCGGAGCTGGACTTCACCGAGTCCACCGACCGGATGCTGTTCGAGCGCCGCTTCGGCTGGGTCGACATCAGCTCCGACTGGACGCCGGCCGAGGAGTCCCCGCTCTCCTTCCCACACGCCGAACTGCGCCGGGAGGCCCGGGACTTCCTGCACGACCTGCTGGCCGACCTCACCGACCTGCACGAGGACCTGGCGGAGAACCCGGCGATCTGGACCCTCCAGGCCCGCTTCCCCCGGCTGCCGTAGAACACCCCCTCCGGTTCACGGCGGACGGAGGGGGCTCAGGCTCTCAGACGCGCTGGTCGGCGGCGTACTCGATGAACGAGGACCAGGTGCCGGTGGTGAAGTTCAGCACGGGGCCGTCGGTGTTCTTGGAGTCGCGGACGGGGACCATGTCGTGGGTGGCGGCGAGGTTGGTGGCGACCTCGATGCAGTTGCCGCCGTTGTTGCTGTAGGAGGACTTGAACCAGCGGGGGGACTCGGTCGTCACGGGGTGCCCTTTCCGAAAGGAGGAGGCGGTCGCGAGCGAGGTCTCAGATGCTCTGGTCGGCGGCGTACTCGATGAACGAGGACCAGGTGCCGGTGGTGAAGTTGAGTACGGCGCCGTCGGTGTTCTTGGAGTCGCGGACGGGGACCATGTCGTGGGTGGCGGCGAGGTTGGTGGCGACCTCGATGCAGTTGCCGCCGTTGTCGCTGTAGGAGGACTTGGACCAGCGGGGGGACTCGGTCGTCACGGGGTGCCCTTTCATGCCTCTTTGATCACGGCCACCGATGCAGCCTGGGGCAGAGCATCGGCCTGCAACTGATGGTAGCCCGCCAACAGGGGCAGCACGGCTGCCGTTTCGCGCTCCAGGTGGCCTCGCATCTGGGATTCCGCGTACGCGATCACGGACAGGTCCGGCATTGTCAGTAAGTTCAGGGGCAGGTTGAACGGTCGACGCTCTCCCATGTCGAAGGGAGCGATCTGGAGCACGGTGTTCGGCAGGTCGGCGAACTGCATCAACCGGTCGAGCTGGGCCCTCATGACCTTCGGTCCGCCGACCTGTCTGCGGATGCAGCTCTCATCCATCACCACCAGCATCATGGGGAGGCGGGGATGCTCCAGGGCCGTCTGCCGTTCCGCCAGGAACGAGACTCGTTCCTCGGCCTGTTCGGGGGTGATGACGCCTCGTCGCACGGCACTGTCCGCCAGGACACGCGCGTACTCCGGTGTCTGGAGCAGGCCGGGGATGATCCCGATCTCGTACAGCCGGATTTCTGCCGCCCTGCCCTCGCACTTGACGTACTCGGGAAAGCCTTCCAGCAGGTTGCCGTGCCGGATTTCCCGGTACTCGCGCTCGAACGAGTCCGCGCTGCCCGTGAGGCCGAATGCTCTGTCCGTGCTACGCGAAAAGCGAAGGGTCGGAGGTTTCCGACCAGTTTCCACGGCCGAAATATGCACACTGGAATATTCCGTCAGGGTGGCCAGGTCTTCCTGGGTCCAGCCGCGGGCTTCCCGCAGGCTGCGCAGACGTGCTCCGTACGCCGCTTGTGGCGACGCGTCGGGGTTCAACTCCTTGCGGTTCAACGGCCCTTCACCGACCTTTCGTTCTCTTCCAACACGTTGAACGGTTCCCTGACGTGGTCCCATGCTGAACCTGTCCGGTAGTCGCAGCGCTACGGAGAGGAACAAACGTGCCCGAAAGACTGAACGAACCGGTTGTGGTTGACGGCGAGAAGGGCCCGGAGAAGCCCGGCGACGAACACATCCCCAGGCTGGGAATCCGGCAGACACTCGAGGTCGGCGAGATCACCTTCGCCCTGGACGCGGTGCTGGCGGAGGCCGGCATCAGGCTTCCGCAGTTCCACACCCGCCTGGCCCCCGCCGAGAACCGCCGCTGGGTGGTCCGGCTCGGCGACTGCAACGTGGTCCAGGCCGGCGGCCTCCTCGACCTCCTCAAGGACGGGCTGACCCTCCGCGAGCGGCACCCGGAGGAGGCGATCAATGGAACATCCGCCAAGGACGGTTAGGGCACGGGCGCACCTCGAGGCGGCCATCATGCGGGCCGGCGCCATCGTGGACGTGCTGATCGACCCCGCGGGCGGCTTCCTGGCCGTCCGGTGCATCGGCATCGAGGCGGCCGAAGAGCTGGCGCTCGCCATCGAGGCCGGCGTGCAGGCAAGGGTGGTCAGAGGATGACCTACCGCTGCACCAGCACGTGCGAAATCAGGGATCACACCTTCCGATGGGCTCAGCGACTGCCCTGCGCCGACCACGGTGAAGTCGACTGGGCGTTCCTGGACGACCTCCGGTGTGTGCTGGGTGAAGAAGCGCACGAGTTCCATGCCACGTGGCTGCGCAGCGGTTCGGAACTCGAGAGGGATGTGTACCTGTGCTGGCTCGACGACCCGGAAACGCAGTGGGTCATCGATGCCGAGGTCTGCCTGAAGAGCGACACGCCCATGGGAACGTCCTGCACGATCTACAAGGGCCATCCCGGAACGTGCGAGTGGGATCAGGCGGACCTCGAAGCGCCGGCGCGATCGGCGGGCGAGTTCCCCGACGACGGTCTCGTCCGCCCATGACAGAAGACCCCCCAAGGGAAAGTTGGGGGGTCTTCGGGTGTCTCAGCAGGTCAAGGGCCTACTGTCACAGGTCGAAGCCTACTGTCAGACGTTGACGCCGAAGTCCTGGGCGATGCCCACCAGGCCCGAGGCGTAGCCCTGGCCGACCGCGCGGAACTTCCACTCCGCGCCGTTGCGGTACAGCTCGCCGAAGACCATGGCCGTCTCGGTGGCCGCGTCCTCGGACAGGTCGTAGCGCGCGATCTCGGCGCCGCCGGCCTGGTTGACGATGCGGATGTAGGCGTTGCGGACCTGGCCGAAGTTCTGGCCGCGGTTCTCGGCGTCGTAGATGGACACCGGGAAGACGATCTTGTCGATGTCGGCCGGGAGCGCGGCCAGGTCGACGTTGATCGCCTCGTCGTCGCCCGAGCCCTCGCCCGTGCGGTTGTCACCCGTGTGGACGATGGAGTTGTCCGGGGTCTGCTTGTTGTTGAAGAACACGAAGTGGGCGTCGGAGTAGACCTTGCCCTGGGTGTTCACCGCGATGGCGGAGGCGTCCAGGTCGAAGTCCGTGCCGGTGGTGGTGCGGACGTCCCAGCCGAGGCCCACGGTGACGGCGGTCAGGCCCGGAGCCTCCTTGGTGAGCGAGACGTTGCCACCCTTGGACAGGCTTACAGCCATGTTGGGAGTCCCTTCCTTGGATACCCGTGCATATGTGTGCACATCTGTGCCGATGAAGCTATGCCGACGAAGCTACCGTCACCCGGGACAACGACGCGGGGTGTCCCCTCGGTTCCGGATGGCTTTACCTTTTTTACCGAGCCGGAAATCCAGGTGACGTGCGCCCCGCCGGACCGGGAACATGGAGGGCATGTCCGGGCCCTATCTCATCCGCGGCTCGGTCTCGCTTCCCGAGGCCGAGCTGACGTGGCGTTTCTCCAGGTCGTCCGGGCCCGGCGGACAGCACGTCAACACCAGCGACTCGCAGGTGGAGCTGCGCTTCGACCTCGCGCGCACCGAGGCGCTGCCTCCGGTGTGGAAGGAGCGGGCGCTCGACCGGCTGGCCGGCCGCCTCGTGGACGGCGTGGTGACCGTACGGGCCTCCGAGCACCGCTCGCAGTGGCGCAACCGGGAGACCGCCGCCGTACGCCTCGCCGCGCTCCTCGCGGAGGCCACCGCGCCTCCGCCGAAGCCCCGCAGGCCGACGCGCATCCCGCGCGGGATCAACGAGCGCCGGCTGCGGGAGAAGAAGCAGCGCTCGGAGACGAAGCGGGGCCGCTCCAGCCGCGACTGGGGATAGCGGCGGGCCCGCCGTCACATCCGTGGCCGCTCCGTCGTCAAGGTGGTGGCAGGCACCGAGGACGACGACGGAAGAGGCCGGACCCGCGATGACCGACAACGACTTTCTCGCCGAGCGGTTCGAGGCGCACCGCGGGCACCTGCGGGCCGTCGCCTACCGGATGCTCGGCTCCGCCGAGGCCGAGGACGCCGTCCAGGAGGCGTGGGTCCGGCTGAGCCGGTCCGACACGCGTGAGGTGGACAATCTCGGGGCCTGGCTGACGACCGTGGTCGGCCGGGTCTGCCTGGACCTGCTGCGTTCGCGCCGCACCCGGGGCGAGGAGCCGCTGGACACCTGGCAGCCGGCACCGTCCGCCGAGCGGGACCCCGCGGACAGCGCCCTGCTCGCCGACTCCGTGGGGCTCGCCCTGCTGGTCGTCCTGGACACCCTCTCGCCGGCCGAGCGGCTGGCGTTCGTGCTGCACGACATGTTCGGCGTGCCCTTCGACGAGATCGCCGGCATCCTCGGGCGCACGCCGGCCTCGGCGCGGCAGCTCGCCAGCCGGGCCCGGCGCCGGGTGCGGGGCGTCGAGGCGCCGGAGGCCGACCTCGCCCGGCAGCGGCGGGTGGTGGACGCCTTCCTGGCCGCCGCGCGGGACGGCGACTTCGACGGGCTGCTCGCGGTGCTCGACCCGGACGTGGTGGCCCGCACGGAGTCCGGCGTGAACAGCGGCGCGGCCGGGGTCGCCGCGGGCGCGGCGAGCTTCGCCCACCTGGCGCGGGTGGCGCGCCCGGCGCTGGTCGACGGCGCGACCGGTCTGGCCGTGTTCGCCGGCGGCCGCCCGGAACGGGTCCTGGCCTTCGCCTTCGCCGCCGACCGCATCACACGGATCGACATCATCACCGACCCGGCCCGCCTGGCGGAGCTGACGGTGGAGGAGGTCTAGGGCCTCCGCTCAGAGGTCCAGTACGCCGACCACCTGGTCGCCGGAGGTCTCGCCGGTCGTGCGGAAGCCGAGGCGGGCGTAGAAGTCGCCGGGGCCGTGCGGGCCGGGGTGCCAGCTCGCGTACAGGCGGGTGCCGCCGCGGCGGCGGATCTCGGCGGCCACCGCGTCCACGGCGAACCGGCCGTAGCCCCGGCCCTGTTCGCCGGCCGCGATGTTCAGCCGCCACAGCCCGGAGCGGTACAGGCTGCCGTCACCGTGCCAGTCGATGCCGAAGAAGGCCATCAGGAAGCCGACCGCACGGCCGTCGTCGACGATCAGCCGGGGCCAGGCCACGCCGTCCGGGTGGACGTACGCCTCGGCGAGGGACCGCACCACCGGCGCGACGGCGTGTTCCTGGTCGGGGCGGACGCGAAGGGCGACGGCGGTCTCGAAGTTCCGCGGGGTCACTTCTTCCAGTCGGAATGCCATCGGCGCACCCTAGGCGCTCCCGCCCCGCCGCGGCCACGGATTTTCCCGGCTCAGCCCAGCTGCCGGTACCGGCCCCGGAAGTACAGCAGCGGGCCTCCCTCCGCGCTGGGTACGCGCGCGGTGAGGACGCGGCCGACGACCAGTGTGTGGTCCCCGGCGCTCACCCGCTGCTCGGTACGGCACTCCAGCGTGGCCAGCGCGCCCCCGACCAGCGGGGCGCCGGTGACCTCGCCGCGGACGTAGGGGATGTCCTCGAAGAGCAGCCGGTCGCTGATGCGGCCCTTCATGGCGAACCGGCCGGCGATGTGCCGCTGGCTCTCGGAGAGGACCGACACCGCCCACAGCGGCTGTTCGGCGAGCAGGTCGTCCATGCGGGCACCCTCGCGCAGGCTGACCAGTACCAGCGGCGGGTCGAGGGAGACCGACAGGAACGCGGTGGCGGTCATGCCGGCGTCCTCCGCGGCCGGCGCCTCGGGGTCGTCCGGGTCCAGCAGCGGTTCCTGCGCGGTGACCAGGACCACGCCCGCGGCCAGCCGGGACATCGCGGCCCGGAACTCGTCGTCGCTCACCCCCTCAGCATGCCCGGAAGCCAGGGGGGTGGTGGGGGAGGGAGTCTTCAGCACGCCGGAAACGCTAGTCTTCGCCCGGCGCGGCCGGCATCGGGCCCCGGCCCGAGCCGGGTCCTAGGTCGCGAGGACCAGCGGGGCGTTGGCCGTGCCTCTCCTGTGCAAGGAGGCGCACCGTGTGCCTTCGGGAATCACACGGGGCAAACGCAGAAACTCCACTCAATTGTTCATGTTTCCTTGTGACTTGAGTCACAAGAGGCAGGAATTGTTGACCCTGTGTACCGAGTGGGCAGCGCGCTGTGATTCAGTGGCGGGGAAGCCGCACGCACAACGCGAACAGCACCACGAAGAGCCACCGCTGACAACGCGGGAGTAGCGCCGAAGGCAACCCTTGATTCGCTGCGAGGTCTCGGGGGGAGGGCGAGCATGGAGACCGAGTCGGAGCCGTATGTCCGTCTTGCGTCCCTGCGACAGCTGCACCAGGTCATGGCCGACATGAACACGGCACGCAGCCTGGCGGACACACTGCAGACCGTCGCCGACGGCGCCGTCACCGCTCTCGGCTACGAGATGGCGGCCGTCAACCTGGTCCGCCCCGACGGCGACCTCGTCGTAGCCGCCTTCTCCGGCAACTCCGCCGCCGAGGCCCTGATCACCGGCCGGACCGGCTCCCGCGAGTCCTGGGAGCGCCGGCTCGCCATGGGCGAACGCTGGGGCGACCTGATCTTCATACCGCACACCGAGGGCTGGGTCCTGGACGACGACGACGTCCCCCAGTGGTTCACCGACGGGCCCGAGCCGCGCTTCGAGGACGAGTGGCACCCCGCCGACCGGCTCTTCGCGCCCATGTACACCCCCGGCGCGCAGGGCGGCTCCTCCGGCGAACTGCTCGGCGTCATATCCGTCGACCGGCCGCGCAACGGCCGCCGCCCGGGCGCCTGGGGCCGCGAGGCCCTCCAGATGTACGCCTTCCAGGCCGCCATCGCGATCAGCAACGCCCGCCTGCGCTCCAACATGCAGCGCGCCCTGGTGCGCCTGGAGCGCGAGCAGCAGGCCCTGCGTGCCAGCGAGGAATCCTTCCGTCAGGCGTTCGAGTACGCCCCCTCCGGGATGGCCATCGCCGAGATGGGCGGCGACCAGCACGGCCGCATCCTGCGCACCAACGACGCCCTGTGCCGGCTGCTGGGCCGTCCCGCCTCCGCGATGCGCCGCTACTCCTTCGCCGACCTCGTCCACCCCGAGGACATCGGCACCCTGCTGCGCACCTCCGCGGAGGGCGGGCGCGCCGAACTCCGGCTGGGCCGCCGCGACGGCACCTATGTCTGGGTGTCGCTGCGCAACAGCGTGGTCGCGGACGCCGCCGACGGCCCCCGCTTCCTGCTCACGCACGTGGAGGACATAGAGGAGCGCAAGCGGCGCGAACTCCAGCTCGCGCACCGCGCCTCCCACGACTCGCTGACCGGTCTGCCCAACTCCGCCGAGCTGCGCTCGCGCCTGGCGGCCCGGCTGTGCCGGCGCCCCTCCCACGCCGGTGCCCTGGAGTCCCTGGACGCGGCCTACGGCCACCCGGCCCACGACATCCCGGCCGGCCACGGCTTCGACTTCGCACCGGGCACGGAGGCGTACGACGCCTACGACCACCATGTGCACACCATCGCCCCCGAGGACGGCCGCGACGACGGCACCAAGGGCCTCGCCGTCCTCTTCTGCGACCTCGACGGCTTCAAGTCGATCAACGACCGGTTCGGGCACAACGCGGGCGACGCGGTCCTCATCGAGGTGGCCCGGCGGCTGAGCAACGGCGTCCGGGACGGGGACACGGTGGCCCGGCTCGGCGGCGACGAGTTCGTGATCCTCGCCGACGGCCTCGGCCGGGCCGACGCCCAAGACCTCGCCGTACGGCTGCGCAACGAGATCATCCAGCCGATCCGGGCCGAGGGCCGGTCCGTCCGGGTGGGCGCGAGCTTCGGCATCGGGTGGGCGCACTGCGGCATGACGGCGGACGAGGTGCTGAAGTCCGCTGACGAGCGGATGTACGTAGAGAAACGATCTCGTCCCAAACAGCATCGCCGCGCGGGCTGAGCCGCAGGTCAGCGGGCTGACGCGATCCAGGTCACCCGTTCGGGGGACGGAGAGCGGGTAGGCTCGCCATTCCAACCCGTACCCCATCCGCCCGCACCTGTTGAGGAGTACCAAGGGATGACGCCCGGCGACAACGGCGCGAGCACGCCCGAGGACGACGACCCGTTCGGCTACCTGTACGCAGACGGCCAGGCCCGGGGAGCCCAGCCGCCGTCCGGTGGTTACGGCTACCCGAACTCGGTCAGCAGGGTGCGCACGGTCGGCGAGCGCCAGTACGGTCAGCAGCCGGGGTCCTACGGCCAGCCGCCGCAGGGCACGTACGGCCAGGGCGTCCCGCAGCAGGGGGCCTACGGCCAGCCGAACGCCCACTACCAGGCCCCGGAGACGCTGCCCGGCGGCGCGCCCCCGGCCGGCCGCCGTTCCGCCCCGCCCGCGCCCGGCCGCCGCGGCCCGAACACCAAGGGCCTGCTGATCGGCGCGATAGCCGTGGTCGCCGCGGTCGTCATCGGCATCAGCGTCGCGATGTTCAACGACACCGACGACGACAAGTCCGGCGACCAGGCCACCCCGGCCCCGACCCAGTCCCAGAGCCAGTCCCCGAGCCCGTCGGGCAGCAGCTCGCCCACGGCCGGAGAGCTGCCGAAGACCGACGCGAGCGCCCTCCAGCTGGCGGGCGGCGCGGCGAAGGTGTCGGACGTGCAGGGGGCGCAGGCCGCCGGCGGGATCTACGTGGGCGGCCTGAACACGGCGGGCGCCTCGGTGACCTGGACGGTCGACAACATCCCCGAGGACGGCGCGTACACCGTCTTCACGCGGTACAGCGTGACCGGTGAGGACCAGTCGATGACGGTGTCCGTCAACGGCAAGGAGTTCGGCAGCAAGATCCGGTTCAAGAACTGGCGGAGCGCGGCCGACGGCGACTTCGCCAAGGGCTGGACGAGTTCCTACGTGTGGCCCAGCCTGAGCAAGGGCCGCAACACCATCTCGGTCTCCTGCCAGCCCGGCGACAAGTGCAACGTCCTGCTGGACCAGATGTGGATCAAGAAGGGCCGGGTCACCCGCTAGGTGTGCTGTCCGGACAGCACACCTAGGCCGCGCCGGCCACTCCCGTGATGCGGACCCGGCCGAGGAGTTCCGCGTACACGGCCCGGTCGAACTCGCCGGCCGCCGGGGCCCGTACCGTCGCCGCCGACAGGGCGGTCGCGCGGATCAGGCGGTCCGGCCACGGGATGCCTTCCGCCAGACCGGAGAGCAGGCCGGCCACCGCCGAGTCGCCGGCGCCGGTCGGATTGCCGGGGACGCGGGCCGGCGGGGCGGCGCGCCAGTGGCCCTCGGGGGTGACGGCGAGCAGGCCCTCCGCGCCGAGGGAGGCGACCACCGCGTGCGCGCCCCTGCGGCGGGCGTCCTGGGTGGCGCGCAACGGCTCGTGGGAGCCGGTGAGTTCGGCCAGTTCCTCGGCGTTCGGCTTGATGACGTCCGGCCGGGCGGCGACCCCGCGGCGCAGCGGCTCGCCGCTGGTGTCCAGCAGCACCGGCACGCCCGCGGACCGGGCCGCGCGGACCAGGCCCGCGTACGCGCCCACCGGCACCCCCGGCGGCAGGCTGCCGCACAGCGCCACGGCCGAGGCATCCGGCAGCAGCTCCTGGTACCGGCGGAGGAAGCCCGCCCACTCGGCCGGGGTGATCTGCGGGCCCGGCTCGTTCAGCTGGGTGGTGTCGCCGGTCAGCTCGTCCACCACCGCGACGGTGCGCCGGCTCGCCCCGGAGACCGCCACCAGCGCGTCCGCCGGGCCGCCGGGCACCTCGGCCAGCATCGACCGCAGGGCCTCGCCGGTGCCGCCGCCCGCGAAGCCGGTGACCGTGACCTCGTGGCCGAGGGCGGCCAGCACCCGGGCGACGTTCACGCCCTTGCCGCCCGGGCGTTCGGTGACCTCCGAGACGCGGTGCGAGGCGTGCGGCCGCAGCGACCGCACGCGGTAGGTGATGTCGAGAGCGGTGTTCAGCGTGACCGTGAGGATCACCCGGGCCGACCTCCCTCGAAGTCCGTGCGGTGTCTGCGGTTTCCGGGGCCTCGATCATGCCAAAGAGACGGCCACCGGCCCAGTGCGCGGGCAGGTCGTCGTCTCCTCGACAGGGTTACGGATCAGGGCAGTTGGGGCGCTACCACCCATTCGCCCCGCCGCATCACGCCCTTCAGCCGGAAGTCCGCGTCCAGCAGCACCAGGTCGGCGTCCTTGCCGGGCTCCAGCGAGCCGACCCGGTCGTCCAGGCCCAGCAGGCGCGCCGGGTTGGCCGACAGCGCGGCCACCACGTCCTCGACCGGCAGCCCGTCGACGGTCACCGCCCGCCGGAACGCCCGGTCCAGGGTGAGCGTGGAGCCCGCGATCGAGCCGCCCTCCACCAGCCGGGCCACGCCGTCGCTGACCTCGACCTCCAGCGGGCCGAGCAGATAGCGGCCGTCGCCGCTGCCGGCCGCGTCCATGGCGTCGGTGATGAACGCGACCCGGTCCGCGCCGGCGTGCCGGAACGCCAGTTCCAGCGCGGCCGGGTGCAGATGGACGCCGTCGTTGATCAGCTCGACGGTGACCCGCTCGTCCTCCAGCAGCGCGGCGATCGGGCCGGGCGCGCGGTGGTTCAGCGCGGGCATGGCGTTGAAGAGGTGGGTGGCGACCGTGGCGCCCGCGTCGATGGCCTCGGCCGTCTGCTCGTAGCTCGCGTCCGTGTGCCCGATCGCCGCGATCACGCCGTGCTCGGCGAGCAGCCGTACGGAGTCGATGCCGCCGGGCAGTTCGGTGGCGAGGGTGACCATCTTCGCGTGGCCGCGCCCGGCGTCGATCAGCTTGCGGACCTCGGCCGGGTCCGGGTCGCGCAGCAGCGCCTCGGAGTGCGCGCCCTTGCGGCACGGCGAGATGAACGGGCCCTCGAAGTGGATGCCCGCGATCTCGCCCTGCTCGGCCAGCTCGCCGAGCAGGGCGGCCTGGCGGACCAGCAGGTCCATCTCCTCGGTGACGGTGGAGGCGACGAGCGTGGTGGTGCCGTGCAGCCGGTGGGCGTGCACGGCCGTCAGGACGTCCTCGGCCGTGCCGGCGAAGGAGGCACCGCCGCCGCCGTGGTTGTGCAGGTCCACGAAGCCGGGGACCAGCCAGTGGCCGGTGACGTCGACGACCTCGGCGCCGGCCGGCGCGGTGGCGGCGATGCGGGTGCCGTCGACCGCCAGCCGGCCGTTCTCCACGGTCCCGGTGGGCAGCACCACGCGCGCGCCGGTGAGCACCTGTGGCGTCGTCGTGGCGGAGCGCGCAGTTCCCCGCGTCCCTCTCGGGGCGCCGTCCGGGGCCGGAGTTTCCCGCTCGGTTGCCATCAGGTGCTTACCTCCGGAGTCGTAGGAGTGGTCGTCAGCAGGTCGCGGGCCAGCAGCCCCGCGCCCAGGCAGCCGGCGCTGTCGCCGAGGGCGGCGGGGACGAGGGCGGGCGCCTTCTGGAAGGTGATCCGTCGCCGGACGGCGTCCCGCAGCGGTCGGAACAACACTTCCCCCGCCTCGGCGAGCCCGCCACCGATGATCAGCGTGCGCGGGTCCAGCAGGGTGACGGCGGTGAGCAGGCCGTCGGCGAGCGCGTCCACCGCCTCCTGCCAGACCCGGACGGCGTTCGGGTCACCGGACGCGACGGCCCGGGCGCAGTCCGCCGCGTCCGCGTCCGGGTTGCCGCAGGCCGCGGCCCAGGCCGCGCTGACGGCGGCGGCGGAGGCGTACCGCTCCAGACAGCCGCGCTGTCCGCAGGGGCAGTCGGTGCCGCAGGGCCGTACGACGATGTGGCCGATCTCGCCCGCGAAGCCGTGCGCGCCGGACTCCACCCGCCCGCCGATGCCGATCGCGCCGGCGATCCCGGTGCCCAGCGCCAGGAACAGGAACCGGTCCGTGCCGCGGCCCGCGCCGATGCGGCCCTCGGCGAGACCGCCGGTGCGCACGTCGTGGCCGAGGGCGACGGGCATGGCGAGCCGGTCGGCGAGCAGCGAGCGCAAGGGGACGTCCCGCCAGCCGAGGTTGGCGGAGTAGACGGCGGTGCCGTCGGCTTCGTCGACGATGCCGGGGACGGCGATGCCGGCCGCGCCGGCGGGCTCGCCGTACTGCTCGGCGCCGTGCGCGCGCAGGTCGGCGGCGAAGTCGAGGATGCCCGCCACGACGGCCTCCGGGCCGCGGTCGCGGCCGGTGGAGCGGCGGTCGCGGTGCAGCAGCGTGCCGTCGGCGCCGACGAGGGCCGCCTTCATCCCGGTACCGCCCACGTCCAGGGCGATGACATGTCTCACCACCCGCCTAGTGTGACCCTCCCACCCGCGAGAGGTCTAGTCCACTCACGTGGTGTAGACCTTATGTGTCCATATGTTGAACGGTCAGACGGCAGGGTTGGGGCTTTGAGGGTGCGTCGGGGTACGGCAGGAACGATCGCGGTGGTGTCCGCACTGGGCATGACGGCGGTTCTCGGCGGCTGCGGGAGCACGGGCTCCTCGGAGGTCACGCTCAGACTCGTCGCCGCCGACTACGGCGACTCCGCTGGGCACAGCTCCAAGAAGTACTGGGACGGCCTGGTCAAGGACTACGAGGCGAAGCACCCCGACGTGCAGGTCGAGGTCAGCGTCTACTCCTGGAACGACGTCGACCGCAAGGTCAAGGAGATGGTCGACGCCGGGCACGCCCCCGACCTCGCCCAGATCGGCGCCTACGCCGACTACGCAGCCGCCGGCAAGCTCTACCCGGCCTCGGAGCTGCTCTCCATCCGCACCCAGGCCAACTTCCTCTCCCAGCTCTCCGACGCCGGCCAGTGGAAGTACACGCAGTACGGCATCCCGTTCGCCGCCTCCACCCGCGTGCTCTTCTACAACAAGACCCTGTTCGCCAAGGCCGGCATCACCCCGCCCGGCACCTGGGCCGAGCTGGCCGCCGACGCCGCGGCGCTGGAGAGCAAGGGCGTGAAGTACCCCTTCGCACTGCCGCTCGGCCCGGAGGAGGCCCAGGCCGAGACCATGCAGTGGCTGCTCGCCGGCGGCAACGGCGGCAGCGGCTACACCGACGACATCGGCACCTACACGATCGACTCCGCCACCAACGTCTCCACCTTCACCTGGCTCAAGGACGAGCTGGTCGACAAGGGGCTCACCGGCCCCGTCGCCCCCGGCAGGCTCAACCGCGCCGACGCCTTCGCCGCCTTCGCCGACGGCAAGGTCGGCATGCTCAACGGCCACCCGACGCTGATCCAGCAGGCCGCCAAGAAGGGTGTGAAGTTCGGCACCGTGCCGATGCCGGGCCGCACCGGCAAGGCCAGGGCCTCCATGGGCGTCGCCGACTGGATGATGGCCTTCAAGCAGAACGGGCACCGCGACCAGATCGGCGACTTCCTCGACTTCGTCTACTCCGACAAGAACGTCCTGGACTTCTCCCGCACCTACGGCCTGCTGCCCGTCACCAGCTCCGCGTCCAACGCCATGAGCGCCTCGGACCGGCCCGGCGACAAGGTCCTGCGGCCCTTCCTGGAAGAGCTGCCCAGCACCGAGCTGTACCCGGTCGGCAAGACCTCCTGGGCGGCGGTCAGCGCGGCCGTGAAGCAGAACATCGGCCAGGCCGTCGCGCCGAACGGCAGCCCCTCCGGCGTGCTGACCCGGCTCCAGTCGACGGCCACGGCGGCCGACAGCAGCACCGCGAACTGAGCGCGCCGCCCCGGCCGGCCGCTACCGTGGCCGGCATGGAACTGGGCAGCCGCGAACGAGCCATCCTGGCGCTGGAGCGCCGGGCCTTTGCCGGGCCCGGCGCGAAGGAGCGCGCCATCCGCGAGGAACTGGACCTGTCCCCGGTCCGCTACTACCAGCTCCTCAACGCCCTCTTGGACGACGAGCGCGCCCTCGCCCACGACCCGGTCACGGTCAACCGCCTGCGCCGCGTCCGGCAGGCGCGCCGCGCGGAGCGCTGACCTCCTGCTCCGGCCGAGGCGTGAGCCCGGCCCGCGCCGGATACTGTCCCGGTATGGACCCTCTGCCCCTTCCGCAGACCCGGACCGGCCGTGACGGACTCGCCGCGCTGCTCGCGCGGCCGCGCACCGCGCTGATCGGCCTGGACTTCGACGGCACCCTGGCCCCCATCGTCGCCGACCCCGAGCAGGCCCGCGCCCACCCCGACGCCGTGCCCGCGCTGGCCGCCCTCGCGCCCGGGATCGCCTCCGTGGCCGTGATCACCGGCCGGCCGCCCGAGGTCGCCGTCCGCTACGGCGGCTTCGCCGGCGTCCCCGGCCTGGAACACCTCACCGTCCTCGGCCACTACGGCGCCGAACGCTGGGACGCGGCCACCGGCACCGTCACCGCGCCGCCGCCGCATCCCGGCGTGGCCGCCGCCCGCGCCGAACTGCCCGGCCTGCTGGAGCGGGCCGGCGCCGGCGACGGCGTCCGGATCGAGGAGAAGGGCCGGGCGCTCGCGGTGCACACCCGCCGCGCCGCCGACCCGCAGGCCGCCTTCGACTCCCTGCGCGCCCCTCTCGCCGACCTCGCCGGCCGCCACGGACTGATCGTCGAACCCGGCCGCATGGTGCTGGAGCTGCGCCCGCCCGGCATGGACAAGGGCGTGGCCCTCCTGGACCACGCCCGTGCCGTCGGCGCCGGCTGCGTCGTCTACGCCGGCGACGACCTCGGCGACCTGCCCGCCTTCACCGCGGTCGACAAGCTCCGCGCCGACGGCGTCCCCGGCCTGCTGATCTGCAGCGGCAGCACGGAGGTCACCGAACTGGCGGAACGCGCCGACCTGGTCGTGGACGGCCCCGAAGGAGTCGTCGCACTGCTGCGGAGCCTCGCCGCTCAGCTCGGCTGAGCGGTCAGGGCCTGAAGCTGGTCCAGGAACCAGCGGGCGGGCGGCAGCGCGGTCGCGGCGGCGGACAGCCGCTTGGACCGGGCCGCCCGCTCCTCCGCCGGCAGGGACAGCGCCTCGTGCAGCGCCCGCGCCGTGCCCGTGATGTCGTACGGGTTCACCGTGAACGCGTCCTCGCCCAGCTCCTCGTGCGCCCCGGCCTCCCGGGACAGCACCAGCGCGCAGCCCTCGTCCGAGACGACCGGGACCTCCTTGGCGACCAGGTTCATGCCGTCCCGGATGGGATTCACCAGCGCCACGTCGGCCATCCGGTAGGCGGCCAGGGAGCGCGCGAAGTCGTCCTTCACGTGCAGCACCACCGGCGTCCAGCCCGCCGTGCCGTACCGCTCGTTGATCCGGTCCGCCACCCGCCGCACCTCGGCGGTGTAGTCGCGGTACACGGCGAGGTCCTGGCGGGAGGGGTAGGCGAACGCCACGTGGACGACCTTCTCCCGCCACTCCGGGTGATCGGTCAGCAGTTCCTCGTACGCCAGCAGCCCGCGCACGATGTTCTTGGACAGCTCGGTGCGGTCCACCCGGACGATCGTCCTGCGGCCCGGGCCGACCTCCTCGCGCAGCGCCGCCATCCGTTCGGCCACGTCCTCACGGTGCGCCCGCTCACGCAGGAAGTCCGCGTCCGCGCCCAGCCCGTGCACCCCGATCAGCGTGCCGGAGGGGATGCCGGGCCCCAGCACCTGACGGCAGCAGGCCGTGAAGGCGTCCGCCCAGCGCCGGGTCAGGAACCCGGCCCGGTCCGCGCCCAGGATGCCGCCGAGCAGCTCGGCCGCGATGTCGTCGGGCAGCAGCCGGAAGTAGTCCGGCGGGGCCCACGGGGTGTGCGAGAAGTGGCCGATGCGCAGGTCGGGCCGGAGCCGGCGGAGCATCCGGGGGGCCAGCGCCAGGTGGTAGTCCTGGATCAGCACCGCCGCGCCCTCGGCCGCCTCCTCGGCCAGCGCCTCGGCGAACGCCCGGTTGTACGCCTGGTACGACGCCCACTGCCGGCGGAACTCCGCGTCGAACACCGGCTCCAGCGGGGTCTGGTACAGCAGGTGGTGGACGAACCAGAGGACCGAGTTGGCGATGCCGTTGTACGCCTCGGCGTGCACGGACGCGTCGATGTCGAGCATCCGGACCCGCTGACCGCCGGTGTCCGCGGCCGGCAGCAGCCCGCCGTCCGCGCGCCGCACGGCCGCCCGGTCGCCGTCGCCCAGCGCGGCGCACACCCACACCGAGCCCGCGTCCGAGCCGATGGCGGACAGCCCCGAGACCAGCCCGCCGCCGCCCCGCCGGGCGTCGAGCGAGCCGTCCTCGCGGAGCTGATAGGAGACCGGGCCGCGGTTCGAGGCGACCAGTACCCGAGCTTGTTCGGCAGTGCGCGTGGAAGCCATACGCCTCAACCTAGCCCGGCCCGTAAACCCTCAAACGTGCGATCCACCTGCGAAGTCGGTCGTATACGGACCGTTCACGCCACCTTCCGGTCGGCGTACTCCGCGATCTCCACCATGGGCGGGCGCTCCTCGGTGTCCACCGAGTAGGTCCGCGGCTCGAAGCCGTCCTCGCCCCGCTCGAACTGGGTCAGCGCGGGCCGCACCAGATGGCCCCGGGCCAGCCGGAGCTGGGCCGTGCGGTAGATCGCGGCGGCCATCCGGCCGAGGGCCTGGCCGTCCTGGTGGCGGTGCTTGCGCACGCCGACGTCGACCTGGGCCAGCGCGTCCAGGCCGGCCAGGTGCAGCGCGTCCACCAGCATGCCCAGCTCCACGCCGTAACCCACCGGGAACGGCAGCTGCTCCAGCAGCGAGCGGCGGGCCGCGTACTCGCCGCCGAGCGGCTGCACGAAACCGGCCAGCTGCGGCCAGTGCATGTTCAACAGCGGCCGGGCCATCAGCTCGGTGACCCGGCCGCCCTGACCGGCCGACCCGGCGAGCGGCCGGTCGTACATCGCCTTGACCAGGTCCACCTCCGGGTCGGTGAGCAGCGGCCCGACGATCCCGAGGACGAAGTCGGAGGAGAACTCCTTGAGGTCGGCGTCGACGAAGCAGACGATGTCCCCGCCGGTCACCAGCAGCGAGCGCCACAGCACCTCGCCCTTGCCGGGGACGGCCGGGAGCCGGGGCAGGATCTCGTCACGGTGCACGACCCGGGCGCCGGCCCGCGCGGCGACCTCGGAGGTGCGGTCGGTGGAGCCGGAGTCGACGACCACGATCTCGTCGACGAGCGGAATCTGCTCCACGAGGTCGTGGCGGATGACGGCGACGATGTCGCCGACCGTCTCCTCCTCGTTGAGGGCGGGCAGCACGACGCTGATCGTCTGGCCCGTGCGCTGCTTGGCGGCCAGCACCCGGTGCGGCGGGCGGTCGGCCACGGACCAGGAGCGGCGGCTCAGCCAGCGCTCGACTTCTTCCAGCACGGTCGGCGGCTCCTCACTGTCACGACCACACGTCACCGTGTGATGCATCTCGCGGTTCGGACGACTATCTCAACTGTCCTGGCCTTCGGTTACAGTCTTGAACAACGCCGATGACCATCGCATGTCGGGGGGTCAAGCGGCGTTGACAACCACATACAGCTCATCCAGAGGGGCAGAGGGACACGGCCCGATGAAGCCCCGGCAACCCTCCAGCCGATTCTCGTCTTCTTCCGAGCGAGGCTCCCGGCTAGGGAAGGTGCCAAATCCGTCTCACGGCGAGATGCGTCGTGAGGAAGATGAGGAGAAAGGGCCTCGCCTCACATGGCTGTGCAGACAGTTGCCACCCCCAGCGACTCCACCGTGGACCTCGGTCCCGCCTCGGCCCTCAGCTGTCGCGAGTGCGGCCACCGGGTGCCGCTCGGACCGGTCTTCGCCTGCGAGGAGTGCTTCGGCCCGCTGGAGATCGCTTACGACTTCTCCGCCTACGACACCGAGGAACTGCGCCGGCGCATCGAGGCCGGCCCCGCCAGCATCTGGCGCTACGCCCCGCTCCTGCCGGTCCCGGCCGACGTCGCGGAGAAGCCCAATCTCAACCCCGGCTGGACCAAGCTGGTCAAGGCCGACAACCTCGCCGGCGAACTGGGCGTGACCGGCGGCCTGTACGTCAAGGACGACTCCGGCAACCCGACCCACTCCTTCAAGGACCGGGTCGTCGCCCAGGCCCTGGAGGCCGCCCGCGCCTTCGGCTTCACCACGCTGTCCTGCTCCTCCACCGGCAACCTCGCCGGCGCCGTCGGCGCCGCCGCCGCCCGGGCCGGCCTGCGCTCCTGCGTGTTCATCCCGCACGACCTGGAACAGGGCAAGATCGTCATGGCCGCGGTCTACGGCGGCGAACTCGTCGGCATCGAGGGCAACTACGACGACGTGAACCGCTTCTGCTCCGAGCTGATCGGCGACTCGGCCGGCGAGGGCTGGGGCTTCGTCAACGTCAACCTGCGGCCGTACTACGCCGAGGGCTCCAAGACCCTGGCGTACGAGATCTGCGAGCAGCTCGGCTGGCGGCTGCCCGACCAGATCGTCGTCCCGATCGCCTCCGGCTCCCAGCTCACGAAGATCGACAAGGGACTCCAGGAGCTGATCAGGCTGGGTCTGGTCGAGGACCGGCCGTACAAGATCTTCGGTGCCCAGGCCGAGGGCTGCTCCCCGGTCTCCACCGCCTTCAAGGCCGGCCACGACGTCGTCCGGCCGCAGAAGCCGGACACCATCGCCAAGTCCCTGGCGATCGGCAACCCGGCCGACGGCCCGTACGTGCTGGACGTGGCCCGCCGCACCGGCGGTGCCGTGGAGGACGTCACGGACGAGGAGATCGTCGACGCCATCCGGCTGCTGGCCCGCACCGAGGGCATCTTCGCGGAGACGGCGGGCGGGGTGACCGTCGGCGTGACCCGCAAGCTGCTCGAGGCGGGGCTGCTGGACCCGGCGAAGACCACGGTCGTCCTCAACACCGGTGACGGCCTGAAGACCCTGGACGCGGTGGCCGGGACCGGCCTGACCGCCACCATCCGCCCGACCCTGGACTCCTTCCGAGAGGCTGGCCTCGCATGAGCGTGACCGTTCGCATCCCCACCATCCTGCGCACCTACACCGGCGGCCGGGCCGAGGTCCCGGCCGAGGGCGCCACGCTCGGCGAGGTCATCGCGGACCTGGAGAAGAACCACACCGGGATCGCCGCCCGCGTCCTGGACGACCAGGGCAAGCTGCGCCGGTTCGTCAACGTGTACGTCAACGACGACGACGTGCGCTTCGAGCAGGGCCTGGAGACGGCGACCCCCGATGGCGCCGGCGTGTCGATCATTCCCGCGGTCGCCGGCGGCTGATCCTTTCCGACGGCGCGGCCGGTCACCGACCGTCCACTCGATTGCCCCCTCCGTAAGAGAAACGGAGGGGGCAATTCTGCGTGATTGAACGCGGTAGAGTTGGGGAACACGGTCGCGGCCCGATGGTCGCGAGCCCTGGATTCATGCCGCGCGCCCGATAAGAAGTAGCCAAGTTGTGCGGGTTCTGCGCGGCTTTTGTGGCTTTTATGGGGCCCGACTTGCCCTGGAGTCGGGTGAATTCTCGCCATATTCCGGACCCCGCACGTCCAGAATTCTCGTCCGATTGACCTGTTGCAGACGGCAGTTGGACAGATACATTCAGCCGCGGTCGACGCGTTCCGGCGCACGCCCCCGACCAGTTGGGGGGTGAGGTCTGACCCGGGTCCGCGAAGTGTGGATCTGTGCAAGGGCCAGTAATAGGGGAGTTAGGCATGGCTCAGGGCACCGTCAAGTGGTTCAACGCGGAGAAGGGGTACGGCTTCATCGCGGTCGACGGTGGTGCGGACGTCTTCGTCCACTACAGCGCGATTCAGATGGACGGCTACCGCACCCTGGAAGAGGGCCAGCGGGTCGAGTTCGAGATCTCGCAGGGCCAGAAGGGTCCGCAGGCCGACATGGTTCGCGTCACCGCCTGAATGTTTTCGCGTGAAGGGCCCGCACCTCACAGAGGGTGCGGGCCCTTCGCCGTGCCCCCGGCCGCGCCCCGGTTCCGGTGTTCGCGGGCGGCTGACGGGCGCCGTCCACCCGGCCGGGCGCTTGCACTCGACCATGCCGAGTGCTAATCATTGCGTTAGCACTCTGAAGGTGAGAGTGACAGCGAAGGACCGGGTCGGTGAGGCCCGCAGGCCGGGTGGGGCAAGGAACCACGAGGCCGGCGAGCCGTCCGTCGCGGGCGCGGGCGCGGTCCGAAGGAATCACCCCCAGTCCTGGAGGGACCACTTCACATGGCCAAGATCATCGCGTTCGACGAGGAGGCGCGGCGCGGCCTCGAGCGCGGCATGAACCAGCTCGCGGACGCCGTGAAGGTGACGCTCGGCCCCAAGGGCCGCAACGTCGTCCTCGAGAAGAAGTGGGGCGCGCCCACGATCACCAACGACGGTGTCTCCATCGCCAAGGAGATCGAGCTCGAGGACCCGTACGAGAAGATCGGCGCCGAGCTGGTCAAGGAAGTCGCCAAGAAGACGGACGACGTCGCCGGCGACGGTACGACCACCGCGACCGTGCTGGCCCAGGCCCTGGTCAAGGAGGGTCTGCGCAACGTCGCCGCCGGTGCCAACCCGATGGCTCTCAAGCGCGGTATCGAGAAGGCCGTCGAGGCCGTCTCCGCCGCCCTGCTGGAGCAGGCGAAGGACGTCGAGACCAAGGAGCAGATCGCCTCCACCGCGTCCATCTCCGCCGCCGACACCCAGATCGGCGAGCTGATCGCCGAGGCCATGGACAAGGTCGGCAAGGAAGGCGTCATCACCGTCGAGGAGTCCAACACCTTCGGTCTCGAGCTGGAGCTCACCGAGGGTATGCGCTTCGACAAGGGCTACATCTCCGCCTACTTCGCGACCGACATGGAGCGCATGGAGGCGGTTCTCGAGGACCCGTACATCCTCATCGCCAACTCCAAGATCTCCGCGGTCAAGGACCTGCTCCCGCTGCTGGAGAAGGTCATGCAGTCGGGCAAGCCGCTGCTGATCATCGCCGAGGACGTCGAGGGCGAGGCCCTGTCGACCCTGGTCGTCAACAAGATCCGCGGCACCTTCAAGTCCGTCGCCGTCAAGGCCCCGGGCTTCGGCGACCGCCGCAAGGCCATGCTCGGCGACATCGCCATCCTCACGGGCGGCGAGGTCATCTCCGAGGAGGTCGGCCTCAAGCTGGAGAACGCGACCCTGGACCTCCTGGGCCGCGCCCGCAAGGTCGTCATCACCAAGGACGAGACCACCATCGTCGACGGTGCCGGCTCCTCGGAGCAGGTCAACGGCCGGGTCAACCAGATCCGCGCCGAGATCGAGAACAGCGACTCCGACTACGACCGCGAGAAGCTCCAGGAGCGCCTGGCCAAGCTCGCGGGCGGCGTGGCCGTCATCAAGGCCGGTGCTGCCACCGAGGTGGAGCTCAAGGAGCGCAAGCACCGCATCGAGGACGCCGTCCGCAACGCGAAGGCCGCCGTCGAGGAGGGCATCGTCGCCGGTGGTGGTGTGGCCCTGCTGCAGGCCTCCCAGGTCTTCGAGAAGCTGGAGCTCGAGGGTGACGAGGCGACCGGCGCCAACGCCGTGCGCATCGCCCTGGAGGCCCCGCTGAAGCAGATCGCCGTGAACGCCGGCCTCGAGGGCGGTGTCGTGGTGGAGAAGGTGCGCAACCTGACCCCGGGCCACGGCCTGAACGCCGCGACCGGCGAGTACGTCGACCTGGTCGCCGAGGGCATCATCGACCCGGCGAAGGTGACGCGCTCCGCGCTGCAGAACGCCGCGTCGATCGCCGCGCTGTTCCTCACCACCGAGGCCGTCATCGCCGACAAGCCGGAGAAGGCCGCGGCCCCGGCCGGCGGCGGCATGCCGGGCGGTGACATGGACTTCTGATCGACCCGAGGGTTGATCACCTGTCCCACCACCGAGGGCGGTACCCCCGGCTTCTGGCCGGGGGTACCGCCCTCGGGCGTTGCCGCGGGACGTGTTCAGGGGGCGATGCGGAGGGCCGTGAAGCGGGGCCAGGCCGCCGTCCCGGCCGTCTCGTCGCGGACCGCCAGGGACACGCCGCCGCTGGTGCGGGCCGGGTCGGGGTGCTCCGTGGCCCGGGCCACCACCGCGTGGCCGCCGTCCACGGTGACGCGGACCCCGCCGGGGGAGACCTCCAGGGTCAGCCGGTGCCGTGCCGCCGGGGTGAGCTTGCCGGTCGTGACGCGTGCGGTGCCGCCGGCCGGGCGTTCGGTCACCCGCAGACCCGCCTCCGAGACGGTGACCGAGACGGGGTGCAGGCTGCCGTGGCCGACCTCGATCGACGCGCTGGTCCCGGTGCCGCTCAGCCGGCCGACGGTGGCGGTCACCCGGTAGGTGTTCCAGTCCGCCGTGCCCAGGGGCAGGTGGACGGCCGACACGTACGTGCCCTGAGCCGCCCCCGTGCCGGTCAGCGCCGTGAGGCCGGTGCCGGAGGGGCTGCCCGGGAACTGCCACTGCTCGGGGTTGCGCAGCGGCTCGGGAATCTCGGCGGGCGAGCGGCAGATCCGCTCGTTCAGCCGCTCCACGAAGGCGTCCGTGGACATCGTCCGCAGCACCTCCAGGCGTTCCACCCGGCGCGCGGCGGCCGCGCGGGGCCCGGCCGGCAGGGGGCGCGAGGAGACGTTGGTCAGCGAGGCGGTGAAGCGTTCCCGCAGCAGCCGTTCCAGCACGGAGGTGTTCCGGGCGGCGAGGTTGGTCGGCCCGGCCGTCTCGGAGAACGGGTAGGCGAACAGCCGGGGCGCCGGCAGGTGGTGGCCGGAGAACGCCCGCAGCGACTCGTCCAGGTCGCCGCGCACCCGGAGCCGGTATTCGTTCTCCGTCTCCAGCCGCTTCTCCTTCGGCAGCCAGAGCCGGTTGGAGAGCACCGACCCCTGGTGCCCGGCGGCGTCGACGGCCGCCCGCTCGTGGCTGAGGTGCGTGTGGTCCTGGAAGTCCCAGCGCCCGGATGACTTCATCCGGTCGATCTCGGCCCAGGACAGGTAGTAGGGGCGGTGGGTGCCGACGGCTCCGGTGATCAGGAAGGACGCCGCGTGCATCCTGTGCCTGGCGAGGACCTGGTCGGCGTGCGCCCACAGGCCCCGGGTGCCGTCGTCGAAGGTGAGGTAGACGGTGCGCGGCGCCGGTGACGCGCCCGTGGTCAGGTAGCGGGTGAACTCCTCGGTGGTCAGGGAGCGGTAGCCCGCCGCCGCCAGCGCGGCCAGCTGGGCGTCCAGTTGCCGCGGGGTGAGGGTGTAGTCGTTGGTCGGATCCGGGTTGATGTCGTGGTAGGCGAGCACGACGGGTGCGCCGGCGCGGGCCTTGACGATCCCTCCGCCCGCCCCGTCCGTCTCGACGACGGGTGGCTCGGACTGGGGGGACACCGCGCGCCGGGCGCCGTCGTAGCTCCACGCGCCGACGAACGGTGTCGCCACCACGACGGCGGCGAGGGCGCTCAGGGTGCCGCGTACCGCGTGGCGGCGCAGCCGGCGGCCGGGCCCGGTCGTACGGGGCCCGCCGTCCCGGGTCACGGAGAGCCTCCGCGGGTGAGGACGACGTAGTAGAGGGCGAGCACGGCGGCGGCGGAGAGTACGGCGCCGGTCAGCCGGAAGACGTAGCCGATTCCTCTGCGGACCCGGCCTCGCCGGGATGGGTGCGGCGTCGACGGTGTGGCGGTCATGCTCATGCGGGAGTCCTCGTCCAGATTCCACGGCGGAGGGTGAGAGCGGCGTACGGCAGCAGCCAGGCCAGGACACAGCAGGAGAGCAGGCTCATCAGGGGCCGGTAGCGCCAGCGCCGGTCACCCGGGTTGTCGCACCGGAACGCAAGGCCCCAGATGCTGCCCTTGAGCAGCATCCCGGCCACGTAGAGCGCGGTGAGCCCGGCCGCCCAGTGCAGCGGGGCCCACACCAGGTGCAGGAAGACCAGGGCGGGTGCGGCCAGCACCCACAGGGCGTGGCCGTAGTACAGCAGGGCCGGGACCGGGCCCCGGCGCCACATGAAGCCGCCGGTGAAGAACAGGTTGCGGATGAAGCTCTTCTTCCAGCGGACCTGCTGGTGGAGGAAGGGGCGCCAGTGCGCGGGCACGTTGGTCCACACCCGGGCGGACTTGGTGTAGCCCACGAGCCAGCGCCGCTCGGGGTGGTCCTGCCCGGTGACGAACGGCGAGTCGGCGTGCCGTTGTTTGAGGGCGCGCCCGCGCCAGGCCTGGCCCAGCACGTACCCGGTCAGCTGCCGGTCGGTGGCGAACCGGAACGGGACGCCCGCGAACCGGTCCTCCGCCCAGGCGGGCAGGTAGTTGTAGACGGCCTCGCGGCGGAAAGCGGCGAGCGGCCCGGAGACGCAGCTGACCGCCCCGTACGCCGCCTCGGCCGCCTTGGCGATCCGGAACTGGCCCTCGTACCAGACGTCCTGGACGCGGGTCAGCGGGCTGCCGTGCGGGTTGAGGGCGCGGCAGTGTCCGCTGAGGGCGCCGAGGTCCGGGTGGCGGACCATGGCCGTCACGCAGTGCCGGATCGCGTCCGGGGCCAGCACGCAGTCGGAGTCGGTGAACACGAGGATGTCGCCGTCGGCCAGCGCGCAGGCCCGCACCAGGGCCGCCTTCTTGCCGATGTTGCGGTCGAGCCGGATGACGGTGATGCCGAGTTCGTCCGCGAGGCGGTCGAGGACCGCGCCGGTGCCGTCCCGGGAGCCGTCGTCGACGACCACGATCCGGAGGTCGGGATAGTCGGAGGCGGCCATGGAGCGCACGCACGCCTCGACGTTGCCGACCTCGTCCTTGACCGCGAGGAGAAAGCTGACCCGGGGGCGTCGCGGCAACCGCGGGAACGTCTCGTGGCCCGGTGCCCGGCGGCGCAGGGTGCGCACCGCCGGGTCGTCGTACTGGGTGTAGGCGAGGTAGAGCAGGCCGGCGGTGCCGGTCAGCACGGCCAGGCCGTAGCAGGTGATCAGGCTCGGCTCGTACGGCAGCCGGACCGAGCGCCGGGCGATCAGCAGCAGGACCGGCACCAGCGCGAGCAGCCCGAGCAGGCGCACGAGGGCGGCCCGCTCCCGCGGGGCCATCCTCTCCAGGGCCCCGCCCAGGCGGGCTCGCAGCCGGTGCAAGGGGGAACCGGCCGCGGCGGACGCCGTGGGCAGGGGGTCGAGTACGGCGCTCACCGGACCGCGGCGGGGGTGGCGGGGCGGATGCGGTGCCGGGTGTCCAGCACCCGCGGGACCGCGTCCAGCCAGCGGAGATCGGTGTCGGGGTGCACGGTGTGCACGATCACCAGGTCCCATGCCTCCTCGTGCGGGTCCGTCACGGACCGCAGCTCCCGGCCGTCCACGGTCAGGCTCGGCACGTGGCCGTCGCTGTAGTGGGCGTCGGCGCCGCGTTCGGCGAGCAGCCCGAGCAGCCGGAGCGCGGGGCTCTCGCGGACGTCGGACACACCCGGCTTGTAGGCGGCCCCGAGGACCAGGACGCGGGCGCCGTCGAGCGGGCGGCCGTCGGCGCGCAGCCGGTCGGCGGCCTGTCCGGCGATGTGCGCGGGGCGCTCGCGCAGGGCGGTCATGGCGCAGCTCAGCACCGGGGCGGCCGGTCCGCCGGGCGGCAGCTGGTGCAGCAGGTAGTACGGGTCGCAGGGGATGCAGTGGCCGCCGGCCCCGGGGCCCGGGTAGAACGGCATGAAGCCGTACGGCTTGGTGGCGGCGGCGTCGATGACCTCGACCGGCGCGAGGCCGAGGTGCGCACAGGCCTCCGACAGCTCGTTGGCGAGGGCGATGTTCACCGCGCGGAAGATGTTCTCCCAGAGCTTGGCCATCTCGGCGGTCTCCGGGTCGGGCACTTCGTGGATGCGCGAGGCGGCGGCCCGCAGCACCAGGGCGGCGGCCCGCGCGCCGACCGGTCCGGCGCCGCCGACGATCCGCGGGGTGGTCGGAGGGGTGTGGCGTTCGTTGCCCGGGTCGATGCGCTCGGGGGAGAAGGCGACGAGGACGTCCTGCTCGGCCGTCAGACCGCGCTCGGCGAGCGGGGTCAGCAGCAGTTCCCGGGTGGTGCCGACGTGGCTGGTGGAGGTCAGCACGATCAGCTGGCCCGGTACGGCCCGCTGGACCACGGCGGCGCAGGCGGCGCGCAGGGCGCGCAGGTCGGGCCGCTGGTCCTCGGTGACCGGGGTGGGGACGCAGATGATGACGGCGTCCGCGCGGGGAAGGACGTCGACGTCCGTGGTGAGCGGGAAGTCGCCGGTGTTCTGGGTGCAGGCCAGGGCGGCGTGCTGGGCCGGGAGGAGGTCGACGTCACCGCTGCGGATGTCGGCCAGCCGCTGTGCGCTGATGTCGACGCCGAGGACGGTGGCGCCGGAGTCCAGCAGGCCGAGGGCGGTGGGCAGGCCGACGTAGCCGAGGCCGACGACCGCGACGGTCAGTCCCCGCAGAGGGGCGGGATCCGTTTCGCCGGCCGCGTCGAGGCGGTCGGTCCAGCGCGTGACCCCGGGCCCGGCGACGGGCGCCCAGGTCACTCCGCTGCTCGTGTTGGGTTGCGTGATAGTCACTCCGTGTTATTTAAGGCTCGCGGCTCGGTCTCCAGGGCGGCGCGACAGGGGAGGCGGGGCAATTCACCCGGGTGGGGGTGGCGTGTGGCCGGGCTCACAGGGGCGTGCGGGCCGGGCGGGGAATGGGGCGCCGGGGTGCAGGCATTACTTAAGGTGCTGCAACAATGCGCACGCACATACCAGCCGGTAAGCCCGTCCACCCGCTAGGAGCCCCCATGACCGCAACCACGCCCGCCCTCTCCCGCGCGGCCCGCGTCCTGTCCCGCCCCGTCCGGCTGAACGGCCTCACCGTCCCCAACCGGATCGTGATGGCGCCGATGACCCGGATGTTCTCCCCGGGCGGCGTCCCCGGCGAGGACGTGCGCTCGTACTACGCCCGCCGCGCCGCCGCCGGCGTCGGCCTCATCGTCACCGAGGGCACCTACGTGGGCCACGAGTCGGCCGGCGAGAGCGACCGCGTCCCGCGGTTCCACGGCGAGGAGCAGCTGGCGGGCTGGGCGAAGGTCGCCGAGGACGTGCACGCGGCCGGCGGCACCATCGTCCCGCAGCTGTGGCACATCGGCATGGTCCGCAAGCAGGGCCAGCGGCCCTACCCGGACGCCCCGGCCATCGGCCCCTCCGGCCTGGCCGCCGCGGACGCCGAGCCCACCGGTACGGCGATGACGCAGAAGGACATCGACGACGTCGTCGGCGCCTTCGCCCGGGCCGCGGCCGACGCCGAGCGCACAGGCTTCGACGGCGTGGAGATCCACGGCGCCCACGGCTACCTGCTGGACCAGTTCCTGTGGGCCGGCACCAACCGCCGCACCGACGCCTACGGCGGCGACCCGGTGGCCCGCACCCGGTTCGCGGCGGAAATAGTCGCCGCGGTCCGCGCGGCGGTCTCGCCCGGGTTCCCGGTCATCTTCCGCTACTCGCAGTGGAAGCAGCAGGACTACACCGCCCGCCTCGCCGAGACCCCCGGCGAGCTGGAGGCCGTCCTCACCCCGCTCGCCGAGGCCGGCGTCGACGTCTTCCACGCCTCCACCCGCCGCTACTGGCAGCCCGAGTTCGACGGCTCCGACCTGAACCTGGCCGGCTGGACCAAGAAGATCACCGGCAAGCAGGTCATCACCGTCGGCTCGGTCGGCCTCGACGGCGACTTCATCAACGCCTTCCAGGGCGAGGGCTCCCCGGTCAAGAGCATCGACAACCTCCTGGACCGGCTGGAGGCCGACGAGTTCGACCTGGTGGCCGTCGGCCGCGCGCTGCTCCAGGACCCCGAGTGGGCGGCCAAGGTCCTCGCCGACCGCTTCGACGAGCTGAAGCCGTACGACGCCTCGGCGGCCAAGACCCTGAGCTGAGGCACCGCTACAGATTGCCCAGCGGCTCGATGTCGACCCGCATCGGCGTGCCCCACACCCGCAGCACCTCGTAGTCGGTGAACTCGTGGACGAGCCGGTACGCCATGGCGGGCCGGGAGCCGCGCCGCTGGGCCGCGAGATAGGCCTCCGCCTCGTGCCGGTCCCGGCGGGGCGTCCCGCAGAGCTGCCACTCCTGGCCGTTCCACAGCTCCGGCAGCCATCGCTGCTGGGGCTGCGGGCGCTCCCCGCGCACGCCGTACCGGGAAGGCGCGGTGGGAGCGGGTTCCGCCGGGTGGTGGCGGCCGCCCTGGTACTCCGAGCGGCGGGCGGCCCGGCGCCGGGTCTCGCACAGCAGGCACAGATCCGGCGCGCTCTCGTCCACGGGACCCTGCGGGTGCTCCGGGCAGCGGGTGGCGGGCGCGCCCGTGGCAACGCTGTCCTCCAGCAGGTCCAGGGCGCGCCGCAGATCGTCCTTGATCTCGTGCAGCCGGGCGTCCGGTGTGTCGGCGGTCAGGGCCTCGCCGTGCTCCCCGAGCAGCCGGAGAGCCCGTCCGAGGGCGGTGAGCTGGGCGTGGTTCATATCGGTCGGTCGCCTCCTCCCCTCCATGGTGCCCCGGCCCGTCCGGCACCGTCGCCCGGTCCGGCGGCGCGTGGTGGAGTGGGGAGCCATGACGACGCCCCGTACGGCCCGCCTCCTCGCCGCCCTGCACCGCTTCCACGCGGCCCACCCCTGGGACCACAACGCCCACTACCATCCCTGGCTGCTACGGCAGTTGCCGCGCCGCTTCGGCACCGCGCTGGACGTCGGCTGCGGCAGCGGAGAGCTGGCGCGGCTGCTCGCCGGGCGCGCCCGGGAGGTGCACGCCCTCGACTCCGACACCGAAATCCTGGCCCGCGCCCGGGAATCGACGCCCGCCACCGCGCCCGTCGTCTACCGCCTCGCCGACGCCCGCCGCCAACTGCCCGACGGGCCCTACGACGTGATCACCTGCGTCGCCGCGCTGCACCACCTCCCGCTCGCCGAGACCCTCACCCGCCTGAAGGACCGGCTCGCGCCCGGCGGGGCGCTGGTCGTCGTCGGCTGCGCGCGGGCGTCCGGCCCCCTGGACCACGCGCTCGGCCTGGCGGCCGTACCGCTCAACCTGCTCATGGGCTGGGCGAAGAACCGCGGCCGTCCGTCCCCGCGGCGGCCCGCCTCCATGACGGCCCCCACCCGGCCCCCGCGAGAGACCTACGCCGACATCTCCCGCACGGCCCGCCGCGTCCTGCCCGGCACCCGGCCACGCCGCCGCCTGTTCTGGCGCTACACCCTGGTGTGGCGAGCCCCGGCGACGGGAGCGCGGCGCAGTGGGTGACCGGTGGCCGGGGGGGGCGGAGGGGGCGGTGTCCTGGGCGGGTGTCAGTTCGGGGCGCGGGTCAGGGCGGCCCGCAGGTGACCGCCCGATTCCTCCAGCAGGCGGGCGGCGGTGGGGCCGTCGACTCCGGCCAGCAGGGCCAGGATCGCGTGCTTCACCTCGCCGCCGGTCTCCGTGAGGGCCTGGTCGATCTCGGCGTCGCCCGCGCCCGTGGCCAGGGCGACGATCCGGTGCGAGCGGGCCCGGAGCTTGGCGTTGGAGGCGCGCACGTCGACCATCAGGTTCCCGTACGTCTTGCCGAGCCGGATCATCGTGATCGTCGACAGCATGTTCAGCACCAGCTTCTGCGCCGTGCCCGCCTTCAGCCGGGTGGAGCCGGTGATCAGCTCCGGACCCACGACCACCTCGATACGGTGCTCGGCGGCGGCACCGAGCGCGCTGTGCTCGTTGCAGGCCAGGCCGACGGTCAGCGCGCCGGCCGCGCGGGCGTGCTCCACGGCGCCGATGGCGTACGGGGTGCGGCCGGAGGCGGAGACGCCGACCACGCTGTCCTCCGGGGTGATCTTCAGCGCGTCCAGGTCGCGGCGGGCCAGCTCCTCGGAGTCCTCCGCGCCCTCCACTGAGGTGACCATCGCCGCGGGGCCGCCCGCGATCAGCCCCACCACCTGGTCCGGGTCGGTGTTGAAGGTGGGCGGGCACTCGGAGGCGTCCAGCACCCCCAGCCGACCGGCGGTGCCGGCCCCGGCGTAGACGAGCCGGCCGCCGCGGGCCATGCGCTCGGCCACGGCGTCGACGGCGGCGGCGATCCGCGGCAACTGCCCCGCCACGGCGCCGGGCACGCCCGCGTCCTCGCCGTTCATCAGCCGGGCGATCTCCAGGGTGGGCAACTGGTCGATGCCGGCCAGCTCGGGCCGGAAGGCCTCGGTGGTCAGGGAGGCCAGCTGGCTGCGCAGGTCGTGAGAGGTCATGAGGGGGGTGGCTCTCTCCGGTAGGGGGACGTGCTGTCCCTACGGTTTATCGCGAGGCGCTGCGGTGCCGGTGCGCCAGCGCCTCGTAGGACGCGGCCAGGGCCGGCGCCGCCGTCTCGTACGCCCGCTGCGCCACCCCGACGAACAGACAGTCCACCACCAGCAACTGGCTGGTCCGGGAGGACATCGCGGCGGGCCTGAGCTCCGTCTCCCGTGAGGTCGACGTGGTCAGCACGAGGTCGGCGTACTGGGTGACCGGCGAGTCCGGCCGTCCGGTGACGGCCACCGTCGTCGCCCCGTGCTCGAAGGCGACCCGCAGCGGCTCGATGACGTCCCCCGTCGACCCGGAGTGCGTGATCGCGATCGCCACATCACCCGAACGGAGCTGCACGGCGTTGGTCACCGCCAGGTGCGGGTCGCTGTGCGCGTGGGCTATGAGACCTATGCGCAGCAGCTTCTGGGTGAGGTCCTGGGCGACCAGCCCGGACGCCCCCACGCCGTACACATCCGTGCGCCGGGCCGCGACCAGCGCGGTGACGGCCGCGCCGAGCTGCCCGGTGTCGAGCCCGGCGGCCGTGTCGGCGAGGGTCTGCTGCTCCTCGTAGGCCAGCTTGGCCACGACGTCGTCCAGGGAGTCGTCCACCGCGATGTCCGTGGTGATCGCGGGCGCGCGGCCGGACTGCTGCTGGGCGGCGAGTCCGGCGAGCGCGAGCCGCAGGTCCCGGTAGCCGGGGTAGCCCAGCAGCCGGGCGGTGCGCACGACGGTGGCCTCGCTGGTGCCGGTCAGTTCGGCGAGGCCGGTGACCGTCAGGGCGGCGCAGCCGGCCGGGTCGTTCGCGACGGCCTCGGCGACCCGCTGCATGGACCGGGTCATGGAGGGGGCGAGCGTGCGCACCTTCGCGGCGAGCGAGCCGCCCGGACTGCCGAAAATTTCCTTCACGTCCTGGGTCACGTAGTGAAAGATATTTTCGGTTCGGTGTCCCGGTCAAGAGTGCGCACAATGGGGTGCATGGACCCCATCAGCCCTCTGGAACAGGCGTTGCACGCGGCCCGCGCCCTGGTACTCGCGGACCTGGTCGCGCGCGATGTCGCGGAGGCGGACGTGGTGTCCCTGGTCGAGGAGTCCATCGCCCAGCGGCGCTGGTGGGTCGAGCAGTGGCCGGACGGCGCCGCCTTCGTCGCCGGACTGGTCGCCCAGGACGTGCAGGACGCGCTGCTGGAGCGGTACGGCCGCTGGCCGCTGTGCCCGGTGTGCGGCTCCGGCGACCCGCACGCGCTGGACGTGGAACCGGAACTGGGCCCCGACCCGCACTGGGTGTGCCACAAGGCGGGCGTGAGGGTCGCGTCGGTGGGCTCGCTCGGCACGGCCGCCGGCGGAACGGTCTCGTCGTGACCCTCTACGTCGACCCGCCCGACTGGCCCGGCCACGGCCGCATGTGGTCGCACCTGGTCAGCGACGTGTCGTACGACGAACTGCACGCCTTCGCCGCCCGGTTGAGCCTGCCGCGGCGGGCCTTCGACGGCGATCACTACGACCTCCCGGCGAACCGGTACGCGGACGCGGTGGCCGCCGGCGCGGTGGAGGTCGGCAGCCGGGACGTGGTCCGGCTGCTGCGGGAGTCGGGCCTGCGCCGCCCCAAGGGACTGCGGCCGCGCCGCGGTTAGGCGCCGGAGCCGCACCGTTCAGGCGCGGCGCAGATACAGTCCGAGCCCGGTCCCCATGTCGTGTTCGTCGCGGGCCGTCCGTTCCTCCTCCACGGTCGCCGGGGTGAAGCCGGCGCGCTCCGCGACGTGCCGGGAGGCGGTGTTGCCGTGCTCGATGGTCAGCAGCGCGAGGTCGACGTCCTCGCGGGCCAGCGCCCACTCGGTCAGCGCGCGCAGCGCCTCCGTCGCGTAGCCCTGGCCGCGGGCCTCCTCGACGAGGTCGTAGCCGATCTCCACCCGGCCCTCCTCGTCCGGGGCGCCGTGGAAGCCGATACCGCCGAGCGCGCGGCCGTCCTCGTGCCGGACGAGGACGAAGACCCCGAACTCCGGGCGGTGCACGCCCGCTTCGTACGCCTTCACCAGATAGCCGGCGGCCTCCCGGGTGCCCGCGTACGGCTCGCCGCCGAGCCAGTCGAAGCCGCCGTCGCCGCCGAGGCGCAGATCGTGGGCGGCGGCCGGGCGGAGACCGGTCAGGGTGATCCGCTCGGCGGGGATGACCAGATTGTTGCGCCAGCGCCACTCGGTGACCGGGGCGCGGCCGGACAGCTCGCCGCGGCCGGTGGCCCACAGCAGGGTCGGCCAGGGCGCGGTGCCCGGCTGGACGTGCGGGAACAGCCAGGTCAGGACGGACTCGGCGAGGTCCGCGGGAGGCTCGTAGGGCAGGCCGAGGCCCTGGGTCATGTCATGGGTGTGCAGCAGTGTCTCGGCGATGCCCATGGCCGCGAAGCCCTCGCGGTCGGCGCTGCCGAACGGATAGGAGTGGTAGGCGCGCGCCCCGGGCGGAGCGGTGCGCACGACCGCCGCCAGCAGGCCGCCGGTCGCCTCGATGATCTGGAGCAGGTCCGCGTTGCCGGTGCCCTCGTCGGGCTTCAGCTCGTAGGGGACGTAGGCGTCCTGGGCGCGGGCGGCCAGGTTGGAGGCGTAGGCGACGAGGTCGTCGGCGAGGTGTACGGCGGTGGTGTGGCAGTCCCACTCCAGCCGCCCGGCCGTGACGGCCGTCCAGTCGCGGTCCACCGCCGGGCGCAGGGCCGCGAGGCAGCCCGCGACGGCCTCGGTCACGTCATCGCCGTTTATCGTTCGCATGGCCGCACCCTAGGCGGCCGTTCCGCTCAGGTCGACAGCATTTCCAGCTCGGCGGCGAGGTTGTGGCGGGCGGCCGCCTCCCAGTGGTCACGGCCGTACGGGGTGCTGAACAGCGCCGGCAGGGCGAGGAGTTGGCGCAGGACCGCCGAACGTCCGGTGCGGAAGGCGTCGTTCGGGACGAAGTGGTACTCCTCGCGGATCCGGGCGGTGTAGGCGGAGTACGCCGACGGGGGCGCGGCCAGGATCGCGAGGTCGGCGTCGCACAGCACCTGGCCGTCGCGGTCGTCGCCGGCCGGATCGTGGCCGACGGTGAGCCGGACCAGGCGGGCCACCTCGGCGGTCTTCGGCTCCGGCAGGCCGGCCTCCGGCAGGGCGCGCTCGGCCAGCCGCGCGGACCGCTCCTCGTTCTCGGACCGCTCGGGGAGGTAGACGGCGTCGTGGAACCAGGCGGCGAGCCGGACCACGTCCGGATCGGCGGCGTAGCCCTCCAGGACGTCGACGTGGTCGAGTACGGCGGTGAGGTGCGCCACGGTGTGGTAGCGGCGCTGCGGCTCCTGCCAGCGGGCCAGCAGGTTGTCGGCGTACGGGGCGGGGTCGGGGCCGCCGCCGGGGGCGCGGGCTGCCTTGAGGGCGCGGGCGAAGCGGAGACGCAGGGCGTCGAGGTCGGCCATGACTCCCATTGTTCCGCGCCGGGCCCCGCGGGTACGCCCCGGTTCTTACGGCTGGCGCTCGGGGACCGGCATACTCTTCAATTGGACTAGACCTGTAGTCGCCCGACGAATGCCGATGAATGGGGTGCCATGAGCAAGCGTGCAGTCCTGGAGGTGATCGCCCTCGACGTCGAGGACGCCGTCGCCGCCCAGGCCGGAGGCGCGGACCGGCTGGAGCTGGTCACCGAGATGGCGGCCGACGGGCTCACCCCCGCGCCCGCCACCGTCGCCGCGATCCGCGCCGCCGTCGACATCGACCTGCGCGTGATGCTCCGCGCCGCGGACGGGTTCGCGGCCGGGGACGTGGAGCGGCTGACCGGCCTGGCCGGCGAGCTGCGGGAGGCCGGCGCGGACCAGTTCGTGCTCGGTTTCCTCACCGAGGACGGCGGCGCCGACCTGGCCGCCGTGGAACGGGTCGTGGACGCGCTCGACGGCTGCCCGTGGACCTTCCACCGGGCGATCGACCGGGCCGCCGACCGCGACGCCCTGCGCAGGCAGCTCGCCGGCCTGCCCGGCCTGGACACCTACCTCACCGCGGGCGCCGCCTCCGGCGTGGACGACGGCCTGCCCACCCTGCTCGCCGAGGCCGCGCGTAGCGGCGGCCCCGGCTACGAACAGCAGATCATGGTCGGCGGCGGCCTGCGCCTGGACCACGTGTCCCGGCTCCGCGAGGGCGGGATCGAGGCGTTCCACATCGGCGGCGCGGCCCGCCCGGCCGGCTGGCGGGGACCGGTCTCGGCGGACGTGGTCGCCCGCTGGCGCACCGCGCTGGACGCGGACGCCGGCTAGTTCCGCACCGGGTGCAGGCACAGCGGCGTCACGCCGTCCGCGCTGTACTGGAGGTGGGCGTAGTAGTCGCCGTCCGCGCAGTACCCGTTGTGCTGGTCGGTGATCAGGTACTGGGCGTCCGGGGAGTCACAGGGCACGTTCCTGAGGTCCTGGTGGGGCCACTCCCGGTCGTTGTGCGCGCACGCCCCGACCGACAGCGGCTCGGTGTTCCTCCGGGGCTGGAAGCGCACCCCGGACGGCTCCTCCGAGCCGCCGGCCGCGATCAGGACCGGCACGGCGACCGCCAGCGCGGCCAGGACGGCGAGCGGGAGCAGCCCGGCCGGCCGCCGCAGCAGCGGGCGGCCCGGGTCCAGCGGCGGGCGCCAGACGGCCGTGACCGGCGCCGGCAGCCGCCGGATCCGGGCCAGCGCACCGAGGTTGAGCAGCAGGACGACCGGCGTGACGACCAGCGACAGCACCCCCCACCAGCCGCGCACCAGGGTGTCCCGCTGCGTCTGCCGGAACACGGCCAGCGCGCACGGACGGCACAGCGTCCCGCGCCGCCGCGTGAACCGCATCACCACCACCATGCCCTGGTGCCCGCGCACCGTCACCGGCGCGGCGGGCAGCGCCCCGCACACCTCGCATCCCGGCCCGGAGACGGGCGGGTACGGCGCGCCGGGCTGCGGGTACGGGTGGGCGGGATACGGCGGGTGCGGATACGGCGTGCTCAACGGGGGCCTCTCCAGGGGGACATGCCGGAACGGCTCAGCACCCTACTCGGCGAGCTGCGCGGGCAGCGGCGCCGCGTGGGTCACGATCAGGCCCGACACCGCCCGGGTCAGCGCCACGTACAGCCGCCGCAGGCCGGTGCGTTCGTCCGGCTCGCCGTCCACCACGGCCTGCGGCTCGTCCAGGACCACGTAGTCGTACTCCAGACCCTTGGCGAGCGAGGCCGGGACGAGGGTCAGCCGGGTCTCACGGGTGGTCTCCTCACCGGGCGCCAGGCAGGAGATCCCGGCCGCCTCCAGGGCCTCGGCCAGTACCGAGATCCGGGCGTCGGCGGCGATCAGGCCCGTCGAGCCCTCGTTGCGCAGCAACCGCGCGCAGGCGTCGACCACATCGTCCGCCCCGGTGACCGCACGGACCTCGAAGAACCCGGGGTTCTCGCGGACCGAGGCGACCGGGGCGAGGCCGGGCGCGATGTGCGGCAGCAGCCGGGAGGCGTACGCGATGACGTCCGTCGGCACGCGGAAACCGGCCGTCAGCTCCTCCACCGCCCCTTCCGGCTTGCCGAGGTGCTCCAGCGCCTCCGTCCAGCCGCGGGTCGCCCAGGGAGTCGTGCCCTGCGCCAGGTCGCCCAGCACGGTGGCGCTGCCGGTGGTGCAGCGGCGGCCCACGGCCCGGTACTGCATCGGGGACAGGTCCTGCGCCTCGTCCAGCACGACGTGGCCCAGCGAGTGGGTGCGCCGGATCAGGTCGGCCGCCTCGTCGATCAGCACGGCGTCCGCCGCCGACCACTTGGCCGACCTCACGCTCCGCGCCGGCCTCGCCCACAGGATCGTCTTCTGCTCGTCCTCGTCCAGGATCCCGGCGGCGTGCTCGGCGAGGAACTCCGCGTCCGACAGCAGCCGCAGCACCAGTTTCGCCGGGTCCACGGCCGGCCAGATCGCCTTCACCGCCGCCTTCACCGCGCTGTTGCGGGCCACCGCGTCCTGCACCCGGTCGTCCGGGGCCTCCCCGGCCTGCTCCATCCGCACCAGCACCGCGTGCGCGATCCGCTGCGGCAGCGCCTCCCGGGCCGCGCCGTAGCGGATGTCCCGGGCCAGCAACTCGCCGACGATCTCCTGCAGTTCGTACGCCGGCACCCGCCAGCGCCGCGAGCCGCGCACGACCACCACCGGCTCGGTCGGCGACGTCACGTGCGCGTACAGGGCCCGTCGCAGCACCTCGGCCATCCGGGCGTCGCCCTTGACGATCGCGGCGGCGGCCTCGTCCGCGGCGCCCACCTCCACATGCGCGACCAGGTCGTCCACCGTGGCCTGCCGCACGGACAGCTCGCCGAGCGCGGGCAGCACCTGCTCGATGTAGTGCAGGAAGGACCGGTTCGGCCCGATGACCAGGGTGCCGGTGCGGGCCAGCCGCTCCCGGTGGGCGTACAGCAGATACGCCACCCGGTGCAGGCCGACGGCCGTCTTCCCGGTGCCCGGGCCGCCCTGCACACAGACCGTGCCGGACAGCCCGGACCGGACGATCTCGTCCTGCTCCGGCTGGATGGTGGCGACGATGTCCCGCATCGGGCCCACGCGCGGCCGCTCGATCTCCCGCTGGAGCAGCTTGCTGGTGGTGGCGGCCTCCGCCGGGTCGGACAGGTGCTCGTCCTCGTACGCGGTCAGCTCGCCGCCGGTGTAGCCGAAGCGCCGGCGCAGGCCGATGTCCATGGGGTTCTTCTTGGACGCCCGGTAGAACGGCTGCGACACCGGGGCGCGCCAGTCGATGACCATGGGGTCGCCGTCGGCGTCGTGCACATGCCGCCGCCCGATGTAGAACCGCTCGCCCCGCGCCCCCTCCGCCTGCTCGGCGCCCGGCGCGCGCAGGTAGTCCAGGCGCCCGAAGAACAGCGGGGTGTCGCTGAGGTCGGCCAGCGCCTTGATGCGGTCGTCGATCTGGCGGGCGAGGACCTCGGCGTTGACCCAGTTCGCGGTGACGTCGCGGATGTCGAGCGCCTCCACGTCCTCGCGCATGGCGCGCAGGGCGGTACGGGACGCGGCGAGGTGGGCGCGCTCGCGGGCCAGCGGGTCGTCGTGCGGGTCGTGGGCGGGCGTGGACAAGGGGGTGCCTCCGGTGGGCCTGCTGCGTGGGCGTGGCTACGACGATGCCGTCCGGTTTCCGGCCGGACGACGGCTCTCCGAGAGGGAGGCGGGCAAGGGCGGAGATTTTAGGGGAGGGGCAGGGGCGGAGGCCAATGGTTTTCCGTCCTCCACCCGGAGGTGGACGCGTGGCGTTCCGGGATTGGCTCCGCGGAGCGATGCGGACGACGGGGCCGGAGTTCCACCATGGAGACATGAGCGCAGCAGTCATCCACCCGGCCCCCGCCCGGCCCCCGTCGGGCGCCACGGCCCTCGACGGCATCCACCGTCACCCGCTGGGCAACGCCCTCCGCGCGGTGAAGGTGTTCCTGGAGACGGCCTTCAGCGTCGTCCTCCTCGGTGAGTACGGCGAGGAGGCGAGCATAAGCCGCAAATAGCAACATAGGGTCGCGTCCGTGTGCAAACGGACGGTGATGCCCCGCCTGCCCCTCCCACCTGCCCTGCTCCTCCTCGCCCTCTCCCTCGCCTCGTTCGCCACGCTGTGCGCCCTGCGCGGCGCACCCATGGCCGACCTCCTCGTCTACCGCGCGGAGGGCGCGGCCGTGGCCCACGGCGCCGACCTGTACGGCTTCACCGTCACCGAGTGGCGGCTCCCCGCGACCTACCCGCCCTTCGCGGCGATCCTGTTCGTCCCGGCGGCCTGGCTGTCCGTACCCGTCCTGAAGGCGGCGTTCCTCGCGGGCAACGTGCTCCTGCTCGCGGCCCTCGTCGTCCTGTCCGCCCGCCTGGCCCGGCGCACCCCGGCCCCGCCCCTGGTCTGCGCCGCCACCGCCCTCGCCCTCTGGCTCGAACCGGTCTTCCAGACGCTGCTGTTCGGCCAGGTGAACCTGGCTGTCGCCTGCCTGACCCTGTGGGACCTGACCCGGCCCCCGGGCGCCCGGTGGGCGGGAGCGGCCCTCGGGATCGCGGCCGGGATCAAGCTCACCCCGGCCGTTTTCCTGGCCTGGCTGCTCTTGCGCGGCCGGGTCCGGGAGGCCGCGACGGCTCTCGCGGCCTTCGCAGGGACGGTCGCGCTCGGCGCCGTCCTGCTGCCCTCGGCGACCGTCTCCTTCTGGGGCCGGCAGCTGTGGCAGACCGGCCGGATCGGCAAGGCGTGGATCGTGGACAACCAGTCCCTCCAGGGACTGATCGCGCGGCTGCTCGGCGATCCCGCGCCCGGTCCCGGCTGGGTGCTGCCGGCGGCGGTCACCGGCGCCGCGGGCCTGTGGCTGGCGGCCCGCGCCCGCCACGACCGGCACGGCATCCTGCTCACCGGGTTCACGGCCCTGCTGGTCTGCCCGATCAGCTGGTCCCACCACTGGGTGTGGTGCGTGCCGCTGCTCGCGGTGCTGCTCGGCGACGGCCACCGCCGGGCGGCGGCCGTCACCGCGGCGGTCTTCACCGCCCGCACCCTGTGGCTCGTCCCGCACGCGGGCGACCGGGACCTGCACCTGCCGTGGTGGCAGCAGCCGGCGGCGTCGCCGTACCCGCTGCTGGCACTCGTCCTGCTGGCGTGGGCGGCGGCAGCGCGCCGCCGCCCACGTCAGGCCGCGCCCTCCGCCAGGATCTCGTCGGCGTCCACGATCCGGTAGGCGTAGCCCTGCTCTGCCAGGAACCGCTGCCGGTGCGCGGCGAAGTCCTGGTCGATGGTGTCGCGGGCGACCACCGAGTAGAAGTGCGCCTGGTGGCCGTCGGCCTTGGGACGCAGCACCCGGCCGAGCCGCTGGGCCTCCTCCTGCCGGGAGCCGAAGGTCCCGGACACCTGGATGGCGACCGTGGCCTCCGGCAGGTCGATGGAGAAGTTCGCGACCTTCGACACCACCAGCACGCTGATCTCGCCCTGACGGAAGGCGTCGAAGAGCTTCTCCCGCTGGGCGTTGGAGGTCTCCCCCTTGATGACAGGAGCGTTCAGATGCTCACCCAGCTCGTCCAGCTGGTCGATGTACTGGCCGATGACCAGGATCTGCTGGCCCGCGAACCGGCGGACGATCGCCTCGGTGACCTTCCGCTTGGTCGCGGTGGTCGCGCAGAAGCGGTACTTCTCCTCCGCCTCGGCCGTCGCGTACGCCAGCCGCTCGGAGTCCGTCAGGTTCACCCGGACCTCGACACAGTCGGCGGGGGCGATGTAGCCCTGCGCCTCGATCTCCTTCCACGGCGCGTCGAACCGCTTGGGCCCGATGAGCGAGAACACGTCCGACTCCCGGCCGTCCTCGCGCACCAGGGTGGCCGTCAGCCCCAGCCGGCGGCGCGCCTGGAGGTCGGCGGTGAACTTGAAGACCGGCGCGGGCAGCAGATGCACCTCGTCGTAGAGGATCAGCCCCCAGTCCCGGGAGTCGAACAGCTCCAGGTGCGGATAGACGCCCTTCCGCCTGGTCGTCAGCACCTGGTAGGTGGCGATGGTGACCGGCCGGATCTCCTTCTTGGTGCCGCTGTACTCGCCGATCTCCTCCTCGGTCAGCGACGTCCGCTTCACCAGCTCGTGCTTCCACTGCCGGGCGGAGACGGTGTTGGTGACGAGGATCAGCGTGGTCGACTTCGCCTGCGCCATCGCGCCGGCGCCGACCAGTGTCTTACCGGCGCCGCAGGGCAGCACGACGACGCCGCTGCCGCCGTGCCAGAAGTTCTCCACGGCCTGCTTCTGGTAGGGGCGCAGCGCCCAGCCGTCCTCCAGCAGCTCGATCGGGTGCGCCTCGCCGTCCACGTACCCGGCGAGGTCCTCGGCCGGCCAGCCCAGCTTCAGCAGCATCTGCTTGATCTGGCCCCGCTCCGAGGGGTGCACGGCGACCGTGTCCGGGTCGATCCGGGTGCCGACCAGCGGGGCGACCCGCTTGGACTTCAGCACCTCCTCCAGCACCGGCCGGTCGGTGGTGGTCAGGACGAGTCCGTGCGCGGGGTGCTTGCTGAGGGTGAGCCGGCCGTAGCGGTCCATCGTCTCGGCGATGTCGACGAGCAGCGCGTGCGGCACCGGGTAGCGGCTGTACTGCACCAGGGCGTCCACGACCTGCTCGGCGTCGTGCCCGGCGGCGCGCGCGTTCCACAGGCCGAGCGGGGTGACCCGGTAGGTGTGGATGTGCTCGGGCGCCCGCTCCAGCTCGGCGAAGGGCGCGATGGCCCGCCGGCAGTCGTCGGCCCGCTCGTGGTCGACTTCCAGCAGCAGGGTCTTGTCGGACTGGACGATCAGTGGACCATTCACGCGCGGCACACCCTTTCCACAACGGCCAAACGTCCAGTGTGCCTCATCGAGCGGTTTGTCCGGAGGGCCCGCGGCCGTGCAACCCCGCCCCGGGTCCGCGGGTCTACACCCGCGACGGGGATCGAGGGGAGGGCGCGGGATGACGGCGGTCAGATGGGCAACCGGCGCGGGGGCCGTGGTGGTGCTGGTGGGCACCGGCTTCTGGGCCATGCGGCCGGGACAGGCCGACAGCCGGCTGTGGGAGGAGATCCGGCCGGTGATCGAGGCCCGCCTCGCGGCGGAGCAGCGGGGCACCGGGTACGGCGAGGAGGTGCCCGCGCTGGACGCGCACTGGTTCTGCCGGGCCGAGCCGGTCGGCGTGGAGCGGCACGGGGACGAGGTGCGGGCGGGCGTCGACACGCTGTGCGTCGAGTACGGGCTGCGCGACGGCCGGCTGGTGGCGTGCGGCGGCGGGCACGTCCCGCGGGTCCTGCGGCTGGCCCGGGCCGCCGACGGCCGCTACCGCGTGGTCTCCCACGAGCAGGCACCCGACGGCGCGGGCAACGCGAGCTGGACCACGTCCCGCTTCGGCCGCCTCGGCACCGCCGCCCTGCGCGACGAGATGTCGTCCGCTCCTCTGGAGAACGCGGCCCGCGCCCGCTACGGCCTGCGCAAGGACGCGCCGGTCGGGGACTGCTGAGGTGGCGGGCCGGGCGCGTCGTCGGTGGGGTCCGGGTCAGTCGTCCGCCAGCTCCGCGACGCCCGTGATCCGGTGCAGGGGGTAGGTGCGGATCTCGTCCGCCGTGTGGTCGTAGGCCGTGACGAAGCCGCCTTCCACGCGGACCGGGGAGATGACGCGCTGGCTGGCGGCGCCCTCGGCGTTCACGTAGCCGATCCACAGCGAGTCGCCGGTGAGGACGGCGGCCTGCATGGTGGCCAGGGTCTCGGCCGAGGAGGTGCGGGGCAGCTCGCCGCCCGCCAGCGGCTCGCCGACGGGCTTGCGCGGTGTCGTGGCGGCCAGGTCACCGGCCCGGATCGCGCGGATCGCCGCCGTGAGCAGCGTGGCGTCGGGCGGCGGCGGACCGTCCGGTACCGGCTCGGGCGCGGTGCGCGGCGGGGTGCGGTGGGCGTGGGCCCGGGTGATCAGCACATCGCCCTCGGCGGACTCGGCGGCGGGCGCGTACCCCATCGCGCGCAGCCCCTCCAGCAGCGTCGCCGGGTCGGTCTGCGCCGCCAGCACGGTCGGCGCGAGGCGGCGCAGGCGCAGGGCGGCGGCGCGCTTGTCGACGAGGATCTCGTTCAGCAGGGCGTCGTCGTCGCAGCGGACGTACGCCGAGGCCGCGCCGACCCGCAGGTGGCCGTGCCTGCGGGCCACGTCGTCGATGAGGTAGGCGAGCGGCTGGGGGACCGGGGTGCGGGAGTGCTCGGCGAGGAAGGCGTGCAGGTCGGCGGCGGCCCGGCCGGCGTCCAGGGCCCGGCGGACGGATGCCGGGGTGAACCGGTACACGGTCGCGCCGCCCTTGGACTCCACGTCCGCGAGCACGCCCAGCATGTCCGCGAGCGGGCGCCGCAGCGGGCCGGGGGCGACCGCCGTCAGGTCGGCCTGGAGCAGTACGTGGTCCAGGGGCTCGGGCAGCAGCGGCGCGAGCAGCCGCGCGGCGGCGGCTCCCGCGACGGCCTGCTCGGGCCCGGAGAGCGGCACGAGCCGGTCGGTGGCGACGCGGTGGCGGTGCACGGGGAGCTTGTCCCCGGGGCCGTCGGAGGCGGAGTGACCGGATACGGCGGCACCGGACGCGGTCGCGCCGGACTGCGGTGCGTCACCGGAGTGCGCCGCGGTGCCGGGCCGCCCGGCACCGGTCGTACCGGCCCCGGTCCCGGCAGCGTCGCTCTCCACGCCCCCGGCCCGCGACCCGGCCGCATCCGCTCCCGGCTCCCCACCGGCCGGGGAGCCCCTCCCCGGTGCCCCGGTCGTCGCCGTG
This sequence comes from Streptomyces sp. SCL15-4, assembly GCF_033366695.1. Classification (NCBI taxonomy): domain Bacteria; kingdom Bacillati; phylum Actinomycetota; class Actinomycetes; order Kitasatosporales; family Streptomycetaceae; genus Streptomyces; species Streptomyces sp. SCL15-4. The sequence goes on from NZ_JAOBTQ010000001.1 coordinate 4,712,862, forward strand.
CCGGAGTCTCCTGGCGCGGGTGCCCCGAGCAGCGCGCGGCCGTGGGCCGACAGGGCGCCCCGGCCGGTCAGGCCCAGCAGTTCGGTCTCCGACAGCGTCCAGCGGGCCAGCCGGGACCGCAGGTCCTCCTCGCCGTCCCGCTGGGCGCCCCGCAGCGGGCGCTCCCAGCGCAGCCGGGCCAGCACCGACCCGGCGTCCGGGGCCGCGCCCGGACCCAGCCCGGCCAGCAGGGACAGCACCCGGTGCCGTACCTCGGGCGCGGCGGACCGGTCGAGCCCCGGGCCGAGCGCCGACAGCGTCCGGTCCTTGGCGTCCCGGCCGCCGACCAGCCCCGGCGTCCGGGTGGCGGCCAGCCACGCCTGGGCGAGCCGGACCCAGCGCTCGGCCGGCGGCTGCTCCAGCCACTCGTCGTAGGCGGGGGTGGCGGCGTACCGCTCGTCGGCCTCGCCGTCGGAGGCGATCAGTCCGGCCGCGTACGCCAGTTCCACCCAGAAGGCGGCGACCGGTTCGGAGACGTCCAGGGCCACGGCCGTCCGCTTCAGGTCACGGACGCTCAGCCCGCCCGCCCGCAGCACGGCCGGGCCGCCCTCGTCCCAGTCCTTCAGCAGCTCTTCCACGGTGGCCAGCGCGGTGTACGCCTGTCCGGCCGCGGTGGCGTCCACCACCTGCGGGGCGTGCGTGGCGGCCGGCACCACGGCGGGCGGCAGCGGCTCGGGGGACCGGTGCGCGCGGCCCTGCCGCAGATGCAGCGCGACCTCGCGCGGGAGCACGACCGTGCCGGGTGCGGTGGGCAGCAGCAGGCCCCGGTCCAGCAGCCAGCGCAAGTGCGCCGCGGGTTCCGCCGTGACCTGCCCGTACGGCGGCCCCCACACCAGCCGGGCCAGCACCTCGCGGGCGGCCTCCGGGGCCTGGCCGAGCAGCCTGGCCAGCTTCTTGCGATGGGTGAACAGCGCGGTCAGCGCGGTCACGGCGGACACCGAGTCGTGCGTGGACGGCAGCCCGGCCGTCGTCACGATCTCCTGGATCCGTCCCGGCGACATGCCGGAGGTGGCCTCCCGCACGGTCGGCCCGAGCCCGGTCGGCGACGGGTGCTGCGGCGAGGGCGCCAGCACCTCGCGGGCGGTGCGCACCAGCCGCAGCCGGTCGTCCCCGCCCCACACCAGCGCCTGTTCGCGCAGGGTGCCCAGGGCCCGCGGCAGCGCGCCGGCCACGGCCGGATCGCCCGCGTCCCCGGCCATCAGCCCGAGCAGGGTGGCGTACGACGCCGGGTCCGGGGCCACGGCCAGTGCCTCGGCCGTCTGCAGCGCGAACCGGTCCATCCGCTCCAGGGCGCGCAGCACCGAGGCGCGGGTGCCGGCACGCGTGGCGAGCTGGGTGAGATCGCCGGGCACGGGGGTGACGAGGTCCGGGCGGCTGCGCAGCAGCGCGGCGAGAGAGGAGTCGTCCCGTGCGCGGAGTGCCTCCGCGAGGGACCGAGGGGCTGAGTGGGCCTCGGGGCTCATCCGGTCAACGGTAGCGGACAACCCCTGTGCCGAGGGCATCCGGCGAGAAGCGGTAGCGTCCCTCCCGGAGTTTCAGTCGGCGCACCCCGGAGGGGTTCCGTGGGGATCGAGAGCGACCAGGTCGTCTACGAGTATCTGAGCCGCGTCGGTGACATCGCCCAGCAGCGGCAGCTGCCGTCGGCGACGCGGATGCGGCTGGTGTCGGAGCTGCGCAACGAGATCGACCGGCACCGGGCGAAGGCCACGGTGGACTCGCCCGCCGCCGTCCGCCGCATCCTCGACCGCCTGGGCAGCCCGGACGAGGTGGTCACGGCGGCGGACGCCACCGGCGGTGCCCCGCAGCCGCCCGCCGCCGCCGTCCCCGCGCAGCCCTCCGCCGAGGAGCGTCCGGCGCGGCGGGAGCGGCCGAAGGCGCCGCGCCGGGCCGTACCGCGCCCGCGCCCCGCCGAGCCCCGGCCGTCCGCCGCGCCGGACGCCCCGGCCCCGCCGCACCTCGCCCCCGCGCACGAACTCGGGGACGGCGCGGCGCCGCCCGACTGGTGGCGCGTACGCGGCCCGCAGGCGGACGCCGACCCGGTGCCGGGCTTCGTCGGCGGCGTGGAGATCCCGGACCTGCTCAAGCGCCCCCCGCGGGAGGCCGACCCGGCCCCCACCGAGGCCGAGGCCGAGCCGGAGGCCCCGGCTCCCGCCGAGCCGGCGCCCGCCCCGCGCCGCCGGCTGCGCGGACTGCTCCCGGCCCGCGGCAAGGCCGCCCCGGCCGCCGCTCCCGCCCGCGGCCCGCTGTCCGGCTGGTCCAATCCCCTCCTGCTGCTGGCCGCCGCCGCGCTGGTCGCCGGCGCCGTCCTCGGCAACTGGTTCGCGCTGCTCGCCGGCTGGGCCGTCGCCTACGGCTCCCGGCGGCTGACCCCCGCGGAGACCAAGTGGGCCGTCATGGTCCTGCCCGGGGCGGCGGTCGCGGCCGGCCTGCTCTGGATCTGGGGCCGCGCCGACGGCCGCTGGGGCACCCCGGTCCCCCAGGACGGCATGAGCGACGCGATCGGCGAGACCTGGCCCTGGGTCGTCCGGGGCGCGGCGGTCGCCTCGGCGCTGTACCTGGTGTGGCGCTCACAGCGGAAGAGGTAGCGCCACCGGCCGGGCCGCCGGGCCGGCCCCCGCCCGGCCCCTCCTGCCGGCCGCACCCGGCAGAATGTCCCCCATGGCCTCCACCTTGACCGTCGGTTTCGACCTGGACATGACCCTCATCGACTCCCGTCCGGGCATCCGCGCGTGCTACCGCGCCCTGGCGGAGCGAACCGGCACGTTCATCGACGCCGATCTCGCCGTGACCCGGCTCGGCCCGCCGCTCGTGGAGGAGCTGGCCCACTGGTTCCCGCCCGCGCGGGTGCCCGAGGTGGCCGATCTGTACCGGGAGATGTACCCCTCCATAGCCATCGCCGCGTCGCCCGCGATGGCCGGCGCCCGGGAGGCGGTCGACGCGGTGCGCGCGGCCGGCGGACGGACGATGGTGGTGACGGCGAAGTACGAGCCGAACGCCAAGCTGCACCTGAGCCACCTCGGCATCGAGCCGGACGTGGTCGTCGGCGACCTGTGGGCCGAGCAGAAGGCGGAGGCACTGCGCGAGCACGGCGCGTCCGTGTACGTCGGCGATCACGTCGGAGACGTCCGCGGGGCGCGCGCCGCGGGTGCGTTTTCGGTCGCCGTCGCGACCGGACCGTGCCCGGCCGAGGAGCTGGGCGCGGCCGGCGCGGACGTCGTGCTGACCGATCTGTCCGCCTTCCCGGCGTGGCTGGACGGCTACCGCGAGGCGCCCGGCGCGGCCTCCCGCGACTGACGCCGGCCGGCGGCCGCCGACCGCAGCACACCGGCACCGGCCATGAGGAATCCGACGGCCATGAGCATGCTCAGACCGAACATGTAGGTCGGAAAAGGCTTCGCCCCGAGGAACAGCGGGGCCACCGTGACGAGGGTGGCCACGGCCCCGAGGAAGAAGACGACGGCACCGGCGCGGATCAGTCGGTCACCGGGCGCGGCGGAATTCGGTTGGGTTTTGTCACGCACCGGACCAGGGTAGTTCCCTGCGCGAGAGAACAGCCGGGGGACGTCTTGTCACCGGCCCGAAGACCATTAGCCTTGGTATCGGCGGGTCGTGGTCGACCCGCTCTAGTGCTATCCAGAGCAGTTTCCGAAGTAGTTTTCCAACGAGTACGAGGACGAGGACAGACGTGCCTACCGGCAAGGTCAAGTGGTTCAACAGCGAGAAGGGCTTCGGCTTTCTCTCCCGCGACGACGGCGGTGACGTCTTCGTCCATTCCTCGGTTCTCCCCGCCGGAGTCGACTCCCTCAAGCCGGGACAGCGCGTGGAGTTCGGGGTCGTCGCCGGTCAGCGCGGCGACCAGGCGCTGTCGGTGATCGTGCTCGACCCGACGCCGTCGGTCGCCGCCGCCCAGCGCAAGAAGCCGGACGAGCTGGCGTCGATCGTGCAGGATTTGACGACCCTTCTCGAGAACATCACGCCGATGCTGGAGAAGGGCCGTTACCCGGAGAAGGCTTCCGGCAAGAAGATCGCGGGTCTGCTCCGCGCGGTCGCCGACCAACTGGACGTCTGAGCCGGCCCGGACATCCGACCGGTCCTGGACTTCCGGAATCTCAGGGGAAGTCCAGGGCCTTCGGTCCGAGGGGCGGCAGCAGTCCCTCGGCCGCCGCGCGGGTGAGCAGCCCGCGCACCGCCGCGTAGCCGTCCTCGCCGAGGTCGGCCGTGAACTCGTTGACGTACAGCCCGATGTGCTGGTCGGCGACGGCCGGGTCCATCTCCTGGGCGTGCGCCATGACGTACGGCCGGGAGGCCTCGGGGTCGTCCCAGGCCATGCGCACGGACGTACGGATGGACTCGGCCAGCCGGGTGAGCGTGTCCGCGCCCAGCGAGCGCCGCGCGATGATCGCGCCCAGCGGGATCGGCAGCCCGGTGGTCCGCTCCCAGTGCTCGCCCATGTCGGCGAGCTTGTGCAGCCCGTAGTTCCGATAGGTGAACCGGGCCTCGTGGATGACCAGACCGGCGTCCACCTTGCCGTCCCGCACGGCCGGCATGATCTCGTGGAACGGCATGACCACGATCTCGCCGACCCCGCCGGGCAGGGTGTCCGCCGCCCACAGCCGGAACAGCAGATAGGCGGTCGACCTCTCGCTGGGCACCGCGACCGTACGGCCGCCGATGTCGGCCCCCGCCTCGCGGGCCAGCACCAGCGGCCCGCAGCCCCGTCCCAGCGCGCCGCCGCACGGCAGCAGCGCGTACTCGTCGAGGACGTACGGCAGTACGGCGTACGACACCTTCAGCACGTCCAGCTCACCGCGCTCGGCCATGCCGTTGGTGCGGTCGATGTCGGCGAACGTCACGTCCAGCGCGGGCGCGCCGGGCACCCGGCCGTGGGCCAGGGCGTCGAAGACGAAGGTGTCGTTCGGGCAGGGGGAGTACGCGATCGGCAGGGACCGCTGCTGCTCACTGGTGGTCATGGGGGTTCCAACTCTCCAAAGCGGGCGCGAGCTTCCCGAAGCCCTCGGTGAGGGCGGCGAGCGCGTCGCCGATGCGCCAGGCGGCCCGGTCCCGAGGCCCGACCGGGTTGGAGACGGCGCGGATCTCCAGCACGGGCACGTCGTGCGCGGCGGCGGCCTCCGCCACCCCGAACCCCTCCATGCCCTCGGCGAGCGCGCCGGGGTGGCGGGCCCGCAGGGCGGCGGCGCGGGCGGCGGTGCCGGTCACCGTGGAGACGGTCAGGACCGTCCCGGTACGGGCGCCGAGGGCCTCGGCGGCGACTCGTACGGCTGATTCCGGCGGGCGGTGGGTGACGGTTCCGAAGCCGAGTTCGGTGACCGGGAGGAAGCCGTCGGCGGTCTCGGCGCCCAGGTCGGCCGCGGTGATCGCGTCGGCGACGACGAGCGAGCCGAGCGGCGCCCCGGGCTGGAAGCCGCCGCCGATCCCGGCCGAGACGACCAGGCCGTAGGGCCGGCCGGCCAGCGCGGCGGCGGTCAGCGCGGCGGCGGTGGAGGCGGCGGCGAGCGCCGGTCCGACACCGGCGGCGAGCAGGTCCCAGCCCGCGTCGGTACGGCACAGGACCGCGCCGGGCAGCCGGACCTCCCGGGCCGGCGCGGGCAGCGCCCTCGCCACCGCGTCCCGCTCGGCGGGGACCGCGGTGGCGACGAGGACCGGGACGGCAGGCGTGGTCAGTCCTTGTGCTGCTTCAGCTTGAAGGACCACATGCCCTTGTTCTCCTTCTCGCCCACCTGGATCGCGAGCGTGTTGGTCTCGCCCTGCGTGCCGTACTGGGCGCTGAAGAAGGCGTTGCTCGGGAGCGTGCGGTACGTCTTCTTGCTGAGGTCGGTGAACTGGCGGCCGTTGACCAGCACGATCCAGCCCTCGTCGGCGAGCTTCGGGTCGACGCCGATGCGGACGGTGTCGTCCTGGCCGACCTCGATCGACTTCACGTCGTCGGAGTTCTTGACACAGTCCTTCAGCGAGTCGGCGGTGAGCTTGTCGCCGTCGTTGTAGCAAAGGGCCTCGGAGCTGACCGAGTTCCCGCCGACGGTGATCGTCGCGACGGGAGTCGGCTTGTCACAGGCCGACAGGACGAGCAGTCCGGCGGAAACGGCGCCGGCAACGGCGACGGCGCGGCGGCGTCGCACAGCGGATTGCAGCGTGGTCATGGCCGAAGGCTATCGGGCGCCCGGAGCCACCCGCCCACGTGGGGTACGGCGTGCCCGGTTCGTTACGCCACGCGTGCCCGGCAGCCGCCGCCCCGGGCCGACGCGAGCAGCCCGCGCAGGGTGGTCAGCCAGCCGGCCGCCACGAACACCGCGCCGGTCAGCAGACCCACCGTGCCGTCCAGCGGCATCACGATGCCGACCGCGCCGCCGAACACCCACGCCATCTGCAACAGCGTCTCCGAGCGGGCGAACGCCGAGGTGCGCACCGCCTCCGGCACGTCCCGCTGGATCAGCGCGTCCAGCGCCAGCTTGCCCAGCGCCTGCGCGCACCCGGCGACCGCCGCGAGAGCGGCCACCAGGAACGTCCCGAAGAACAGTCCGGCGACCACCGCCACGCCGAGCACCACCGCGACGACGGTCACGATGATGATCTCCGGTGCGCGCGACCTGAGCCAGGCCCCCACGGCCGTCCCCAGCGCGTTGCCCGCGCCCGCCGAGACACCCACGATGCCCAGCGAGACCGCCGCGCTCTGCCCGGCCAGCGGATGCTCGCGCAGCAGGAACGCCAGGAAGAAGATCAGGAAACCGGACAGACAGCGCAGGGACGCGTTGGCGCCGAGGGCGTAGGTGACCGCGGGCCCGACCGAGCGCAGCCCCGGCCGCCTGCCCTGCCCGTCGCGCGGGCGCCGCGCGTCGGACGCCAGCAGCGCCACGTCCTCGCCCTTGGCCGAGTCCACCCCGGGCGGCAGGGAGAACGACAGAAACGTCCCGGCAGCGAAGATCACGAAGGCGCCGTACAGCGGCCACGGATCGCCGAGCGCGTGCAGCCCGGCCGCCGCCGGCGCGGCGGCCCCGGTGGCCAGCAGCCCCGCGAGGGTCACCCGGGAATTGGCCTTCACCAGCGAGAACCCCCGTGGCAGCAGCCGTGGCACGACGGCGCTGCGCACCACGCCGTACGCCTTGGACGCCACCAGCACGCCCAGCGCGGCCGGATACAGCTCCAGTCCGCCGCTCGCCACCGCCGCGGAGATCACCAGCGCGAGCAGCGCCCGCGCCAGCATCGCGGCCGCCATCGCGGCCCGCCGCCCGTGCGGCAGCCGGTCCAGCAGCGGTCCGATGACGGGAGCGAGGACCGTGAACGGGGCCATGGTGATGGCGAGATACAGCGCGACCCGGCCGCGCGCCTCGTCGGTGGGCACCGAGAAGAACACGGTCGACGCCAGCGCCACGGTGACCATGACGTCCCCGGCGCCGTTCACCGCGTGCAGTTCGATGAGCTTGCCGAGGCCCGACTCGCCCGCGCCGTGCGCGTGCGTGACCCTGCGAATACCGCGCGCCGCGCCGGTGACCGGAAAGCGCAGGGCACGGCCGACCGCGCGGACGGCGCCGCGCACCCGGCCCGAACCGCCGTCCCGCCCACTTGCCTTGTCCGTGGCTGCCACGACGTTCATAGTGCCCCGGGATCCGGGCGGATAGTGCGGTACGGCGCGGATGGCGGCCCACGGCGTGAGGGACCGGTGGACGGCGTGGGGGCGGCGTACGGCCCGGGTGGGAAATTCCACGAATCCCGCCCGGTGTAGCGTGCCTGTCTCAGCCATAACGCAGAATGGATGGCAGAGGTGCGCCCGGGCGCGCGGATGCAGACGTCGATGCGGTCCCCAGGTCCGCTCCGTAGGCGAAACCGCCGGAGGCAGCCGCACTCGACGAGACGGCGTAGGAGAGAAGCGATACCTGTGAGCGCAGCGACAACGCGAAGCCGCACCCCCGACCGCCTGTGCGCCGAGGCCGTCGACCTCGCCCGCGCCGCCGCCGAGGAGGCCGCCGCGCCCGGGGTGATCGGGGAGCACGCGGGACTGGTGTCGGAGGGTGACCGCGTTGTCACGCACTTCTTCGAGTGCAAGGAGCCGGGCTACCGGGGCTGGCGCTGGGCCGTGACGGTGGCCCGCGCCTCCCGCGCCAAGATCGTCACGCTCGACGAGGTGGTCCTCCTCCCCGGCCCCGACGCCCTCCTCGCTCCCGAGTGGGTCCCGTGGAGCGAGCGCCTGCGCCCCGGCGACCTCGGCCCCGGCGACCTGCTCCCCACCGACCAGGACGACCTGCGCCTGGAGCCCGGCTACACGGGCGAGGAGGAGCCGCCGCCCAACTCGGTGGTCTCCGACGAGATGCGGGAACTGGCCGAGGCGGAGGACGCCGACGTCACCCCGGGCACGCCCGCCGTCCAGCCGGCGACGCCCTCCCGGGGCACGATCGCGTCCGTCGCCGAGGAACTGGGCCTGCGCCGCGCCCGCGTGCTCTCCCGCTACGGCCTGCACATCGCGGCCGACCGCTGGGAGGAGGCGTACGGCTCGAACACCCCGATGGCCCAGGCGGCCCCCGCGACCTGCGTGAGCTGCGGCTTCCTCGCCCGTATCGGCGGCTCTCTCGGCCAGGCCTTCGGGGTCTGCGCCAACGAGTTCTCGCCGGCGGACGGCCGGGTGGTGTCCCTGTCCTACGGCTGTGGCGGCCACTCGGAGGCGGCGGTCATGCCGAAGACCCCGCAGCCCGCGCCGCCGGTCGTCGACGAGACCCGCGTCGACCCCTTCCCGCTGCGCCCGGCCCGTGACTCCGGCTCGGTGCCGGAGACCACCGACGACGAGACGGCGGAGCTGGGCCACTCCTGAACGCCGCGGCCACCGCCGCCGGGCCGCTCCGGTGATCACCGGAGCGGCACGGGAACGGCACCTGCCCGGGTTCCTCGGGGCCCGGCGGCCACGTCCTCCCACCGCCCGTTCCGGCACCGTCCGCTCCGCCACCGCCCGGCCCCCCGGCCCCGCCTCTGCCTCGGTGCCCGCTTCCTTCGCGCTGTACCTTCGTCCTCACGCGGAGGATGGAGAGTGATCGTGAGCAAGTTCGTGCGGCCGGCGGGTGAGGGGGCCGATCCGTTCGGGACGGCCCGGCTGCGGCGCGGGGTCCTCGACGCCTGGGCGACCAGTCCCGCCCGGTTCCGGGAGGACGCCAACGCCGAGGAGGACCTCGTCCTCGGCGGATACCGGGACCGGCTCGTCGTGGAGTTGGCGCAGAACGCCGCCGACGCCGCGGCCCGGGCGGGGACGGCCGGCCGGTTGCGGCTCACCCTGCGCGACGGCGTGCTCGTGGCCGCCAACACCGGCGCCCCCCTGGACGCGACCGGCGTCGAGTCGCTGTCCACGCTGCGCGCCTCCGCGAAACGGGACGCCGAGGCCACGCACGGCTCCGTCGGCCGGTTCGGTGTCGGTTTCGCCGCCGTACTCGCCGTGACCGACGAACCGGCGATCGTCGGGCGGCACGGAGGCGTGCGCTGGTCCCTCACCGAGGCCCGGGAGCTGGCCGGCGAGGTCGCCCGGCACAGCCCGGGCCTGGGCGACGAGGTGCGGCGCCGGGAGGGCCACGTGCCCCTGCTGCGGCTGCCCTTCGCCGCCGAGGGCACCGCTCCCGAGCCGTACGACACCGCCGTGATCCTGCCCCTGCGCGACGCGGCCGCCGCCGATCTCGCCGCGCGGCTGCTCGCCGGTGTGGACGACGCCCTGCTGCTGGCCCTGCCGGGGCTGGCCGAGGTCGTCGTGGAGATCGAGGGACAGGAGCCGCGCACGCTCGGCCGCCGTACCGACGGGCCCTTCACGGTCGTGGAGGACTCCCGGGACGGCGTCACCCACTGGCGCACCGCGTCCGCGCACGGCCGGCTGACTCCCGACCTGCTCGCCGACCGGCCCGTGGAGGAGCGGCTGCGCCCCCACTGGTCGGTGACCTGGGCCGTACCGGTCGACGCCTACGGCGCGCCGGCCCGGCCCCGCACCAGCCCGGTCGTGCACGCGCCGACCCCGAGCGACGAGCCGCTGGGCGTGCCGGCGCTGCTCATCGCCTCCTTCCCGCTGGACACCACCCGCCGGCACGCGGCGCCCGGCCCGCTCACCGACTTCCTGGTGCAGCGCGCGGCAGACGCCTACGCCGAACTGCTCGCCGGCTGGCGGCCGGTGGGCGAGGGGATCATCGACCTCGTGCCCGGGCCGCTCGGCAAGGGCGCGCTGGACGGGGCGCTGCGGCAGGCCGTGCTGGAGCGGCTGCCGCGCACCGCCTTCCTGCCGCCGGCCGTCGCGCCGGAGGCCGACGACGAGCTGCCGCAGGCGCTGCGGCCCCGGGACGCCGAGGTCGTGGAGGGCGCCGGCGCCGACACCGTACGGGTGCTGGCGGAGGTGCTGCCCACCCTGCTGCCGGCGGGACTGGAGCGCCGCGCCGAGCTGCGCACCCTCGGTGTCGCCCGGCTGCCGCTCGCCGACGCCGTCGACCGGCTCGCCGGGCTGGAGAAGGAGCCGCGGTGGTGGTGGCGGCTGTACGACAGCCTCGCCGGGGTCGACCCGGAGCGGCTGTCCGGGCTGCCGGTGCCGCTGGCCGACGGCAGGACCACCATCGGGCCCCGGCAGGTGCTGCTGCCCACCGCGGACGCCGCGCGGATCGATCCGGACGTGCTGGGACGGCTCGGGCTGAAGGTCGCCCACCCGGACGCCGCCCATCCGCTGCTGGAGAAGCTGGGCGCGCTGCCCGCGACCCCGCGCGCGGTGCTCACCACCCCGCAGGTGCGGGCCGCCGTCGCCGGTTCCCTGGAGGACGACGGCGCGCTGGGCTGGGAGGAGGACGCGCCGGACGCCGAGGAGCTGGCGGACACCGTGCTCGCCCTGGTCCGGGACGCGGGCCTGGAGCCGGGCGACGAGCCCTGGCTGGGCGCGCTCGCGCTGCCCGACGAGGACGGCGAACCGACGCCCGCCGGCGAGCTGGTGTTTCCCGGCAGCCCCTTCGCCCGGGTCGTCCGCGAGGGCGAACTGCCCTTGGTAGACGCCGGTTTGGCCGAGCGGTGGGGTGAACAGCCGCTCACCGCCTGCGGGGTGCTGGCCGACTTCGCGCTGGTCCGCGCCACCGACGTCGTCCTGGACCCGGACGAACTGGAGCCCCGCGAAGGTGACTTCGCCGAGCCCGACGACGCGGGACTGCTGGACGCCGTGGACGTGTGGTGCGAGGACATCCTCGACCGGTTCCCGGACGGCCCGGTGCCGCCCGTGGCCACCGAACTCGTCGCCGTACGCGACCTGGAGCTGGTGGACGACGACCACTGGCCCGAGGCGCTGGCCCTGCTGGCCCGGCCGCCGCTGCGGGACGCCCTGACCCAGCCCGTGCGCATCCTGCTGCCCGACGGCACCCACGAGGCCGTACGGCCGTACACCGCGTGGTGGCTGCGCGGGCACCCGGTGCTCGCCGGACGGCGCCCGGCCGGTCTGCTCGCGGCCGGCGGGGACCCGCTGCTGCGCGGGCTGTACGACGAGGCCGACGCGACCGGGTTCGAGGACGAGCAGGTGCTGCGGGCGCTCGGAGTGCGCACCTCCGTCGGCGCGCTGCTGGACGAGCCCGGCGGCGCCGCCGAGCTGCTGGACCGCCTCGCCGACCCCGAGCGCCCCGTCACACCCGCCCAACTGCACGGCCTGTACAGCGCGCTGGCCGAGCTGGACCCCGAGCAGGTGACCCTGCCGGACGAGCTGCGGGCCGTGGTCGACGGGCGGCTGGAGGTCGTGGACGCCGCCTCGGCCGTCGTGGTCGACTCCCCGGATCTGCTGCCGTTCACCTCCGGGGTGCCGCTGCTGCCGGTGCGGCCCGCGCGCGCCGCCGAGCTGGCCGAGCTGTTGCAGGTGCGCCGGCTGAGCGAGTCCGTCACCGGCGAGGTGCACTCCGAGGGCACCGAGCACGAGGTGCCGGACCCGGTGCGCGTGCTGCTCGGCCCGCGGACGCCCGGGGCCTACGTCGAGCACGAGGAACTCGTCGTGGACGGCGTGGAGATCGACTGGCGGCTGACCGGCGACGGCGTGCTGCACGCGGCCACCCTGGAGGGGGTCGCGGCGGGCCTGGCGTGGGCGGCGGGGCAGTGGCCGCGGCGGTTCGAGGTGGCCGCGCTGCTGGAGGACCCCTCGCGGACGGAGGAACTGGCGCGGGACCGGTGGTTCGACTGACTCCGGTGGCCCAACTACGGCCCGCCGTAAGGTGTTCGGCAAAGTCCGCACGAAATTCTCACCACTAGTACAACCATTCGCTTCGGCCCCGGGTCAGATCAGTGGAGTCACCACTCGACTCCCTGATCTGAACGTGGGGACCACACATGCGCATCCGTGCCTCTGTCGCCGTGGTGAGCGGTGCTCAGGCTCTGCCCGCGCTCGCCGTGCCGGCCGCCCGGGCCGACGGCAGCCAGGGCGGCACCAGGATCACCGAGGTGGTCGTGGACGGCGGCAACAGGGTGCGGATCGGTACCTCCGGCGCGGTGAGGATCGACCCGAGGACGGACCACCTCTCGGACAAGAGCGCGGGCACCTGGTACGTGGACGCGTGGATCAACGCGAACGACGACGACTACCTGTGGAAGGAGAAGGCCGGTTCCTTCTTCTTCCAGCGGGCCGCCCGGCTGACCGCCGACGCCGCCCCGGAGCCGGTGGAGAAGGGCGGGACGATCACCGTCACCGGTGCCCTCTCCCGTGCCGACCGGGAGTCGCCGGCGTACGCCGGCGACGGCTCGCAGTCCGTGAAGCTCCGGTTCCGCAAGAAGAACGCCACCGGCTACACCACCGTCAAGACCGTCAAGGCCGACTCCAAAGGCAGCCTGAAGACGACGGTCGAGGCCCGGCCGACGGCTACTACCGCTACTCCTTCGGGGGCGACTCCGGCACCGCCGCGGTGAACTCCGCGGGCGACTTCATCGACGTGAAGTAGCCGGCCGCACCCCGTCATCCCGACCAATCGAGGACAACACATGCAGCTTCGCGCCACCGTGGCCGCCGTCTCCGGCGCCCTGGCCCTCTCCGCCCTCGCCCTCCCGGCCGCGCACGCGGCGGACGGCGGCCCGTCCTACCGTGCCGACGTCGTCAAGGCCGTCGCGCAGCACACCCCGGGCAAGGCGGGCTTCGCCGTGCGCTCGGAGCCGATCGGCGACCTGGACGTGTCCTTCTCCGACTTCAAGATCGCCAAGGCGGTCAAGGTGGGCACGACCAACAAGGTCTCCGCCACGGTCACCTACACGCTGACCCACGGCACCGACGTGGATGTCGACAGCGACGCGTTCGTCACCATCCCGCTGATCTACCGCGGCTCCGTCGACGACATGGAGAACATGCAGGGCGGCGAGTACCCGGCCACCTGCGTCGAGAAGTCGGCCACCACGGCCTCCTGCAAGGGCTCGGTCCAGATCAACCCGCGCGAGTCCGACCCCGAATTCAAGCTGTACAACTCGCAGGCCGGCACCTGGCACGGCGCGGCCGTCGCGCTGGACGACGAGAAGTCCGCCGTCCAGTTCGACCTGGGCACCACGCTGCTCCAGCGCAACTCCCAGCTGACGGTCAACGCCGCTCCGGAGCCGGTGAAGAAGGGCAAGACCCTCACCGTCACGGGCAAGCTCTCCCGCGCCAACTGGGAGGACCACAAGTACCACGGCTACACCGGCCAGGCCGTCAAGCTCCAGTTCCGCAAGAAGGGCTCCAGCACCTACACCACGCTGAAGACCGTCAAGACGGACTCCACGGGCAACCTGAAGACGACCGTCAAGGCGTCGGCCGACGGCTACTACCGCTACTCCTTCGCGGGCACCTCGACCACCCCGGCGATCAGCGCCGCCGGTGACTTCGTCGACGTGAAGTAAGCAGACGGCGGAGTAGGCGCACGGCGGAACAACCGCACGCGCACCACCGGCCCGTCCCGTTTCTCCCGCTCGGGTCACGCGAGGGTAATCAGCAGGCCAAATCCGGCCGGGAAGTGTCTTGCCGTACAACCAATGAGGTGCTCCGCGGATCTGATCGCGTGAGTCGACCGACTCCACGATCCACTTCTCCCTCAGGGGAAACACATGCGCATCCGTGCCACCGTGGCCGCCGTCTCCGGCGCCCTGGCCCTCTCCGCCTTCGCCGTGCCCGCCGCCCACGCGGCCACCGCGGCGCCGAACGTGACCTTCTCGAACGTGAAGGTCAACGGCGGCAAGGCGATCACCCTCGGTGCCACCTCGACCGTCGAGGTCAAGGCGACCTACACCGTGACGCACCCCACCACCGTCTCGATGTCCGACGTCCTGACCGGGCCGGTGCTCTACCGCGGCACCTCGGCGAAGGACGCCGACACCCAGGTCGTCAGCGACGCCCCGGGCACCTGCACCACGGTGAACTCCACCACCGTGAACTGCTCGGCCACGATCACCCTGCCCGCCGCCGAGCTGTACAACTCCGACGCCGGCACCTGGAAGCAGGGCGCGCTCGCGGTCGACGAGAAGACCGAAGCCGAGAAGTGGCAGAGCGACCTCGGCACCCTCCCGGTCCGCCGCGCCGCCAAGCTCACCGCCGACGCCGCCCCGGAGCCGGTGAAGAAGGGCAAGACCCTCACCGTCACGGGCAAGCTCTCCCGCGCCAACTGGGAGGACGGCAAGTACCACGGGTACACCGGCCAGTCCGTGAAGCTCCAGTTCCGCAAGGCGGGCACCAGCACCTACACCACGCTGAAGACCGTCACGACGGACTCCACGGGCAACCTGAGGACGACGGTCACGGCCGGCTCCGACGGCTACTACCGCTACAGCTTCGCCGGTACCTCCACCACGTCGGCCGTCAGCGCCGCGGGTGACTACGTCGACGTGCAGTAAGCACGAGCGCTCGCCCGCGCGGGCGGCCCCGGCGGCGGCCGGGGCCGTTCCGGCCTAGTCCGCAAAACGCCGGCCGACCCACCTCCACAGGTACTCCAGCATCCCGCCGGCCACCGCCGCCACGCCGACCGCGGCCCACGGCATCGTCACGCCGACCAGTTTCAGCGCGAAGAAGTCCTGGAGCGCGGGGACGGCGAGGACCAGCAGGAAGGCCGCGCTCATCGCCGCCACCAGGGCCGCCCGCCACCAGGTGTAGGGGCGGGCGATGATCGCCAGGACCCATATGGAGATCAGGAACAGGGTCAGGGTGGCCGCGCTGGTCTCCGCGTCCAGCGCGCCGGCGCCGGAGTAGTGGTGCCGGGCGAGCAGGTACGTCAGGAAGGTCGCCGCTCCCGCCAGCACCCCGCCGGGAACGGCGTACCGCATCACGCGGCGCACGAAGTGCGGTCTGGCCCGTTCCGTGTTGGGGGCGAGGGCCAGGAAGAAGGCCGGGACGCCGATGGTGAGCGTGGACAGCAGGGTCAGATGGCGGGGCAGGAAGGGATACTCCACCCGCGCGCACACCACCAGCACCGCCAGCAGCACCGAGTAGACGGTCTTCACCAGGAACAGCGTCGCCACCCGCGTGATGTTGCCGATCACCCGGCGGCCCTCGGCGACCACCGACGGCAGGCTCGCGAAGCTGTTGTCCAGCAGCACGATCTGCGCCACCGCCCGGGTGGCCTCGGAACCGGAGCCCATGGCGACCCCGATGTCCGCGCTCTTCAGGGCCAGCACGTCGTTCACGCCGTCCCCGGTCATCGCGACCGTACGGCCGCGGGACTGCAGCGCGTCCACCATGTCCCGCTTCTGCCGCGGGGTGACCCGTCCGAAGACGGTGCCCGAGTCCAGGGCCTCGGCCATCGCGGGCAGGTCGGCGGGCAGCCGCCGCGCGTCCACGGCCGTGCCCTCCAGGCCGAGCTTCGCGGCGACCGCGCCGACCGACACCGCGTTGTCCCCGGAGAGGACCTTGGCGCGCACGTCCTGCTCGGCGAAGTAGCGCAGGGTGGCGGAGGCGTCCGGCCGCAGCCGCTGTTCGAGGACGACCAGGGCGGTGGGCCGGGCGCCCCGGGCCGGCTCGGGGTCGTCCAGGTCCCGGCGCGCGCGGGTCAGCAGGAGCACCCGCAGTCCCTGTTCGTTGAGCCGCTCGCTCTCGGCCAGGGCAGGGTCGCCGGGGGCGAGGAGCACGTCCGGGGCGCCCAGCAGCCAGGTGCTGGTCTCGCCGTCGCCCTCGCTGAACGCGGCCCCGCTGTACTTGCGGGCGGAGGAGAACGGCAGCGACTCCACGCAGCGCCACTCCTCGCTGTCCGGGCAGGCGTCGATGATCGCCCGGAGGGAGGCGTTGGGACGCGGGTCGGACTCGCCGAGCGCGCCGAGCACCTTGCGTATGTACGTCCCGTCCGCCCCGTTCAGCGGCCGCAGCTCGGTGACGTCCATGCCGCCCTCGGTGAGGGTGCCGGTCTTGTCCAGGCAGACGGTGTCCACGCGGGCCAGGCCCTCGATGGCCGGCAGCTCCTGCACCAGGCACTGCCTGCGGCCCAGCCGGATCACGCCGATGGCGAAGGCCACGGAGGTGAGCAGCACCAGCCCCTCGGGGACCATCGGCACGATTCCGCCGACCGTGCGGGCCACGGCGTCCTTGAGGTCGTCGTTCTTGACGACGAGCTGGGTGACGACCAGTCCGGCGGCCGCCGGGACCATCATCCAGGTGACGTACTTGAGGATGGTGGAGATGCCGGAGCGCAGCTCGGAGTGGACGAGCGTGAAGCGGGATGCCTCCTCGGCGAGCTGGGCGGCGTAGGCCTCGCGGCCCACCTTGACCGCCTGGAAGGCGCCGCCGCCCGCGACCACGAAGCTGCCGGACATGACCTGGTCGCCGGGGCGCTTGACGACGGGGTCGGCCTCGCCGGTGAGCAGCGACTCGTCGATCTCCAGGCCGTCGGCCTCGGCGCACACGCCGTCGACCACGATTCTGTCGCCGGGGCCGATCTCGATGAGGTCGTCCAGGACGATCTCGTGCGTGGCCACCTCGGTCGCCACGCCGTCCCGCCGTACCGTCGGCCGGGCCTCCCCGATCACCGCGAGCGAGTCCAGGGTCTGCTTGGCCCGCCACTCCTGGACGATCCCGATGGCGGTGTTGGCGAGGATCACGAAGCCGAAGAGGCTGTCCTGGACCGGCGCGACGAACAGCATGATCAGCCAGAGCACGCCGATGATCGCGTTGAACCGGGTGAGGACGTTCGCCCGGACG
This sequence comes from Streptomyces sp. SCL15-4, assembly GCF_033366695.1. Classification (NCBI taxonomy): domain Bacteria; kingdom Bacillati; phylum Actinomycetota; class Actinomycetes; order Kitasatosporales; family Streptomycetaceae; genus Streptomyces; species Streptomyces sp. SCL15-4. The sequence continues at coordinate 4,730,017 of NZ_JAOBTQ010000001.1, forward strand.
ATCTGCCCGAGCGAGCGGCTGCTGCGCACCGGCACGTCGTTGACCTGGCCGCGCGCGACGCGTTCCGCCACCTCGGCGGGGCCGAGCCCGGCCGGACGGGTCGGCGACGGCACCGGACGCACCGGATCGAGTTCCGCGCCCGCGCGTATGTGGCTCATGCATCCGACGGTACGTGCGGACTCGTCCACCCGCCCACCGGCGCACTCTCACCGGGGCCGCCGGCGGGCCCGCTGCCCCGGCACCGACGGCGATTTCCGGCCGCCTCGGCCCCGGCCCTGGGGGCCGTCCGCAGGCCCTAGGCCGCGCCGGCCGCGTCCCGTGCGGCGGACCGCTTGATCGCCGCGTCCCGCTTGCGGACGTACCAGACGCCGATCAGGCCGAGGCCGCCTCCGGCCAGGCAGGTCCACAGCCACCAGGTGTGGCCGTGGTCGTCGAACCAGCCGTAGAACGGCAGCTGGACCAGGAAGAGGACGAACCACACGATGGTGCCGCCGGTGATGGTGGCGACCACGGGCCCCTCCAGGGGCTCCGGCGCCTCGTGCTTCGGGGTCCACTTAGCCATGCGCACAGCTTATGCGCCGCCGTGGTCTACGCGCGGAGATAGCGATCTATGACTCATACGTTCATACTGAAGCCGTTTGTCTTTGACCGCTTCCGCTCGTATGAAACTCCAACGGGGCTCGGGGGAACCCCGCTGGTGATGAGGTCCCGCATGTCCACCTCGGCACCTGCCAAGGTCCCCACCCCCGAGAGGCCGGGCGGCACTCCCGCCTTCGGCTTCCTCGACCGCTACTTCAAGATCTCCGAGCGCGGCAGCTCCGTCGCCCGCGAGGTCCGGGGCGGTCTCGCCACCTTCTTCGCGATGGCGTACATCATCGTGCTGAACCCGATCATCCTCGGCAGCGCGAAGGACATGTACGGGCACCACCTGGACAACGCCCAGCTGGTGACGGCGACGACGCTGTCGGCCGCGTTCAGCACGCTGCTGATGGGCGTCATCGGCAACGTGCCGATCGCGCTCGCCGCCGGCCTCGGCGTGAACTCGGTCGTCGCGCTCCAGCTCGCGCCGCGCATGTCCTGGCCGGACGCCATGGGCATGGTCGTCCTGGCCGGTTTCGTGGTCATGCTGCTGGTCGCCACGGGTCTGCGCGAGCGCGTGATGAACGCCGTGCCGTTCGGCCTGCGCAAGGCGATCTCCATCGGTATCGGCCTGTTCATCATGCTGATCGGCCTGGTGGACTCCGGTTTCGTCACCCGGATGCCGGACGCCGCCCAGACCACCGTCCCGCTCCAGCTGGGCGTCGGCGGTCACCTCACCGGCTGGCCGGTGCTGGTCTTCGTGCTGGGCGCGCTGCTCACCTTCGCGCTGATCGTCCGCAAGGTCCCGGGCGCGATCCTGCTCTCCATCGTCGGCATGACCGTGGTGGCGATGATCATCAACGCGGTGGCCACCATCCCCTCCTGGGGCCTGACGGTCCCGAAGTGGCCCGGCAACCCGGTCTCCACCCCCGACCTCGGGCTGATCGGCCAGGTCAGCCTGTTCGGCGGCTTCCACAAGGTCGGCATCCTGACCGGCATCCTGTTCGTCTTCACGGTCCTGCTGTCGTGCTTCTTCGACGCGATGGGCACGATCATGGGCATCAGCGACGAGGCCAAGCTGACCGACGCCCAGGGCTACATGCCGGGCATCAACAAGGTCCTCTTCGTGGACGGCGTCGCGGTCGCGGCGGGCGGCGCCAGCTCCGCGTCGGCCACCACCGCCTTCGTGGAGTCCACGGCGGGCGTCGGCGAGGGCGCCCGCACCGGCCTGGCGAACGTCGTCACGGGCGGCCTCTTCGCCGTCGCGCTCTTCCTCACGCCGATCGCCACGATGGTCCCGTCCCAGGCGGCCACCCCGGCGCTGCTCGCGGTGGGCTTCCTGATCCTGTCCAACTCCATCAAGGAGATCGACTGGGCGGATTACACCATCTCCATGCCGGCGTTCGTGACGATGCTGATGATGCCGTTCACCTACTCGATCACCAACGGCATCGGCATGGGCTTCATCACCTTCACGGTGCTGCGCCTGGTGGCCGGGCGGGCCCGGGAGATCCCGGTGGCGATGTACATCGTCTCGGCCGTCTTCGCCTTCTACTACCTGATGCCGGCCCTGGGCCTCACGTGACCCCGTAGAAAATCACCTCGAATGAGCGTCCGGACGGCATCGTCCCGGGCGCTCATTTCTTTTTCACCGCATGCCGCCGGAGCCTTTTCATCTCACCCGTACGGATGAGTGGAGGATTCAGTGGCGGGGGTCACGGGCAGTACGGCCCGCTCCGGTGGTCTTTAGTCAGAGTAATGAGTTACGCTAAAGAACATGCCGGACCTTACCCATGGCGGCGACGCTGCCGCTGTGAACGCCCTCCGTTCCGCCGTGATGCGGCTGTCCCGTCGGCTCAAGCACCAGCGGGTCGACGAGTCGCTGAGCCCCACCGAGATGTCGGTGCTCGGCACCCTCGCCCGCTGCGGCTCCGCCACCCCGGGTGAACTGGCCCGCAAGGAGCACGTCCAGCCGCCGTCGATGACCCGCATCGTCGCGCTGCTCGAGGCCAAGGGGCTGGTCCGGCTGGAGCCGCACCCCGAGGACCGGCGTCAGAAGGTCGTCACCCAGACCGAGCAGGCGGAGGCGATGCTCGAAGAGAGCCGCCGCAAGCGCAACGCCTTCCTGGCCGGTCTCGCCGAGGGTCTGGACGAGGACGAGTGGGCCGCCCTGCGCGCCGCCGCCCCCGTGCTGGAGAAACTCGCACATCTGTAAGCGCCCATGGGCGAACGCACCGGAGAAGGAGGAGGCGAATCCTTTTGAGTACGGGATCCGGAACACCTTCCGCCCCCGCACCGACCCCTACCACCACCGTGCCCGACGCGCGTAAATCCTCGATGTTCAGCTCGCTGAGGATCCGGAACTACCGCCTCTTCTTCGCCGGCCAGGTCGTGTCCAACACGGGCACGTGGATGCAGCGCATCGCCCAGGACTGGCTGGTCCTCAGCCTCACCGGCTCCTCGGCCGCCGTCGGCATCACCACGGCCCTGCAGTTCCTGCCGATGCTGCTGTTCGGCCTGTACGGCGGTGTCCTCGTGGACCGCCTGCCCAAGCGGCCCACCCTGCTGGTCACCCAGTCCGCGATGGCCGTCACCGGGCTCGCGCTCGCCGCGCTCACCCTGTCCGGACAGGTCCGGGTCTGGCACGTCTACGTCGCCGCCTTCGCCGTCGGCCTCGCCACGGTGCTGGACAACCCGGCCCGCCAGTCCTTCGTCTCGGAGATGGTCGGACCGGACCAGTTGCAGAACGCGGTCAGCCTGAACTCGGCGAACTTCCAGTCCGCCCGGCTCGTCGGCCCCGCCGTGGCCGGTCTGATGATCACCGGCGTGGGCACCGGCTGGGCGTTCCTCGCCAACGGCCTGTCCTTCGCCGCGCCGATCACCGGTCTGCTGCTGATGCGCGCCCGCGAACTGCACGTGGTCGAGCGCACGCCGCGCGGCAAGGGCCAGCTGCGCGAGGGCCTGAGTTATGTGGCCAAGCGGCCGGAACTGATCTGGCCCATCGTCCTGGTCGGCTTCATCGGCACCTTCGGCTTCAACTTCCCGGTATGGCTGACCGCCTACGCGGACGACGTCTTCCACGCCGGGGCCGGTGCCTACAGCCTCTTCAACACCCTGATGGCCGTCGGCTCCCTGGTCGGCGCCCTGCTGGCCGCCCGGCGCGGCACGGCCCGGCTGCGCGTGCTGATCGCCGCCGCGCTGGCCTTCGGCACGCTGGAGATCGTCGCCGCGGTCGCGCCGTCGTACTGGCTGTTCGCACTGCTCATGGTGCCGATCGGCGTGTTCGGCCTGACGGTGAACGTCACCGCGAACACGGCCGTGCAGATGGCCACCGACCCGGCCATGCGCGGCCGGGTGATGGCCCTGTTCATGATGGTGTTCATGGGCGGTACGCCGCTGGGCGCGCCGGTGGTCGGCTGGATCACCGACACCTACGGCCCGCGGGCCGGCTTCGTGGCCGGCGGCGTGGTGTCGGCCGTCGCGGCCGGCGCGATCGGTCTGGTCCTGGCCCGCATCGGCGGCCTGCGGCTGGCGGTGGGCTGGCACCACGGCCACCCGAGCGTCCGCTTCGTCCCGCGCGAGCGGGAACAACTGGCGACAGCCGCGTAGCACCACCGGCGGTCCGGCGGAACTGGCGACGGCGGCGTGCTTCCACCGGCCTGGTGGGACTGGCGACGGCCGCGTAGTTCCACCGGCCTGGTGGAGCCGGCGTCAGCCGCGTGATCCCATCGGCGGTCCGGTGGAGCCGGCGGCGACCGCGTGCTTCCGCCGGTTCGGTGGAATCGGCGAGGGCCGCGTAGTTCCACCGGCCTGGTGGAGCCGGCGACGGCCGCGTGATCCCACCGGCGGTCCGTTGGAACCAGCGACGGTCGCGTGCTTCCGCCGGCTCGGTGGAATCGGCGACGGCCGCATGGTTCCGCCGGCCGGTGCGGCTTCCGGAGGGTGCTAGTCGACCCTTCGGGCCAGCACCTGGCCGGGCCAGGCGTCGGGGCCGTGGGTGTAGGGGTGTGTCGGAGTGAAGCCGTTGGCCTCGTAGTAGGCGACGAGCTTGCGGTCGTCACCGGCGTAGCAGTCCACCCGCAGCAGGCCCACCCCCGCCCGCCGGGTCACCTCGGCGGCGTGTGCGAGCAGCGCGCTGCCCGCGCCCCGGCCCTTGAAGCGGCGGTCGGAGGCCAGCCAGTGGATGTACCGCTCGGGCTCGCCGGGCGCCGGCAGATGCGACAGGTAGGCGCCGGGCCCGTCGGTGAGGGTGAGGGTGGCCGCCGGTATCCCGTCGATCTCGGCGATGTACGTGGTGCCCTGGGCCATGGCCCGCTCCACGGCCTCGACCGTCCTGGTCCCCGACAGCGGCTCGGTGCCCCACTGGCGGGTGCGGCCCTGTGAGACCAGCCACTCCACGCTGCTGTCGAGCATGCGGAGTATCGCGGGCAGATCGCCGGGGCCGCCTTCTCGGATGGTGATCGTCATCGGCCCATCATGCCCGCCGGGGTCTGGGATCGTGAGTGCCATGAGACTCTTCGCCGCCGTACTGCTCCCGGAGGACATCGCGGACGAACTGGCCGTCGAAGTGGCCCGGTTGCGGCGGCTGCCGGGCGCCGGGCGGCTGCGCTGGACGGGCCGTCCCGGCTGGCACTTCACGCTCGCCTTCTACGGCGAGGTCGCCGACGACGTCGTACCCGCCCTGTCGGCCCGGCTGGCCGGCGCGGCCCGGCGGGCGGCGCCCTTCACCCTCTCCCTCGCGGGCGGCGGCCAGTTCGGGCAGGGCCGCACGCTGTGGGCGGGCGCCCGGGGGGAGGTGGAGGAACTGCGGCTGCTGGCCGGCCGGGCGGAGGCGGCGGCGCGCAAGGCGGGGCTGCCGGGCGGGGAGCAGCGGCGGTACAAGGCCCACCTCACACTGGCCCGCAGCCGGCACGCGCTGGACGTACGGCCGTACGTCGACGCGCTCGCGGAGTTCGCCGGCGCGAGCTGGACCGCGGCGGACCTGGCGCTGATGCGCAGCAGGCTGCCGGCGTCCGGGGTGCCGGGGGAGCAGCCTCGGTACGAGGTGGTCGGGCGCTGGGCGCTGGGCGGCGGCGGTTAGTCTCGAATACGTGGACCCGAAAACCCGGAACCGGATCATGGCCGGTGCGCTTGTGTTGATGTTCGTGGTGGTGGCTGTGGCGTCGGCCGTGCGGTAGGCGCGCGCCCTTCCGGGGTGCCTTCGCGGGGCGCGGGGGAGCTGTGGGGATCGCGGGCCGTTGGTCGGCTGCGCCGGTCGTGGCCGGTCGCGCGGTCGCCCGCGCTCCTTCCGGGACGCTTTTGCCGGGCGCGGGCGGGAGGAGCGGCGGGGAACCGCGGACCGTTTCCCGGCCGCCCGGCCGGGTGAGGCCGGTCGTCGGCCGGATGCGGCCGGTCGCACGGTTCCCCGTGTGCCTTCGGGGCCGCCCCTTCCGGGCTCTACCAGGCGAAGGCCTCCGGAGACGGGCCCGGGCCCGGGAAGATTTCGTCGAGGCCGGTGAGGAGTTCCTCGCTCAGTTCCAGCTCGACGGCCCGCAGCGCGGACTCCAGCTGTCCCGCGGTGCGCGGGCCGACGATCGGGCCGGTGACGCCGGGGCGGGTGAGCAGCCAGGCCAGGGCCACCTCGCCGGGCTCCAGGCCGTGCTTGTCGAGCAGGTCCTCGTACGCCTGGATCTGCGCGCGGGCCGCCGGGTCCTTGAGCGTGTCGGCGGCCCGGCCGGAGGCACGGCGACCGCCCTGGACCTCCTTCTTGATGACCCCGCCGAGCAGACCGCCGTGCAGCGGCGACCACGGGATGACCCCGAGGCCGTAGTCCTGCGCGGCCGGGATGACCTCCATCTCGGCGCGCCGCTCGGCCAGGTTGTAGAGGCACTGCTCGCTGACCAGCCCGATGGTGCCGGCGCGGCGGGCGGCGGCCTCGTTGGCCTGGGCGATCTTGTAGCCGGGGAAGTTGCTGGAGCCGACGTAGAGGATCTTGCCCTGCTGGACGAGGACGTCGATCGCCTGCCAGATCTCCTCGAACGGCGTGCTGCGGTCGATGTGGTGGAACTGGTAGAGGTCGATGTGGTCGGTCTGGAGCCGCTTCAGGCTGGCGTCCACCGCGCGCCGGATGTTCAGCGCCGAGAGCTTGTCGTGGTTGGGCCACACCGTGGCGCCGTCCGCGTCCATGTTGCCGTAGACCTTGGTGGCGATGACGGTCTTCTCGCGCCGTCCGCCGCCCTTGGCGAACCAGTTGCCGATGATGGACTCGGTGCGGCCCTTGTTCTCGCCCCAGCCGTACACGTTGGCGGTGTCGAAGAAGTTGATGCCCGCGTCCAGCGCCGCGTCCATGATCGCGTGGCTGTCCGCTTCGTCGGTCTGCGGTCCGAAGTTCATCGTCCCGAGGACGAGCCGGCTGACCTTGAGTCCCGTGCGTCCGAGCTGCGTGTACTCCATGGTCCACTAGCCAACGTCCTGGAGTGCGCTCTAGGCAAGGGCTCGCCGCCGCGCGCGGTGCCGGTCAGCTTTGCAGCTGGGCGAACATGCCGGGCTCGTAGGAGCCGCCCCGGTGGTGCGCGATCACGCTGAGCCGGTTGGCCGCGTTGATCACGGCGACGAGGTAGACCAGCGCCGCGGCCTGCTCCTCGTCGTAGTGCTCGCGGACCTCCTGCCAGGTGGCGTCGGACACGCCCTGCTGGGCGTCGGCGAGCCGGGTGCCCTCCTCGGCGAGCGCCAGCGCGGCCCGCTCGGCCTCGGTGAACACGGTGGAGTGGCGCCAGGCGGCCACCAGGTGCAGGCGCAGCGCGCTCTCGCCGGCCGCCGCCGCCTCCTTGGTGTGCAGGTCGACGCAGAAACCGCAGCCGTTGATCTGGCTGGCGCGCAGCATCACCAGCTCCTGGGTGCTGCGGGGCAGCGCCGACTGCGTGACGCCGAGGCCGAGGGCGGCGAACCGCTTGGAGAGCCTGGCGCCGAGGTCGCCGGCGGTCAGGTCGATACGGGCTTTCGTGGTCATGGTGTCGTCCTCACGAGCGAGTGGGGCCGCGCGGACGTGGCGCGCGGCGTCCGGTCGCCATGAGATGCCGCCCGCTCCGCCGATGTGACAGGGCGGGGCGTGTGACCCGCGTCACCGGACCGCCGGACCGGTTGTCGGAGGCGTCCCCCACGCTGCGGAGCGGTACCACTCCTGGAGACCGACATGTCTGTTCGTGCCCGGCTCGTCGCCGGCGTTCCCGCGCCGCTGCCTGCGGCGGAGGCGGACCATCCCGAGCTGCTCGGCCCGCCGGCCGCCGGCCCGGCGCGGCGAGGACGTGCTGCTGCTCCAGCCGCTGGACGACGCCTTCACGCCGGCCGGTGCTTCGGTGCGGGTGCCCGCGCCCTGGCGCCCCACGAACAGGTGCGGCCGTGCAGTGCAACGATAGGCGCCGCGCCCGGGGCACGCCGGATTCCAGCCGCCCTGATCATTCCTCGTACGGCCGTCCGATCCCCCACGCCTCCCACATCGCCCCCGCGAACGCCCCGGCGATCCGGTGCTCCCCGTTCGCGTTGGGATGCGTGCCGTCATAGGTGTCGGTGCCGATGTCCCACTCCTCGGGCCGCGAGGCCGTCAGCAGCGGCGAGCGGGGCTCGTCCAGGTCGGCGACCGTCTTGGCGAGCAGGTCGTTGAACCGGTCCACCTGGTCGGCGAAGGGCGCGTCCGACGCGGCCCGGACGTTGGGTATGACCGGCAGCAGCACCATCCGTATCCGCGGCTCGGCCTCCCGCGCGCCCGCGACGAACGCCCGTACGTTCTCCGCCGTCTGCTCGGCGTTGGTGTAGAAGCCGAGGTCGATCAGGCCGAGGGAGACCAGCAGCACGTCGGCCCGGTGGGCGCGCACCGCCTCGCCGATCAGCGGGGCCATGTGCAGCCAGCCCTCGCCCCAGCCCGCCAGGTGCCCGCGGGGAAAGGCGGGTTCGGCGTAGGCGAGGGACGTCGGTGCGCCGGCCCGCTGGTCGTAGAGGGTCTCGCGCGGGCCGACGAAGGTGAAGGGGCCGGCGTACGTACCGCGCAGGTGCCGCCACAGCCGGTAGCGCCATGTGTGCTCGCCCGCGCTCCCGATCGTCATGGAGTCGCCCACGGGCATGAACCTAAGCATCGGCTCATCATGGACGATGGCCCCAACCGCTGGGATCGGCGGGCCCTGTGAGGCGGACCACGTCTTCGGGACCCCCTCGGGGAATGGCAGGCTTGGGTCATGCGTCGATCGTTCGCCGTACTCGCCGGTGTGCTGCTCGCCGGTGCCTGCGCGCTGCCCGCCTCCGCCACCGGGACCGCCGAGGGGGCGGGGGACAAGGGTTTCACCATCAAGGATCCCCGGATAACCGAGTCCAGCGGGCTCGCCGCGTCCCGGCAGCACCCCGGGATCTACTGGACGCACAACGACAGCGACGACGGGCCGTACCTGTACGCCGTGGACAGCGCCACCGGCCGGACCGTCGCCCGGATCACCCTGCGCGGCATCGGCTCCCCGCGCGATGTCGAGGCCGTCTCCATCGGGCCGGACAACCAGATCTACGTCGGCGACATCGGCGACAACTTCGGCGGGAAGTGGCCGTACGTGTGGATCTACCGGCTGCCCGAGCCGAAGCGGCTGACGGACCAGACGGTCTCGGCCACGCAGTACGTGGTGAAGTACGCGGACGGCCCGCGCGACGCGGAGTCGCTGATCGTCCACCCCAGGACGGGACGCGTCTACATCATCGACAAGAACGAGGAGGGCGGGCACCTGTACGAGGGCCCGGCGGCCCTCTCCACGTCCGGAGCGAACGTCTTCCGCCAGGTCGCGCCCGTGGACCTGTGGGCCACCGACGCGGCCTTCTCCCCGGACGGCCGGCAGCTCGCCGTGCGCGGCTACTTCGGTGGCGTCTACTACGACTGGAACGACGGCCGGATCAAGCGCCGGGGCCGCCTGGACGTGCCGTTCCAGGGGCAGGGCGAGTCCGTGTCGTACTCCGCCGACGGCACCAGGCTGATGTACGGCAGCGAGGGCGCGGACAGCGCGGTCCAGGCGGCCGACGCTCCCGAACGCCCGGCCGCGAACTCTCCCTCCGCCGACGGAGGTTCCCACGCCTCCGACGACAAGGACGGCACCCCGAGCCTGAAGGTGGGCATCGTGATCCTGGCCGTCGGAGTGGCGGCGTTCCTGGGGCTGCGCCGGCTGCGGCGCAACTGACCGGACGGCCGGCGGGGCCGGGGAGCGGTGTGTACCGAGGTGTGCCGCAGGTATTGACGTGCTCATGTTGATCTGGGTTTCCTGTGCCGTGCGCGGCGCTTGGGAGCGCTCCCATTTTTGTCGGCTGCCGCGCCTGCCGAGAGGAACCGACACATGTTCCGCACCCTCCGAAGAGCGCTGTGCACCGCTGCGGCGGCGCTCCTCCTGCCTCTGACCGGGGCCTACGCGGCACAGGCGGCCGACGCGCCGACGGCCGCCGCCGCTCCCGGCGCCGGGTACTGGCACACCAGCGGCCGGCAGATCCTGGACGCGGCCGGTCAGCCGGTGCGCATCGCCGGGATCAACTGGTTCGGCTTCGAGACCAGCAACCTGGTGGTCCACGGTCTGTGGTCCCGCGACTACAAGAGCATGATCGACCAGGTGAGGTCGCTGGGTTACAACACCCTGCGGATCCCCTACAGCGACGACATCTTCAAGCCCGGCGCGACGCCCAGCGGCATCGACGTCTCCGCCGGCAAGAACGCCGACCTCCAGGGCCTCACCTCGCTCCAGGTGCTGGACCGGATCGTCGCGTACGCGGGTCAGGACGGGCTGAAGGTCATCCTGGACCGGCACCGTCCCGACTCCGCCGGCCAGTCGGCGCTCTGGTACACCGCGTCCGTTCCGGAATCGACGTGGATCGCCAACCTCAAGTCCCTGGCCGCCCGTTACCAGGGCCAGGACACGGTGATCGGCATCGACCTGCACAACGAGCCGCACGACCCGGCGTGCTGGGGCTGCGGCGACCAGGCCACCGACTGGCGCCTGGCGGCCCAGCGCGCCGGGAACGCGGTCCTGTCGGTCAACCCGGACCTGCTCGTCTTCGTCGAGGGCGTGCAGACGTACAACGGCGTGTCCGGCTGGTGGGGCGGCAACCTGATGGGCGTCGGCCAGTATCCCGTGCAGCTCAGCGTGCCGGGCCGGGTCGTCTACTCCGCCCACGACTACGCCACGAGCGTGGCCCAGCAGAGCTGGTTCAGCGACCCGTCCTTCCCGGCCAACATGCCGGGCGTCTGGGACAAGTACTGGGGCTACATCTTCAAGCAGAACATCGCTCCGGTCTGGGTGGGCGAGTTCGGTACGACGCTCCAGTCGTCCGTCGACCAGAAGTGGCTGGCCGCGCTGGCGGACTACCTGCGGCCGACGTCCACGTACGGCGCGGACTCCTTCCACTGGACGTACTGGTCCCTGAACCCCAACTCCGGGGACACCGGCGGCATCCTGAAGGACGACTGGACCACCGTCGACACGGTGAAGGACGGGTACCTGGCCGGCATCAAGGCGCCGCTGTTCCCGGGCGGCGGGAGCGGTGGCGGCGGTGGCGGTGACAACGGCGGCGGAGGCGGCAGCACCCCCGCGTGCAGCGCGGCCTACACCGTCAGCAGCGACTGGGGCGGTGGCTTCAACGCCGAGGTGAAGGTGTCCAACACCGGCACGGTCGCGCTCAAGTCCTGGAAGGTGACGTGGACGTGGGGCGGGGCGCAGAAGATCTCGTCCATGTGGAACGCGAGCTACACCCAGAGCGGCGCGAGCGTGACGGTCGTGAACGCGGCTCACAACGGGAGCCTGGCGGCCGGGACTTCGGCGAGCTTCGGCTTCGGAGCGACGCCGGGTGGAGCGGCGACGCCCACGCTGACCTGCACGGCGGCGTGAGAAGGGGGGCGCCCGGCGCGACACCGGGCGCCCTCGTCACGTGCTGAGCGGGCAGGGCAGGTCCGGGCGGGCGCGATGGGGGGAGCAGCCCACCAGGGCCACGGACAGGAACGCGGGCTGTTCGAGATAGAACCCGAGCGAGACGTCGCCGCCCGTCTTCAGCCGCTCGCCGGCGGAGGCGAGGAGGACGGCGAGGCGGCCGGGTTCGCGGTACGCGCCGACGGCGAACCGGGGCGCGTACTCGGCCAGCCGCTCCCCGAGCCAGGCGGCGGCCGCGGAGGGTTCGGACCAGCTGCCTCTGACGATCGAACGGGGTTTGACCAGCCAGTACGCGGTCTCCAGCGGGGGCAGGTCGGAGGTGGGGAACTCGACGGTGGCCAGCCGGTACCGCTGGATCAGTTCCGGACCGCTGGTGGGCGGGGGCGGCTCGGGAGGGGGCGGGCGCCGGAGGGCATCCTGGTCGAAACGGGGCTTGGGGCCGGTCCAGAGGTAGGCGTGGTGGTGCACCCGGGTCCTCTTCGGTGTGCTGTGCGGGCCGGTTCCGCCCGTGCGACGACGGTCCGGAACCGGCTGGTCTTCTCGGCCGGGGAGGCTCAGCGGGCCGGACCGAAGCGGGCCGGGTCGATACCGGCGGCGCTCAGCTCGTTCGTGGTGAACCGCAGCGGCTCCTTGTCGGGCCGCTTGCTGTCACCGAGCGCCCAGGCGTCCGCGCCGATACGGGCGAGGATCACGCAGGACTCGCCGTCCGGATGGGTGTTCCCGCCGCACGCCTTCAGGAACGAGGCGCCGCCGAGGTCGAGCGCGTACAGGTCACTTCCGTTCACCATCGCTGTACCTTCCTGCTCCGCTGTCGCGGCCGTGTCCGGCCGCCGCCGCCCTGCGTGGGCGGGGGTTCGTGGGGGATGAGGGGCGGATGTGCACGCCCGAGGGGTGGTCCCGGATCTCGGTGGCGTGGCGCATGGCCTGGGTGATGTTCCCGTCCCGCTTGCAGGCGAGCAGCTGTCGCCAGTTCGCTCCGCAGACGTCGCAGCCGGCGGCGGGGGCGCAGTCGAGCAGCCAGGCGTCGAAGCCGGGGGGAAGCCGGTCCGGGGAGCGGGGCTGGGCGTCGGCCATGGGGGTCACCGGGTCTCCCGAGGTGGGGGTGGGTGGCTTCGGGGACGACCGTAGGGGGCGGGCGGGGAGCAAGGGGGCGAATATTCTTCGTTATTCTCAGACTGTCACTCTGGATGCATGGACATTCGCTGTGAGTCACCGAGATGCTAGGCCTACGAGCTTCGTCGACACCCAGGGGGTGGTTGCGCATGGCGCGCAGGTTGCGGTTCAACGGGACGGGGAGTGGTGAGGACGGATGTCCAGCTGTGCACGAGGACTTGGACAGCGGGGAGGTGATCGTGCACGGTCCCCCACTGACCGACCGGGAGGACGTGGCACAACTTCAGCACCTCTCGGAAGGTGAGGTGGCGGTGGTGGTCCCGCGTGAGCTGCTTGTCGACTGGACGCCGAAGGAGAGGACGCGGCAGGTGAAGTCCATCGATCTGAACGAGTTCAGCGCTCTGTTCAGTAAGTTCGACCACACCGCATGGCGTTTGGAGACCAGGCGTCGCTACGCGAGTGATGAAGCGGCCGACACATACCGGCAGTTCGTGGCGACCGGCGCGGCCAACTGGACGTTCGACCATCCGTACTGCAAGACGATCCGTGAGCAGACCTCTCAGGGCAAGCGTGTCGAACGTGTGCGCATTGTGGATGAGCCGCCGACCACGGGGCAGCTCTACCTCCTCGACAACGCCAAACGGAACAGCGCCATGGGCGAGGACATCCGCAATCTGTGGCGTGCCGACGCGGACCGGCTCCGGCTCCCCGCCGAGGACTTCTGGCTGTTCGACAGCCGCCTCATCGCTCTCCTGCGGTTTGATGACGACGACCAGCTCACGCACGTGGACCTGATCACCGAGCCGGCGGAGGTGGTGCGCTGCTGCATGGTGCGGGATGCTGCTTGGCACCACGCCGTACCGTGGAAGCAGTTCACGGAGAAGATGAACGACGACACATAGGGCAAGAGCGGATACCGGTGAGCACGGACTATCAGAGGGCGCGGGCGGAACTGGGTCGCAGGCTCAGAGAACTGCGCATCGAAAACCCTGATGGCCGGCTCACCGGTTCGGCACTGGCCGAGCGACTGGGATGGTCCCAGTCGAAGATCAGCAAACTGGAGAACGGCAGACAGACTCCCACGGACGAGGACCTGCGGGCGTGGGCCGAGGCGGTGGGACAGCCTGCCATGTTCCCGGAACTACGCGCACGTCTGAAGGGCTTCGAGAGTCACATCCGGTCTTGGCGGCGTCAACTCGCGGCAGGGCACGCCCCAGTCCAAGCAACATGGAACACGCTCGTCTTCAACAGTACGACTCTGTATGCGCTGAGCAGCGCTGCCATCAACGGCATGCTCCAGACAGCCGACTATGCCCGGTACATCTTCGAGCGACACGCCAAACTCCAGAAGTCCCCGAGGGACACGGAGGACGCGGTGCGGGCCCGCATGAAACGGCAGGAATGGCTGTACCAACCTGGTAAGCGGTTCAACCTGCTTATGCCCGAAAGCGTGCTGTGGGGTCGCATCTGTCCACCGGAAATACTGGCACCCCAACTGGACCGGCTGCTGGGCGTGGTCGGCATGGACACCCTGAACCTGGGAATCCTGCCGCTGGACGGAACGCTGCCACTGGTGATGGGCAACTCGTTCAATGTGCTGGACGAGCGTCTGGTCGTAGTCGAGAACTGGCACGCCGAACTATGGCTGGACGATGCCGAAACGATCACTCTCTATCGCCGCGTGTGGGACACCTTCGCGGAATCGGCGGTGTTCGGGGCGGAGGCGCAGCAGGTGATCGCCCGGGTACGGCGGAGTATCAAGGTCTGAGGACGTACGGCCGCACGACGTCATCCGCGGTCTTCCCTAGGCGCGTTCGTGCGGGAGCCGGTGGCCGGCGGCGGGGTAGCGTTCGGCTCAACCCTTGTTGTGTACGCGTGGTCCAAAACATGGGCGGTCCCGTGTAGGTCATCGCATCGGACACACGAAGGGCGCCCGGCGAGTGCCGGGCGCCCTTCGTGGCGTACTCGGAAGGTCAGAGCTTCTCGATCACGTAGTCGACGCACTTCGTCAGGGCCTCGACGTCCGCCGGGTCGATCGCCGGGAACATCGCGATGCGCAGCTGGTTGCGGCCGAGCTTGCGGTACGGCTCGGTGTCCACGATGCCGTTCGCGCGCAGCACCTTGGCGACGGCGGCGGCGTCGATCTCGTCGGCGAAGTCGATCGTGCCGATGACCTGGGAGCGCTTGGCCGGGTCGGCGACGAACGGGGTGGCGTACTTGGACTCTTCGGCCCAGGTGTACAGGCGGGTCGAGGAGTCCTTCGTGCGGGCCGTGGACCAGGCGAGGCCGCCCTGGCCGTTGAGCCACTCCAGCTGCTCGTTCAGCAGGAAGAGGGTGGCGAGGGCCGGGGTGTTGTACGTCTGGTTCTTGCGGGAGTTGTCGATCGCCGTGGGGAGCGAGAAGAACTCCGGGATGTGGCGGCCGGACGCGTGGACGCGCTCGGCGCGCTCGACGGCGGCGGGGGAGAAGACGCCGATCCACAGGCCGCCGTCGGAGGCGAAGGACTTCTGCGGGGCGAAGTAGTAGACGTCGGTCTCGGCGACGTCGACCGGCAGGCCGCCCGCGCCCGAGGTGGCGTCCACGAGGACGAGCGCGCCCTCGTCGGCGCCGGCCACGCGCTTGATCGGCATGGCGACACCGGTGGAGGTCTCGTTGTGGGTGAGGGCGTAGACGTCGACGCCCGCCTCGGCCCGGGGGTCGGGGTGGGTGCCGGGGTCGGCGGCGACGACGGTCGGCTCGGCCAGCCAGGGCGCGAGCTTCGCGGCCTTGGCGAACTTGGAGGAGAACTCGCCGAAGGTCAGGTGCTGCGACTTGTTCTCGATCAGGCCGTGCGTGGCGATGTCCCAGAAGGCGGTGGAGCCGCCGTTGCCGAGGACGACCTCGTAGCCCTCGGGCAGGGAGAACAGCTCGGAGATGCCCTCGCGGACCTTGCCGACCAGGTTCTTGACCGGCGCCTGACGGTGGGAGGTGCCCAGCAGGGACGTGCCGGTGGCGGCGAGGGCGTCCAGCGCCTCGGTCCGCACCTTGGAGGGGCCAGCGCCGAAACGTCCGTCGGCGGGCTTGATGTCAGCGGGAATCTGGATGTCGGCCACAAAAGGAGGTTAGCCGCTGAGGGAAGCCCGGGTGCAGTCCTGTCCGTTCGATGAGACAAGAATGCCAGGTCGTGGGCTTGTGAGGTTGTACGACGATCCGCGCGGGGCTGTGGATAACTTTCGGTGACGGTCCGTGGTCGGATGCATCCTGGACGCATGACGGATCGTGCGGATGTTGCTGCGGACGCCGGAGTCACGGACACCGGGGTCACGGAGGTAGCCGCGCTCGCGGAGGCGCTGCGCAAGGCCGTCCGGGGCGAGGTCGGGTTCGATGTGACCGCCCGGGCGCTGGTCACCATGGACGCGTCCAATTACCGGCGGGTCCCGCTGGGCGTCGTCGCCCCGAGAGACGCCGACGACGTGGCGGCCGTGCTGGAGGTGGGCCGGGAGCGCGGGGTGCCGGTGGTGGCGCGCGGCGGGGGCACGTCCATCGCGGGGCAGGCGACGGGCACCGGCGTGGTGCTGGACTTCACCCGGCACATGACCGCTCTGGTGGAGCTGGACCCGGGCAGTCGTACGGCCGTGGTGCAGCCGGGGCTCGTCCTCGACCGGCTCCAGGAGGCCGCCGCCCCGCACGGACTGCGGTTCGGCCCCGATCCCTCCACGCACAGCAGGTGCACGCTCGGCGGGATGATCGGCAACAACTCGTGCGGCTCCCATTCGGTCGCCTGGGGCACGACCGCGGACAGTGTGCGGCAGCTGTCCGTGGTCACCGCGCGCGGACGGCGGCTCCGGCTCGGGCAGGGATGGGCCGGCGCCCCGGACGGACTGCGCGAGCTGGCCGAGGGCGAACTGGCCCGGCTGCGGACCGGATTCCCGCACCTGCCCCGCCGGATCTCCGGGTACGCGCTGGACGCGCTGCTGCCCGAGAAGGGCGCGGACGTCGCCCGCTCCTTCTGCGGCTCCGAGGGCACCCTCGGCATCCTCACCGAGGCCGTGGTCCGCCTGGTGGAGAACCCCCGCGCGCGAGCGCTGGCCGTGCTGGCGTACGCCGACGAGAGCGCCGCCGCCGAGGCCGCCGCGGGCCTGCTGCCGCTCGGGCCGCTCACGGTGGAGGGCATGGCCGCCGACCTCGTCCCGGCCGGGGCGGGGCTGCCCCGGGGCGGCGCCTGGCTGTTCGTGGAGACCGGCGGGGAGACGGCGGGCCAGGCACGCGCGCGTGCGGAGGAGATCGTGCGCGCCGCCGATGTCGTGGACTCCCTGGTGGTCACCGACCCGGCCGCCCAGCGGACCCTGTGGCGCATCCGGGAGGACGCGGCCGGCACCGCCACCCGGATGCCCGACGGCTCCGAGGCCTGGCCCGGCTGGGAGGACTGCGCGGTCCCGCCCGCCCGCCTCGGCGGCTACCTGCGCGACTTCCGCGCGCTGCTGGCCGCGCACGGACTGCGCGGCACGCCGTACGGCCACTTCGGCGACGGCTGTATCCACGTCCGTATCGACTTCGACCTGCTCACCGAGGCGGGCGTCGGCCGCTTCCGCCGCTTCTCCGAGGAACTGGCCGACCTGGTCGTGGCCCACGGCGGCTCCCTGTCCGGGGAGCACGGCGACGGCCAGGCCCGCGCGGAACTGCTGCCGCGGATGTACGGCGCCGACATGGTTCGGCTGTTCGAGCGGACCAAGGCGGTGTGGGACCCGGACGACCTCCTCAACCCCGGCATGCTGGTCCGCCCGGCCCGGCTGGACGAGAACCTGCGCTTCTCGGTGCTGCCCCGCCGCCCGGTCGACGTGGCCTTCGCCTACCCGGCCGACGGAGGCGACTTCCGCGCGGCCGTCCGCCGCTGCGTCGGCGTGGCCAAGTGCCGTACGGCGACCGCGACCGGCCCGGCCGTGATGTGCCCCTCCTTCCGGGCGACCGGCGAGGAGGAGCACTCCACCCGGGGCCGGGCCCGGCTGCTGCACGAGATGCTGGCGGGCGACCTGGTCACCGACGGCTGGCAGTCCACGGAGGTCCTGGGCGCCCTCGACCTCTGCCTGTCCTGCAAGGGCTGCCGCTCGGACTGCCCGGCCGGCGTGGACATGGCCACCTACAAGGCCGAGTTCCTCCACCACCACTACGCCCACCGCCGCCGCCCCGCCGCCCACCACAGCATGGGCCGCCTCCCGGAATGGCTCCACTGGACGTCCCGCACCCGCCTGGCCCCGCTGCTCAACGCCCTGGCGGCCATCCGCCCCCTCGCCGGCCTCGGCAAACACCTGGCCGGAATAGCACCGGAACGGAACATCCCGCTCCTGGCGCCCCAGACGTTCACCGCCTGGTGGCGCGGGCGGAAGCCGACACCGGGCGCGGCCGTCCCGCACTCCGGCGACCGGCCGGCACCGGGCACCGGCGACCGGCCCGCTCCGCGCGCGACGGGCGGAGCTGTGCCGCACGCCGACGACCGGCCCGCGGCGAACGGCCACGTCCCGCACGCCGGCGACCGGTCCTCTTCCGCTCCCGGCGACCATTCCGCGTCCGCGCCCGGCGACCGGTCCTCTTCCGCTCCCGGCGACCACTCCGCACCCGCTCCCGGCGACCACTCCGCCTCCACCCCCGGCGACCTCGTAGTGCTCTGGCCCGACACCTTCACCGAACACCTCTCGCCGTCCGTCGGGCAGGCCGCCGTCCGCGTGCTGGAGGCCGCCGGACTGCGGGTGGCCCTCCCGCCGACGCTGCTGCCCCGCAAGGGAGCGATCGCCGACGGCCGGACCCGGTCGGCGGCCGCGCTGCTCACCGCCCGCCGGGCCAGGGTCTGCTGCGGCCTGACCTACGTCTCCACCGGTCAGCTCGACCGCGCCCGCGCGGTGCTGCGCCGCACCCTGGACCTGATGGAACCGGTGCTGCGGGCCGGGGTCCCGGTCGTCGTCCTGGAACCGAGCTGCGCCGCCGCCCTCCGCACCGACCTGCCGGAACTCCTGCCCGACGACCCGCGCGCGGCCCGGCTGTCCGCCGCGGTCCGCACCTTCGCCGAGACCCTGGAGCGGCACGCCCCGCACTGGACCCCGCCCGCCGTCGACCGTCCGGTGGCCGGCCAGACCCACTGCCACCAGCACGCGGTGCTCGGTGACACCGCCGACCGCCGGTTGCGCGCCGCCGCCGGTCTCACCGGCGAACTGAGCGGAGGCTGCTGCGGCCTGGCGGGCAACTTCGGCTTCGAGAAGGGTCACTTCGAGGTGTCCCGGGCCTGCGCGGAGGAGCGGCTCCTGCCCTCGGTACGGCAGGCCCCCGCGGACACGGTGATCCTCGCCGACGGCTTCTCCTGCCGCACCCAGCTGGACCAGCTCGCCGGCGTCCGGGGCCGCCACCTGGCGGAGGTGCTGGCGCAGGCGCTGGAGGCAGGGGGCCCGCCCGATGCATGAGGCCACACTCGACTTCACAAAGCCCGGCCCGACATCCGAGAAGCCCGTATCTCACCATCCAGGACAGCTCCATAAGGGGTTCACACTCCTGACGGAGTCCATTACCCTGGACTAGGTAGTACATGGAGTTGTACATGATCTGATCCGAGCCACCGGGACCGCCGTGAGCACCGTCAACACCCCCAGCACCGCGAACTCGACGTCACAGACGTCACCGGCATCCCCGTCACCGTCGCCGGACGCCCCCGGCCGCCTCACCTCCCTCGGGCCCGTCGGGCTGGTGCTGGCCGGCGGCATCTCGGTGCAGTTCGGCGGCGCGCTGGCGGTCACCCTGATGCCCCGGGCGGGCGCGCTGGGCGTGGTGGCCCTGCGCCTCCTCGCGGCGGCGATCGTCCTCCTCCTGGTCTGCCGGCCCCGGCTGCGCGGCCACTCGCGCGCCGACTGGGGCACGGTGGTGGTCTTCGGCATCGCGATGGGGGCGATGAACGGCCTGTTCTACGAGGCGGTCGACCGTATCCCGCTGGGCCCGGCCGTGACCCTCGAAGTCCTCGGCCCGCTGGCTCTGTCCGTCCTGGCCTCCCGCCGTGCGATCAACGCCCTCTGGGCCGGCCTCGCCCTCGCGGGCGTGTTCCTGCTCGGCGGAGGAGGCTTCGGCGAACTGGACCCCATAGGTGTCGCTTTCGCCCTGGGCGCCGGCGCCATGTGGGCGGCCTACATAATCTTCAGCGCCCGCACGGGCCGCCGCTTCCCCCAGGCCGACGGCCTGGCTCTGGCCATGGCGGTGGCGGCGCTGCTCTTCCTCCCGCTCGGCATCGCCGAGGCCGGCACCCGTCTGCTGGACCCCACCACCATCGCCCTCGGCTCCGCCGTGGCCGTGCTCTCCTCGGTGCTGCCCTACACCCTGGAACTCCTGGCCCTGCGCCGCCTGCCGGCCTCCACCTTCGCCATCCTCATGAGCCTGGAACCCGCCATCGCCGCCACGGCCGGCTTCCTCGTCCTGGGCCAGTCCCTCGCGCCCGCCCAGGCGGCCGCCATCGCGCTGGTCATCGCGGCGAGCATCGGCGCGGTCCGCACCCAGATCGGCCGGGGCAAGGCCACCCTGCCGAACGGTGACCGCTAAAGTTCGCGGCGCCACCCAGCCGTCACGCCAGGTAACCGTCCGCTCGCGCACAGGTGCCCGCTTTGTGAAAAAGTGGGGCATATGAAGGTCACTGCCCGTGGACGTGCCGTGCTCGGCGACCCCCGGATCAACCGCGGCACGGCGTTCACGGAGGCGGAGCGCCGGGCCCTGGACCTCGTCGGGCTCGTCCCGCCGCGCGTGCTCACCCAGGACCAGCAGGCCGAACGCGCCTACGGCCAGTTCCGGGAGCAGCCGGACGACCTGGCCAAGAGCGTCAACCTGACCGCGCTGCACGACCGCAACGAGGTGCTGTTCTACCGGCTCGTCGGCGACCACCTCGAAGAGATGCTGCCCATCGTCTACACCCCCACCGTCGGCACGGCGATCCGCCGCTACAGCACCGAGTACCGCCGCCCGCGCGGCGTCTACCTCTCCGTGGACGCCCCCGGCGACATCGAACGCTCCCTGCGCGCGAGCGGCCTGGGCGCCGGCGATGTCGACCTGATCGTGGCCACCGACGGCGAGGGCATCCTCGGCATCGGGGACTGGGGCGTCGGCGGCATCGACATCGCGGTCGGCAAGCTCGCCGTCTACACCGCCGCCGCCGGCATCGACCCGCGCCGCACCCTGCCGGTCATGCTCGACGTCGGCACCAACCGCCGCGAACTCCTCGACAACCCCCTCTACCTCGGCAACCGCCACTCCCGCGTCGGCCGCGCCGCCTACGACGCCTTCATCGACGCCTACGTCACCACCGCCACCCGGCTCTTCCCCGGCGCCCTGCTGCACTGGGAGGACTTCGGCACGGCGAACGCCCACCGCGTCCTCGACCACTACCGCGACCGGGTCTGCACCTTCAACGACGACATCCAGGGCACCGGAGCCGTCAACCTCGCCGCCGTCCTGTCCGGCGTCCGCGCCGCCGAAGTGCCGCTGCCGGAGCACCGGATCGTCGTCTTCGGCGCGGGCACCGCCGGCATCGGAGTCGCCGACCAGCTGCGCGACGCCCTGATCGCCGAGGGCCTGTCCGAGGAGCAGGCCCTCGCCCGTTTCTGGTGCGTCGACCGGTACGGCCTGCTCACCGACGACCAGGGCGACAAGCTCCGTGACGTCCAGCGGCCGTACGCCCGTCCCGCCGGCGAGACCGACGGCTGGCGCCGGGGCGGGAGCCTGCCCGGCATCCCGCTGGCGGAGGTGGTCCGCCGGGTCCGCCCGACCGTCCTCATCGGGACCTCCGGCCAGGGCGGCGCGTTCTCGCGGGACATCGTCCGCGAGATGGCCCGGCACACCGCGCGCCCGATCATCCTGCCCCTGTCCAACCCGACCGACCTGGCCGAGGCCACCCCCGCCGACCTGCTCGCATGGACCGACGGCAAGGCGCTGGTGGCCACCGGCAGCCCGTTCGCCCCGGTGGAGCGGAACGGCACGACGTACGAGATCGGCCAGGCCAACAACGCGCTGGTCTTCCCGGGCCTCGGGCTCGGCACGATCGTCGCCCGCGCCGTGCGGGTCACCGACCGGATGCTGCGCGCGGCGGCCGACGCGGTGGCCCGCCGGACCGCGGACGCGCGGGTCGCCCGGCTGGACGCGCCGGTCCTTCCGCCGATCCGCGAGCTGCGCGCCACCTCCGAGGCGGTCGCGGTGGCCGTGGTCCGGGCCGCGGTGGACGAGGGCGTGGCCCGAGTCGCCCCGCACGACGTCGAGGCCGCGGTGCGGGCGGCCCGCTGGGAGCCGGTCTATCCGCCCCTGGAAGCGGTATGACGGCCTAATTAATGCAAGCACGCTTGATTGTTTCTAACGCCGCTGCCATGCTCCCCCCATGGCCGACCCGACGCCCGTCATCGACGACCTGCGTGCCGAAAGCCGTGAACTCGACCATCTGGTAGCCGAGTTGAGCCCGGAGCGGTGGCGGCTGCCGACCCCCGCGGCCGGCTGGACCATCGCCCACCAGATCGCGCACCTCGCCTGGACCGACCGCTCGGCCCTGCTCGCCGTCACCGACCCCGACGCCTTCCAGCCGCTGGTGGAGAAGGCGCTCGCCGCTCCCGGCTCGTTCGTGGACGAGGGAGCCGAGGAGGGCGCCGCGCTCCCGCCGGCCGGACTGCTGGCCACCTGGCGGGCCGGGCGCACCGCTCTCGGCGAGGCCCTGCTCCAGGCCCCGCCCGGCGCCCGCTTCCCCTGGTACGGCCCGCCCATGTCCGCCGCCTCCATGGCCACGGCCCGGCTCATGGAGACCTGGGCCCACGGACAGGACGTCGCCGACGCCCTGAGTGTGGTGCGCCCACCCACCGACCGGCTCCGGCATGTGGTCCGACTCGGGGTGCGCACCCGCGACTTCGCCTACGGGGTGCGCGGACTGGCGCCGCCGCACAAGGAGTTCCGGGTCGAACTGCGCGCGCCCTCGGGCGAGGTGTGGGCGTACGGCCCCGAGGACGCGGAGCAGCGCGTCACCGGACCCGCCCTGGACTTCTGCCTCCTGGTCACCCGGCGCGCCCACCGCGCCGATCTCGCCCTGACGGCCGAAGGCCCGGACGCCGACCGCTGGCTCGGCATCGCCCAGGCCTTCGCGGGCCCACCCGGCACCGACCGCCCGCGCGAGCGGACCGAACGTCCGGCGCCGGAGGCCGGCGGCCCGGGGGAGGAGGACGGCCGGTGAGACCGCTGCGCATCGGGAACTTCTCCGGCTTCTACGGCGACCGCTTCGACGCCCTGCGCGAGATGCTCACCGGCGGCGAGGTCGACGTCCTCACCGGTGACTACCTCGCCGAACTCACCATGCTCATCCTCGGCCGCGACCGGCTGAAGGACCCGTCAGCCGGATACGCCCGCACCTTCCCGCGCCAGCTGGAGGACTGCCTCGGCCTCGCCCGTGAACGCGGCGTGCGCATCGTCACCAACGCGGGCGGCCTCGACCCGGCCCGACTCGCCGAGGAGATACGGCGGCTGGCGGACCGGCTCGGCATCCCGGCGCGGGTCGCGCACGTCGAGGGAGACGACCTGACCGCCGCCCACCCCGGCACCCTCGCCGCCCACGCCTACCTCGGAGGCTTCGGCATCGCCGAGTGCCTGCGGGCCGGCGCCGACGTGGTGGTCACCGGCCGGGTGACCGACGCGGCCCTGGTCACCGGGCCCGCCGCCGCCCACTTCGGCTGGCGGCCGGCCGACTTCGACCGGCTCGCCGGTGCCGTCGTCGCCGGCCACGTACTGGAGTGCGGCACCCAGGCGACCGGCGGGAACTACGCCTTCTTCGGCGAAGGAGACGTACGCCGGCCCGGCTTCCCGCTCGCCGAGATCCACGCCGACGGCAGCAGCGTGATCACCAAGCACCCCGGCACGGGCGGCTTCGTGGACGTGGGCACGGTCACCGCCCAGCTGCTGTACGAGACCGGCGGCGCCCGGTACGCGGGTCCGGACGTCACCGCCCGGCTGGACACCGTACGGCTCGGCCCGGAGGGTCCGGACCGGGTGCGGATCGAAGGGGTGCGCGGAGAGGCGCCGCCGCCCACGCTCAAGGTGGGGCTCAACCGGCTCGGCGGCTTCCGCAACGAGGTCGTCTTCGTCCTCACCGGGCTCGACATCGAGGCCAAGGCGGCCCTGGTGCGGGAGCAGCTGGCCGGCGCGCTCGCCAAGGCGCCGCCCCGCCACGTGCGGTGGGACCTGGTGCGCACCGACCGGGCCGACGCGGACACCGAGGAGACGGCCAGCGCACTGCTGCGGCTCGTCGTACGCGATCCGGACCAGCAGGTCGTGGGCCGGGCGCTGAGCGGAGCCGCGGTGGAACTCGCCCTGGCCAGCTATCCCGGCTTCCATGTGCTGGCCCCACCCGGAAAGGGCGCTCCCTATGGGGTCTTCGAGGATGTGTACGTGCCCCATGGGGCCGCCGCACATATGGCCGTCCTCCACGACGGACGCCGAATCCCCGTCCCCCCGCCCCACGAGACGCGCCCCCTGGCCGCCGTACCGGAGCCGCCCCTCCCGGAACCCCTCCCGCCCGGGCCGGCCCGGCGGGCGCCTCTCGGACTGGTCGTCGGGGCGCGCAGCGGGGACAAGGGCGGGAACGCCAACGTCGGGGTGTGGGCCCGGTCCGAGGACGCCTGGCGGTGGCTCGCCCACACGCTGACGACCGACACCTTCCGGCGGCTGCTCCCCGAGAGCCGCGACCTGCCCGTCACCCGGCACCCGCTGCCGAACCTGCGCGCCCTCAACTTCGTCGTCGAGGGCATCCTCGGCGCCGGCGTCGCCGCGCAAGCTCGCTTCGACCCGCAGGCCAAGGCCCTCGGCGAATGGCTGCGCTCCCGCCACCTGGACATCCCGGAGGCCCTGCTTTGACGGTTCTGCAGACCGCTGTCGACCCCACCGCACCCGACCACCGGGCCCACCGCGAGGCGATGCTCGCCAAGCTCGCCGACCTGGCGGCCGAGCACGCCAAGGCGCTCGCGGGCGGCGGCGAGAAGTACGTCACCCGGCACCGGCGGCGCGGCAAGCTGCTCGCCCGGGAGCGGATCGAGCTGCTGCTCGACCCCGACACCCCGTTCCTGGAGCTGTCCCCGCTGGCCGCCTGGGGCAGCGAGTATCCCGTCGGCGCCTCCCTCGTCACCGGGATCGGCGTGGTCGAGGGCGTGGAGTGCCTGATCACCGCCAACGACCCGACCGTGCGCGGCGGCGCCAGCAACCCCTGGAGCCTGAAGAAGGCGCTGCGCGCGAACGACATCGCCCTCGCCAACCGGCTGCCCTGCATCAGCCTCGTGGAGTCCGGCGGCGCCGATCTGCCCTCCCAGAAGGAGATCTTCATCCCCGGCGGGGCGATCTTCCGCGACCTCACCCGGCTGTCCGCGGCCGGCATCCCGACCATCGCCGTCGTCTTCGGCAACTCCACCGCCGGCGGCGCCTACATCCCCGGCATGTCCGACCACGTGATCATGGTCAAGGAGCGGGCGAAGGTGTTCCTCGGCGGGCCGCCGCTGGTGAAGATGGCCACCGGAGAGGAGAGCGACGACGAATCGCTGGGCGGCGCCGAGATGCACGCCCGTGTGTCGGGCCTCGCCGACTACTTCGCGCTGGACGAGCCGGACGCGCTGCGCCGGGCGCGCCGCGTCGTGGCCCGCCTGAACCACCGCAAGGCCCACCCGGACCCCGGCCCGGCCGAGCCGCCCAGGTACGACCCCGAGGAACTGCTCGGCATCGTCCCGGACGACCTGAAGACCCCGTTCGACCCGCGCGAGGTGATCGCCAGGATCGTGGACGGCTCGGACTTCGACGAGTTCAAGCCGCTGTACGGCACGAGCCTGGTCACCGGCTGGGCCGCCCTGCACGGCTACCCCGTCGGCATCCTGGCCAACGCCCGGGGCGTGCTGTTCAGCGCCGAGTCGCAGAAGGCCGCCCAGTTCATCCAGCTCGCCAACCAGCGCGACATCCCGCTGCTGTTCCTGCACAACACCACCGGCTACATGGTCGGCAAGGAGTACGAGCAGGGCGGGATCATCAAGCACGGCTCGATGATGATCAACGCGGTCAGCAACAGCCGGGTGCCGCATCTGTCGGTGCTCATGGGCGCGTCGTACGGCGCCGGGCACTACGGCATGTGCGGCCGGGCCTACGACCCCCGGTTCCTGTTCGCCTGGCCCGGCGCGAAGTCCGCCGTCATGGGACCGCAGCAGCTCGCCGGCGTGCTGTCGATCGTCGCCCGGCAGTCGGCGGCGGCCAAGGGGCAGCCGTACGACGAGGACGCGGACGCGGCCCTGCGCGCCATGGTGGAACAGCAGATCGAGGCCGAGTCGCTGCCGATGTTCCTGTCCGGGCGGCTGTACGACGACGGCGTCATCGACCCGCGCGACACCCGTACCGTCCTCGGCCTGTGCCTCTCGGCCCTGCACACCGCGCCCTACGAGGGCGCGCGCGGCGGCTTCGGCGTCTTCCGGATGTGAGGGACCACATGATTTCCAGTGTGCTCGTCGCGAACCGGGGCGAGATCGCCTGCCGTGTCTTCCGTACCTGCCGTGAGCTGGGCATCAGGACGGTCGCGGTGCACTCCGACGCCGACGCGGAGGCGCTGCACGCGCGCGTGGCCGACACGGCGGTACGGCTGCCGGGCGCGGCGCCCGCCGACACCTACCTGCGCGGCGACCTGATCGTGCGGGCGGCCCTGGCCGCCGGCGCCGACGCCGTGCACCCGGGCTACGGCTTCCTCTCCGAGAACGCCGGCTTCGCCCGCGCCGTGCTGGACGCCGGCCTGGTCTGGATCGGCCCGCCGCCGGAGGCCATCGAGGCCATGGCGTCCAAGATCCGCGCCAAGCGGCTGATGGGCCTCGCCCCGCTGGACCCGGCGAAGGTGAGCGAGGCCGACCTGCCGGTCCTGGTGAAGGCGGCGGCGGGCGGCGGCGGGCGCGGGATGCGGATCGTGCGCCGCCTGGAGGAGCTGCGGGCCGCGCTGGAGGGCGCGCGCGCCGAGGCCGCGAGCGCCTTCGGCGACGGCGAGGTCTTCGTGGAGCCGTACCTGGAGCACGGCCGCCATGTGGAGGTGCAGATCCTCGCCGACACCCACGGCACCGTCTGGCCGCTCGGCACCCGGGACTGCTCCCTTCAGCGCCGCCACCAGAAGGTCATCGAGGAGGCCCCGGCGCCCGGGCTCACCAAGGGGCTCGCCGAGGAGCTGCGGGCGCTGGCCGTACGCGCCGCCCGCGCCGTGTCGTACACGGGCGCCGGCACGGTCGAGTTCCTGGTCGCCGACGGCCGCGCCCACTTCCTGGAGATGAACACCCGCCTCCAGGTCGAACACCCCGTCACGGAAGCCGTGTTCGGGCTCGACCTGGTCGCCGAGCAGATCCGTATCGCCGAGGGCCACGCTCTGGGCAACGAGCCTCCACGCGCGCGCGGGCACGCCGTCGAGGCCCGCCTCTACGCCGAGGACCCGGCCCGCGACTGGGCGCCCCAGACCGGCACCCTGCACCGGCTCGCCGTACCGGACGGCGTCCGCCTGGACACCGGCTGCGCCGACGGCGACACCATCGGCGTCCACTACGACGCCCTGCTCGCCAAGGTCGTCGCCCACGCCCCCACCCGGGCCGAGGCGATCCGCCGGCTCGCCGGCGCGCTGGAGTCCGCCGTGATCCACGGCCCGGTCACCAACCGGGACCTGCTGGTGCGCTCACTGCGGCACGAGGAGTTCACGGCGGCCCGCATGGACACCGGGTTCTACGACCGACACCTCGGCGCGCTGACCGAGGCCGCCCACGACCCGTACGCTCCTCTGGCCGCCGCCCTCGCCGACGCCCACGGCCGCTCCCGGTTCGGCGGCTGGCGCAACGTGCCCTCGCAGCCGCAGGTGAAGCGGTACGAGATGGGCGGCGAGGAGCACGAGGTCCGCTACCGGCACACGCGGGACGGCCTCGCCGCCGACGGGGTCCGGGTCGTCCACGCCGACGCGCGGCTCGTCGTCCTCGACGTCGACGGAGTCCGGCGGAAGTTCGCCGTCGCCCGCTACGGCGACCAGGTCCACGTCAACACGTCGCGTCTCACCGCCCTGCCCCGCTTCCCCGACCCCGCCGTCCGGCTCGCCCCCGGCTCCCTGGTCGCCCCGATGCCGGGCACGGTCGTCCGGGTCGCCGAGGGTCTGGCGGAAGGGGCAACGGTTCAGGCGGGCCAGGGACTCGTATGGGTGGAGGCGATGAAGATGCAGCACCTGATCTCGGCGCCGGCCGCCGGAACCCTCACCGCCCTGCACGCCAGGCCCGGACAGCAGGTCGAGCCGGGCACGGTCCTGGCAGTAGTGCAGGAAACCCCTTCCTAGGAGACCCATGACCGCCGTCATCGAGTCCGACGAACACAAGGCCCTGCGCGCCGCGGTGGCCGCCCTCGGCAAGCGCTACGGCCGCGACTACGTCATCCGCACGGTCGCCGAGGGCAGAGCCCCCGCCGAACTCTGGTCCGACGCGGGCAGGCTCGGCTATCTCGGCGTCAACCTCCCCGAGGAGTACGGCGGCGGAGGCGGCGGTATCGCCGAACTCTCCCTCGTCCTGGAGGAACTGGGCGCCGCCGGCTCGCCCCTGCTCATGCTCGTGGTGTCACCCGCCATCTGCGGCACGGTGATCTCCCGCTTCGGCACGGAGGAACAGAAGCGGCGGTGGCTGCCCGGGCTCGCCGACGGCACCCGCCTCATGGCCTTCGGCATCACCGAGCCCGACGCCGGCTCCAACAGCCACCGCATCACCACCACGGCCCGCCGCGACGGCACCGACTGGCTGCTCACCGGCCGCAAGGTGTTCGTCTCCGGTGTCGACACGGCCGACGCCGTCCTGATCGTCGGCCGCACCGAGGACGCCCGCACCGGCATCCTCAAGCCCTGCCTGTTCATCGTCCCGACGGACGCCGAGGGCTTCCGCAAACACCTCATCCCCATGGAACTCAACGCGGCCGAGAAGCAGTTCGAGCTGGTCCTGGACGACGTCCGGCTGCCCGCCGACGCGCTGGTCGGCGACGAGGACGCCGGGCTGCTGCAACTGTTCGCCGGGCTGAACCCGGAGCGGATCATGACGGCCGCGTTCGCGATCGGCATGGGCCGCTACGCCCTTTCCAGAGCCGTCGAGTACGCCCGGGAGCGCACGGTCTGGAAGGCACCCATCGGCGCCCACCAGGCCATCGCCCACCCTCTGGCGCAGGCCCACATCGACCTGGAGCTGGCCCGGCTGATGATGCAGAAAGCGGCCCATCTCTACGACGCCGGTGACGACATGGGCGCGGGCGAGGCCGCCAACATGGCCAAGTACGCGGCGGGCGAGGCGTGCGTGCGGGCCGTCGACCAGGCCGTGCACACCCTCGGCGGCAACGGCCTCACCCGCGAGTTCGGGCTCGCCTCGCTGATCACCGCCGCCCGCGTGGCCCGCATCGCCCCGGTGAGCCGCGAGATGATCCTCAACTACGTCTCCCACCAGAGCCTCGGACTGCCCAAGTCGTACTGAGCGGCCCCGCCTGAGGAGGAACCGTGTTCCGCAGCGAGTACGCAGACGTCCCGCCGGTAGAACTCCCCATCCACGACGCCGTCCTCGGCGGCGCCGCCGCCTTCGGCGACCGGCCCGCGCTGATCGACGGCACGGACGGCACCACCCTCACGTACGAGCAGGTGGACCGGTTCCACCGGCGCCTCGCCGCCGCCCTCGCCGACAGCGGCGTACGCAAGGGCGACGTCCTCGCCCTGCACAGCCCCAACACCGTCGCCTTCCCGACCGCGTTCTACGCCGCCACCCGCGCCGGCGCCACCGTCACCACCGCGCACCCGCTCGCCACCGCCGAGGAGTTCGCCCGGCAGCTGCGCGACAGCGCGGCCCGCTGGATCGTCACCGTCTCCCCGCTGCTCCACACCGCCCGCCGCGCCGCCGAACTGGCGGGCGGCGTACGGGAGATCCTGGTGTGCGACACCGCGCCCGGCCACCGCTCGCTGACCACCCTGCTCGCCACCACCGCTCCCGAACCACGGATCGCCATCGACCCGGCCGAGGACATCGCCGTGCTGCCGTACTCCTCCGGCACCACCGGCACTCCCAAAGGCGTGATGCTCACCCACCGGCAGATCGCCACCAACCTCGCCCAGCTGGAGTCCGCCGTCCCGGCCGGGCCCGGCGACCGCGTCCTCGCCGTCCTGCCGTTCTTCCACATCTACGGCCTCACCGCGCTGATGAACGCGCCCCTGCGCAAGGGCGCCACCGTCGTCGTCCTGCCCCGCTTCGAGCTGGAGGTGTTCCTCGCCGCCATCGAGGAACACCGCGTCACCGGCCTGTACGTGGCCCCGCCGATCGTCCTCGCCCTCGCCAAGCACCCCGCGGCCGGCCGCTACGACCTCTCCTCGCTGGAGTACGTCATCAGCGCCGCCGCCCCGCTGGACGCCCGGCTCGCCCGCGCCTGCTCCGAACGGCTCGGCCTGCCCCCGATCGGCCAGGCGTACGGCATGACGGAGCTGTCGCCCGGCACCCATGTCGTCCCCCTGGACCGGCTGCGCGAGGCCCCCGCCGGCACGGTCGGCCGGCTGGTGGCCGGCACCGAGATGCGGATCGTCTCCCTGGACGGCTCCGGCCGGGACCTCGGCCCCGGCGAGGAGGGCGAGATCCTGATCCGCGGCCCGCAGGTGATGAAGGGCTACCTCGGCCGCCCCGACGCCACCGCCGCCCTGATCGACCCCGACGGCTGGCTGCACACCGGGGACGTCGGACACACCGACGAGGACGGCTGGCTGTTCGTCGTGGACCGGGTGAAGGAACTCATCAAGTACAAGGGCTACCAAGTGGCGCCCGCCGAACTGGAGGCCCTGCTGCTCACCCACCCCGGCATCGCCGACGCCGCCGTGATCGGCGCCCGCGACGAGGACGGCAACGAGATCCCGCACGCCTTCGTCGTCCGCCGGCCCGGCGCCGCCGGCCCGACCGAGGACGAGATCCTCGGGTTCGTCGCCGCACGCGTCGCCCCGTACAAACGCGTCCGCCGGATCACCTTCACCGCCGGCGTGCCCCGCGCCGCCTCCGGAAAGATCCTGCGCCGCCGGCTCAGGGAACAGGCATGACCGGCCCGCCGACCAGGGAGCACCCATGACCGACCCCGCCGCGCCGATCGGCCGCAGCCGCACGCGAGCCGTGGAAACCCTCAGCCTCGACGCCACCGGGACCCGCAACGCGCTGTCCGCGGCCCTCGTCGCCCGGCTCGCCGACGCCCTGGCCGACTGCGGCGCGGACCCCGGGGTACGGGCCGTGGTCCTCACCCACACCGGTACGACGTTCTGCGCCGGCGCCGACCTGCGCGACCCGCCCGATCCGGACGCCCTGGTGGCCCTGCTGCGGCGGATCGTGGAGCTGCCCAAGCCGGTCGTCGCCCGGGTCGCCGGCCATGTCCGCGCCGGCG
This sequence comes from Streptomyces sp. SCL15-4, assembly GCF_033366695.1. NCBI lineage: Bacteria > Bacillati > Actinomycetota > Actinomycetes > Kitasatosporales > Streptomycetaceae > Streptomyces > Streptomyces sp. SCL15-4. The sequence continues at coordinate 4,761,054 of NZ_JAOBTQ010000001.1, forward strand.
GCCTCGGCCTGCTCGCCGCCTGCGACATCGCCGCCGCCTCCACCGCGGCCACCTTCGCCTTCACCGAGGTGCGCATCGGCGTCGCCCCCGCCGTGATCTCCCTGCCGGTCCTCCCGCGCGCCGACCCCCGCGCCGTCGCCCGCTACTACCTCACCGGTGAACGCTTCGGCCCTGCCGAGGCCGTGCGCCTGGGCCTGCTGACGGCGACGGCGGACGACGTGGACGACGCCCTCGCGCCCGTCCTGGACGGCCTGCGCCGCGCCTCCCCCGAGGCCCTGGCCGAGACGAAACGGCTGCTCACGGCTAGGGTGCTGGAGACATTCGACCGGGACGCGGCCGGACTGACCGCGCTGACGGCCCGGTTGTTCTCCTCGGGCCAGGCCCGGGAGGGGATGACGGCCTTCCTGGAAAGACGTGAGGCGGCATGGGTGGTGTGAGGACGACCGAACGCGAGCGCGTGCCCAAGCAGGACCGCAGCCGGGCCACCCGGCAGCGGCTCCTGGAGGCCGCCGTGGCCTGCCTCGCCGAGCACGGCTGGGCGGGCTCCACGGTCGCCGTCGTCGCCGAACGCGCCGGCGTCTCCCGGGGCGCCGCCCAGCACCACTTCCCGACCCGGGAGGACCTCTTCACGGCGGCCGTCGAGTACGTCTCCGAGGAACGCTCGCTGGCGCTGCGGGCCCTGTTCCCGGACGGCCCCGCGGACCGCCGGGCCGTCGTCGCCGCCCTCGTCGACCTCTACACCGGCCCGCTCTTCCGCGCCGCGCTGCACCTGTGGGTCGCCGCCGGCGACGAGGAGCAGCTGCGTCCGCGCGTCACCGAACTGGAGGCCCGGGTGGGCCGGGAGACCCACCGCATAGCCGTCGACCTCCTCGGCGCCGACGAGTCCCGTCCCGGCGTCCGCGAGACCGTCCAGGGCCTGCTCGACATGGCCCGCGGCCTGGGCCTGGCCAACCTCCTCACCGACGACGCCGCCCGCCGCGAACGGGTCGTCGCCCAGTGGGCGGCGCTGCTGGCGGACGCGCTGGACTGAACGGGCCGTACGGCGGGGCTTCTCACGGAGCGCGTTACCCTTGGCCCATGCTTCCGATGCTCGTCCGCCGCCGCCACGTGGACTACGTGCGCGTCACGAGCATGGGTTGTCGGCGCGTCTCCGCCTGACAGCCCCCTGTATCTCCCTTTTCTCCTTCCTTTTCCGGCACCCGGGGGCCGCTCGTACCCCTCGGCGGCCACCCGTGCCCCGTACACCCGCGGACGCACCATGACCACGCACACAGCGACGTCGTACGACCAGCTTCCGATCATCGACCTGTCGGCCGCCGACCGCGGCCCGCAGGCCCGCGCCCTGCTCCACGCCCAGCTGCACAGCGCCGCCCACGACGTCGGCTTCTTCCAGCTCGTCGGGCACGGCGTGACCCGGGCCGAGACGGACGCGCTGCTCACCGCCATGCGCGCCTTCTTCGCCCTCCCCGAGGCCGACCGGCTCGCCCTCGACAACGTCAACTCGCCGCATTTCAGGGGCTACACCCGTACCGGTGACGAGCGCACCGGAGGCGCCCGCGACTGGCGCGACCAGCTCGACATCGGCGCCGAACGCCCCGCCCGGGTCCCCGGCCCCGGCGAGCCCCCGTACTGGTGGCTCCAGGGCCCCAACCAGTGGCCCGCCGCCCTGCCCGGGCTGCGCACCGCCGCCCTCGCCTGGATCGACCGGCTCGGCGCGGTCGCCCACCGTCTGCTGCGCGAGCTGTTGACCGCCATCGGCGCCCCGGCCGGCTTCTACGACCCGCTCTTCGGCGAGCACGCCCACCCGCACCTCAAGCTCGTCCGCTACCCCGGCAGCGCGGCCGACGGCGCCGACCAGGGCGTCGGCGCCCACAAGGACTACGGCTTCCTCACCCTGCTCCTCCAGGACACGGTCGGCGGCCTCCAGGTCCAGCGCGAGGACGGCCGCTTCCACGACGTACCGCCTCTTCCGGGCGCCTTCGTCGTCAACCTCGGCGAACTGCTGGAGGTGGCGACCAACGGCTATCTGCTGGCCACCAACCACCGCGTCGTCAGCCCGCCCGGCGCCACCGAGCGCTACTCGGTGCCGTTCTTCTACAACCCCCGCCTGGACGCGCGGATCGCCCCCCTGCCGTTCCCGTACGCCGCCGAGGCCCCCGGCGTCACCACCGACCCGGCGAACCCCCTGTACGCCGAGTACGGCCACAACGAACTCAAGGGAAAGCTGAGGGCCCACCCGCTGGTGGCGGAGCGGCACCACGGGAACCTGCTGACGCCCGCCTGACCGGGTGCCCGGGGCACGGGGCCGCGGCTCAGTGGGCGATGGCCCCGAAGCCCTCGATGTCCCGGGGACTGCGCGGTCCCGGTCCCACGTACCGCGCCGACGGCCGCACCAGCCGCCCGGTCCGCTTCTGCTCCAGGATGTGCGCGGACCAGCCCGCGGTGCGGGCGCACGTGAACATGGACGTGAACATGTGCGCCGGCACCTCGGCGAAGTCCAGCACGATCGCGGCCCAGAACTCCACGTTCGTGGCCAGCACCCGGTCCGGCCGCCGGTTGTGCAGCTCCTCCAGCGCGGCCTTCTCCAGCGCCTCGGCCACCTCGAACCGCGGCGCGCCCAGCTCCCGCGCGGTGCGCCGCAGCACCCGGGCCCGCGGGTCCTCGGCCCGGTACACCCGGTGCCCGAAGCCCATCAGCCGCTCGCCGCGGTCCAGGGCCCCCTTGACGTACGCCTCCGCGTCACCCGTGCGCTCGATCTCCTCGATCATCCCGAGCACGCGGGAGGGCGCGCCGCCGTGCAGCGGCCCGGACATCGCGCCCACCGCGCCCGACAGCGCGGCGGCGACGTCGGCGCCCGTGGAGGCGATGACCCGGGCGGTGAAGGTGGAGGCGTTCATGCCGTGTTCGGCGGCGGACGTCCAGTAGGCGTCCACGGCCGCGACATGCCGGGGGTCCGGCTCGCCGCGCCAGCGGATCATGAACCGCTCGACCACCGAGTGAGCCTTGTCGATCTCCCGCTGCGGCACCATCGGCAGTCCTTGGCCGCGCGCGGACTGGGCGACGTAGGACAGGGCCATGACCGCGGCCCGGGCGAGGTCCTCGCGGGCCCGCCGCTCGTCGATGTCGAGCAGCGGCCGCAGTCCCCACACGGGGGCGAGCATGGCGAGCGCGGACTGCACGTCCACCCGGATGTCACCGGAGTGCACCGGGATCGGGAACGGTTCGGCGGGCGGCAGGCCGGGGTTGAAGGCACCGTCGACCAGCAGCCCCCACACGTTGCCGAACGAGACGTGACCGACCAGGTCCTCGATGTCGACGCCCCGGTAGCGCAGGGCGCCGCCCTCCTTGTCCGGTTCGGCGATCTCCGTCTCGAACGCGACGACTCCTTCGAGCCCGGGTACGAAATCGGACATCAGGCGGCTCCTCGTGAAGTGCGGACGGTGGTCACCCCGGTGATGCCCCGATGCGCCGGCGGTCACCCGTGGTGAAACCCACCGCAAAGGGAGCAGCACGATAACGCCCGGTGCCAGGGTTGGGGAGACCACACGACACCCCGTGCCATACCCGTTCTATACGGCAAGATGACCGCGTGACCGATCGCGACCCGCTTCCGGACCCCGTTCTCGACCCCGCTGCCATGCGCAAGCAGTACCGGGCGGACGGTCTCGCCGAGGAGGACCTCGCCACCCATCCGATGGACCAGTTCGCCCGCTGGTTCGAGGACGCCGCCCGGGCGGCCCTGCACGGCACGCTCTACGAGCCCAACGCCATGGTCGTCTCCACGGTGGACGCGGCCGGCCGCCCCAGCTCCCGCACGGTCCTGATGAAGCAGTACGACAGCGAGGGCTTCGTCTTCTACACCAACTACGGCTCCCGCAAGGCGCTCGACCTCGCCGGCAACCCGCACGTCGCGCTGCTCTTCCCCTGGCACCCGCTGGCCCGCCAGGTCATCGTCACCGGCACGGCCCGGCGCACCGGCCGCGACGAGACCGCGGCCTACTTCCGCACCCGCCCGCACGGCTCCCAGCTGGGCGCCTGGGCCAGCACCCAGTCCGCGGTGATCGGCGCCCGCTCCGAACTCGACACGGCCTACGCCGCGCTGGAGGCCCGCTATCCGGAGGGCGAACAGGTCCCGGTGCCGCCGCACTGGGGCGGTTTCCGGGTCACTCCCGAGACGGTCGAGTTCTGGCAGGGCCGTGCCAACCGCCTCCACGACCGCCTGCGCTACGCCGCCCGGCCGGACGGCACCTGGACGGTGGAACGCCTCGGCCCCTGACCCGGGCCCGCGGGCCCGCGGAAAGGCGCGGGACGGCCACGGAAAACGCAGACGACCCGCGGGCTGGGTTCCTCCAGGAGGAGCCGGCCGGACGTACCGGCAGCCCGCGGGTCGGGTGACTGCTTGGGATTGGGCCGGGTGCACGTATCACTCGCGTGCTGGTCCGGCACCGCACATGCTGTGGTGTCGGGCCGCTAGCCCGCAGCCACCTCACGCGTCCGGTTCTCATACATCTGCCGAACCACCTCCCTTCTCGTGTACCGACAGCCTAGGAAGCGGCCGGGCCGCACTCAACTGTTTTTTCTTGCGGGAACAGGGTGTGGGCTGGGTCACGTTCCAGTTGAATGAAGGCGAGTGAGGGAACCGGGCGCCGTGTGAACAGGCGCGGACGCAGTCTCCAGGGGGTCGAGGTGAGTGCTTCGCGGCGGAGTGGGGCCACGGACGAGCTGGGGCCGGACGAGCCCGGTGAGCCGGGCTCCGATCTGCTGGCCGCACTGCTCGACGGGATGGACGCGGCCTTGTGCGCGTTCGACGCGGACGGGGTCGTCACGCACTGGAACCGGGAGGCCGAGCGGATCCTCGGCTGGACGGCCGCCGAGGCCGTCGGACGGCACGGGTTCGCCGGATGGGCGGTGCGCAGCGCCGACGCCGAGGACGTGCAGGTCCGGCTGATGTCGGCGATGCACGCGCCGGGCCGCCAGGTGCACGAGTTCGCGTTGGTCACCAAGGACGGCGGGCGGGTGCTGGTGCGCACCCAGTCGGCCGCCGTGCGCGGGCCCGACGGGAAACCGGCGGGGGTGTACTGCGCGTTCAGCGAGGTGCACGCGCAGATCGACCTGGAGCGGTCCATCGCGCTCAGCGAGGCCCTGTTCGAGGACGCCGCCTGGGGTGTCGTCCTCGTCGACGCCGATCTGCGGCCCGCCGTGGTCAACGCCTACGCGGCGCGGGCGCTGGGCGTCGGACGGACCTCGGCGCTGGGCCGGCCGCTCGGCGAACTGCTCACGCAGGGCGCGCAGGAGCTGGAGGCCGCGCTGACGCACGTCCTGGCCGAGGGCGCGCCGCCCGCGCCCGCCGAGATGTGGGTGGTCGTGCGCACTGCCGACGGCGAGCGGCGGCGCTGCTGGCGCAACGGATTCCTGCGGCTGGCCTCGCCGCTCGCCGAGGAGCCGGTGCCGCTCGGTGTCGGCTGGCTGTTCCAGGACGTCACCGAGGCCAGGCAGGACCAGCAGGAGGCGGCCCTGCTGCGGTTCCGGTCGAACCAGCTGCACCGCGCGGCCCGGGCCGCCGCCGAGTGCGAGGACCCGGCGGAGGCGATCACCGTCCATCTGGACTTCGCCCTCGCCGGGTTCGCCGACCACGCCCTGATCGACCGGCTGGCGGACGGCCCGCACACGGAGGGCGAGGGCGAGGGCGCCGCGGAGCCGGTCCGGCTGGTCCGGCTCGCGGCCACGCCCGCCGGCGCGCCGGGGCCGAGCCTGCTGACGGGCGAGGCCGGGCTGCCCGTGCGCTATCCGGAGGGACACCCGGCGCGGCAGTGCGTGCGGCGGTCCGGGACGGTGCGCGCGGAGGCCGGTGAGCTGCCGGCCGAGCGGGCGCGGGAGTGGGCGCTGGAGCGGCAGTGGCCCGGCGACGCGGTGCACGCGCTGTGCGCGGTGCTGCGCAGCCGCGGACGGACGCTGGGCGTGGTGACCTTCCTTCGCGGCGCCGGCCGCTCGCGGTTCGAGCGGGCGGACATCGCTTACGCCGAGGACGTCGCCGTGCGGATCGCGGCGGCCTTGGACCTGGCGGGGGCCGCGCGGGAGCGGTAGGCGCGCGGGGCGTGGTCAGTTGCGGTAGAAGATCCGGTCGCCGTACCGCGTCATGACCCGGCCGTTCCACTCGTGTCCGCCGTCGACGTTGCCGGAGCGCAGCAGCGGCGGTTCGATGCCGCGGTCGGCGAGCGCGGCGGCGGTGGTCGCCATGACGGCCTGGAGCAGGGCGGTGGTGACGACCGTGGAGGCGGGGGCGAAGGGCGCCGGGATGGTGTCCAGGGTGAGTTCCGCGTCCCCTACGGCGATCTTGGAGTCCAGGACGATGTCGCAGTGGTCCTTCAGGAAGGTGCCGGAAGAGTGCCGGGACGTGGTCTCGGCCGCGTACGCCACCGAGGTCACGCCGATGACCTTCAGGCCGCGGGCCCGGGCGCCCAGGGCCATCTCCACGGGCAGGGCGTTGCGGCCGGAGAGGGAGACGATCACCAGGGCGTCCCCGGCGCGGAGCGGAGAGGTGTCCAGGACGGCACCGGCCAGGCCGTCGACCCGTTCGAGGGCGGAGCCGAGGGTGGCCGGGGTGACGTCGACGCCTACGACGCCGGGGACGGCGAGCAGGTTCATCAGGGCCAGGCCGCCCGCGCGGTAGACGACGTCCTGGGCGGCCAGCGAGGAGTGGCCGGCGCCGAACGCGAACAGGCGACCGCCGGCCGCGACGGTGTCGGCGAGCAGGGCGCCGGCCGCGGTGATCGTGTCGGTCTCCTCGTCGCGGACCCGTTGGAGCAGGCCGATGGCGGCGTCGAAGAACAGGTCGGCAGGCGTGCCGTCGCTCATGCGGTGCCCCTTCGCAGCGTCTGTGTCGCGGATCACGGTGCGGTCTGGACCAGCGCGGTGTCAATACGGCCGGGGCACCTTGTGGCCGGCTCCGGGACCGTACCGCCCGGCGCGCGCGTGGCCGGCTTCCCGCGTCCGTCTCGGGCGCCCGTCCCGGCCGAGCCGCGCCTTCGCCCCGGCAACCGTCCGTACCCTCTTCGTGACGCCCCTGTTTCCCTGGTGCCGCACGCTTGTCAGCGGCATCCGGCAGAATTGATGTACAGGGGGGCCGCGCACGCGCCGGGCTGCCGGCAGAGGTAATCGAGGGGCACGTATGTCCGGACTGATCGACACCACGGAGATGTATCTCCGCACCATCCTCGAGCTCGAAGAGGAAGGCGTCGTCCCCATGCGCGCCCGCATCGCGGAGCGGCTGGACCAGAGCGGGCCGACGGTGAGCCAGACGGTGGCGCGCATGGAGCGCGACGGTCTGGTGTCCGTGGCCAGCGACCGGCACCTGGAGCTCACGGACGAGGGGCGCCGGCTGGCGACGCGCGTGATGCGCAAGCACCGCCTGGCCGAGTGCCTGCTCGTCGACGTGATCGGGCTGGAGTGGGAGCAGGTGCACGCGGAGGCGTGCCGCTGGGAGCACGTGATGAGCGAGGCCGTGGAGCGGCGGGTGCTGGAGCTGCTGCGGCACCCCACCGAGTCGCCGTACGGCAACCCCATCCCGGGCCTGGAGGAGCTGGGGGAGAAGGACGGCGCGGACCCGTTCCTGGACGAGGGGATGGTCTCGCTGGCCGACCTGGACGCCGGGACGGACGGCAAGACGGTCGTCGTCCGCCGGATCGGTGAGCCGATCCAGACGGACGCGCAGCTGATGTACACCCTGCGCCGGGCGGGCGTGCAGCCCGGCTCGGTGGTGAGCGTGACGGAGTCGCCCGGCGGTGTGCTGGTGGGCAGCGGCGGCGAGGCGGCCGAGCTGGAAGCGGACGTCGCCTCCCACGTGTTCGTGGCCAAGCGCTGAGGCGGGGACGAGACGGGCAGGGGCCCCGGCGCCGTACGGCGCCGGGGCCTCGTCCTCCCCTGTGCTGACCCGGAGCCCCGAGCTCTCAGGGTCATCCCCTCGGACCGGCTTTTCCCCGAGCGGTCCGCCTCCTGACAGAAAGATCCCCTCACATCCGGCGATCATTCATCACGCGATGTCACTCAAATGAGGGGTGTTGTCCGTGAAAACGGATTTTTCGACCGTTTGTTCGACAAATAGAGGGCGGACCGGCTAGCGATCCCGTCCGCACGCGTAGGCCAGCGCCGGGATCAGCTCCTCCACGTCCGGCAGCCAGCGGTTCGCCGGGGTCGGCCGGCGGACCCACTGCACGGCGCCCCGGGATCCGAACCGGGTGGGCGGCGCCGCCACGTATTCGCCCTCGCCGAGCGCCACCAGGTCCAGCGACGGCAGCGACCAGCCCAGCTTCCGCACCAGCTGCGCCACCTTCGCCGACGCGCCGGGCAGTACGAAGAACTGCATCCGCCGGTCCGGGGTCAGCGCGACCGGCCCGAGCGTCAGCCGCATCCGCTCCATCCGGGCGAGCGCGAGGAACCCGGCGCTCTCCGGTACGGCCAGCGCCTCGAACGTCCGGCCCGTCGGCAGCAGGATCGACGCCGTCGGCTGCCGCTGCCACATCCGGCGCGCGACGGTCGCACTGCCGGTCGCCTGGGCCGCCCAGTCGGGGCGCGCGGGGTGCGCACCCGGCGCAGGGCAGGCGGCTTCACCACAAGAGCAGCGCTGCGTGCCGCCGGCGGTTTCCAGCCAGGTGCCCGGCACCACGTCCCAGTGCCGCTCCCCGGCGTAGCGCACGGCGGTCTCCAGCAGCGATGTCCCGCGCTGCTGCGGAATCCGGCCTGCCGTCTGCGTGTCCTGGGCGCCCGCGATCGTCTCTTCCACGCCCCACTCAACTCCCGCACCCACCGGGAGTTACGGCTCCGGGCGCGCGCGGGGAGGAGCATCGTTTCGGCGGTCGGGGCGCATGGAGGCACGGTCGGGGGCGCGCGCGAGGAAGCGGGGCGTGGGCGGGGTAGCCAGGGAGTGGGCCGACGTCCTCCCTCACTTCCGGCAAACCGCATATGTCGCGCATTGACGGTATGTCTACTGGGCAGTGATCGTCCCGTCCGGGTCGACCGGGACGGAGCCCAGGGCTCCGCAGGGTCGCACCACACCGTCCAGGAGACCGCAACGCAGGGGGTAAGCACATGGCCGCAAGGCCTCTCGTGGCGAGGCAGCCGAACGAACGGCTGCAGGCACTCATCCAGGAAGCGGGGTGCTCGAACGCCGGGCTGGCCCGGCGGGTCAACATGTGCGGTGCCGAGCACGGCCTCGACCTGCGCTACGACAAGACGTCCGTGGCCCGCTGGCTGCGCGGCCAGCAGCCACGGGGCCGGGCCCCGGCGATCATCGCCGAGGCGCTCGGGCGCAAGCTCGGCCGTACGGTCACGATCGACGAGATCGGCATGGCCAACGGCAAGAACCTCGCCTCGGGGGTCGGCCTCCAGTTCTCGCCGACGGTACTGGGAGCCATCGAGCAGGTCTGCGAGCTGTGGCGCAGCGACGTGGGGCGCCGGGACTTCCTGTCCGGCTCCTCCGTCGCCGCCTCCGCGCTGGTCGAGCCCAGCCGGGACTGGCTGATCTCGGCGCCGGACACCCAGGTGGCCCGGCAGGCCGGCCCGCGCGTGGGCCAGTCCGACGTGGCCGCCGTACGGTCCATGACCCAGGCGCTGGTGGACCTCGACCACCAGTACGGCAGCGGGCACGTCCGCCCGGTCGTCGTGCACTACCTCAACAGCGTGGTGTCCGGGCTGCTCGCGGGCTCCTACCGGGAGGCGGTCGGCCGCGATCTCTTCGCCGCCGTCGCCCGGCTGACCGAACTGGCCGGGTACATGGCCGTCGACACCGGCCAGCCGGGCCTGGCCCAGCGGTACTACATCCAGTCGCTGCGCCTCGCCCAGGCCGCCGGTGACCGCGGATACGGCGGGTACGTCCTGGCCGCCTCCATGAGCCACCTCGCCGCGCAGCTCGGAAACCCGCGCGAGATCGCCCAGTTGGCGCGGGCGGCGCAGGAAGGCGCGCGCGGGCACGTCACCCCGCGCGCGGAGGCGATGTTCCACGCCGCCGAGGCGCGCGGGCACGCCCTGCTCGGCGACGTGCGCGCGGCACAGGCGGCCGGCGGGCGGGCGGTGGCGGCGCTGGACCGCGCGGACGACGCCGACGGCGACGACCCGGTGTGGATCGCGCACTTCGACCAGGCCTATCTGGCCGACGAGTTGGCGCACTGCCACCGCGACCTCGGGCAGCCCGAGCAGGCGGCACACTACGCCGAGCAGGCGCTTTCCGGCCATCCGGACTCCCGGGCCCGCCGCCGCGCCATCGGCTACGTGCTGCTCGCCACGGCCCAGGTGCAGCAGCGCGAGGTCGAACAGGCCTGCAACACCGGCCTGAAAGCGGTGGAGTTGCTGGAGACGCTGCGCTCCAACCGGGGCGCCGAGTATCTGGACGACCTCCAGCAGCGCCTGGAGCCGTTCCGGGAGGAGGCGGTGGTACGGGAGTTCGGGGCGCGCCTCGAACTCCAGCAGGCCGCCTGAACACCGGCCCCGCGCGTCCACCGCGTCGCGGGGCGGTGTCGTCGTCGCCGTCACAGCAAGGAAGATCACGCCCTGAGCTGCGTGGCACCTGCCTCGGGGGACCCGGTAGCGTGTGCCGACGATTCACAAGGTCCCCCATTAGTAGGAGTCCCGGTGACGCAGAGTGGACAGGGCGAGGAGCCGTCGGCGCGGCCCGCGCGCGAAGGCATCGTGCTGCCCTCCGACGGAGGCGAGCCCCTGCTGCCGGGCACGACCGCGCCGCCCGAGCCGGCCGGCGGCCAGGCCTGGGACGGCTCCCGGGGGCAGGACCAGGGCTGGCCTCCGGCGGCGGCACCGCAGTGGACCGGCTCCGGGCAGTCCCCGTCCGCGGGCCCCGGCCCGCTGCCGCCGGAGGGCGCGCCGGCCCCGTCGTACGGCGGCCGGGCACCCGGATACGGCGACTCCTACGCCGGCCGGCCCGGCCCCGATGCCCACGGCACGCCCCAGCAGCCCGCCTACGGCGCGCCCGGCCCGTACCAGCAGCCCCAGCAGCCGTACCAGGGACAGCAGGACCCGCAGGCGTACCAGGGTCAGCAGAGTCAGCAGGCGTACCAGGGACAGCAGCAGTACCAAGGGCAGCAGCAGTACCAAGGGCAGCAGCCGTATCCGGCGGCGCCCGCCGCGCCGCTGCCGCCCGCCGCGGGCGCCCCGCTGCCGCCGCCGGCCGACGCCGCGACGCAGTACCTCCCGCCGGTTCCCGCCCAGGGTGGCGACGAGGGCGCCACGCAGTACATCCCGCCCGTGCAGGCCGCGCCGGCCGACGGCGCCACGCAGTACATCCCGCCGGTCGCCGCCGGGCCCGCCGGCCCCGGCGCGGCCACCCAGTACATCCCGCCGGTGGCCGCGAGCGCGCTGCCGCCGGAGTCGGGCGCCGAGGAGACCCGCTACCTCGGCCGGACGCCCCGGCAGCCGGGGCCCGCGCCCTCCGACGCGGAGGCCACGCAGTACATCCCGCCCTACGCCGCCGAGACCCAGATCCAGGCGCAGGTGCCGGGCGCGGACCGGCAGCCGCCCGCCGAGTTCGACAACCTCTTCCGCGGCGGTCCCGCGGGCGGCGACGGCCCGGCCGGCTCCACCCAGCAGCTCCCGCGCGTCGACCAGCCGGACGCCTACCCCGCGCACGAGCCCGCGCCGTACCGCCCGGCGCGGCCGTCGTACGACGACGGTGCGGACGAGGGCGGCGGGCGGCGCGGCGGCCGGTCGCGGGTGCCGCTGATCGCCGCGGCCGCCGTGGGCCTGATCGTGGTGGGCGTGGGCGCCGGCGCGCTGCTCAGCGCCGGTGGCGGAGGCACGGACGGGGACACGGGCGGGGACGACAAGCCGGCCGCGGCCGCGTCCGCGACCACCTCGCCATCCGCCTCGCCCACCGTCGACCCCGCCCGGCAGCAGGCGGTCGAGCTGGACAAGCTGCTCGCGGACAGCGGCAGCAGCCGGGCGGCGGTGATCCAGGCGGTCGCCGACGTCCGTAAGTGCGACAACCTCGGCCAGGCCGCGGCCGATCTGCGCGACGCGGCCCGGCAGCGTGGTGAGCTGGTGACCCGGCTGAACAAGCTGCCCACGGACAAACTGCACGCCCAGGGCCAGCTCAGGGACGCGCTGACGCGGGCCTGGCAGGCGTCCGCCGCGGCCGACAACCACTACGCGGCCTGGGCCGACCAGGCCAAGGGGCGCAAGGGCTGCCACAAGGGACAGGCCCGCTCCACCGGCGAGACCCTGGCGGGCAACCGGGAGAGCAAGACCGCGACCGAGCAGAAGGGCAAGGCCGCGCCGCTGTGGAACGCGATCGCCCGGCAGTACGGCCTGACCCAGCGCCAGCCCACCCAGCTGTGAGCCCCGTGACGGGCCCCGGTGCCGGGGCCCGTCACGCCACGTCGGCCCGCTCCAGCACCGAGGTCATGTCGGCGACCCCGTTCCTGTCGCCGATGCGCTGCCCGGCCGCGACCAGCCGGCCGTTGCGGACCACCTGGAGGGTGACGTCGGCGTTGACCAGCCGCGGGAAGCCGACCGCGGCCAGCCTGCCCGCGTAGGGCCAGCTCAGGGTCGGGGTCAGGCCGCCGGTGGAGACGCGCAGACCGTCGTTGAGGGTGCGCCGCACGGTGTCGGCGCTCACCTCGCCGTCGCCGATCTTCTCCAGGACGGCCCGGAGCACGGTGTAGGCGATCCACGTGGTCTGCACCCCGGCGTCGGCGGGGTCGATGCGGTCGTCGTCGAAGGCGGCCTCGCTGATCACCTTCTTCATCGGGCCCCAGCGCCGATCGGAGACGGCCGGGTACCAGCCGGTGATGTACGCCCCCTCGTACGGCCCCGACGCCCCGCCCGTGGCGTTGATCACCCTCTGGTCGACGCTGCCGAGCACGGTCGCCGTGCGCACGTCCGGGTGGCTCGCGCGGGCCCGCCGGAAGGAGTCCATGAAGGTGTCCGTGCGGTCGCCGAGCGCGGGCACCACACAGCCCTCGCGGGCCGGATCCCCGGTCGCGTGGCGCAGCGCACGCTCGGCCTGGTCGCCGTACTCGGTGGCGTCCTCGGCGGCGAGCTGGTCACCGGCGTCCGCGTGCCCGCCGGCCTTCAGGCCCGCGTCCAGCAGGACGGGCAGCTGGTCGCCGGCGATGCTGTCGGGGCGGACCAGGGCGACGTTGCCGCAGCCCGCCGCGAGGGCCCGGCCGAGACCGGCCAGCAGGGCGGGCTGGCCGCCGTTGACCGGGTAGGACATGGAGCCGGTGAACTCGTCGTTGGTGACGCCGTAGCCGCCGATGTAAGGGATGCCGGCGCCCTCCAGCGGAGCGAGGTAGGAGTCGCCGAACTGGCTGTAGGAGCCGACCACCGCGACCGCGTTCTCGGCCGCGGCCCGTTTCGCGCACCGCGCCGCGCCCACGCTGTCGTTGTGGTCGTTGCAGGTCAGCACCTTCAGCTCGCGGCCGTCGATGCCGCCGTGCGAGTTGACCCATTTCGCGTAGGCGAGGGCCATCGCGGGCATGCCGGGCTTGTTGGTCGCGTCGGTGTCCTGCGGGGCCCAGGTCATCACCGTGACGGGCTCGTCCCCGGAGCCCCCCGTGGCACCGGGGACGAGCCCGCATGCGGCGGTGAACGACGCGCAGAGGGCAACGGCGCCCGTGGCGAGGGCGGTGGCCCGGACGGGGCGGGAGAGGCGGGAAGAGGCGGAAAGGGTGGTGCGAGTGCGTCGCCTGCCGGTCATGCACCCGCACGATTCCCTCACACCGCTAACCCGTGAGTGACCCACGGTCGACGGAAGGTGACACCGAGGTGAATTACGGGGGCCGCTGGGCCGGGGGCGGCGCGGAACGTACGATCGGTGACCGTGCAAGGTTCGGAGAACTCTTCCCGTCGTGGCCGCCGCTCCTCCACCATGGGCGGCATGCCCTTGAACGACATGCCGTGGTGGCGGTGGCGCAGCAATGTGCGCTCGGCGCTGCACATGCTCTCCGACCCGGTGTTCCAGCGCGAGGTCTGGCTGGCCGGCACCGACGGCTACGGCGACGTCACGGACGCCGTGTACCGGCTGGTGGAGGACACCTGGCTGGACAACTGGTCGGCGGAGAAGTACGTCGGCACCATATTCCGGGACTCGCAGGAGGCGGCGCTCGTCGACACCGCCGTGCTGCGGGTGCTGCGGATCATGCACGAGGTCGGCCCGGACGCGCCGGTCGCCGCGTATCTGGACCACGCCTCCTGGCCGGACGCGGTGCGGGCGGCGCGGGACGCGCACGTGCGGATGTCGGTGAGCGACGGCGAGGACCCGGACACGGCGCCGAAGAGCCTGGAGGTCCTGCGCATCCTGACGCGTTCCGCTTAGCGGACGGCGGCCCGCGCGGAGCGGCCGGTGTGGGACCCTGTAGGGCATGACCGATCAGTCCGCTTCCGCCGCCGCCCCGGCCGACCAGTACGTCCTGACGCTTTCCTGCCCGGACAAGCAGGGCATCGTGCACGCCGTGTCCAGTTATCTGTTCATGACCGGCTGCAACATCGAGGACAGTCAGCAGTTCGGCGACCGCGACACGGGACTGTTCTTCATGCGCGTCCACTTCTCGGCCGAGGCGCCGGTGACGGTGGAGAAGCTGCGGGCGAGCTTCGCCGCGGTCGGCGACTCCTTCCACATGGACTGGCAGATCCACCGGGCCGACCAGAAGATGCGCATCCTGCTCATGGTCAGCAAGTTCGGGCACTGCCTGAACGACCTGCTGTTCCGGGCGCGGACCGGCGCGCTCCCGGTGGAGATCGTCGGCGTGGTGTCGAATCACACCGATTTCGAAGAGCTGGTGGGTTCGTACAACATTCCCTTCCACCACATCCCGGTCACCAAGGACACCAAGTCCGAGGCCGAGGCGAAGCTGCTGGAGCTGGTGCGCGAGGAGGGGGTCGAACTGGTCGTGCTGGCCCGCTACATGCAGGTCCTCTCGGACGACCTGTGCAAGCAGCTCAGCGGCCGGATCATCAACATCCACCACTCGTTCCTGCCGAGCTTCAAGGGCGCGAAGCCGTACCACCAGGCGCACGCGCGGGGCGTGAAGCTGATCGGCGCGACGGCGCACTACGTCACCGCGGACCTGGACGAGGGGCCGATCATCGAGCAGGAGGTCGAGCGGGTCGGGCACGGTGTGACGCCGGACCAGCTGGTGGCCATCGGCCGCGACGTGGAGTGCCAGGCGCTGGCACGGGCCGTCAAGTGGCACGCCGAGCGGCGCATCCTGCTCAACGGCCGCCGGACCGTGGTGTTCGGCTGACCCGGGCGTCCCGGGCGGCCCTCACGGCTGCTCGGGCACGGTGAAGTAGCGGGCGAAGGCGGGCACGACGTCCCGCTCGTCGATCCTTCCGTCGCCGTCGGTGTCGAGCGCGGCGGCTGCCGTCTCGGCGGGCCCGGCCGGCACGCGCAGGGCGCGCAGGACGCGGGCGGCGTCGGGGACGGTGATCAGGCCGTCGGCGTCCGTGTCGGCCACCGCCAGGGCCGCGTGCAGGAAGGGCCGGGCGATCTCGGCGAAGCGGTCGGGGGTGTCGCGCAGCCGCTTGACCGCGCCGGTGACGAACTCCTGGCGCGTGATGCGCTGGTCGCCGTCCCGGTCGGCGATGCCGGCCATGCCCTGCCAGAACGCCTCCGCGCCGGCGTACAGCGCCTGGCCCGCGGCGGAGCGGGCGGGCACGGCGAACTCGGCGAGCAGTGCCTTGGCCGCCGCGTTGAAGTCCTCGCGGTCGATGTAGCCGTTGCCGTCCTGGTCGAAGCCGGCGAACCGGGCGGCGATCCGGCGTTCGTACTCGGTGCTGACCATGTGGGGGGCCGCCTTACGTCGTGTCGTGCATGCCGTGCATGGGGGGTCCGCGGGACCGTGCGGGTCCGGGGGCCTGGCTGGCAGCGTACGGCGCGGGTGGCCGTCGGATGGCGGAAAACCGACGACTGTGCCAAGACCGGGGGAATTGCGCGGCAACGCCGTGGCGCCGCCGGGACGTTGCCGCGTCCGGCGGGCGTTCAGGCGGAGAGCGGTCCCGCCTCGTCGGTGGTCGCGGAGTCGAGGTCGGGGTGGACGTCGAAGAGCCGGCGGACGCCGAGCGCGCCGAGCACCCGGTTGACGTGTGAGCCGTCGACGGCGCCCCGGTCCGGCAGGATCAGCCGCAGCCGGCCCTGGCAGGAGCGGATCAGCCGGCGGGCGGCGATGAGGACACCGACCCCGCTGGAGTCGCAGAAGAAGACGTCGGAGAGGTCCACGACGAGGCTGTGGTGGCCCTCGGCGACGGCGTCGTGCACGTGCTGGCGCAGCACCGGCGAGGTCATCAGGTCCAGTTCCCCGGACACCCGGAGCACGGCCCACTGGCCCTGTTCGACGCCGGTCACCTTGAATGCCACGGCCCTGCTCCTCCGCTCGCCGGATGTCCCGGAACCGCCCGGAAACGGAAGCAGTTCCTACGTTTCCTGTCGCGCGGCTGCCCAGCGGCCGTTCCCTGAAACGTGAGGCCGCAAACGGCAGATGATCGCTGAGGGGCTTGTTTCGGTCATCAACGATCGCATTCGATCAAGGGGGTGCGAGCCCTGCGTGAAGGTTGTGTGAAGGGGGCACTATCACGAGAAGGGGCTTCAAGGGCGCACATTGGCACAAAGAAGCGTGCGCTGTCAGAGGGCCCGACTACATTCGAGGGGGCAGGGCCGCCCGGCCCGGTGGCCGGACACGGTGAGGGGAGGGGACCGCGTGGGCAGGAACGACCTGTCGCCCCGGTGGGACCGCAAGATGCAGCAGCGGCTCGCCCGCGGCGAGGCGGCGGCCCTCGGCGAGATGTACGACCGGTTCGCCTCCCTCGTGCACCACCTTGCCCACCGCGTCCTGGACGACGAGCGGTCCGCCGACGCCGTGACCCGCGAGGTCTTCGCCCGCGTCTGGGAGCACCCCGAGAGTTACGACCCCCGGCAGGGCCCGCTGCGCTCCTGGCTCGCCGAGGTCACCCAGCGGGTCGCGGTGCAACGGCTGCGGGACCGTGCGGAACGGGAGCGGCCGCGGCGTGAGGAACTGGAGAGCACGGTCCGCCGCGCCTCGGTCGCCGCCCGCGCCGACTACATCGTCCACTCCATGCCCGCCCCGCTGCGCGCCGCCCTGGACCTCGCCTACAACCAGCGCCGCGACTACCGCCAGACCGCGACCGAACTCGGGGTCACCGAGGACGAGGCCCGCCGCCGGCTCCGCCTCGGCCTCCAGCTCCTGGCCAGCGCCCACGACGCCGCCACCCCGCCGGGATACCGGGGCGCGGTGTGAACGGCCCGGAACGCTCCGAGGGGCCGCACGGACACGGCGCCGCCGGCGGCCGCCGGGACGGCTCAGAGCCCGGGGAGCACGGGGACGGCGGCACCGGAGGTCACCGCGGACCGGACGGCTCCGGTGGTCGTTTCGGGCCGCCGGACGGGACCGCCCGGAGCGCCGGACACTCCGGGGCCGTGCCCGGTCCGCGGATACCCACGCCCCGGACCTCCCTGGAGGACAGCGGCCTTGCCCTGCCCGGCCTCGCCGACCTGGGAGACCTCGCACCCGTGCCGCCGCCCGACCTGTCGCACGACGTCCTGAGGTCACTGCTCGGCGCCTGGGCGCTGGCCGCCTGCTCGGCGGCGGAGGCGGCGGCCGTGGAGGACCACCTGGGCGGCTGCGGCTCCTGCGCCGACGAGGCCCGCCGGCTGAGCGAGGCGGTCGGCCTGCTGCACCAGCCGGAGAGCCTGGACCTGGACCCCGGCCTGCGCACCCGCGTCCTGGAGAGCTGTCTGCGGCGCCGGCCGCCGCGCATCCCGGTGCCCGACTGGGCCGCGCCGTACGACGCCGAGACCGCCCGGCTGGACGCGCTGCTCCAGGACTTCGGGAAGGCGGAGTGGGAAGCACGGGTGGAACTGCGCTGGTTCGAGAACGACACCGCGACGAGCCGTCGTACGACCGTCGCCGGAGTGCTGGCGCACCTGCTCGCGGTGGACGGGCTGATCGCCGCCGCGCTCGGGCTCGCGGACCCGCTGGCCGGGCTCCGCGGCACGGCGGACCGGGGCGCTGCGGGACCGGCCGGCCGCACGGAGGCGTACTGGCGGACCGCGCACCCGGCGGCCACGCGCTCGGTGCGCGGGCCCTGGCGGGAGCAGAGCCACGCCCTGGTGCGCACGGTGTCCTTCACCGGCAGCCACACCGGCAAACTCCCGGTTTCCTACGGCGACTTCACGCTGCCGCTGCACGACGCGATGCTGGACCGCGCCTTCGAGTGCTGGGTGCACGCCGAGGACATCGCCAAGGCGGTGCACTATCCGTACCCGGTGCCGGTGCCCCGGCATCTGCACCGGATGATCGACCTCGCGGCCCGCGTGCTGCCGACGGTGCTCGCCGAGCGCCGCCGCGCGGGCCTGTCCGAGCCGGGCCGCAGCACCCCGCACCTGGTGCCGGCCGGCGCGCCCGGCCGCAGCCTGCGGCTGGAGATCGAGGGCGACGCCGGAGGCGAGTGGCTGATCCCGCTGGACTCGCCGGCGGCCCGGGGCTCCGCGGAACTGGAGGTGGCCCACGTGGTGCTCGACGGCGTCGAGTTCTGCCAGCTCGCCGCCGGCCATGTGTCACCGGAGGAGGCCGCGGCGGGCCAGGACGGCGACCGCCGCGCCATCCGCGACGTGCTCTACGCGGCGGCGAGCCTCAGCCGGATGTGAACCGTCCGGCCGAGGCGACCGGACTCAGAAACGGCTGCCGGGGCCCGGCAGGCCCCCGGACCCCGGCAGGGGCAGCGGGAGCAGGCTGCCGCGCCCGGCCGCTTCCGGCGCGGCCTTGCAGGTGATGTCCTTCGACGGCAGCTTGCCGGTGGTCAGATACGCCGTGGCCGTCTTGTCGGCGCACGACTTGGTGCCGTACACGCCGTGCCCGACACCGCCGGTGACCGTGACCATCTTCGCGCCCTTCATGGCGCGGCGCAGACCCTGGCCGCTGGTCAGCGGCGTCTGCGGGTCCCACTCGTTCTGCAGGATCAGCGCGCGGACGGTGTTGTCCACCTTGGTGGTGCGCTCGCCGGCGGTCTTCCAGAAGGCGCACGGCTTGATGGAGGAGCCGAAGTCGCCGTACAGCGGGTACTTCCTCTTGTCCCGGATCGCGTCGGCGCGGTACTGCTCCGGGTCGCGCGGCCAGTCGCGCTGGTCGGCGCACAGGACGGACCAGAAGGCGGCGTCGCCGTTGTCCTCGGGCGTGGCGCGGGCGAACGACGGCGGGACGGGCGCGGGCGTCCTGAGCCCCGGGCCGGCCGGCCTGCCCGCGGCGGCCTTCTTCAGCGAGACGATCCACTCGGCGCCGTCCCGCACGCTGAAGAACGTGGCGCGGCTGAAGGCGCGGATGTCGTCCCCGGTCATCCGCGTGCCGTCGAGGTCGATGGGCTTGCGGTCGGCCTGGGCGACCAGGTCGTAGAAGGCCTTGCGGACCGCCTCGGGCGTCGCGCCCAGCCGGTAGGCGGAGTGGTGGCGGGCGGTCCACTCGGTCCAGCGGGTGAAGGCCGGCTCGGCGCCCTCCGCCCAGACCTGGATCATGCCGCGCCAGACGCGGGCCGGGTCGACGGCGCTGTCCAGCACGAACCGGTCGGTGCGCCCGGGGAACATCTGCGTGTAGACGGCGCCGAGGTAGGTGCCGTACGAGTACCCGAGGTAGGAGATCTTCTTCTCGCCGAGCACGGCGCGGATCACGTCCATGTCCCGGGCGGTGTTGCGGGTGGAGATGTGCCGGAGCTTGCCGCCCTGCCGGGCCTGGCACTTCTCGGCGACGGTCCGGGCCCACGCCACGTCCTTGGCGAACGTCGCCGCCTTGTAGGGGCGTTGCCAGTTCTGTTCCTTGTCGGTCAGGCCGCAGCCGACGGGCGAGCTGGCGCCGACGCCCCGCGGGTCGAAGCCGACGAGGTCGTAGGCGTTCTTCACGGACTTGGGCAGCTCGCCGCCCAGGAACAGGGGCATGTCGAGGCCGCTGCCGCCCGGGCCGCCGGGGTTGAGCAGCAGCACGCCCCGGTGGTCCTTCGCGGTGCTCGTCCGCCACCTGGATATCGCGAGGTCGAGCTTCTTGCCGCCCGGGCGGCTGTAGTCGAGCGGCACCTTGACCGTGGCGCACCGGAAGGCGGCGGGCGTGTCCGGGGCGCAGCGATGCCACGCCGGCTTCTGCGTGAGGTAGCGGCCGAGCGGGTCGGTCGTGGCGGCGGTCGTGGCGGAGGCCGTGGCCGGGAGGAGCACGGGAACCATGACGGCGGCGGCACCGGCCGCCAGCAGGGAGGCGGTTCTACTGCTTCGCACGGGTGGAGGTCCTTGGGTCGGTGGACAAGGGACCCAGTCACCTTTTCGCGCGCGCGAGCCGGACGAATCCTCCCTGGCGGCGGGGTTTCTGACGCCTCGGTCGGATAACAAGGACCGGCGAATGGTCCCGGAGTAGGACAACCGCGACCCGCTTGCCGCCGTCTTGCTCGGAAGGGTGGAAAACGTTCCCGCGGCCGGTACTTCGGCACCTCGCGCGGAGTGGCGTCGCGCGGCGGCACCGTCACCGGCGAAGCCTTGGCCCATGATGTTACGGATCGTGGCGGTCTCTGGTTACGGAGTGTCGGCAACCGAGTGTGCCGCCGCCCGGACCCGTCACGGCCCGCGGTCACTTGGCCGCTCGGGTACCGTAGGCGGGACGGTACGGGACCGCGCGCACGGGCCGGACCGGCGCGGCCCCGCAGGCGCACCGGGCCGCGCCGCGTCAGCCGCTGCTCGCACGGTGGTTGGGGATTGCGCTCAGGGTTTGTTCGACTCGGAGTCAAGAGCGTCGCACAGTATCCCTCACACGTACTCCTTCACGCGGGAATATGCCCGAAGCGCTTGTTGGCGTGACTGTCAGTCAACCATGCTGTGCGGTAAGGGAGTCACAGTCCGTGACTCCCGGCTCTGGTCGTTGTCCTGGCCATGCAGAAAATGGCTACGATCGTGGCCCTCGTCGTGATCGCCGCCGTGGCGGACGCCGTGGCGCGTGGACGGCGTGGGGTCATGTGTCCGCCGGTTCGGATGGTGTGAGCGGTGCAGGTGCTTCGAGTGCAGCTGGAGATCCGGCCCGACCCCGCGGAGGTGGGGCGGGCCAGGCGGTGGGCCCGCTCGCGGCTCGCCGGGTCGGGGATAACGGCCGAGGAGCCGCTGGCCGAGACGCTGATCCTGCTCGTCTCCGAACTGGTGACCAACGCCGTGGTGCACACGGGCCGGCCGGCCGTGCTGCGGCTCTGCCTGCCGTGCGCGGCGGCCGGGGGCGGCGCGGCGGACCCGGTGCGGGTGGAGGTCGCCGACTCCAGCAACCGGGCGCCCCAGCCCCGGTGCGCCGACGACGACGCCACCGGCGGGCGGGGCCTGGCCCTCGTGGAGTGTCTCGCCGACCGCTGGGGCTGGAGCCCCGAGGGCGCCGGCAAGAGCATCTGGTGCGAGCTGGACCGGTGTTCACCGCCGCGCCAGGGCGCGGCGCTGGCGTACGGCGGCGGACTGCCCGCGTACGAGGGGCGCGCCTTCGAAGCGGTGTAGCCGCCCGGCCGCCGTTCCCGCGACCGTTCCGCGCGCACCGGTGCCGCCGGTCACAGGACCGCCACCGGTGCCACCGGCGTGCCCGCCGCACCGGCGAGCGGCTCGGGCCCCGCCGACAGCCGGAACGCGCACCCGCCGCTCTCTCCACAGGCTGTGGACAACTTTCCGGGATTCCGGTCCCGGACCCGCGGCATGCCCTCTCCACCGGACGCAGGGCGTACACCGGCGGTCCCGGCGACGGACAGCCGTACCCGTGCCCGTCGGCCGCCGGATCCTCCGATCAGCCAGAGGCGCCGATGCCGGTGCCGCCGTGCGGCTCGGCGCCGCCGGTGCGGAAGGTGCGCCGGTAGGCGGTGGGGGTGACGCCCAGCGCGGCCTGCAGGTGCTGGCGCATCGACTGGGCCGTGCCGAAGCCGGACTCCCGGGCCACCTGGTCCATCGACAGCTCGGTGGATTCCAGCAGTTGACGGGCCCGCTCCACGCGCTGCCGGGTGAGCCACTGCCCGGGGCTGAGGCCGGCCTCCTCGCGGAAGCGGCGGGTGAAGGTGCGCACCGACATCGCCTCCCGCGCGGCCATGTCCCGCAGCTGGATCGGCTCGTGCAGCCGGCCGAGCGCCCAGGCGCGGGCGGTCGCCGTCGTCGCGAGCTGGGGATCGGGCACCGGGCGCTGGACGTACTGGGCCTGGCCGCCGTCCCGGTGGGGCGGTACGACCGTGATCCGGGCGACCTCGTTGGCGACCGCCGTGCCGAAGTCGCGGCGGACCAGGTGCAGGCACAGGTCGATCCCGGCGGCCACTCCGGCCGAGGTCAGCACGTCGCCGTCGTCGATGAACAGCACGTTGGCGTCCACCTCGACCTCGGGGAACATCCGCTGGAACCGCTCGGCGTCGGCCCAGTGCGTGGTGGCCCGGCGGCCGTCCAGGCGGCCGGCGGCGGCGAGGACGTAGGCACCGGTGCAGATGGAGGCGAGCCGGGTGCCGGGGCGTACATGGGAGAGAGCGGCGGCGAGTTCGTCGGTGAGCCGGCCCTCCTCGTAGACCGGGCCCAGTTCGTACGAGGCCGGGATGATCACCGTGTCGGCGGTGGCCAGTGCCTGCGGGCCGTGCGGGACGTGGACGGAGAAGTCGGCGTCCGTCCGGACCGGGCCGGGCGGACGGACGGAGCAGGTCGCGACCTCGTACAGGGACCGGCCGTGCGCGTCCCGGGGCCGGCCGAAGATCCGGTGCGGAATGCCCAGTTCGAAGGGCAGCAGACCGTCCATGGCGAGAACGGCGACCCGGTGCGGCCGGAACTCCCCTTCGTACGGCATGGCCCGATCCTAGCGAATGCTGTCCTTCGGGCCACTCGATGGGGCGGGTGTGAAAATCGGAGGCTCGTGACGTGACTCAGACAACCCAAGCCGCCGCCCCCGTCCAGGCCCCGCCCGTCCGGCGCCGCCGTGTGCACCGCGCCTGGTTCGTCGCCGCCGTCACGTTCGTCACCATCACCGGCGCGGCGGCCTTCCGTTCGCTGCCCGGCCTGCTCATCGACCCGCTCCACCAGGAGTTCGGCTGGTCGCGCGGCACGATCGGCGCGGCCGTCTCCGTCAACCTGGCCCTGTACGGGCTGACCGCGCCCTTCGCCGCCGCTCTCATGGACCGCTTCGGCATCCGGCGGGTGGTCGCCGCCGCGCTCACCGTGATCGCGCTCGGCTCGGGCCTGACCGTGTGGATGACGGCACCTTGGCAACTGCTGCTGTGCTGGGGCCTGCTGGTCGGGCTGGGCACCGGCTCCATGGCGCTGGCGTTCGCCGCGACGGTCACCAACCGCTGGTTCGCCGCGCGGCGCGGACTGGTCAGCGGCATCCTCACCGCGGCCTCCGCCTCCGGCCAGCTGGTCTTCCTGCCGCTGCTGTCCTGGATGGTGGAGGACCACGGCTGGCGGCCCGCCGCGGTCACGGTGACGCTGACCGCGCTCGCCGTGGTCCCGCTGGTCTGGCTGCTGCTGCGCGACCACCCGGCCGACGTGGGCGACAAGCCGTACGGCGCCGCGGAGTTCGTGCCCAAGCCGCCGCCGGTCACCGGTGCCGCGCGCCGCACGCTCGCCGTGCTGTCCGGCTCCGCGCGCACCGGCACCTTCTGGCTGCTCGCCGGCACCTTCGCGATATGCGGCGCCTCCACCAACGGCCTGGTGCAGACCCACTTCGTGCCCGCCGAGCACGATCACGGCATGCCCGTGACGACGGCGGCCTCGCTGCTCGCGGTCATCGGCGTGTTCGACGTCGCGGGCACGATCGCCTCCGGCTGGTTCACCGACCGGTTCGAGCCGCGCCGCCTGCTCGCCGTCTACTACGCCCTGCGCGGGCTGTCCCTGCTCTTCCTGCCGATGCTGCTCGGCCCCGCCGTGAAGCCCTCGATGATCTTCTTCATCGTCTTCTACGGACTGGACTGGGTGGCCACCGTCCCGCCCACCCTCGCCCTGTGCCGCGAGCGGTTCGGCGAGGACAGCGCCATCGTCTTCGGCTGGGTGCTCGCCGCCCACCAGATCGGCGCGGCCGTCGTCGCCTACCTCGGCGGCGTCGCCCGGGACGTCTTCGGCTCCTACGACCTGCTCTGGTACGCCTCCGGCACGCTGTGCGCGGCGGCGGCCCTGATGTCCCTGGTCATCCGCCGCACCGCCCCGGCCAGGCGATGACCCGGGCCCGGCGGGAGGTGCACGCGGGCCCGCCAGGGCCCAAGGAGTGGCCCGGCGGGTCAAAGTCGCGGGGCCGGCCGTTCCGTCCGTTTCGCGACCGCCTTCGCGATCCGTCCCGCGTCGATCGCCAGCTCCCGCAGCATTCCGCTGATCGGATTGGTGAACCCGATGAAGTACAGGCCGGGCGCGCGGGAGGAGGTGCGGCCGCCGTGCACCACCGGCCGGCCGCGCCCGTCCAGCACTCCCAGATGCCCGACCAGACCCTCCAGCGCGCGGACGTACCCGGTGGCCGCGATCACCGCGTTCGGCGCGATCCGGCCGCCGTCGGCGAGGACCACCTTGCCGTCCTCGAACGCCTCCACGGCGGCCACGACCTCCACCCGGCCCCGGCGGACGGCGTCGACCAGGCCGACGTCCTGCACCGGGATCGCGCCCTGCCGCACTCTGCTGTACAGGCCGGTGTCCGGGCGCGGCAGCCCGTGCGCGGACAGGTCGGGAGTGCTCAGCCGGCCCACCGGCCCCGCGAGCCGGTCCACCAGCCACACCGGCAGCCGCCGGACGAGGACGCCGGTGTACTGCGCGGGCCAGCCGAGGGTGGAGCGGCGCAGGATGTGCGGCGGCGTGCGCACCGCGAGGCGCACCCGCGCGGCCCCGCCCTCCACCAGGTCCACGGCGAT
Organism: Streptomyces sp. SCL15-4; assembly: GCF_033366695.1. Lineage (NCBI taxonomy): Bacteria > Bacillati > Actinomycetota > Actinomycetes > Kitasatosporales > Streptomycetaceae > Streptomyces > Streptomyces sp. SCL15-4. Next base: position 4,785,924 of record NZ_JAOBTQ010000001.1, read on the forward strand.
CTCCGCGCCCGTGTTGCCGACGCCGACGACGAGCACGTCCCGGCCCCGGTACGGCCCGGCGTCGCGGTAGCCGCAGGCGTGCAGCAGCTCGCCGCCGTACTCCTGCCGGCCCGGCCAGTCGGGCAGCCGCGGGGTGTGGTTGTAGCCGGTGGCGACGACCACCGCGCTGCCGGTCAGCTCCCGGCCCCCGGAGGCGCGCAGCAGCCACCCGGTGCCGTCCGCGGCCGGTTCGACGCGGTGCACCTCCACCCCGGTGACGATCTCCAGGTCGTGGTGCTCGGCGTACTTCTCCAGGTACCGCACCACGTTGTCCCGCGACACCCAGCGCCCGAACCTGCGGGGCATGGGCAGGCCGGGCAGCGCGGACAGCCGCCGGGTGGTGTGCAGCCGCAGCCGGTCGTAGTAGCCGCGCCAGGAGGCGCCGACCCCGTCGGCCTTCTCCAGGACCACCGCCCGCACGCCCCGCTCCCGCAGCGCGTGGGCGACGGCCAGGCCGCCCGGTCCGGCGCCGATCACATAGACCGGAGGGTCGGCGGGGGCCGGCGGGCGGCGGACATCGGCGGGGCGGGAGGCGGCCATGAGCGGGAGCGTAATCACCCACCCGCTTGATGGGTCTCGGTCAAGACCGGAATTGGTTGCGGATTGATCACGGGTGTACGGGAAGGGTGCGGGAGCGGTGAACGGACCTGCCCGCCGGCGCCGTTCACCGGCCGCACCCCGCGCCTCGCCGCGGAGCGGCTCAGTCCCACGGGTCCGTGAACGACCGCCCGGGCACCGGCTTGGCGACGAGCGCGACCGGGATGAAGAAATTGACCTGGCCGATCACGAACATCAGCGTGGCCAGGGCCTTGCCCTCATAGTGCTCGGCCACCCGCGCGTACAGCTCGTCGCAGACCCGCTCACCGGACGCGGCCGGCCGGAGCACCGCCTCCACCAGGGCCAGCGCGGCCCGCTCGGCGGCGGAGAAGTACGGAGAGTCCCACCAGGACGCCACCGACGCGATCCGCTCCTCCGACTCCCCGGCCGTGCGCAGGAAACCGCTGTGCAGCACGGTCAGATAGGTGCTGCCGACGATCTGGCCGGCCCGCAGCTGGACCAGGCCGATGGTGGCGCGCGGCACCGAACCGTTGCCGGTCACCCGCCACAACGCCGCCGACACGTCCGCCAGTTCGGGCACGAGCCGCGCGGGGTCCTCGGTCATGCGCGGCACCATCGGGACCTCGGCCGTGATCGAACGCTTCTCCATCGCCGTCTCCTCGGGTTGTTCCGTCACTTTCACTGCACCGACGGACGGCGGGACCCGAGTGTGACGGCCGGCGGACGAAGACTTCTCACGGCCACAGCAGCGCCTTGCTCCAGCCGAATCCGGTGCTGCGGTACTCCAGGCGCACGTGCCGCCGCTCCGGGTCGCCCTGGAAGAACTCCACCGTCCGCGGGCGCAGCCGGTACAGCGTCCAGGTCGGCGACGGCTCCGCCGGGTTCTCCCGGGCCCGCTCCCAGGCCGCCTCCGAGGCCCGCCGCAGCTCCGCCAGGGAGTCCAGCTCCTCGCTCTGCCGGCCGGTCAGTGCGGCGGCCAGCGCACCGGTGGACCGCGCGTGCAGGTCGGCCTGGCTCTCCTCGGCCGGCGCGGGGACGACCGGCCCGCGCAGCCGCACCTGGCGGCCGAGCACCGGCCAGTAGAAGGCGAGGGCCGCCTCCGGCCGGGCGGCCAGCGCGCGGCCCTTCGCGCTCGTGGCGTGCGTGGCGAAGGACCAGCCGTCCGCGTCGGCGCCGTGCAGCATCACGATCCGCACGTCCGGCAGGCCCTCCTCGTCGGCGGTCGCCAGCGACATGGTGTGCGGCTCCGGCTGTCCCGCCGCCACCGCCTCGGCGAACCAGCTCGTGAACAGGGCGAGCGGGGTGGGCGGGGCGGTGTCCGGGTCGAAGGGCGGCAGCCGGGTGACCTCGGGGTCCCAGACCCGCAGCGAGCGAAGCAGTTCGTGAAGATCGTCCTGTGCCATGGGGCGAGTATCACCGCTGAGGCCGCACTCACTCCCGCCGCGACCCGGCGGCCCGTCCGGACACCGCCGTGCCGGCCGCGCCCGTGCCCCCGCCGGACGCGGCCGCCGGAGCGCGGGAACCCTAGAGCGTGGCCAGGCGTTCCACCAGGAGGAACGCTCCGATGCCGAGCATCGCCGCGCCCGAGGTCCGGGTCACCGCGCGGGCCGCCGCCGGGCGGGCCGCGAGCAGGACGCGGGCGAGGGTGCCGACGGTGAGGTAGACGGCCGCGCAGCACGCCATGTGGAGCAGGCCGAGGACCGCCGTCTGCGCGGGGACGGGCAGGTGCGCGCCGCGCAGGGTGAGGAACTGGGGGAGCACGGAGAGGTAGAGGAGCAGGCCCTTGGGGTTCAGGCCGCTGATCGTCGCACCGCGCAGGAAGGGCCGGCCGCCGGCCGCCGCGGCATCCGTCCCCGAGGAAGCCGGACCCGTCGCGCCCGGCACCGCCGGCCGGCGCAGCACCCCCCAGCCCAGCCACAGCAGGTATCCCGCGCCCGCCACCGTCACGGCCGTCAGCAGGCCCGGGGAGCCTGCCACGAGGACCGCCAGGCCCGCCGTCGCCAGGGCGGTGTGCAGGGCGTAGCCGCAGACCAGGCCCGCCACCGCGCGCGGTGTCCGGCCGCCGCGCAGGGCGGTCGTGATGACGTACGCCCAGTCGGCGCCCGGTACGCACACCAGCAGCAGGTCCACGGCGAGGAAGGAGAAGAGCAGTCCCGAGTCCATGCAGGGCACATTAGGCGCGAATTACCCGAAAGTGTTCCCGAAGTTTGCTCATGATCGCGACTTCTGCGCAAATATCTTCTTCATGGACGACGTGGACCGGAAAATCCTTGCCGAGCTTCAGCAGGACGGGCGGCTGACCGTGACCGAGCTGGCCGCCCGGGTGCGGCTCAGCGTCTCGCCGTGCCACCGGCGGCTGCGCGAGCTGGAGCGGTCCGGCGCCATCCGGGGCTACCGCGCGGTGGTGGACCCGGGCTCGCTCGGACTGAACTTCGAGGCGCTGGTCTTCGTCTCCATGCGCCAGGAGGACCGGGACACGGTCGCCGAGTTCGAGCGGGCGGTCGGTGAACTGGAGCATGTGCTGGACGCCCAGCGGCTGTTCGGCGAGCCGGACTATCTGCTCCGGGTGGCCACCGCCGACCTGGCCGCCTTCCAGCGGCTGTACGACGAGCGGCTGGCGACCCTGCCGGGCGTGCAGCGGCTCACCTCGACGCTGGTGATGAAGCACGTGGTGCGGGACCGGCCGCTGCCCGCGTAGACCGGCGGGCGGTGGCCCGGTAACCGAACCACCGCCCGCGTGACAGGACTTGGGTCTACGCAAAAGTGCGGCCGCCTACCTGGACGGCTTCTTGCCGGTCACTCCCAGGTGCATCAACAGCGCCAGGTTCGGCTTCAGTTCGGCCTGCTTCACACCCCAGGAGGTGAAGCCCTTCTGGTGGGCCGCCACCGCCGCGAGCATCGCGACCAGCGCACCGGCCACCGCCGCCGGGTTCACGTCCTTGTCCACCCGGCCCTTGGCCTGAAGCTCCGCGATGGAGTCCGCGAGGGAGTTGTTGACCGAGTTCAGGATCTTCATGCGGATCTTGTAGAACCGTTTGTCCCCCTCGGCCGCACCGAGGTCCACCACCCGCAGGATCGCGTCGTTGCGGCGCCAGAAGTCCAGGAATCCGTCCACGAGTTCCTGTGCGGTCTGCCAGCCCGACTTGCCGGTCCAGGTGCGCCCTTCGACCAGCTCGGTCAGTCCCGCGCCCTCGGCGGCCATCCGCTCGGCGATCTCCAGGACGGCGCCTTCGACGTCGGGGAAGTACTGGTAGAAGGTCGCGGGCGACGTTCCCGCCTTCCGCGCGACATCGATGACCTTGACGTCCCGGTAGGGGGAGGAGCTGAGCATCTCGCTGAGGCAGTCGAGCAGCTTCTGCCGGGTCGCCTGCCCACGCCGGCCGGCCACGCGGCCGTCGACGGTACGCACTTGTCCTGTCATGTCGTCAGCTTACCGAGGGGTGATGGGAGCGCGATTCGGCCGACTGCAAATGGGGTGCGAGGGGGGATCGGCGATGGTGTGCCTGGTCTGCGCGGTGCGCGTCGCCCGGTTACTTTTGCGGCATGGCCGAAAACAGGGCATCCGCGAACGAAGAGACATACGGGGAGGGCGTCCCCTGCTGGGTCGACGCCCAGCTGCCCGACGTCGAGGCGGGCAAGCGGTTCTACGGTGAGCTTTTCGGATGGACCTTCCAGGAGGCGTACGGCTCCTCGGTGTGGGCCCTGCTGGGCGAGGACCGGGTCGCGGCGTTGGCCCCCAAGACGGACGGCCGCATGCCCACCGTCTGGACGGTCTCCTTCGCCACCCCGGACGCCGCGGCCCTCGCCCGGCGGATCACGGCGGCCGGCGGGCGGATGATCACCGACCCGTACCCGGCCGGCGGCCTCGGCACCGCCGCCCTGGCCGCCGATCCCGAGGGCGCGGTGTTCGGCCTCTGGCAGCCCGGCGGCCACCGCGGCTTCGGGCGGCGGCGCGCGCCGGGCACCTTCGTCTGGGCCGAGCTGTACACCCGGGACACCGCCTCCGCCAACACCTTCTACGGCGACCTCTTCCACGACGCCCTGTTCGGCCCCGGCGCCGCGCCCGACTTCGGCCGCGCGGAGGTGACCGAGGTGTTCCCGGCCGAGATGCCACCGCACTTCGTCGCCCACTTCCGGGTCACCGTCCTGGACGACGCCCTCGGCACGGTCCGGCGGCTCGGCGGCCGGGTGCAGGCGCCGCCCTTCGAGACGTCGTACGGCCGGGTGGCCGTCGTCACCGACAATCAGGGAGCGTCCTTCGCGCTGCTCCAGCGATGATCCATCCGCTTTTGGGATGAATTAATGTGAGACACCCCGACTGTCACCGGGTTCGCAACCGGCCGCCCGGCCAGGAAGAATCGGGGTGCGTGCCGCCATGGCGGTGCGGTGGTGAGACGCTGCACTTCGGTCGCGTACATATGTGGGTGGCGCGGCTCGTACGGGGAGGTGGCAGGCAAGTGGTGGATCAGCTGACGCAGCACGATCCGCGGCGGATCGGGCCGTTCGAGGTGCTGGGCCGGCTGGGGGCCGGCGGCATGGGGCTGGTCTATCTCGCGCGCTCGGCGTCCGGCCGGCGCGTGGCGATCAAGACGGTGCGCACCGAACTGGCCGAGGACCAGCTCTTCCGGGTCCGCTTCACCCGTGAGGTGGAGGCGGCCCGCGCGGTCTCCGGTTTCTACACCGCGGCCGTGGTCGACGCCGACCCGCGCGCCGCCGTGCCCTGGCTGGCCACCGCCTATGTCCCCGCGCCCTCGCTGGAAGAGATAGTGAACGAGTGCGGGCCGCTGCCGGCACAGGCCGTGCGCTGGCTCGCGGCGGGCGTGGCCGAGGCCCTCCAGTCCATCCACGGCGCCGGGCTGGTCCACCGCGACCTGAAGCCCTCCAATGTGCTCGTGGTCGAGGACGGCCCCCGGGTGATCGACTTCGGTATCGCCTCCGGGGTCTCCAACACCCGGCTGACCATGACGAACGTCGCCGTCGGCACCCCCGCCTACATGTCCCCGGAGCAGGCCAAGGACTCCCGCAGCGTCACCGGCGCCAGCGATGTCTTCTCCCTCGGCTCCACCCTCGTCTTCGCGGCCACCGGCCATCCGCCCTTCCACGGCGCCAACCCGGTCGAGACCGTCTTCATGCTGCTGCGCGAGGGCCCGGACCTCACCGGTCTGCCGGACGAACTGCGCCCGCTCATCGAGGCGTGCATGCAGATGGAGGCCACCGCCCGGCCCACCCCGGCCGACCTCCAGGCCCAGCTCGCCCCGCACCTGTTCGGCTCCGGTTCCGACGACAGCGGCACCGCCTCCGCGTGGCTGCCGGAGAAGGCCGTCGCCCTGATCGAGACCCGCCGCGGCGGGCGCCTCGCCACCCAGCCCGCCCCGGCCCCGGCCGGCGGCTCGCGCGGCGCCGTCCGGCAGACCGTGCCCCCGCCCCCGCCGTACGACCCGCCGGTCCCCGTCCCGCCCTCGGCGCCCGTGTCCATGCCGGGCCCCGTACCGCTGCCGGCGGCGCCCTCGGTTCCCGTGCCCGTGCCGGTCGGCGCCCCGGACACCGGTCCGGTCCGGCTGGCCGGCGCCCCGGTGCCCATCGGCCCCGGCCCCCGGGTCGCCGACGCCCGCGCCGCCGCCGTCAAGGCGCCGCCGCCCGAGGCCGGCCTGGTGGCCGCCTGGTCCCGGCCCCGCCCCGGTGTGGCCGTCGCCGACCCCGCCGTACCGCCCGTCCCGCCGGTGCCCCCGGAGCCGGCGAGCGGCTGGCGGCCCTGGCGGTTCCGCATGTCGAACGACGTGTGGGGCACTCCGGCCGTGGCCGGCGACCTGGTCTACGTCACCTCCTTCGAGGTGCACGCCCTGGACGTGGCCACCGGCCGGCGCCGCTTCAAGACCCGGGACGTCGCCTGGTCCATGGCGGTGGCGGACGGCCGCATCCACGCCTCCGACGGCCCCACCCTGTACGCCCTGGACGCCCGCGAGGGAACCGATCTGTGGCGGCTGTCCACGGACGCCTGGGTCTACTCCCTCAAGGCCGACCGGGGCACGGTCGTCACCGGCACCCGCGGCGGCGGCGTCCAGGCGTGGGAGGCGTCGAGCGGGCAGAAGCTGTGGGAGATCACCGGCTGCCAGACCGACTTCGAGTCCCCGGAGGCGGGCCCCGTCGTGCACGAGGGCACCGTCTACGTCTGGCAGGACGCACGGCTGCGCGCGCTGCACGCCCGTACCGGCGAGGAACGCTGGTCGTATCCCATCGGCGACGCGGCCTCCTGCGGCGGGGTCCCGGTGCGCCTGACCCCGGCGCCCGACGGGTACGTCTACATCTCGGCCGGCACCCGCGTCCTCGCCGTCGAGGCGGTGAGCGGCCGGGTCCGCTGGCACTTCGAGGCCCCGGCGGTCTTCCTGTGCCCGCCGGCCTTCGCCCCCGGCCCGGCCGTCACCGGCGGCGGGGTCTACCTCGCCGACTACCTCGGCACGGTCTACGCCCTCGACGCCGCCGACGGCCGCGACCGCTGGCGCATCGCCACCGAGGCCCGCTCCTCCGTCGAACCGGTGCTGGTCGCCGCCGGGCATGTGCACGTCGGCAGCGGCAAGGGCCTGTACACCCTGGACGCGGTCACCGGCACCCCGAAGTGGCGCTTCCAGGCGGGCGGCGATGTCGTGGGCGCGCCCGCCGTGGCCGAGGGCCGCATCCACTTCGGCTCCACCGACCACCTCCTGTACACCCTGAAGGCCGACGACGGCCGGCTGCGCTGGAAGCTCGCGACCGGCGGCGAGATCACCGGCTCGCCGGTGGTCAGGGACGGTGTGGTGTACGCGTGCAGCAAGGACCGGTGCGTGTACGCGCTGGACGCGGAGAAGGGCACGGGCACGGCGCGGACCACGTGACACGCGGACGCCGGCCGGCACACAGGGAACTCCCGCCGCCGGCCGCGCCGGTCACATCGCAGACAGAGCCGATCTCATGGGCCCGCCGGGCGGAGATTCGCTCGGCGGGCCCATGAGCATCATCCGCGCGGCCTCTCCGTACGGCGTCCACGGCGCCGACTCGTAGCGGCGCGCCGACCATGCCGGAGGTGGTGTGCGGGTCGAAGAGGACGGCCGTCGGGGCGGCGACGACGAAGTCGCTCTCGCCCGGCAGTTGAAAGGTCGGCCTTCTGTACGGGGACCGGCCGGGACGCCGTCGTACCGCGTCACCCGTGGCCGTACCCGCGGGACGATCCGCTGCTGGTGGACGCCGGGCCGAAAACGAACGGCCTGTGGAAACCGGTGGTGGCCGCCGTGTGCGGGATGGCCTGTGGCGGGGTCGCGCGGTCGTCTCCAGGCCGATCGCGTCGAGCCGGCCGGGCCGCTCCAGATGAGGACGGCGGCCTTGGTGTTCTCGTCCGCGTCGAGGCGGACGGCGTTCACGCGAGTGCCCGCCGCGGCAGCCCGCCGGAGAAGACGGCCCGCACCCGGGCGCCGATCCGCAGCCGGCCGGGACCGGCGGAGTCCAGCCGGTGCGGTGCGGCGTGTCCGGGAGCAGGGCTTCCCCGTACCCACTCCCGGACACGCCCCGGCCGCGACGACTCCCCCTCCGTGCCGCCGCGGCCGATCCCCGTCGGAATGAAAGCGCTGGGGCCTTACTTGCCGTTCAGGTCCAGGGCCGGCGGGGCCGGCATGTGGCTGTCGAGCGTGGTGATCGTGCCATCCTTCGGCGGGGCCGGCATGTGGCTGTCGAGCGTGGTGATGGTGCCGTCCTTCGGCGGGGCCGGCATGTGGCTGTCCAGCGTGGTGATCTCGTCGGTGTTCTTGGGCTCTTCGATGTCGCTCATGGAAACTCCCCTGTGGCACAGCTGATGGGGAACGCCCGCCCGGCAACTCCCCCGCGGTTGTCGAACGGGCGTTCCGGGGCGCTCACCTTATACGGGCGCCCTGTTGCGATCCGCCCGCTCCCCCCGGATCGACGGATCGATGGTTTGAGGATGGCAGTCACCCATAAACGTTCGATGAACGCGGCGGCGGCTGCTCAGAGCAGGGCGACCGAGGGAAGCAGACGGCGCAGCTCGTCCGCTTCGGGCGAGCCGGAGCACTCGTAGATGGCAAGGGCCTCGCGCCAGCAGGCCTTGGCCCGGTCGGTCTGTCCGAGGCTCCGCAGCGAATGGCCGAGCAGCGTCAGGATATGGGCCCGCATCCACTCGCCGCCGATGCAGCCGGTCGTCAGCGCCTGCTCGGCATGCTGCGCGGCCTGGGCCGGACGCCCCGCGGACAGGTGCACCTGGGCGATGCGGAAGTGCGTGGTGCCCTCCCAGAGTCGCTGCCTGTTGACCGTGAACGTCGTCAGCGCCGCGCTGAGTTCGTCGAGGGCCTCGTCGTGGCGGCCGCCGTGCCCGAGGGCGATGCCCAGCGCGTAGCGCGCGTTGGCGAGACGGAACGTGAGCCCCAACTCGTCGTATATGGCGATGCCTTTGCGGACCAGGTCGATGGCAGGCGAAACGCGTCCAAGGGAAACCAGGACGCGGGAGAGGTTGCACAGGGCGCTGGCCTCTCCCGGCCGATTGCCGTCGGCCCTGAACGCCTTGATCGCCTCCAGCAGGTGGATCTCGCTCACGGCCCGCTGGTTGAGGCAGTTGGCGATGATGCCCTGCTCGTTGTGGGCGTTGCCCGAGGTCCACGGGTCGCCCGTGCTGCGGCCGAGCTCGATGGCCTTCGCCGTCTCCGTGCCCGCCTCCTCGAAACGACCGGCGTGACTGAGCACCTGGGCGAGCGTCGTGCGGGCCCTGCCCTCGGCGTAGGCGTCTCCCAGCGCCGCCGCGGCGTCACGTGCGGCCTGGGTCGCCGCGCCGTAGCGCAGCGCGCTCGCCCCGGACTCGGCCAGGTCCTTGGACGCGAGGAGCAGGTCGACCGCCTTGCGCAAGGTGGGCGCGGCGAGTGACTGCTGGACACAGGCGAGGATGCTGGCCGCCTCGGTGTGCAGCCAGTCCAGGGCCTTGGTGTCGTCCACGAACTCCTGGCCGGCGCGTTCGGTCCGCTCCAGGTGATCCACCGTCCGGTCGCCCGGGCGCTCGATGGCGTACACCCGGGATGCCGTCGCCAGATAGAAGTCCAGCAACCGCGACATCGCCGCCTCCCGTTCGCTCGGCGGGTCCTCGTCGCGTTCGGCGCAGGACCGGGCGTAGAGGCGGACCAGGTCGTGGAAGCGGTAGCGGTTGGGGGCCGCGGATTCGAGGAGGGAGGTGTCCACCAGGGACTCGAGGAGTTCTTCGGTGTCCTCCGCGGGAAGGTCCAGGACCGCCGCCGCCGCGGCCAGGGAGATGTCGGGGCCGTCGGCCAGGCCGAGGAGGCGGAAGGCGCGGGCCTGGGCGGGCTCCAGCTGGCCGTAGCCGAGTTCGAACGTGGCCTTGACCGCGAGGTCGCCCGCCTGGAGTTCGTCCAGCCGGCGGCGTTCGTCGGCGAGCTTGGCCGCCAGCACCGACACCGTCCAGGTGCGGCGGGCCGCCAGGCGGGACGCGGCGATGCGGATGGCCAGGGGAAGGAAGCCGCAGGCCGCCACGACGTCGAGCGCGGCCTTGCGCTCCGCCGCCACCCGCTCCTCGCCCACGATCTTGGTGAAGAGGCACAGGGCCTCGTCGGGGGACATCACGTCGAGGTCGACCAGATGGGCGCCCGCGAGATCCAGCATGCGGACCCGGGAGGTCACCAGGGCCGCGCAGCCCTCGGTGCCGGGCAGCAGCGGCCGTACCTGCGCCGCGTCCTTGGCGTTGTCCAGCAGGACCAGGACCCGGCGGCCGTCCAGGACGGAGCGGTAGAGGGCCGACCGCTCCTCCAGGGAGTCCGGGATCGCCGAGTCCGCCGTGCCCAGCGCCCGCAGGAAGGAGCCGAGCACCGTCTCCGGCTCCGCCGGGCGCGGGCCCGCGCCCTGGAGGTCGACGTAGAGCTGCCCGTCGGGGAAGGCGGTCCGCGCGCTGTGGGCCACGTGCACCGCCAGCGTCGTCTTGCCGACCCCGCCGATGCCGGCCAGCGCGGACACCGCCATCACCCGGCCCTCCGCCTCGGACGCGGAGGACAGCACCTCGCTCAGTTCGTCGACGAAGGACGCCCGGCCCGTGAAGTCGGGCACCGTCGCGGGCAGCTGGGCCGGGCGGACGGCCGCCGCCGCCGGTTCGGCCACCGGCGCCGAGGGCTCCGCCAGCGCCGGGTCGGCCCGCAGGATGCGCTGCTGGAGGTCGCTGAGGCCGGGCCGCGGGTCGACGCCCAGCTCCTCGGCGAGCAGGCGGCGCGTGTCCGCGTAGACCGCCAGGGCCTCCGCCTGCCGCCCGCTGCGGTACAGCGCGAGCATGAGGAGTTCGCGCAGGCGTTCGCGCAGGGGGTGGGCCGCCGTCAGGGCGGTCAGTTCCGAGACCGCCTCGGCGTGGCAGCCCTGCTCCAGGTCCAGGTCCAGGCGGGCTTCCAGCAGGCCGAGCCGCCACTCCTCCAGGCGGGCCCGCTGCGCCTCGGCGTACGGGCCGGGCACTCCGGCCAGCGGTTCGCCGTCCCACAGCGCCAGCACCTGGTTCAGCAGCCTGCGGGCCCGGCCCAGATCACCGGCGCCCCGCGCCTTCTCCGCCTCCGCCGCCAGGTCCTGCGCCACCGACACGTCCAGCGCGCCCTCGCGCAGCCCGCGCACGGCGTACCCGCCGGACTCGCTGACCAGGACCCCGGGGTCGAGGATCTTGCGCAGCCGGGACGCGTACGTGCGCACCGCCGCCAGCGCCTGGGGCGGCGGCTCGGACCCCCACAGCGCGTCGATCAGCTCGGCCGCCGTGGCCGTACGGCCCTCCCGCAGCAGCAGTGCGGCCAGCAGGGCGCGCTGCTGCGGGGAGCCCGTGCCGAGCGCCTCCTCGCCGCGCCAGGCCCGCACCGGACCGAGCACGCCGAAGCGCAGCGTGCCGGTCTCCGCGGTGGCCGCGGAGCCGGCGCGCCGCTGCTCGGGTACTCGCGGCCCACCGTCCATGCGTTCGTCCCCCTCGGCGTCACGAACAACCCCGTCAGTTTGCCTTGTTCCGGGCGGTTGCGTCAGCCGTGCGAGACGCCGATCACAAGGCGGCGGCCCCGCGACACAAGGCCCTCACGCGCTCCACAGGGTCCTCACACGCCCTTGGAGCCTCCACGGGAGCCCGTTCGTGTAGCCGGCGGTTCGTCGGATTGACGCTGCGGTGAAGCGCCCGGAGGTCACACCCGCACCGCCGGCACCGCGCGCCCCACGGCCGGCACGACCCGCCGCGCCCCCGTCACGCGCGTGTCGGCCTCCCGCGGCCAGGCGCCCGCCGCGGCGCGGGAGCCTGCCGGGTGCCTCTTGCCGGTGGCCGCACGGCCGGCTCCCCGACGCCCGCGCGGCGCACCCGCTCCAGGACCGGGAGACCGGCCATGACGCCCCGCACCTTGCCGCTCGCCCCGGCCGCGCTCCTCCTCCTGCTCGCCGTCACCGGCTGCGGCGGGGACGGCACCACCACCGGCGCGCCCGGTCCGACGACCGCCGGCGGCACCGAGTACGGCTTCGGGCAGCGCGACGTCACCGCCGCACCGGGCGACCGCTTCTCCCTCACCGTCCCGTCGGCCCCCGCCCTCGGCGGGCACTGGTACGTCGCGGAGCCGCGGCCGGACAAGGCGGTGCCGACGTACCGGGGCGAGCACGCGACCGGTGACGGCAGCCGGGCCGACGGCAGCACCGGCTCCACCCGCTCCTTCGGCTTCACCGCGCGGGCGAAGGGCCGCGCCGTACGACGGTGCGGCTGCTGCACTGCCCGCTGTACACGTGCACCGGCCCCGGCCCCGGCGACCGCTCCGCCCTCGGCCCCGGCCCAGGCGCCTCGGACTCCCCGTCCCCGTACCCCACGCTGACCGCCGACCCGCACTCCCACGCCGCCGGCGCCGGCTTCCACGTCTTCACGGTCACCGTCCGCTGACCCGGCCCGGAACCGGGGCCCGCGGGCCGTGCCGCCTGCCGGCCGGTGGTGGTGGGGATCATCGTGCCGCGCCGGGCCGCCCGTCGCGGGCCGGTCCGAGGAAGACCGGATTGGTGAACGCGGCCATCGCGCCCGGCACCGGTCCCAGTGCCGTCTCGTGCCGTACCTCGGCCCGGACGTAGGCCGCGCGGGCGGCGGAGGTGTGCCACTGCACGGCACCCGTGCCGGACACCGGCAGCGGCTCGCCGGTGAACACCAAACCCTGGTCGGTGAGGAACCGCACCGCGCAGCGCGGCGCCCCGGACACCTCCAGCCGTACGGTCACCGGGACCTCGGGAGCCACCGCCAGCCGCTCCCCGATCCCCGCCCGCCCGCCGCCCTCGGCGGTGACGGAGAAGGCCAGCGCGACATGGCCGGACTCGGCCACGTAGGACCGTCCGGCCCGCAGCCCCTCCTGGATCGCCTCCCGGGTCAGGTCCTCGGCGAGGACGACCGTCTGGGGATGCCCGACCACGTCCGGATCGCGGTGGGCGTCGCTGTTGCCCATGGCCGGCAGCCACGACCGCTCGCCCCGCGCCGCCGCCACCAGCCGCGCGTCCCAGCCCGCCAGCGCCATCTCGTCGTCCGGCGTCCACGTCCCGTTCCACACCTCCACGGCGTCCGCCTCCGCGAACCCGAACCGCCAGGAGCAGCCCACGCAGTCGCCGTGCGGATGGGCCGGTACGACCAGGCCGCCCGAGCGCCGGATCGCCCGCGCGAAGTGCGCCCAGCGGCCGTCGCGGGCCCGGTAGCGCCAGTCCACGAAGGTGCCCGGGTCGGTGCCGAGCGCCAGCACGTGCCCGTTGCGGGTGGTGACCTCCTCGCCGAGCAGCACCAGCAGGTCGTCGCCGGCCGCGTCGGCCCAGTGGGGATGCGAGGCGTTGGTGTTGTGGTCGGAGCTGTTGAGGAAGTCCAGCCCGGCGGCGCGGGCCAGCGCCGCGATCTCGGCGGGGGTGCGGCGGCCGTCGGAGTGCCAGGAGTGCAGGTGGCAGTCGCCCCGGTACCAGTCCCGGCCCCGTCCCCGGGCCCGGCCGGGCGGATACACCGGCTCGGGCGTGCTGCCGGCCGTCCCCGGTGCCGTCGTGACGGTCACCTCGTAGGCCATCCCCTGCGGGGCCACGGTGTAGGGGCCGAGGACGATGTGCCAGGTGCCGGGGGTGAGCGGGCCCGGGAGATAGCCGGGGGTCGCCGCGTCGGCCCGTACGAAGAACTCGCTGCGCGCCCCGCCCGACCAGCCCCTGAACCCCCGTCCGCCGACCTCGGTGCCGCGCGGGTCGAACAGGCCGATGTCGAGGGCGTTGCCGGGGGTGCCGGGCGGCACGGCCGGTTTGCCGTAGGTGTAGGAGACTCTCAACTCGCCGGTTCCCGGCGGGACTTCGAAAGGCAGGTAGGCGAAGTCGGGGGAGCCGGGTGCGAAGGTGCCGCGCAAGGTCGTCACCCCACCAACGTAGGCCGCCTCCCGGGGCGCGAAGAACGGTGCGACCGGCCACAAACTCCTCGCACACATCCACGACGGGCGACCCGCCCCGTCAGGCGCCCCGCCCGCCTCGGCGTTGATCACCGCGACCGTATGCTCGAGGAATGACGACTTCCGCGACCTCCGGAACCGGCCCCACCGAGAACTCGCTGCGTCGCGCCCTCAAACGTGCCCGGGACGGCGTCGCCCTCGACGTGGCCGAGGCGGCGGTACTCCTCCAGGCGCGCGGTGCGGACCTGACGGATCTCGCCGCCTCCGCCGCCCGGGTGCGGGACGCGGGTCTGGAGGCGGCGGGCCGGCCCGGCGTCATCACCTACTCCAAGAGCGTCTTCATCCCGTTGACGCGGCTGTGCCGGGACAAGTGCCACTACTGCACCTTCGCCACCGTCCCCGGCAAGCTGCGCCGCGCCGGCCACGGCATGTTCATGTCTCCCGACGAGGTGCTGGACATCGCCCGCAAGGGCGCCGCCCTCGGCTGCAAGGAAGCCCTGATCACCCTCGGCGACAAGCCGGAGGACCGTTGGCCCGAGGCGCGCGAGTGGCTCGACGCGCACGGCTACGACGACACCATCGCCTACGTCCGCGCCGTCTCCATCCGCATCCTGGAGGAGACCGGCCTGCTGCCCCACCTCAACCCGGGCGTCATGACGTGGACGGACTTCCAGCGGCTGAAGCCGGTCGCGCCGAGCATGGGCATGATGCTGGAGACGACCGCCACCCGGCTGTGGTCCGAGCCCGGCGGTCCGCACCACGGCTCCCCGGACAAGGAGCCGGCCGTGCGGCTGCGGGTCCTGGAGGACGCCGGCCGGTCCTCCGTGCCGTTCACTTCCGGCCTGCTGATCGGCATCGGCGAGACGTACGAGGAGCGCGCCCAGTCGCTGTTCGCGCTGCGGAAGGTCGCCCGCGCCTACCACGGCATCCAGGAGCTGATCATCCAGAACTTCCGCGCCAAGCCGGACACGGCGATGCGCGGCATGCCGGACGCCGAACTGGACGACCTGGTCGCCACGGTGGCCGTCGCCCGGCACATCATGGGCCCGAGCGCCTGCCTCCAGGCCCCGCCGAACCTGGTCGACGCCGAGTACGAGCGGCTGATCGGCGCCGGCATCGACGACTGGGGCGGCGTCTCCCCGCTGACCATCGACCACGTCAACCCCGAGCGCCCCTGGCCGCAGATCGAGGAGCTGACCGAGCGGTCCCGGGCGGCCGGCTTCGAGCTGCGCGAACGCCTGTGCGTCTACCCGGAGTTCGTCCGCCGTGGCGAGCCGTGGCTGGACCCGCGGCTGCGCCCGCACGTGTCCGCCCTCGCCGACCCGCAGACGGGCCTCGCCCTGCCGGACGCGGTCGTCGAGGGGCGGCCCTGGCAGGAGCCGGAGGAGGTGTTCACCGCCACCGGCCGCACCGACCTGCACACGGCCGTCGACACCGAGGGCCGCACCGGCGACCGGCGCGCCGACTTCGACGAGGTCTACGGAGACTGGGAGGCGCTGCGCGAGGCGGCGGCCCCCGGGATGGCGCCGGAGCGCATCGACACCGACGTGCGCGAGGCGCTGCGCACGGCCGCCGACGACCCGACCCGGCTGACCGACGCCGAGGCCCTGGCCCTGCTGCACGCGGACGGCCCGGCGCTGGACGCGCTGTGCCGGGTGGCCGACGACGTGCGCAGGTCGGCGGTCGGCGACGACGTCACCTACATCGTCACCCGCAACATCAACTTCACCAACGTGTGCTACACCGGCTGCCGGTTCTGCGCCTTCGCCCAGCGCCGCACCGACGCCGACGCCTACACGCTGTCGCTGGAGCAGGTGGCGGACCGCGCCCAGCAGGCGTGGGAGGTCGGCGCGGTCGAGGTGTGCATGCAGGGCGGCATCCATCCCGACCTGCCCGGGACGGCGTACTTCGACATCGCCGAGGCGGTGAAGAAGCGCGTCCCGGGCATGCATGTGCACGCCTTCTCGCCGATGGAGGTGGTCAACGGCGCGACCCGCACCGGCCTGTCGATCCGCGAGTGGCTGACCGCCGCCAAGGAGGCCGGCCTGGACTCCGTCCCGGGGACGGCGGCGGAGATCCTGGACGACGAGGTCCGCTGGGTGCTCACCAAGGGCAAGCTGCCCGCGGCCACCTGGATCGAGGTGATCCGGACCGCGCACGAGCTGGGCATCCGCTCCTCGTCCACGATGATGTACGGCCATGTGGACCAGCCCCGGCACTGGCTCGGCCATCTGCGCACGCTGGCCGGCATCCAGCGGGAGACGGGCGGTTTCACCGAGTTCGTGACCCTGCCGTTCATCCACACCAACGCGCCGGTGTACCTGGCGGGGATCGCCCGCCCGGGCCCGACCCGGCGGGACAACCGGGCGGTGACGGCGATGGCCCGGCTCCTGCTGCACCCCTGGATCCCGAACATCCAGACAAGTTGGGTGAAACTGGGCGCGGAAGGGGCGGCGGAGATGCTCCGCTCCGGCGCGAACGACCTCGGCGGCACCCTGATGGAGGAGACGATCTCCCGCATGGCGGGCTCCTCCTACGGCTCGTACAAGTCGATCCGCGACCTGATCGCGGTGGCGGAGGCGGCCGGCCGCCCGGCCAGGCCGCGCACCACCCTCTACGGCGAGGTCCCCGAGGAGCGGCGGCGGGTCGCCGAGGCGTCGGACGGCCACCTGCCGGACCTGCTGCCGGTCCTGGACTGAGTACGATGATCCGACCCCCGATGCTGGACGGGGACCCGTAGCGGAGGAGATGCGTCCCGTGGCTGCCCGACTGCCCTCGTGGGCCTGGGTCACCGGTCTGACGGCGGGGGCGACCGCGGTCGTCGTCGCCCTCGCCGTACAGGCGGACGCCGGGCCGCATCCCAAGGCCGCCGCCACGGCCCGGCCCGGCCGGTCGGCGTCGGCGGCCCCGCACGCCTCCGCGTCGGCGCACCCGCCGCGGGAGCCCGTGCTGCCGGACGACTCCGGCGACGGCCGCCGGATCGTCTACTCGCTCGGCGCGAAGCGGGTGTGGCTGGTCGACGCGACCGGCAAGCCGATCCGCACGTTCCCGGTGTGGCCGGGCACGGTCGACCCGCGGCCCGGCCGCTACTCGGTCACCCTGCGCACCCAGTCCCTCAAGGGCTCGGACGGCGTGGAGATCGAGCACGTCATGTACTTCACCAAGGCGGACGGCGTGAACGTCGCCTTCTCCAACGCGCTCGACGGCTCCTCCCCGCCGCCCGCGAACGGCCAGAAGCTGGGCGGCATCCGCCTGCACAAGGAGGACGGGGCCGCGCTGTGGTCCTTCGGCGACCAGGGCACGCGGGTCGCGGTCGTCAACTAGCGTCCGTCTCCGTCCGCGGCTGCCGGGCGGGAAGCTGGTTGACGATCAGCGCGACCCCGCTGATCAGGAAGATCCGGGTGGCCGCCTCCAGCCCGTTCCACGACTTCGACTGCCACATGGCGAACCACTCCCCGCCGATGGCGATGAACCCGCCGCCGAACAGCAGCATCAGCATCAGCAGCCCGTAGGTGGACCAGCGCCGCGCGGCCTCGTCCCTGCCGCGCGCCCACAGCCACGTCCCCCGGACGAGCAGCAGGGCCGCCGCGCTCTCCCACGCGATGATCAGCACGTACGCGGTGTCCTCCAGGGCCGTGCTCGTCACGGCCCGCCACATCAGATTGTCGTCCTTGAACGTCGTGTCCATCGACAGCACGTGCCGGACGTAACTCTGATTGGTGCCGAAGTCGGTGATGTTCCCGAGCGCGACCAGGGCGATGTAGAGGGCGAGTATGCCGGTGAGCACACCGGCGGCGAGCCGGAGGCCGTCGGGGCGGGTGGGAGTGGTGGTCATGGCTGGATTCTCTCCCGGCCAACACCGGCCGTGCCGCGCGGTATTGAGCCAGAGGACCGGTGAACGCCACGGATCGCCCGAGCGAACGGGGCCGGCCCGCCGGACAACGACCCGTGAAGGCGGGTTTGTCCCACTGAACGGGCCGTTCCCGGTCGATTACAGTGCTGCGCGTCGTACAGGCGGGCGGTACCAGGGGAGGTCTGGTGGGGGTGACGACCGGTGCCGTCTGGGGCCGTGCCGAACAGCAGGACTACCGCAGCAGGGTGCGCGGCACCCTGCTCGGGGTCGCGGTGGGCGACGCGCTCGGCGCGCCCGCCGACCCGCTCCCGCTGGCGGAGATCCGGGCCGCGTACGGCGGCGAGGGGCTGCTCGACCTGGCCTTCGGGCACGGCCGGCGCGGCAGCGTCACCCACCACACCCAGCTGACCCTGTTCACCGTGGACGGGCTGATACGCGCCCAGGTACGGCGGGACAC